>JAFRJG010000011.1 GCA_017432365.1 Candidatus Saccharimonadota bacterium
ATTGACAAACTCGGGGGGGGGGGGGGGGGTAACATTACAAACAGAAAGGTCAAAAAGTTAATAAAAACAAGTCAAATGAAACACACTTCTCTAATGCTCGCCGGCGCAGTATTCTTGTTCAGTTCCGTAGTGGCATTTAGTCCTCTTGCCACCGACTCCGTTCATGCTACCGCCACAATTTCGGAATTGAATCAAGTCTTTTTCGGTGGCGTGCCAAGCGATAACTTTGCCGCCTGCGCGTTGGAGGCCTACGCCGAAGCTAACTCCACTACTCTAGCGGAACTCGCAGAATCCTTTGATTCTGGTTCCGGATCCATCTCTGAAGAGTCCTTCGCTAACGTCACTACAATCTCTTGCAATCACGCGACCGAACTGAAAATCGCCCTGCTCGATGTTTTCCCAAAACTCGAAGTACTCGATTTATCATTCAGCACTATTGCTAGTTTTGATGGCTTTTACCATCCCTCTTTAAGAGAGCTTAATCTCGTCGGCGCCTCATTTGTCGATGACCAGATGCAAGAGAAGTTAATCACTTTTGCCCTTGATGAATCTTCCGGTCAATACTCTCTCGATTTATCCCCTCTCCAATTCCTCGCCAGCGCCGATCCCGCCGATCAACAATATCAGCTCAAAACCGTCGACGCGTACGAATCGACTTCAATGAACCCCGACGAAGTCGGTTATAGTTTCGATTCCTCCACTGGTATTGTCACTTCGGACGGCTCATATCACGCTCGTGCTCTCAATTTTGAGCACTCTCCGTACGGCTCCGTTGACGAACCAGAGTATCGAACGTTCAGTGTATATTTTAGCACTCCTTGCGTCGGCGTTGGTATATCGTTTGACGCAGACCTTGTCCAATACGATGATCGCGAAGCGACCTCATATCTCGCGCCACAAGCTTGCTTGGCACTCTACTATCTCGGCGACATCATCGACTCGGATGATTTTATCGCTAGTGCTACCAAGACCGCAGAAAACATCGCTAGCGACAATGATAAACTCGCTACTCTGGAAAAAGTCACCTTAGCTCCGGCAGCCGTACCGATAGATCAAACCGTAATCTCTGACCCCGCGCGTATTACTTACGCGATTCCAACCTCCCCCGAAGCCAGAAACAGCTATACTCTCGTCTTCCGCTTTACGACTGCAGATAAAATTAAAGCCCCTAATACCGGCGCGCCAATCGAAACAAATACCTCCCTTAGTCCAGTCATATACCTTCTTCCTGCCTGCATTCTCGCCGTTTTTATATTTCTCCCGCTCCTCTACGTCGTCAAATAATTAAAAATCAAATTTACCAATTTTTATGAGTAATCAAGAATACTTAACCGAAGAAAACTATCGAAAAGGCCAAAACACTCTCAAGCTTATCGCCACAGTTATACTAATCGTATCTATAATTGCCGGCGTACTCCTCATTACTCTCGGAATTATCGAAAAATCAACCGGCTCAAACAACGCCTCTGCTATCTCTTTCTCTGACGTTGAAGATAGAGCTAACGCAGATTTCGAAACCGCCACCAGCCAAATGCTTGAAGAATCGAGACAACAAGCAGAAGACATGGAGCGTAAGTTTGATTCTAGCGTCGAAGCAACAAGGCGCGAGTTTGATGCTGATGTCGCAGCCATTAATCGCAACTTTGGCTCGACCGTTATGATTATGGTAGGTGTTTTTATTCTTATAGCTGGTGCTATGCTTTCCGGGTTCCTCTTCCTCATCGCTCATCGTCGAGAAGTTACGGCCTTTGGAGTCCAGCAGATGATGCCAATTGCTAAGGAAGCCACCGAAAAAATTACACCTACGGTTGCTAAAGCCGCTGGTACGGTTGCCAAAACCGTTACCGAGGGAATTACCCGCGGAACTAAAAACGACAAAGCGAAGAAATAAAGCAACCCGGCATCTAATAAAAATCCAGCCAGTACGGCTGGATTTTTGGAAAAATCATCATCCTAATAATTTGCAAAACGCTACTACCACTCGAACCCCCTTACTAATCGAAAAACTAATCACACCTCATGATTGGCTCACTCGAATAACTTCAAATACTCTTTTGCCACTTTTTCTGGCTCCCCCTCGCAAACAATCTTCCCGCTCTCAATCATTATCGCTCTATCACAAAACTTCCGGACATTTTCCATCGAATGTGTTACTAGAATCACCGTCTGATTCCCCTTGAGCGACGCAAAATAATCGTTACACTTCTGCTGGAACGCCGCATCTCCGACCGCTAAGACTTCATCAAGTACTAAAATATCTCCCTTCGCTCGAATCGCGATAGAAAACGCAAGTCTGACCTGCATCCCGCTCGAATAATTCTTCAACTTCTGGTCTTGGAATTGTTCCAGCTCCGCAAACTTCCAAATATCTTCATACATCGCGTCCATTTCTTTATTAGAAAATCCCAGTAACGCCCCGTTCAAATATACATTTTGTCGTCCTGTCAGTTCCGGATTGAATCCCACTCCAAGCTCAATAAATGGCACTAAGTTCCCGTTGACCGTTACTGTTCCTTTCTCCGGATAATAAATCCCTGATAAAATCTTCAGTAACGTCGATTTTCCGCTTCCGTTTCTCCCGACAATCCCGAGAAACTCTCCCCGCTTCACGTTAAAGTTAATCCCCGTTAAAACTTTCTGGTCTCGATACCCCTTCACCCCTCGTAAGCGATTGAATATCGCTTGCTTTAATCCCCAAGCTTTCTCTGTCGGCAACCTAAAGCTCTTCGACAGTCCTCGCACTTCAATCGCATTTTTCTCCTGAACATTCGCCGTCACGATTCTTGAACCGATTTTTCTTCTTGCCATCTCTAAACCTCCTCCGCGAAGAACCGCGACTGTCTATGGAAATACCGCGCCCCGACCACCAAAACCACCCCGACTAACAAAATCGGTATTATCGCCAGCGCCGGATGCCCGAGATAATTCCAGCTCGTCATCGTCTCAACCGTCACTAAATTATGTCTCACGTCTTGAATTACTTGTGCAATCGGATTTAATAAAATCACTTTCGCCGCCAACTGACTCGCACTCGCCACCATCGACACCGGGTAAATAATCGGCACCGCATAAAACAGCGCCTGAATCACTACTTCCCAAATCGACGCAATATCTCGATACTTCACATTTATCGCCCCCAACAAAAACGCAATCCCTAGCGACAAACAATACAACTCAAAAATCGACAAGGGAACTAACAACCACGACAAGCTCGGCATCACCCCGTTTAATAATGCAAAAATCACAATCACAACTAAGTTAATTGCTAAGTTAATCAGCGCTGTAAATGTTGTGGAAACTACAACAATATATTTCGGAAAACTAATCTTCCTAATCAGTTCCCCTCTCTGAACCATCGCCTGAATCCCCTGACTTGTACATTCCGTGAAGAAACTCCATAACGTTGTTCCTGTCAAGAGATACACGGGATAATGTGGGATGTCGCCCCCCATCTTCAACAATTTCGCAAACACAATATATAAAATCGCAAACAACATCAGCGGTCGCAACAACGCCCAGAGGTATCCGAGTACCGACCCCTGGTATCTCAATCGGAAATCCGTCCGCGTCAGCTCCTTCAATAGAATCCGATTATTACGATAAAAGAAATTCGGAATACCACTCATATTACTCTTATTTTACCATGCCTACTGACTATTTTTCAAAAACCGTAAAGTATCTCTGACCGCCTCTTTAACGCCGCGCTCCGTTTTCCAACCCAGTTCCCGCTCTGCCTTCTCTGGATTCGCAAACAACACCGCTAAATCCCCCGCCCGCCTCTCGCCATACTTCACCGGCAGCTTCTCTCCCGCCGCTTCTTCAAACGCCGCGATAATCTCCTTCACGCTCGTTGCTTTCCCGCTTCCGAGATTATAAACCGCCACGCCTTGCCTCATCTTCTCAAGCGCCTTTACGTGTCCCTTTGCCAAGTCCGTCACATGAATAAAATCCCTTTCGCACGTCCCGTCCCTCGTCGAATAATCGTCACCAAATACCGTCAGCGCTGGTATCTCTCCTCGATACACCTTCATCACAATCGGCATCAAGTTATTCGGGATTCCATTCGGATCTTCTCCGATTAGCCCTGACTTGTCCGCCCCAATCGGGTTAAAATACCGTAAAATCGTCGCCGAGAACTCCGGCTCCGCCTTTACAAAATCTCGAATAACCTGTTCAATCATAAACTTTGTCCAGCCATACGGATTCGTAATCCCGACCCCAGTCACTAGTGTCTCGTCCAGTCCCTTCTCCGGCATTTTCTGGTCCCCATACACCGTCGCTGACGAAGAAAAAACCAATCGCCTCACCTCTGTCTCTTTCATCGCCTTGAGCAAATTAACCGTTCCTCCGATATTCTTCTCATAATACTCGAGTGGTTTCTCGACGCTCTCTCCGACCGCCTTGAGCCCCGCGAAATGCATCACGGCGTCGAACTCTCCGTTTCGCAAAACTCCTAAAACCCCCGAAAAATCCTCCAAATCAACTTCATGGAACTTTGGCTTCAATCCAGCAATCTCAAAAATCCGATCAAGAACCTCAATTTTTGAATTGGCTAAATTGTCTAAAATCTCTACCTCGTACCCCGCCCGAATCAACTCAACCGCCGTATGTGACCCGATATATCCCGTCCCGCCAGTCAATAAAACCTTCATACTTTCCTAACTACGTTTTGAAGTCTCAATCAGTAATAGCTCAAACAACTGTCGATGCTTCCGGACGACCACCTGTAAAATAATGCCGCAAACAAACATTAAAACTGCGATGGTCATCAAAAATCCAGCAAAAATCAACGTCGGGAATCGCAAAACAAGACCAGTCTCGAAATACTCAATAAACACCGGAGCTCCAAATCCAACCGACAAAATCATTAAAACGCACCCGATAATCCCAAAAAACAGCATTGGGCGATATTCTTCAAACAGCCGTACAATCGTCAATAAAACCTTGAAGCCATCAGAAAATGTATTTAACTTTGACTCACTCCCTTCCTCGCGGTCTCGATATTTTACTGGAACTTCTTCAATAAAAAAGTTTTTATCCAATGCATGAATCGTCATCTCTGTCTCAATCTCAAATCCCTTTGACAAAACCGGAAAAGTCTTCACGAAATCGCGAGAAAACGCTCGATAACCAGTCATAATATCTCGAATCTTACTACGAAAAATAACATTAATCAGTCCTCGCACTAATCTATTCCCAAAATTATGGAACGGCCGCTTGTTCTCCTGAAAATACGTCGACGACAGTCTATCCCCGACTGCCATATCTACACCTTTCTTCAAAACCAAATCACAAAGCGTCCTCGCTGATTCTGCTGGATACGTCCCATCTCCGTCAATCATCAGATAACAATCCGCCTCAATCTCGCGGAACATACTCCGAACGACGTTCCCCTTACCCTGCCTCCGTTCGAACCTAACAGTCGCTCCGGCTTTTTTTGCGATTTCCTCCGTTTTATCGGTCGAATTATTGTCGTAAACAAAAATCTCCGCCTCCGGGAGCGCCTTTTTATAGTCTTTTACGACACGTCCAATCGTCTTTTCTTCATTAAAACAAGGAATCAACACCGCAATCTTTTTCATGCCTCTATTTTAACATAAATCATAGGCTTTTATGATATAATCCCTATAATGCGCAAGGATTTTACTTTCCTTTCTCGAGTCGTGCTCATGTTGGGCGATATTTTTGCCATCTTTTTTTCCTTCGCTTTCGCATACTACTACCGTACTCATCTCGACCCCCATTTCTACACTTTCCAACCCGACTTTAGGGGCTACGCTCTAGAAATCTTCTGTCTGATTCCGATTTGGCTCGTTATTCTCGCTTTTCTCGGTCTCTATTCTAAGAAGAACCTCGCCCGCCACTCTCGCGCTCGAGAAATCGCCCGTCTCTTGATTGCGTCCGTCGTTGGCGTCATGGCGCTCATCTCTTTTGATTATCTCGCCCGTCGCGACCTCTTTCCTGTCCGCACCATTATCTTTTACTCGTTTATTCTCTGTTTCCTCTTCCTTGTCTTGAATCGGACGCTTTTCCGCCTCTTCCGCGACGTTCTCTACCGAAAAAACCACGGCACTCTTCGCGCCGTCATTATCGGTAATAACCAAAACACTGATTATCTCGCCGATTATATCTCCGCCACCCCTGAATCCGGCTTCCGCCTCGTCGGCATCGTCGCTAATCGTAAGTTTTTCCCTAAAGACCTCAAGGAACGCCAATACTCCTCCCTAAAGGAAGCCTTAAACTCCGCCCGCCCCGACGTCATTTTCCAAACCGATGAACGTCAAACCGAGTACGTTTATAAGCAGTCTATCGACCGCCATCTTCTCTATTATTTCGTTCCGAGCGAAGCCTCGCTCTCTTCTCAGCTCGGCGACCTCGAACTGGTCGGAAATACTCCCGTTCTCCGCGTCTCGGTCACGCCACTTCTCGGTAACGCAAAATATGCCAAGCGCGCCGTCGATATTCTTCTTGGCGGTCTCCTGTTTCTTCTCGCTCTTCTCCCGATGGTTGTCCTCTTCCTTCTCAACAAACTTACCAATCTTACAGCTCCCGCTCTCTACTCCGAATATCGCCTTTCTCAGTTCAATCAGAAGTTTAAAATCTACAAGTTCCGTTCCATGAAGCCCGAGTTTTGCGGACTCTCCCCCGAAGAGGCGTTCAAGAAAATCGGTCGTCCCGACTTAATAAAAACCTACCGTAAAAACGGCGACTTCTTAAAGAACGACCCTCGGATTACTCGCTTCGGGCGTTTTCTCCGTGCGACTTCTCTTGATGAATTGCCTCAGCTTTGGAATGTCCTCCGTGGCGACATCTCCCTCGTCGGTCCTCGTGCTCTCGTCCCTGGCGAGCTGAAAAAATACGGCGACCGCTCCCTCCTTTTGACCGTTAAGTCCGGTCTGACGGGTCTCGCTCAAGTCTCTGGTCGTCGCGACCTTTCCTTTGAAGAGCGCCGCTCGCTCGACCTTTATTACATTAAAAACTGGTCGCTCGCTCTCGATTTTCAGATTCTCCTCCGCACGGTTAAGGTCGTCTTTCTCCGCGAAGGAGCGAAGTAGTGAAAGTCGCTCTCGTTTGCGACTGGCTTACTAATATCGGCGGCGCCGAACGTGTCCTAAAATCCCTCTCTGATCTTTTTCCTTCCGCCCCGATTTACACCTCCCAATACAACCCAAAGAAAATTGACTGGTTCAAAGATAAAAATGTTCAAGTTGGCTGGCTCCAGATTTTTCCCTCGAGCTTCCGCCGTCTCCTCGGACCGCTCCGTCAATGGTATTTTTCTCATCTTAACCTCTCCGAGTACGACTTAATTATCTCCGTGACCGGCGCCGAAGCGAAGGGAATTAAAAAGGGCAACGCTCGCCATGTCTGTTATTGTCACGTCCCGACTCAATACTACTGGGGCATGAAAGATGACTACCTTAAAAATCCCGGTTTTGGACTGCTGAATCCCCTCGCTCGCCTCGGATTAAAGCTCCTTCTTCCTCCGCTAAAATCTGCCGACTTTCGCGCCGCTCAAAAGCCTGACGAATTTATCACCATCTCAACCTATTCTGCCGGCGAAATCAAGAAATCCTATAATCGCGACGCAACTATCATCTTTCCTCCTGTCGCTGTGGAAAAGTTCTCCACTTCTGACTTTTCCACAACCAAAAGGGAAATAAAAACCGCCAAACGTCAACCGAACACGCCGGAAAAACCCGAACGCCGAGGCTATATCACGACTTCGCGCCAAGTCAACTGGAAACGTCTCGACTTAGCTATCGAGGCTTGTCTAGCTCTCAAAGTTCCCTTAACCGTTATCGGTGAGGGACCCGAGCATAAAAAACTCAAACAACTTGCAAAAAAATCCCATCTCATCAAGTTCGTCCCCCTCGTCTCCCAAGACGAACTTGTCAGCTACTTAACTTCCGCCAAAGGCTATATTTTTCCTTCACTTGAACCTTTCGGCATCGCCCCTGTCGAAGCTCTCGCCGCTGGCTGCCCCGTTATCGCCTACGGTAACGGCGGTGCCCTCGATTATGTCATCGACGGAGAAAACGGCGTCCTCTTCGGGAAACAAAGCGTCAATTCTCTTCGTCAGGCGCTCAAGCGTTTTGAGTCTCTGTCTTTTGACGAAACGACCGTTAAGGCTTCTGCCCTCCCGTTCTCAGAAACGCGCTTCCGCGAAAAAATCCTCGCCCATCTCTCCGGTAAACCCCAGAAAACCCCCTCCGCCCCCGCGCCAAAACCTAAACCAATCGTCAAGAAGCCCGTCTCAAAGCCCGTCGTAAAATCCGCTCCCGTCGCCAAGCCGACCTCAACGCCCGCTCCGAAGCCAACTCAAAAACCCGTCGCCAAGTCCACTCCCGTCACCAAACCCGCCCCTCGCTCCATAGATATCGCCCCTCCCCGCCAAAAACGAAACATAAACCAGAAAAAAGTCAAACCGAAGGGAACCATAAATCATGAAAAAGTCAAACCAAAGGGAACAACGACTCAAAAACCGTCCCAGCCCGGTACTCAAATCAAGATTAACTAGCTTTCGTCTTTTTCTTCTTTACCTTTCTCCCTTCGTTCTATATTTTTCCTATTATCCTCGTTTCCTCCTCGCTTCTTCCGCCTCGACCAATTATGAACTTTCCCTACCACTCCTCTGGCTCGCACTTTTCGCTCTCCTCTCGCTCCGGGACTTCTTCCGCCATCTAAAGGCCCTTGCCCAATCCCCGACCAAAAAGCCCCGTCTCCTTTTCTACCTTTTTCCTCTCTATCTTTCCCTGTCCGCCCTCTGGAGTCCTAACCCTCTCCGCGCCGTGTTGACCGCTGGGATTCTCTGGTGTCTTATTCTCTCCGCCGTCGGTATCTTGACGAACCTCCGACATCAGTCGCGCTTTCGCCGCACAACACTTCAAAAATCCTTCCTCCTCTCCGCCGTCCTCGTCTCGCTCTTCTGTTGGCTCCAATGTTGCCTTGATGTCTGGCTCCAATTCCCCCTCAAAACTTTCGAAGTTCCTCGTACGCTCACTCTCCTCTGCCCTGGCTGTACTTCTCGCATTTTTGGTTTTCCTCATCCTTCCGGCTTCGCGATTGAGCCTCAGTTCATGGGTAATCTTCTTCTCGCGCCAACTCTGTATTCTTTCTATCTTTTCCTCACGCTCAAGCCCTCCGCCCCTGCTAAAACTCGTCGTCGCCTCGCCCTCCTTTCGACCTTCCTCTTAACGACCCTCTTCCTTGTCTTTTCTCGCGGCGCGATTTATTCCTTCTTCCTCGGCTTCCTCTTCCTCTGTTTTGCTCTCCGCTCTAAAACCCCTCTCCCCCGTTTTCGTTTAGCCCGAGCTTCTGTCCTTGTTCTCGTTAGTCTTGTCCTCTGTCTTTCCGCTCAAGTCGTTTTCGCTCACGACAAAACCCCTCGTTCGGCAGCTTGTACTCTCTCGACGTCTCTCGCTCAACTATCCCTTGACGTTATCAATTTCGACTGTCGCACTCCCGCTGCCAAGTATCGCTATGAACTTCAACAACAAGGTGCCGATATCTCCGCCGCCTCCGCTGCGGAGGCTAACCACCCTCAAGACTCCTCCGAACCTGTCTATTCTGGCTACGTCGCCGTTTCGACCAATACTCGGCTCAATCTTAACCGCGCCGCATTCGAATCCGCGACCGCCTCGCCGACTTCGTTCCTCTTTGGCTACGGTCTCGGCTCCGCCGGACTAACTCTCTCTCGCCAGGGAAAAACCGCCTCAACCATGGAAATTGTCCAAAACGAATACTTCTCCCTCCTCCTTGAGACTGGTTTGCTCGGTCTCTTGCTTCTCCTCCTCTCAGTCGTCCTACTCGCCAGTCTTCTTAAAGCCTCCCCCTTCTCTTCGGACAAACTTTTCTTCCTCTCTGTTCTTCTCGCGTTCGCCTTCTCGCTTAACTTTTTCTCGGGGCTTCCGAACGCTCTCCACCTTTATCTCTTCCCTGTTCTCCTCCTCGTTTCTTTCCGAACACAAACCGGTCATAAACCAAAAAGTTAATCACCATAATCACCGCCGTCCCTAAGACAAAGTTCCCCGTACTCTCGACGAACTCATAAGAAAACGGAATATGGATAAACTGGCAAATATTGAACGCTAGCTTATAGAGTAATCCGAACACACCGAGCCGGAAAAACGCCGTTAGTGCCGGTTTGATAATTGTTGACGTTACTGCATTCCAGATAAAAAACTTTGCCAAGACGACCTTTCCGATTTCTCGCCCTTGCCAGGTAAAACGGCTATGGAGATAATATCCCGTAAAAATCCCCACTACCCCCGACACGAGCGACGCTAGCGGTAACAGTTCCGCCCGAAACACCGTCAACGCTAAAACTTCATAAATCCCATAAGAAACTGCCGTGTTTAACACGCCAAAGATAAAATACTTCCCTGCCTGTTTCTTCTTCCCTGTTGTCTTTTTTACATTGTCACTTTTTTTCTCTTCACTCATACAATCTTCTCCATCACTTTTTTAACTTTTTCTATATCTTCCGGTCGATTATGATATCCGAGAGAGAACCGGACTAGCGGCGGCAACTTCCGCACTTTATCGAGATAATAATGTGCACAGAAATATCCCGTTCGCGCCATAATCCCTTCCGCCCCGAGCGCTCCGCCGAGCATGTGTGAATCGACCCCCTCAATATAAAAGCTCATCGTTGGATTCGGCTCGCGATTTACTAGTTGTACTTTCTCGCTCGCATTCAAGAACTCAAACAACTCCGCATAATTGTCCTCGAGCTTTTGATGTTCTCGCTTCGAGAGATTCCCGAGCCAATCAATCGCCGCCCCGAGTGCAATAATCTCTCCCCACGCCTGAAGCCCGCTTTCGAACTTCGTATAAAGATGCTCTGGATTCTTCTCTGCCGACAACAAATAACTCTCTCTATCTACATCATCTACCATGCCACCCCCGATAAACGTCGTCTCAATCTCTGGCAAAAAATCTTTCCGGAAAATTATTCCGCCTAAACTCGGCGCGTACATCTTATGCGCCGAAAAACAAATTGCGTCCGCCTCAGTCTTGTACAATACGTCCGCCGAATGTGCCATCGCTTGCGCTGCGTCGATGACAATCCGCCCCCCTTCCTTATGCACTTTTCGTACCACGTCCTTAATGTTCATGAGCTTCCGTCCGTCGATGTTTGACGCCGCGTTTACTACCACGAGCGCCCGAGAAAAATCCGTCCCAAGCGATAAACTTCCATCTTCCTCTCGCGCAACTACTTCTCGAGGAATATCATGTTTTTGAGAAAACGCAATCGTTGCCAAGAACGGGGAATTATGTTCTATCTCGCTCGTCACGACCTTCTTGAACCGTCCGACCTTGAGCTGAGACAGAATCAGATTTATACCATAAGTGGTATTAAGCGTAAAAGATACAAAATACTCTCGCTTTGACAACTTCAGATACTTCAAGACTTTCTCGCGCGTTGCTTCGACTCGCTTGTCCGTCTCCACTCCCCAGGGATACTTCACGCGCTCGCCACAAGAATTAAACTTCTCATAATACTCATTCAACGCCCGAATTACTGGTCGCGGACGTAAACTTTGGCACGCCGAATCGAGATATACCTCCCTTTCGACAAGATAATCAAAATCTTCCATGAAACCAATTATATCAGAAGACAGAACCCTCCCAAAATGTTAAAATAGTTTCATGGTTTGTATCGCTGCCTTTATCATTCTCGGTCTTGTCGGCGTTTTTGTCGCGATTGTCTCCCTGTTTAAGCGCGAGGTCGGTCGTGCCTACTTAAAACTCATGAAAAAATCTTTCGGTTGCGTCTCAAAAAAGGTTCGCCTTCAAAAATGCGACACTAACTTCAAAGATGATGTGAAAAATACTCTCCTGCGTAAAGTCGTTCTGAAACACCCTTCCTGGCTCAGACCCCTCTCTGCCTTGATTGAAGTCCTCTCTGTCGTCATTGTCATCGTCTTCGCTTGGGCGGTTCTGACCTCAATTAAATCCCTGCTCGCCCTCTGGTCGCTCGGAACCTGTAATGTCGACCGTCCCGCCTCGTGTACTCTCTCTTCCGAAGCCTGTTCTCTTGGAGACGACGACGCCTCGAAATCTCTTCCAGAAAAATTCGTGCGCTGGTTCACGGAATGGGGCGATATTGTCGCAGCTGTTCCTGACCGCGTTAAATCCTGGTCCGCCGAGGAGTTTTTCCTCGAGCCGACTGTCTTTGTAGACCCCGCCCTCCTCGACGCGGACGTCTCTTCTCCCGCCGCTGACGCTCCTTTTGCCCTCGATATTCTCGACCCCGGCTGCTCCGCTTGCATGATGTCTTTCCGTAATCAGCTCTCCTCTGGTTTCTTCTCGACTCATCAAACCGCCCTCTTGATTTATCCTATCGAACTTGAAGACGGCAGCTATAAGTTTCCCAATTCCGGTCTTTTTGCGCGCTATCTTTACGCCACCGCCCTCCTCGACGAAGGAGAAACTGCCGAAAACCAGACTCATTACAGCTTAAAACTCCTCAATCGTATCTTTACCGAAAAAACCGCCGAGGGAATTATTTACCAAAGCTACTTCAACTCGCTCGACGCGACCGAAGCTAAAGCCGAGTTAAAATCCTGGCTCCGCGACTTTGGCGCGACCGAAGAAGAGCTCAAAACCATTTCCCAGCTTGAAAAATCCGACGAAGTTAAATCTCTCCTTTCCGAGGTGAAAGCTCTCGCCACTGAAAAAGTCCATATCAAGGGAATCCCGACCCTTCTTTATGACAATAAAAAACATCTAGGACTTTACGATGCCGACTAGTACCCCTCCTCCCGCGATTATCTCTTCCATCTCCGAGAATTGTGGTTCAATCCGCAATTCCCTTAAAGCCGTCCAGCGTTCCGACTCGCGCGCCCGAACTTACTTCGGCGCCATCTACGAAACCGTTTCCTCGAAATACTTAACCCCGCTCAATCTCCGCCTCGTCAAGAATAATCTCTCGAGTGTCGATTTAATCAATCTTCAATCTTCCCTCGCTGATTCGCGCACCGCTTTCTCAACCGATTTTATCGCTTATTCTAAGTCTCTCGAGGAACTCATTACGATTGACTGTCGCCTCGAGCCGGAAACTTTCTACGAGAAACTCCAAACAACCCGTCAGCTCCGTGCCGCCGTCGCCGAAGATATGCAAAAACTCAATTCCTCGCTTTCCTCCTCTGTTAAAATTGTCGAAAAACTTAAATCTTCTCTCGGAGACTCCGCTCATGAATAAACCCCATAAAACCCAAGCCCCAACTTCGTCTCCTCGCCTGAACCCGAACACACGCAATCTTCTCCTCCTCGGTCTCGGCGCCTGTCTTATCACCGTTCTAACAACCGCCGTCTCCCTGAAAGTCTATCACGACTCCGGCGACATCTATCTCGATCGTTCGCGCCCGGGCTTCCTTCCGGAAACCGAAGAAGCCGAAGCGGAAAAAGACGACTCCGATTACGCTTTCTCTGATTCCGGCGTCATTACTCAAGAGGTTCTCGACGAGTACCTCTCTAATCTTAAAGCCGAACTGAATCGTCTCAACGATTTCTCCTCCGACCCCTTCGGAGAAAAACTCCTTTCCAACGACTCTCTCGGGATTTAGCTAATCTCCGAACTTTTCCCTGAGCCACCCGTCCCCCGGTCCCGCCGTCATCAATAAAATTAAATACCCTTCTTCTCGATACTCTTTCAGCCGTAAATATAATTGCTCATCAAACTCTGCTTCTTCGGCTATCTCGAAGTTCTCCAAACTACCGATAAACTCCGCCGGCGGAATTACTCGTAGCCCCGGCTTTTCTCGTGTCAAATACGTCGGCGCCCAAAACAGCTTCTCTACTCCCAAAAACGCTCGCGCATACCCCTTAAACACTTCATGCTGTCTCACGTTTTGATGTGGCTCATAAATCGCTATCACCCCCTTCTTCTCGAGTCGTTTCGCCTCCTCGCGCGCCATCTCGAGCGTCGCGCGAATCTCCTCTGGATGATGCGCGTAATCCGAATAAACCCCCTCCGCAATTTTTTCCATTCTCCGCCCGACACCAGGGAACTTATCCATCTCCTCTCTGGCTTTCTCTAACTCAAATTTCTTCCCCATATCTCGACACATCTCTCGCACTCCTTCTATTCCCAGTGCTAAATCCAACCGCCGTGTCTTCCCCGCAATCGTTAGCCTCTCTGCTCCTTCCGCCTCGAGAATTACCTTCCGACTTTGCCGAATAAACTGCGCAAACGCCGCCTTATAATCTTCCTCTGTCGGATAAATATCCGGGTGGTCATAAGAAATCGCCGGAATTATCGCAAGCCACGGATGATAATATAAAAAGTTCCGGTCGTATTCGTCCGCCTCATAAATCAAATACTTTGACCCTGGCACATATTTTCCCGCCTCCGCGAACCCGAGCGTCGTCCCGACTAACCATGACACGGGTAATCCGAGCTTCTGGCATAGCCAAACCATCCCTGCGCTCGTCGTCGTTTTTCCATGCGTCCCCGCGACCGCCACCATTTTCAGTCCCAGCTTTTTCACTAAAAATTCAATCAGCTCATCTCGCTTCGAGATTTTAAGCTTCCTTTCTCGCGCCAGCTTCAGCTCCGGATGGTCTTTTGGCAACGCGGAAGTATATATCAGCCAATCTATACCCCCCGTTTCAATCTTTTTTTGCAAAAACTCTCCGTCTTGCTCGCCGATATAAAACTCAATCCCCGCTCTTTCCAATTCTTCCGTCACCGCCCCTCGGCTCAAGTCGCTCCCGAACACTTCCATTCCTGCTTCTTTCGCCATCAACGCGAGCGGACCCATCGCCGTCCCAGAAATCCCGGATATATATATTCTCATACCCCGATTATATCACGCGTCAGTCAACGTTTGTCGGTCCGCGCGGCGTTATTGCTAAAATCGTGTTATAATCATCATAAATCATGGGTGGACTATCGAAAAATCATCTCCAGCTCTCGCTCAAGCATCTCCGGTCTGTGAAGACCTGGCAACTTTTCCTTGTTTTTATTCTCCTCATCTTTCTCTCTTTAACCTGCCTGCGCGCCGACCACGTTAAAATGGTCTCTCTTCGTACCGCTGTCCTGAAAGCCGACGAAGGCGGTGACGCTGATTCTCTCGCCACGGCGCTCAATAACCTTCAATCTTTTACTACTTCACATATCGTTGTCAATTTAACCGAGTCGAACGGTGAACAATATCTTGAACTCGGCACCGGCGTTTTTTATCTCGAATCGTCTTATCGCCGTGCCGCAACTGCTGCCCTCGACGCTGTCGCCGACCAAGAAGTTGACGATTCAAACTCTAACGGCAATATCTACGCTGCCGCTTCCGCTGTCTGTCGCCCGAAGGCTATCGCTAACGGCTGGACTTGGGACTCCCCTGAGCATATCGACTGCTATATGACCGAACTTGCTAAATATCCCGCCGACTCTCTCTCTTCCGGCACCGTCACGGTCGATATTCCCTCGACCGAACTTTATCGTCGCGAATTTGCCTCTCCGCTCTGGACGCCGACTCTCTCCGGCTTCGTCCTCCTCCTCACTAGCCTGTTAGGAATTGTAATTTTTATTCGGTTCCTTATCTGGCTTATCCTTGAGATTAGCATAAACTTGTTAAAAACTGCATAAAACCCCTTGACACCCCTGTCTGAGAAAGATAAGATTGAACTACAATATCACTAAAGGAGGTTTAAGCTTATGGCTTATGAACATACTAACAGTAAAGGCGTAAAATATTACCTTCGCAAATCCGAAGTTACGCTCCGTGGTGGTAAACCCCAGACTATCTACTTCTTCACGAAAAATGCTGACGGCGGTAAAGGCACTCCCTGTGACCTTCCTGAAGACCGCGAAGTAAACGAAAACCCTCGCAACGGCTTCTTGACCTTGAAGAAAAAAGCTGCCTAACCCAGACGTTAATCCGAGCCTTTGGCTCTTCATTTCTGCTTTTATTTCTCGCTCCACTCGACCTTTGCGGAGCGAGATTTTTATCGCCAAAGGGAAATTTTTATAGTATAATCTTGACTACTGGGGGCATAGCTCAGTGGTTAGAGCAGTCGGCTCATAACCGATTGGTCGGTGGTTCAAGCCCACCTGCCCCCACCAATATACATTGCCACCTCCGCCCCTGCAATCGCTCCGTCCGCTGCCGCCGTAATTAACTGGCGCAAGTTCTTCGTTCGACAGTCCCCCGCTACCCAAATCCCCGGCGTTGAAGTCCGGCAGTCCTCCCCCGCCACTACATACCCTTCCTCGTCCAACTTCACCACTCCTCGACCAATCTCCGTACTCGGCACTCTCCCAATTGCCACAAAGACCGCCACCGCGTCCTCCGGGATCGGGTCATCGTGATGGATATGATAAACTTTTGACGCCACCCCCTGAAGATATGCCATCTCGTGCTTCGCAGTATTCCCGCTCCCAACAACCACGACTGGCTTGCCCTTATATAGCGCCCCGTCGCACGTCGCACAATAGGAAATCGCTCGCTTTCCGGCATCCGCCGTTTGCTTTACGCTCATTTTTCTCGGCTTCGTCCCCATCGCAAGAATTATTGCCCGCGTTTCCAATGTTTCATCTTCGGCAACGACCCTCCAGTCCGCCCCAGCTTTCTCAATTTCCTCGGCTGTCGCTACCTTAAACTCCGCGCCCAGAGCCTTCGCCTGTTCTTTCACTTTCCGCGCCAATTCCGCCCCAGAAATCCCCGGCTCTCCTGGCCAGTTCTCGATTTTATTACTCGTCAAAATCTGCCCCCCTTCCGCACGTGACTCTAAGATCAATACCTTTTTCCCCGCTCGCACGGCATAAATCGCCGCCGTCATTCCGGCAATTCCCGCCCCGATAATTATCACATCATATCTTTCTCTCATATCTCCTATGATTATATCAAACACCTGCGCTTTTATGTTACAATCTTAAAATCCATGCCTATCTCCCTCCTTCTTCATAATATTCGCTCGACTTATAACGTCGGCTCAATCCTCCGCACCGCCGAAGGATTTGGCGTTAAAGACCTCATTTTCTCCGGCTATACCCCGCGCTATGACGACACGACTCTCCTGCCTCATCTCCGCGCCAAGCTCAATCACGAAATCGCCAAAACCGCCCTCGGCGCCGAACAACTTCTTCATCTTCAAACTACCGACGACATCCTCACTACCCTCGACCAGCTCAAACAGTCCGGCTTCCTCCTGCTCGGTCTCGAAAACAACCTCGAAGACCCCCGTCTCCGTCCTCTCGATTTTTTTCATTTCTCCGAGCTTCAAGCGCTCTTCCGCGCCTCCCAAAAACCCCACCTTCTCCTCTGCCTCGGTGAAGAAGTCTCCGGTATCCCCTCGGAGCTACGTGAAAAAATGGATTACTTCCTAGAAATCCCCATGCAGGGACAAAAAGAGTCGTTCAATGTCTCGGTCGCAACCGGTATCGCTCTCTTTGCCCTGACTCAGCTTCCCTAAATCGCCGTATAGCCCCCATCAACCGGCATAATTAGCCCGTTTACATACGACGCTTCTTCCGAAGCTAAAAACACCACTGCCGCGTCAAGTTCGCCCGGCTTCCCATACCTCTGCATCGGCACATGTGTCTTTGCAAATTCCTGGAACGTCGGCGTATCGAGAACCGCCTTCGTCAACTCTGTCTCGAAATATCCCGGACAAATCGCATTGCAAGTAATCCCATCAAGTGCCAACTCCGCCGCTACCGCGCGCGTAAAGTTTACGACCGCCCCCTTCGACGCATGATACGCCACCGTATGAATCTCGGTATTTCCAACCAATCCATACATCGACGCAATGTTGATAATCCGTCCATAATGATTTTTCTGCATAATTTTCGCAAACGCTCGTGTCATCTTAAATACGCTCGTCTCGTCTGTCGCAATCGTAAAATCCCACTCTTCGTCCGTCATCTCGACCACGCCTTTATCTTTCGAGCTTCCAGCACAGTTCAACAAAATATCAACCTTCCCAAACTCCTTCTCTACCTTCTTCGCTGCCGCTTCGATGTCTTCAGTCTTCGTCACGTCACATTGAATCGGTAATATCCGCATCCCGCTCTTCCGACATGTGCAATTTTTGCATTTACACTCACATTTCTTCTCTCCCCCGAACTTCTCCTCAAGCTCTTTCTTGAGCGCCTCGAGTCGTTCGAATCGCCGCGCGAGAATTACTAAATCCGCCCCTTGTCTCGCAAGCGCCGTCGCCATCTGCCGCCCGAGACCCGAACTCGCTCCTGTTACGACCGCTACTCTCCCGGATAGATTAAACATTTTTCTCCTTTCTTTCTAATTTCTTCATTCGCTAAATGCTCTCTTATCTTATCACACATCACTCAAAAATGCCCGAGTCTGAAACGCAATAAAATGATATACTAAGTTTACCATGTCCTCTTTGTCTCATCATCTCCGCCGTCTTTATTTCCGCCTGAAACATTATTACCTCTCGCGTGATAACGTCATTTTCTTCGTCGCTATTCTCCTCTGTATTTTCTGGACTTATAGCTCCATTTCCGCCATGTCTCGCAACTGGGAACTGTCCCAAAAAATCGCCACGCGCTCTCGCGAACTCGCTCTCCTCCGTCTTGAAGTTGATACTATGGAACTCGAAAACGAGTATTATCGCTCGGACGAGTACGCCGAACTCTCCGCTCGCGCTAAACAAAACAAGCAGCTCGAAGGGGAACATCTCGTCTATCTCCCTGAAAACTCCGACTCCGCCAAGGCTCAGTCTAAAACCACTTCCTCTGAACCGACAGTCGTCGCCCCTTCGAATTTCTCTCAATGGATGTCTTTCCTTTTCGGGGTTTAGCTCCGCGCTCTAAAAACGTCAAAAACCACAAAATCGCCTCTGATGGCTTGCAGAAACGCACTTTCTCGCTTATACTTAAATCATGAATAATTCTCAAGAACCAGGAGTTATCTCTAACGTTAGCTATGACGCCCCCGCTGCGCCCGTCTTCGGCTCGGGAAATAGCGTTAAATCCCCGAAAGAAACCGCTCCTGCCTCCTCGAAATCCCCCTCGAAAAAGTCAATTCTCCTCATCTGTCTCGTCGCCCTCCTCTTGATTAGCGGCGGCGTTGCCGGTTTCTTCCTTTATCGCCATTTTAAGACAAAAACCTCGGATGACCCCGAAAATCTCGTTACCGTTACTTATACTACTCCCGCCGATTCGGAAGACCCCGAAGGGGATTATCTTGCCTATCTCAAGGAAAACACCGCAAAAGCGAAAAAGGGAATTGATAAAGTTTCCGCCCTTACCCAAGAAGCTTCTCAATACATCTCCATGGGCGACCTCGAATCCGCCCGTGCGACCCTCGACAGTATTAACGAATCCGACTTAAAAACCAACGAAGAAAAATATACTTATTACAACGCCTACGGAAATCTCTATGACGTTGATGCCCTGAACGACCCGAAGCTCTGCGCCGAATACCGTCAAAAGGCTGACGAAATTACCGAAATCATGGATAACGAAGCTATGGAACAAATGAGGGAAAGCTATGCCGCCGAAGACGACGAATAATCTCCTCAGCTCTAAAAAGAACCGCCTGATTCTCTTCATCTGCGCCGGTTTGATTTTGATTCTCGCCGGAGTCCTTGTAGCTGTTCTCGTTCGAAAAACCGCCTCTCGTCGTGCCTCTGAGGAATCCCCGGTCGCGAGCGAAAATGAGAATCTCGACGCTGATGGCACCGAGGACACTGACGGTCCCGTCGAGCCAGAAGGCGCTTCCGTTCCAATCGAAGACGCTGTCGCCGCCGCTGAAGCTCGCGCTAATTCTGCCTCTTTCGAAGAATCATTCAATGCGAAGCTCGAGCTAATCGACTCTTATCGTGCCATGGAAGATTATGCCGCCGTCGATGCCGTCGTCGCCTCTGTCGATACGGGAGCGCTGACCGACCGCCAGCTTTATTACTTCGCCGAAACCGCCTACTTCGCTTATGGCGACCGCGAAGAGGATTATGAAAAACGCGACTTTTACCTCTCGCTAAAAACCGAGGCTAAAAACCGTATCTACGCACAAGAACACCCTGAACTCTTTAATCAGTAACCCTTGTCAAACTCCTCAAAATCCGTTATAATCTCACGAAAGAGTTTCGTGCTCGAGGTATTGCTGTACTCCGTCGAGCGACACGCGACGCCTGTCGCGTTAATCTAACTAAACAGGAAAAGTCTAACTGTGCCTACAATTAACCAGTTAATTCGCAAGCCTCGTAAAAAGGCAGCGAAAAAGTCGAAAGCTCCCGCCCTCGGCTCTATTATTAACACCTTAAAAACCCGTTATTATAATCAGCCCGCCCCGCTCAAGCGCGGCGTCTGTATCAAGGTCACAACCAAGACCCCGAAGAAGCCGAACTCCGCTCTCCGGAAAGTCGCTCGTGTCCGCTTGACGAATGGTCAGGAAGTCTGGGCGTATATCGGTGGCGAAGGTCATAACCTCCAGGAACACGCAGTCGTTCTCGTTCGTGGCGGTCGTGTCCCCGACCTCCCGGGTGTCCGCTACCACGTCGTTCGCGGAACCCTCGACCTCCAAGGCGTTCAAGGTCGTAAGCAAGGCCGCTCAAAATACGGCGCGAAGAAAGAAGGGAAATAATCATGCCACGAAAAACTACTAAATCCCTAGAGAGAAAAGTTTCTCCCGACCGAAAATACCAGTCCGTCCTTGTTCAGCGTCTCATCAATAAATCCATGCTCGACGGTAAAAAACAGGCTTCCGAGCGCGCCGTTTACGCCGCCCTCGAAGGCGCTGCGAAAAAGTTGAAATCCGAAGACCCGGTCGAGGTTTTTGAAAAAGCCCTCGCTAATATCTCCCCGGATTTTGAAGTTAAATCCCGCCGTGTTGGTGGTGCTAACTATCAAATCCCGTTCCCGATTTCTGGTCATCGCCAACAACATTTCGCCTTCACTTGGCTCGTCCAGGCAGCTCGCGCCCGTTCCGGTATGCCGTACTCGAAGCGCCTCGAGCTTGAAATTGTCGACGCCTACAACGAAACCGGTGCCGCCTTCAAGAAGAAGGAAGATTGTCATCGTATGGCTGAAGCAAACCGTGCCTTTGCGCATTTTGCCCGCGGTTAATTTCCTCCGTAACGAGAAAAACTTAAAAATCCCTCCAACTCGAGGGATTTTTGTTATAATAAGCTTATGTCAAAGCGTCATTCTCGCGGCTTCACTATCATCGAAGTTAGCCTCTTTCTTGCCCTTTCTGGCTTTCTCATGGTCGGGCTTATCGCTTCCGCTAATAGCTCGATTTCCCGCCAACGTTATAACGATTCTGTCAATGACGTCGCTGATTTTATTCGTGGACTTTACGCTGAAGTTATCAATACTTCTCTGAACCGTACCGACGGCGGACGTAGTACTACTCAAGCCGTGTATGGAAAAATGATTGACTTCAACCGTGCTCGTACCGGCTCTGTCTCCAAAATCGACGTCTATACCATCGTTGGAACCGCCACTAATTCTTCGAGCGACCTCTTGAATGCGAACATTAAAGACGTTTTGGATAGTACTCATCTTCAAGCCAACATCATGACCACTGGTAGCCCGACTCAAATTTACGAAAAACAGACCCATAACCTCCCTTGGGATACCTCCATCGAAAACGCTGATGGGACTTGGGCTAAAGGTATCCTTCTGATTTTGCGCTCCCCGACTAGCGGTACCGTCTATACTTATTACTATAACACATATCCGTCTTCCGCCCTAAATCAAAATAGCTTTCAACAAATCCTTACCAACGCCAGCAACACCAACGATGTCGACCTTTGTATTGACTCGCCCGACAACAACTACGGTGTCCGCCGTAATCTCCGTATTCAAGCTAACGCTTCCGGCTCCTCCGGCGTTGCCCTCGTCGCTCAGGATTCGTCCGACAATCGATGTGGTACTGGTAACTCTGGGAACACTCCGACTAGCTAATTTTTATCGCTCATGTTAAAATAATCTCATGAAAGGTCGGGAATCGGTTAAAAACGGCTTCACGCTCATCGAGCTTACGCTCGCTATCGCTTTTGTCTCGGTTCTCCTCGTGACGATTTCCCTCATTACTCAGGAAATCGTTAAACTTTACCGTAAGGGCTATACGATAAAAACCGTTAACCAAGTCGGTCGCGACCTTATCGAAGACTTAACTAGCTCCGTGACTAGCTCCACGCTCAAGACCAATAGTATCTGCAACAATTTCACTAGCCATAGTGACCAGTGTAAAAACGACAATGCGCGTAAAACCATGTATGTTCAGGCTTATTCTTCTGACGTCATCGATATTCAAAGTCCCGGCGCCTCCACAGTCCAGACTCAGGTTCCGCTTTATGGTGCCTTCTGTAGCGGTCAATATAGCTACATCTGGAATACCGGCTATCTTTACGGCGATAGCTATTATAAAAAAGGTTCCATTCATAACTCCGCCAACCAACTCAAAACCGCCACTAGTGGCGAATTTGTCAAACGTACGATTAATGGTCAGTCTTATCGCCTCGCTAAAATCGAGGACCGCAATAACCTCATCTGCCGGAGCTTGTTCGAAACCCCTTCTGATTACAATAGCACTATTAGATTCCCCACTAACTTCCAGCTCTCATCTATCTTTGACGCCGGTAGCGTCCCCGAAGTAACCGAGCTTATCTCCGGCTCCAGCTCCGGCGCTAGCGCCGATACCGCCCTCGCCGTTTATGACCTTGTTGTCTTTCCTCCCGCGAAAGTCGACTCGACCGGTCGCCTTTTCCTCTCCGGCTCGTTCATCCTCGGCACAATTGAAGGTGGCGTTAATATCATGTCCAGTAGCGATTTTTGTCAAGTTCCCAGCTCCGGCTATTCGAGCTTTGACTTTAGCTATTGCGCCATCAATAAATTTAATTTTTCGGTCTCAACAACCGGAACCGGTACGTAAAAAGGAGAAAATATGTTCACTCGGTTAAGCCACTCACGTCAACAATTTAAATCCGGCGCGACTTCAATCTACGCCGTCGTTATCGCCACGCTCCTTTTTAGTGTCATCACAGTTAGCTTTATTCGCATTATTGTCAGCGAAGCGAATCGTACCGCCTCTGACGAGCTTTCCCAGATGGCTTATGACGCCGCGCTCGCCGGCGTAGAAGACGCCAAAGCCGCCATTAAACGCTATCTATACTGTAAGAATAATCCGACCGCGACTGGTTGTTCTACTGTTCTAGCTACTTCCATGGCTGCCGATAACTGCGACTCCGTGAGCCAAATCCTCTACGGGGGCGCTACGGGTGAAGTTAAGCTCTCGGAAAACGCCAGTAGCACCAGCGAGGAAACCACTAATCAAGCCTATACTTGTGTTATGCTCAGCAACGAGAGTAACAACTATCGTTCGACCCTCTCCTCGGAAAATCCGATCCGCATGGTCCCCCTCCGCACCCCAAGCTCTGTTAGTCCAAGCGATGTCGCGAAACTGCGCATCTCCTGGCACTCTCGTGACAACGGTACTGACCTGAATTTCCGGAACAGCGCTGGTGGCTTCAATAAAATCACCGGTAGTAACTACGCTTCTCCCGCAACTCTTTCCGCAACAGTTATTCAGACCGGGGGAGGTTCCTTTGACATTAACTCTTTCGACGGCGTTAGTGGTTCTTCTACCAATCGCGCCATGGCGTTTCTTGTCCCTCAGGCTACCAACGCTGGTTCAACCTCAGTCAGTAGGAACACTCTCGTTAACTCTAACCAACATACGACCGACGGGGGATACGACACTCTCCTTTCGACCGAGACCCTTGCTAAAAACTCCCCTCAAAACATTAAATGCGACGGCTTCACTGCTGGGATTAACCGCGACTACGCTTGCCAAGCTACCCTCGAACTTCCCGACCCTATCGGCGGCGCCCGTAATCACGATACGTTTTATCTCGTTGTCTCGCTCCCGTATGAAAATCCTGAAACCGAATTTACCGTTGAAATGCTCAAAGCCGACGGCAGCATAATTAGCTTCTCTGGCGTCCAATACGTCGTTGACGCGACCGGTCGCGCGAATGACATGTATTCTCGCGTTGAAGCCCGTCTTGAATTTGCCGACGCCTCATATCCGTTTCCGGAATTCGCGCTCCAGTCTCGCGGCGACATCAATAAAGACTTCTATGTCACTGCTGACTGTGCCCTGACAAAAGCCGGTACTGGCACGAACCCCTGGACTGTCGAAGCTTGTAACAATAGCAACCCGACGAGCTAATAACGGTTAGCACGCCCCTCAAAAACGTCTCTCAAAACAGGCTAGCCCGCGCTAGCCTGTTTTTGTCCCCCACGACCCTAGTTGGAAAAATGCAACAGTCAACAAAAATGACCGTAAATTGGGGGGGCAATTTACGGTCGTTTTTGAAGACAAATCTTTATCTTTTTTAGAGGAACTTGGTGGCGGGGGTTAGATTTGAACTAACGACCTTTTGGTTATGAGCCAAACGAGCTACCAGGCTGCTCTACCCCGCGATACTTACTCTCAAAGAGAATATACCGAAATTATACCCCTCTCCTCCCCTCCCGTCAAGCCTTTTTCTGGTTTTTCTTCGTTTTTCTCTGTCGTTTTTGAACTAATCCCTTTATCTCCTCGCGATATTGATAAATAATATATAATATCCCGGCGACGATGACCACGATAATCGCTAAAATCGACACAAACTCCCGTCGCTCCGTAAACTCCTCCTCTTCGATTGGATACTCCGCTCCATCGTTTTCGACAATCTTCCGACATCTTCCTGTCGCCGGATTCCTCTCGTACCCCTCCGCACAAGGTTTCAGTTCCGCACTCGCCGTCGTCGCATAACTCTTGCATCTCCCCGTCAGCGGATTCCGATATTTTCCCTCGGGGCATGCCGCGAGCGTCGTCGTCGGACTCGCCTCGTTCACGCAGTTTCCCGTCTCAAGATTCAGTCGCTTCCCGACCGGACAACTTTTATATTGTTGATATACATTCTCCGCTCCCGGCGTTACGTTATATGTCTGAACCCAGTTCTCCCTCCCGTCCGCCAGATATCCCATCATCGCCAAGCTTACCCCCTTCCTCTGTCCCGCCATATAAAGCAGGGAATCATCAACTTCCCCGTCTGTATCGATAATCTCGAGTAGGTTCGCGCTCGTCGGATTTTTCGTCAACTGTAAATCCCACGCCGCCCCAGGATAAAATACTATGAGTCCTTTCGCCTCGACCGCCCCCGACAAAGCGTATAGTTTATTTTTATATCTCAAACTACACCCCGAAAGCTCAACCTTCTCGTCTCCTCGGTTATATAGTTCAATAAACTGCTCGTCTCGCGAAGCTTCAAAATACGTTAAAATCTCCGAAAACTCTATTTCGCGACATTTCGGCTCAATTTTCTCCTCTTCTACTTCCGTTATCTTTAGTCCCGGCTTCTCCGGGTTATAACTCAGCGTATAGTTCTCGAGTGCCACGTGTGAGAACCGCTCTTCCATCTCCTCCGCCCGAAAATCTCGTACGAGTACCGTCGGCTTCTTTGCGTTAAAGCCGGAAAAACATTCATCCTCCTCGAACCCCCAGCATAAACTATCTAAAACTTCCTCCCCGTAAACTAGTCGAATCCGCCCCTTGCTCTGTGCCATATTCCGCGTATAAATTAAATCCGCCACTTCATGTTCATCTTCCGCTTCCGTTATTTCGCTTGAACTCGCCAGTCTCATTAGGAGAGACTCGCCGACCATTTCGTATCCCTCCGGAAAACTGAACACAGGATACTCTTTCCCGGAAGAAGTTATATAAACGACCGAAAGGTCAGCGAGCGAAAATGAAATCCCCTCCGTAGTCTCCCCCGGCTCAACCCCTAGCTCCAAATACTCTCCGACCCCTGAATATCCCGGATTAAAACTCTTTATCACGACGTCTTTTACGGTTTTTGTAGCGCCGGACAAATCCCCGACATTTCCCCCACTTTCTTCCGCCTCGTCTCCGTTATTTTCCAGCTCTTCCAGGATTTCTTCCGCGGTCAAGTCTTCGTTCTCGGAGTCTAAACTCGTCTCTTCTGTCGCCACCCCCGCTCCGCTCTCCTCGAGCGCTAAACTCGCTCTTGGTATCGTCCCGACGATGAACGCTAAACTAATTCCTAAATACGCCAGCCTCAACTTTTTCATGAGCCGACTGTATCACGCCAGACCTTTTTGACTCAAGCATAAGAAAAACATGATATAATTTGATTATGGTTAGTTTTGTCTTTCTTGGGTTGATTCTCTTCGGTACGCTCCTTCTCGCCCTGCTTCAGCTCCCTCTTGGAACTCTCCTCCTGCTTTATCATTCCGTCCTTGGTCGCCCGAACTCGCGGAAAAACTCCGCCACGAAAGTTCGTCCTCTTGTCTCATATTATCTCGCTGGCGTTGCTCTCGCTGACTTTCTCCTCCTCGCCGCTGCCTGCTTCCTTGTCTCTGCTCTCTCTGCCGGCGCTCTTTCCGCGACCGTCCTACGCTACTTGATTTTTCTCCTCTTGCTCGGGTTGAGTCTCTTTATCCTCCTCTTTTATTATCGCCGTTCTTCCCCCGTTCGCTCGACCGAACTTTGGCTCCCCCGTCTCTTCGCACGCTTTCTCGACGCCCGGGCTAAGGCAACTCATAACCTTCCTGAAGCTTTCTCTCTCGGCTTCTCGACCGTTCTCTTTGAACTCCCTTTTTCGCTCCCCCTGTTTCTCGTTTCCGCCGTCGGTCTTCTCTCGCTCACGCCCTCGGCTCAGCTTCTCGCGCTCTTCCTCTTTACTGTCCTCGCGGTTGCTCCGCTCCTCGTCCTTCGTTTGAAAATCCGTAGCGGGAAAAACCTCGCCGATGCCCAGCGTTGGCGCCTGAAAAACCGCGATTTTCTTCGCTTCCTGACCGGTTTCGGCTTTTTCGTTCTCGCCTGCTTCTTCTTTGCTTTCTTCTTGCTCGGAGTCGGAGGTGTCTGATGCTTGACCAATTCTTCTCCCCCGAAGCGCTCGTCTCCGACTTGAAGACTAGTTCTCGCGCCCTGAATCTCCCTGAAGGCTCGGTCGAACCCATCATCAAACACACTCTCGAGGGCGTTTTGACGTGGCTCGAAGGTCGCGATATAATAACCAAAAGCGATTTGGAGCGTGCCGTCTCTCGGGAACTTGAAAAATATTCTCCCGACCTTCATCTCCTCTACGAAAACCGTAATAAGTTCATCTAAAGTGAGTACCTATGAAAAAAACCTTTGACTTCGACACTATCATCATCGGCTCGGGTATTGCCGGCGCCTCCGCCGCGCTCTCTGTTGCTCGTCTCGCCGGAATCGATAAACTCTTAAAAACCGATAAAGCCTTTAAATCCTCCCCGAAAATCGCCCTCGTCGAAAAGGGAAAATGGGGCGGCTCGAGTTTGAATGCCTCCGACGTCCCTCGTCACGCCCTTTTGAATTTTTCTCATCTCCTCTCGGAGGCACGCGCCGGCGCCCGCTTCGGTCTCTCGACTGGCTCCCTTCGTTATAACTTCCCGACTGCTCTGAACTGGCGTACTCTCGCCGTCCGTCGTTCCGGTGCGAACTCGAAAAAACCGTTTGAATCCGCGAACCTTCTCTGTGTCCCCGGTTCCGCTTCCTTCCTCTCCCCGTATGAAATCGCCGTCGGTGATAAAGTCCTCGCCGCGAAAAAGTTTATTATCGCGACCGGCGGAAAACCTGACTTCGGAGAAATTTCCGGGCTTGCCGAAACCTCCTGCCTGACTCCTGACGCCGCCTGGAATCTCTCGCGCCCTCCGAAATCCGTCTTTGTCGTTGGTGCCGGCTCGACTGGCTGTGAGCTTGCGAGCTTCTTCGCTGAACTCGGTTCAACCGTCGTCCTCGGCGAGTCAAAAGGCTCTCTGCTCCCCCGCGAAGACGAAGAAATCGGCAAAATCCTCGGTAGTTATTTCGAACGCGAACTCGGAATAAAACTCCTGACCCAATCGACCGTCGTCGCCGTCGAGCCTGTTGAAAACGGTCTGAAAAAAGTCCTCTTTAAGCGTGGCGGTCGCGAAAAATCCGTGACCGTTGAAGCTGTCGTTCTCGCGACTGGCTCCCGTCCGGAAGTAGAAAGCTTGAGTCTCGACAACGCCGGCGTAAAATATACCCGTTCTGGTATCTCTGTCGATTCGCTCCTCCGAACCTCCATGAAACACATCTTCGCCGTCGGCGATTGTACCGACGCCGCTGAATCTTCCGCCGAACGCGCCGCCTATGAAGGTGCTCTCGCCGCCGCGAACCTCTTTTCACGTCAGAAAAATCTCAAAAACTACGACGGCTTTGTCCGCTTGACTGAAACTTTCCCCGCCGTCGCCTCGGCTGGACTGACCGAAAACGACTGTATTAAACAGGGTATAAAAGTCAAAAAGGCAGTCCTCCCCCTCTCTGCCGTCTCTGCCGCGAATACGTCCGACTTTCGTTATGGGCTCGTGAAACTCCTCGCCGACGAAAAGGGAAAACTTCTTGGCGGCACGCTCGTCTGTCCCGGCGCCGACCTCGCTATCGGCGAAATCGCCGTCGCCGTCCGCCATAAGTTTTCCGCGACTCAACTCGCCTCGACCCCCCACGTCTCCTCTTCCTGGTCAGAACTGGTTCATCTCGCCGCTCGGATTCTTGCGACTTAGCCAGCTTTAAGCTAAAATAAAGGAAAATAACACAGGAGAGAATATGAACTCTTATTATTACAACAACGCTTACCCAATTGAAATCGCGACCTCGAGTCCCGCGACTGGAGCGACTGCTGGACTGATTGCTGGTGTCTTCGTCGTCTTACTCTGCCTCTTTTGTTTCTCTTTCGCCGTCTTGACGATTATCGGTCGTTGGAAAATCTTTACTAAAGCCGGTCAGGAAGGTTGGAAATCTCTTATCCCGATTTACGCCGAATATACGACCTTGAAAATCCTCAATATGGAACCTCTCCTCTGTATTCTTTACCTTATCCCCGGTGCTAACTTCATGCTCGACATTGTCGTTAAAGTTAAGCTCGCCAAAGCGTTCAAGAAAGGCGTTGGCTTCGCTATCGGTCTGATTCTCCTCAGCGGTATCTTCGAGATGATTCTCGGTTTCGGCTCTGCAAAGTTCCACGAACTCCCTTCCTCGAAATAATCGTCGCACAGAACACAAAAAGGGTCTCCCCACGAGACCCTTTTTGTGGTAAAATAAACCAAAAGCTTTTTTCTAGTAAGTTACGTTATAAAGGAGACTCCGCCTTATGGAAAATCAACCTCAATTCTCATCAACCCTCGCTAACCCTCAGGTTCCTGATTCTCCGCTCGCTCCCGCTAAAAAGAAATCGAGTAGCTCGCTCGTTGTTATGATTCTCCTCGGCGTCCTCGCTCTCGCTGGTCTCGGTTTTGGTGGCTATGAATATTACCATTACGAAATCGCCGGAAAAGCGAAGCAGTCCGCGGAAACCTCCGACTCGGATAAAAGAGTCTCCGACCTCACGTTCGAAAACTCGAAGCTCCGCGCCGACATTTCCCTCCTGGAAACCCTCACGCGTGCGACCGTTGTAGAAGTCGACGACGAAGATAATCCCGGACAGACCATGGGTGTCGCGGAATATCTCTCCGACCTCGCTCCGGAAACTTCGCTAAAATCCCCCGACTTCGGTCTCGCGCTCGATCTCCCTGATGTTGCTTCTCTGACCGCCGTCTATACCGTCTCTCCCGCCGGAGAAAAACCAAACGCTCTCTCCGGAACCCTCGCCCTCTCTGACGCCGCTGGTACTCCCCTCGCCACGCTTTATCGCTACTACGTCGAGCCGAACCCGGAATATGCCTTTGACTATGCCGGAACCTGCGACGCCGTCATTGGCGAGGTCGGCTCTGTTCAGATTGTCTATAATTACTGTGTCAAGTTCGCCGACGACATTCCGACCGACTTAAAAGCCGCCCTCTCCGACCCGGAAAACTATTACCAACTCTAGAGCGATATAAGCCTCAAAAATATAATTAGCACTCTTGACAACCGAGTGCTAATTTGTTACTCTGAATATAGAACTTAGCACTTAAAGCCTAGGACTGCTAACGAAAGGAGAACAACATGTCAAAAATCATTGGTATCGACCTCGGAACGACGAACTCTGCCTTCGCCTATATGGTCGCCGGAAAACCGGAAGTTATCACCAACAGTGAAGGTGACCGAACGACCCCTTCTGTCGTCGCTGTCACTAAAAAAGGCGACCGTCTCGTCGGGAAAGTTGCCCAGCGTCAGCGTGTTACGAATCCGAAAAACACTATCTACGGCATCAAACGTCTTATTGGTCGTAAATATAGCGACAAAGAAGTCCAAAAGGACCTCGACATCATGCCCTATAAAATCGTCGAAAAAGGCTCTGGCGTCGCTGTTGAAATGGACGATAAAAAATATACCCCGGAACAAATCTCTGCCATGGTTCTCTCGAAAATCAAGGCAGACGCCGAAGCTTTTCTCGGCGAAAAAGTTACCGAAGCGATTATTACTGTCCCGGCATACTTTGATGACTCCCAACGTCAGGCAACAAAGGACGCCGGAAAAATCGCCGGTCTCGAAGTTAAACGAATTATCCCGGAACCGACCGCCGCAGCTCTTGCCTATGGCTTGAACAAAAATGACAACGAAAAAATTGCCGTCTTCGACCTCGGCGGTGGAACCTTTGACGTCTCGATTCTTGAACTTGGCGACGGTGTTTTCGAGGTTAAAGCCACCAACGGCGATACTCATCTCGGCGGGGAAGACTTCGACAACTTAATCGTCAATTTCCTCTGTGACGAATTTAAGCATGAATCCGGAATCGACATTAAAACTGAAGCTGCCGCCATGCAACGGATTAAAGACGAAGCGGAAAAAGCAAAAAAGGAACTTTCCTCCGCGAAAGAGGTCGAGATTAACCTCCCGTTCTTAACCGCTGACGCCGACGGTCCGAAACATTTTGAATATACTCTGACCCGCGCCAAGCTCGAAGAACTCGTCAAAGACCTTCTCGACCGTCTCGAAGACCCTGTAAAGAAAGCTCTCAAAGACGCGAAACTGGAAACGAAAGAGATTGATGAAATCGTCATGGTTGGCGGTATGACCCGCATGCCTGCCGTCGTAGAAAAAGTCAAACAAATCTTCGGCAAAGACCCGATGCAAGGCGTGAACCCCGACGAAGTTGTCGCCGTCGGCGCGGCTATCGAAGGCGGCGTTCTTCAAGGCGACGTTAAAGACGTACTTCTCCTCGACGTAACTCCGCTTTCCCTCGGTATCGAGACCATGGGTGGCGTTTGCACGAAGCTTATCGACCGCAACACGACTATCCCGACTTCGAAGTCCCAGGTCTTCTCCACCGCTGCCGACAACCAGCCCCAGGTAGAAATCCACGTCCTCCAGGGTGAACGGGAAATGGCTGCCGACAACAAATCTCTCGGCCGCTTCATTCTCGACGGTATCGCTCCCGCCCCTCGCGGCATCCCTCAAATCGAGGTTACCTTTAATCTCGACGCCAACGGTATCTTGAACGTTACCGCGAAAGACAAGGGAACCGGTAAGGAACAGTCCATTACGATTCAAAACTCTGGCAACATGAGCAAAGATGATATCGAGAAGGCACAGAAGGAAGCCGAACTTCATGCCGACGAAGACAAAAAACGCCGTGAAGCCGTCGATGCGCGGAATGTTCTCGAGAACAAAGTTTATCAATTCGAAAAAATGCCGGACGAAGCCGAATTTAAGGACAAAATCTCCGACGAGGATAAGGAAACCATCAAAAAGGCTTGCGACGCCGCTAAAGAAGTCTTGAAGGACGAAACCGCCGACAAGGAAAAGCTCGAAGCCGCCACAAAAGACCTTGACTCCCGCATCATGCCTATCGGCGCTAAGCTTTATCAGTCCGCCAATTCCGATTCTTCCTCGACCAATACTAACTCTGGCGAGAAGAGCGACAGCGACAATTCCGACGCCGTCGAAGGTGAAGTCGTTAAATAAAAACCGCCTATCGAAAAATACGCCCTTAAAAAGGCGTATTTTTTCTATGTTATACTAATCTTATGAACAATAAATCTTCTTCTCTCGACCAACTCGTCACTCCTTTCGCTCTCCTTGCTGTCGGCGTCTGCTTTGCCGTCTGGGCAGACCAAGTCACCGAATGGATTGCGATTATTCTCGGCGTCTGCGCAATTTTTTACGCCGTCCTCGCCCTCGTTAAGTTCCTTAAATCCGCCCCGGAACTCCGCACGACCCTCTCGCTTTTTTATGTCATTCTCTCTTTCTGCGCCGGCGTGCTTCTTGTCTCTCGTGCGAGCTTTATCAAGGAAGCTATCTCGTTTGTTGTTGGCGTTTATATCATTCTCTCTAGCTCCGTCTCGCTCCTCAACCTCTCGACTCTCCGCCGAAAAACCGGACTCCCCGCCGGTTCATATCTCTGGTCTATCATCGGTCTTGCCGTCGGCTTCCTCTGTATCTCGGGTCAGTTTATCATCCCGAACGAACTCGCCCGCTTGACCGGTATCGTCCTTATTATTTACGCTCTCGCCGACCTTCTCTCCTTCTTCACTCTCCGCTCCGTCAAAAAGCAGGCGGAAAAACAGCTCGACCAGTCTCTTGGCATTAAAGAGGGAAAAATTGTCAAAGAGAAGAAAAAACCGCAGAAATAAGGTATAATGTCGGTATGAAAAATCCCCGTTTAATCTTAATTACCAATCCCGGTAGTAGCTCCCGGAAATATGCTCTTTATCGCGAAAACGAGCTTCTCTGCTCGCTACACTTCGAATTTGAAGGTAAACAGGTCGTCTGCACGCTAAAAACCTCCGACGGTGCCAAGAAAAAACTCAAGGAAACTTTCCGCTCGCTTAACGATACCGTAAAAAACTTGAACCGGATTTTGACCGACGAAGGCTTCCTCGGTGGCGTCTCGAAAATCGACGCAATTCTCGCCCGAACTGCCGCCCCTGGCGATTTCTTCGCTCATGACCATCTTGTCGATGACGCCTGTCTCAAGGAACTTGAAGCTGCTAAGAAAAAAGCCCCGCTCCATATTCCGACCGTCGCCGGAGAAATTGAAGAATTTGTCAAGGATTTTCAAGGAACTCCGATTATTACCATTTCCGACTCCGGTTTCCACGACGCTCGTCCTGACCTGACGAAATACTACTCTTTCGACCTTGACCTTGCTAAGAAATTTGATATTCAGCGCTGGGGTTTTCATGGTCTTTCCGTCGGCTCAATCGTGAATTACATGGAACGCGAACATATTTTACTCGAAAAGCTAATCGTCTGCCATCTCGGTTCTGGCTCTTCTCTCACCGCCGTTTTTCAGGGTAAGTCCCTCGACACGACCATGGGTTATACCCCGCTCGAAGGGCTTACGATGTCCACGCGTGCCGGCTCCATGGACGTCGCCGCCGCCCTCGCTCTAAAGCGTGGACTAAAAATCGAAAGTGACGAAGAACTCGAAAAATACCTTAACAAACAATGTGGTCTTCTCGGTCTCTCCGGAAAAACTGACGATATGCGCGAGATTATCCAACTCCGCGACGAAGGTGATGACCGCGGCACCTTTGCCCATGCCATGTTCGTGTATCGCGTTCAAAGCGAAATCGGGCGCATGGCTGCCTCTCTCGGCGGCGTTGACGCTCTCGTCTTTACAGCGACCATCGGTGAACGCTCCGCGGAAATCCGCCGTAGCGTCTCTCAAAAGCTCTCTTACCTCGGCTTTTCCCTCGATAACGCGAAAAACGAAGCTGACCTCGAGAATCGCCACGAAAATATCGCCGCGGAAGGTTCGAAACCGATTTATGTGATTCGTACCGACGAGTTCGAAGAGATGATTCGCCGCGCCAAGGTTCTCCTCGACGCCCAAGCTTAGCCTTGAAAACCTTATGGAACAGGTCTCAGTCGCTGAAACTAAAAAGCTTCTCGCTCTCGCCAAGTCCGCCCTTGACGCTCGCGTCGAGGGGGATTTTGTTGAATTTGGCTGTTATAAAGGGGAAACTTCCGTCCTCCTCGGGAAACTCCTCAAATCTTCTGAAAAATCTCTCTATCTCTACGACTCCTTCGAAGGCCTCCCCGAGAAAACGCCCGAAGATTTCTCGCCCGCCGGAGCAAACTTCAAACAAGGCGAACTTCTCGTCACGAAGCGCGAAGTTCTCGAAAAGCTTCGTCACGCCGGTCTCGACCTCCGTAAAATAAAAATTAAAAAGGCGTTTTTCGAACACCTCAACCCTACGACCGACCTCCCCAGAACTATCGCCTTCGCCTTCCTCGACGGCGACCTCTATGCCTCGATAAACACCTCGCTCGCTCTCGTCGTCCCGAAACTCGCCGCACAGGGAATTATCGTTGTTCATGATTATAATAACCCCGAGCTTCCCGGCGCCTCTCGCGCGGTTGACGAGTTCCTCGCCCAAAACCCAGCTTTTTCTCTCCACATTTATCATACTCTTGCTATAATTACCTCATGAAACGCTTATTGCGGAAACTCGGCGTTGTCTTAATTATGCTTTTGCTTGAGGGCGCCGTTCTCTTTACGCTTTCTCGCCTCGTTTCTCCCGTCGCCGCCGTCCTCGAAGTTGCCGTCTCCCTCGTTGCCGTCTTCTTCGTTATCACGATTATCGACGCCCACGGCGAAACCGCTTACGAAACTCTCTGGATTCTGCTGATTCTCATTTTTCCGCTCCCGGGCTTAACTCTCTATTGGCTCTTTTCAAAAAAGTCCATTTTAAACCCCCTTGGCTCCATGCTCGACCATTCTCGAAAAAAAATGCCCTATATTCTCGATAACCGGTTCGAACGCTATACAGACCTCGAAAAACATAACCTCCGTCTCGCGGAAACTTTCCGTTATATCGAAGATAAAACCGGCTTCCCGACTCTCCCGGTCGAGTCCGCCGAATTTTTCCCGCTCGGCGAAAAGATGTATGAAAAAATGCTCGACGACCTTAAATCCGCTCAGGATTATATCTTCGTCGAATATTTTATTCTTAATCACGGCGCCATGCTCGATTCTATGCTCGCTATCATGGAAGAAAAAGCCCAAGCGGGCGTTGATGTCCGGATTCTTTATGACGACTTCGGCTCTCTCTCGACTTTCTCCGCGGAAGACGCCAGTGCCCTCCGGAAAAAAGGTATCAAATGCTTCGCGTTTAATCCCCTCCTCTTAGTTCGTGGCACTGTGAACAACCGTGACCACCGCAAAATCCTCATTATCGACGGTCAAGTTGCCTACTCCGGCGGGATTAATCTCGCCGACGAATACATTAATCGCAAAATGCGGTTTAATTACTGGAAGGACATCGGCTTCCGCCTCTCTGGCGCCCCCGTGAAAAACTACGTTAAAATGTTCATCGAGTTCTGGAACGCCTATACCCCGGTTCAGGTTCGTCTTTCTCCCGACCGTTTCCTTCCTCCGACTCGCGACGTGGCTCCCGTCAACAACGGCTACGTCCTCTCTTATTACGACTCCCCCTTTACCGAAGATGCCGTCTCAAACAGCCTCTATATCGAACTCTTATCTCAAGCCACTAAATACGCCTACTTCTATACTCCTTATCTCATGTTTGGTGATTCACTCCTCTCTGCGTTCTCTCGCGCCGCCGAACGTGGCGTCGATGTGAAGATTTTTATGCCCGGTATCCCCGATAAGAAGCTCGTCTATCGCATGAGTCGCAGTTTTTACCCCGCCTTACTCAAGGCTGGCGTCAAGATTTACGAATACACCCCCGGCTTTCTCCACGCCAAGGCTTCGGTTGTCGACGGAAAAATCGCTACTATCGGTTCCGTCAACCTCGATTACCGCTCCCTTTTCCTTCATTTCGAGAACAACTCGCTTTTCTATAAAACCCCACTCATCAAGGACCTCGTTAAAGACTTCAAGGCTACCGAAAAACTCTCTCTCGAGCGCACCGAACAAAACCTCAAGTTCTCTCGCCCCGGTAAACTCCTTAACATCCTCCTCCGTCTCCTCTCCCCACTCTGTTAAGCTTTTTGCTTGAATCTGTTATAATTTTCTCATGTCCGAACTCTACTTCCGTTACGGCGCCATGGGCTGCGGAAAAACCATGCAGCTGCTTCAAGTCGCCTTTAACTATGAAGAACGTGGTCATAAAGTCTGCGTCTTAAAACCGAAAACCGACACTAAAAACGGCAATAAACTCTTGACCCGCATCGGTCCTGAACGCCCGACCGACTTCGTCGCGGATAAATCCGCTAACTTATTCGAGATTATTAAATCCTCTTACCCCGATATTGCTTGCGTTCTCGTTGACGAAGCTCAATTTTTAACCGAAAAACAGGTTGATGAACTTATGGATGTCGCTGTCCTCCTCGACATTCCCGTTATCTGTTACGGACTCCGCTTAAACTTTCGTCGTGAAGCTGGTGGTTTCGAAGGCGCTACTCGCCTTCTCCAGCTTGCTCACCGTCTTGAAGAATTAAAAACTATCTGTGACTGTGGCAGAAAAGCGACTTTGAACTGTCGTTTTCTCGACGGTCAACTCGTTACGTCCGGTCCCGACATCCTCATTGACGACGGAAAAACCGCTATCGAATACCGCGCTCTCTGTAACCACTGCTTCTCCCGCCTTAAACCAAAAAATGACCCGAAATAGGTCATTCAACCTGGTCTGGGTGATCGGACTTGAACCGACGACCTCAGCGTCCCGAACGCTGCGCGCTACCAACTGCGCCACACCCAGCCACATCGCTATTCTACCAGATTTCTTCAATTCTGTCGACAACCAACAGGGAACGTGATAAACTAAAGCTATATGAAACGTTTATTCCCGACCATTCTCGCTCTCGGCGTCGTTCTCTTCGCCCTTCCGTATCTCTCGAGCGGCGTCTCGGTCTTCATGGGCAAATGGGCGTATGATTGGGGTCTCCCCGTCCCCGCTCTGAAACTGATTCTCCTCGCTGTCTCGGCGGTTATCCTCGCCCTTATCTTTAACCTCATCAAAAAGGCGGTCATTATCACCGTCATCGCCGCTCTCGTCCTCGTCGGCTTAAACGCTCTCGGTCTCTATAATATGAAAACCGACCCGAAAGAACTGATTGGCCAAATCTCCACGCTCGCCTCCGACAACTCAGAAACTATCGTTACCGCAACTAAAGACCTCTTCTATCAAGCCACTGCCTACGCAACCGCCGTGAATCCCGTCCAGACCGTCATGGACTTCGCGAGTGGCGAGGAAGCGTTCTGGTATCTCACGAAGAAATCCGAATCTCTCGACCTGTCCCTCGACATTTTCAAGGGATACCGTGTTGCTGACGAAAAAACCGTTGGCGAGTTCACAGCTTATCGCCTGATTAAAGAATAGCCCCGCTTCGCCTCGACCAGTGCCTCGAGGTATCGTAGCCAAAAACTCGGAAAATATGCTATAATCTCTTCCAATCGGGGTTTGGCGCAGTTGGTAGCGCGCGCGCTTTGGGAGCGCGAGGTCAGCAGTTCAAGTCTGCTAACCCCGACCAAATAATTCGCACCCGTAGCTCAGCGGATTAGAGCACTTGTCTTCGGAACAAGGGGTCGTAGGTTCGAATCCTATCGGGTGTACCATTCTGAAATTAAGTCCTCTTTGAGGTCTTTTTTCATCTGTTGTAAGTCGGTTCGAGCCAAATTATACTTCTCTTTCAGTTCAGGATAAGTTTTTTCAATCGGTACAAGATACTTTATAGGGGTAAATTGTATGGTTCGACCCGAAAGTTTCAGATCTGCGCCCAGCCTTTTTATCACGGCTCTTTTCTTCTCCCAGTCATCGCTGTCAAAATCCTCTTTAGCATAACGAGCAAACATGAAAATGTCGGTTGCGGTCTCTCTCCAGTCATGCGCCACAGTCAAAACCTTGTCTCGCTCATGCTCTAATACTACAATGTCTTTTTCTAATGATTCTTGCTCGGACAAGAAAAAGGCATTGTCGGTAATTATTCCTCTATAAACCGACCGTCTTAAACCGTCTAACTCATTTTTCTTTTGGGCAATTAACCTGTTATATTTTGCAATTTCATCATTCTGCTTAGCTACTTCAATATCATCTTCCTCTGCTAAAGCTTCCACTGCAAGCCTGAAAAAGTCCTCATCTATGGTATATTTGCTCAGCTCGTCCTTAATTTGTTTTATTAGTTCTTCTTCTCTAATGTAAATGGAGCGGTTTTTACAACGCTCATGAGGGTTTTTATCGCAACAATGGCAGTATCGGTGCTCCCTGATAGTGCCGTCTTTTAGTTTCTTAAACTTTCTCTCTGTTACAATGGCATATCCACACTCTGTACAGGTTAACATCCCTCTTAATAAAAACTGATAGGGTTCTTTTTGAGGTCTGCTAGCGTGATGCGGTTTTAAGATTTCTTGCATATGCTCAAATTCATCTTCCGTAATCATAGCGGGGTGATTCCCATTATATATCGTTTTCGCCCACCTCAGTTTGCCCGCATAAAATGGATTGGTTAGGATACCACGTACAGCATTATGGCAGAGCGCGCCACCACCGCTACGCTTTTTAAGCGGCTTCCTTATTCTTAGCTCCTCGTCAGCAATTCTAGTGAGTTCCGCAACAGTATAAGTGCCAGTAAGGGCTTTTCGCCATAGCATCGAAACCTTATCCCATGTCGCAGGGTCTTTGATGATTTTCTTTTCAATACGATCATTCAGATAACCGATAGGCGGACAGCCTGGAAAATCCCCCTTGTCTGCTTTTGAATACATGCCACGTTTAACTTTGGCTTTTAGCTCTTTCACAAATCTGCTGTTCATGCTATTCTCAATAGAGAAAAGCAACTCATCATTTTCGCGGTACCACTTCTCGTGTGTCCTGATGCCAGACAAGACCCCGCTATCAAGTAGCCATTGTAAATCACCGCCGTCCTTTGCGTTACGTGATAACCGACTAGTATCCCATGTAAGAATAACGTTATACTTGCCGTCCGATACGTTTTTCATCATTTCGCCAAACTTAACCCTTACGTTTGGTTCTTTCGCGCTTTTAGCCTCCGATAATATCTCAACAATTTGCAGGCCCTCATCCTTTGCTATCTCTTTCATAATCCTGATTTGATCGTCAATAGACTGGACTTGTTTGTCCTCTGATTCGGTAGATTTACGTGCGTAAAGCACGGCTCGTTTGGCTTGGTTTTGCTTATTCATAAAACTCCTTTTCTACCCAAAAAGGGTAGCCGATTGTTCCACATCCAGAGCGTAAAACCCTTTCTGCTTCGGCTACCCTACATCGGGCAGAAAGAAAACGGTTTTACGTTATATCTGAATATGGAACATCTTAATTATATCACATTTAATCTGTTTCTTCCATACCGTCCTCTTCGTCATCGAAGAAAACGAGCGGAATGATTAGCTTCTGACGCTTGTCGTTTTCGTCCTTGTCGCAACTAACTAACGCAGCGGTTTCTAACGCCGGAATGTACTGTTTGCGGAGATTTTCTACATTTGGATAACTCCCAGTTTGGTTATAGTATTCCTTGCATATTTCGCTGTATGTAATACCTTTCCTCTGAATACCACTTCTGCTATTAGCGCGATAAACAGCTAAAATGATATTAATATAAAAGCTGAATACCTGTGGCGAAACACCATAAGCCATACTCTTATTAAGAGGAGTCCAAAGTTTCATGGCTTCGTCAACGTCTTTGTTGGTGGCAATTATTTTGCCATCGATCATTCTAAAAGGCGCATTTAGTAACGCCATCGCTTTTACTAAAGAGATGAAGTGTGAGATTTCGCGTTGCGTTTTAGGCAACAAGGCTTTTCTCCCATCCATAAACTTGCGTTTTAGATAATCGCTGTTATCAATATCAATGGTATCAACTTTTAACCCCTTAATATGTAGCACTCGTTCCTTTAGTCGTTTACGTTCCTCATTACCCTCTATTAGAGCATTGTAGGCGTTTTTATGGCTATTCCTGGCAATACTAGTATCAACACCCGCCTTAACTTTCTCCTGTGTGCTTTCAGGGCTTAAAATTAGGCACCGCGTCTGTTCCTGCTCGTCAATCCGCATATTTGCAGAGCAGAAGAAAGTGGATGGAAACCCCAGTATATACCCTTCCATTGCCGTGTTTTTACCATTCTTGCCTTTATTAGTAATAGCAAAAGGGGTGCGCTTGTTATCGTGAGACAAGAGGGCTCGCAGATTTTCTTGCAATTGCGTATCTGGCTGCTCAGTGAAAACTAATATGCGACGCTCCAGATTAATGAAAGGTTGCCCTGTTTTACGATCCGTCTCTTGCAGGCTTTGGCTATAATAAAAAGCCGTAGGTGTAGTTTTGCCATAAACTTTTACATCTTGGGGCGGGAAATACTTACTAACTTCGCTACAGATATATGTCTTTCCAGTAGAACTACTAGCGTTAAACATAACGTTTTGTTGGTCTGATTCGGTGTACGCTAAAAGCATAACTAAAAATGTTACTACTTTGCTTACAAAGTCGTATTTAATCGTTAGGTCAAGCACATCCGCAATATCTTCAACTGTCATTTCCTTAAATCGAGATGCATTGAAAGGCTTCGTTCCGCCGTAAAACTCAGCATACTTCGACAGGAGCTCATCGGCTGTACCTAATTCCTCGGCAAAATAGTCCGTGAGACTTGAACAGGGCAGTGAGATTTTGTAAACAGATGCCATCGGGACTTGCTTCGTTAAGCGTTGGACAAGTTCCTCCATAATCTTATCGTCATTTATACATAAGTAAATGTTGCGCATATTTTTTAACGAACCAATCCACTCATTCCTAAGTTCAGCTCCACCACCAGTGACCACTGGCATTTTGACCCCCTCTTGGATAGCAATAATGCGATCCAGTTCGTCATCGCAAATCAGAACGTCGCTTGAAGTACTTTTAATGAGTAAATCTTCGCCAACGAGCAACGGGTCTGCATCGATTGGATAAATCATATATTTCGAAATTGGCTCTCCGCCCAGCATCTCCGCCCCAACCTCACTTCTGTCGTCAGCTGGCGTTCTGAGGAGTTTTATATAAGCCACCTTGCCATCTCTATCGAAGACTGGTATACTGAATCTATAGTGTTCGTCAAATTTTGCTAAACCTAGCATAAATCTGTCGATACTACTATTACTAATACCACGTCCGTTGAAATAATCACGGACGTCTTTGCTTTCTCGCGCGTCTCTATGAGCCTTGCGTACTAGCGTTTCTAGCGACACTCCACTTTTCATCTTGGTGGGTTTTTGTCCCTCATTTGTTTTTGTTAAATTATTAATCTTCATGGCATTATTTCCTTTTCTGCATAATTATTTTTACTAACTCTGCCAGATCCGATAAGTCTTGTCTGGCTTTTTCGGCTGATATATTCTCGCCGAATTTACGCTCGTACGTCTCTTGGAAAGCACGCACAAGCTTTTCTGACACCTGCATCGTATGCATCTCCTATTAACGTACTTGGAGGGTTACTCAATTGGGATAGCTATTAAATTAAGTAACCCTGCCAGCCATCCTACCCCCAGCTTAGCAAACAAATGTACTCCTGGAAATTAAAGCCGAAGACGTATCGAAAAAAATATTGCCACAATAGGGAGTGTGGCAATAGGGTGTCGAAGTGTTGTCGAAGCAATGTCGAAATTAGATTTTCGATGAGCTTTTACATTCCTCTTTTATCAAGGTTAGTTGCCGCGAAGTTAGCTTGACATTCTCGACAACGCGCATATATTTAGGTTTTAACTCTATGAATGGAGAAAGCACTTCGCGAATAGTATGATTTCTCTCAAAAACTTTCCCAAATGGAATGTCACCAATCGGATCATGCCCCTTTGTTTTTAACACCTCATTTAGTTCTTCTTTTGTAATTTTCTCGCCAAAATGCTCCATCGCATAAGATATTACCTCATAGGGTCGTTTTTCATCATGTAGGCACGGGAAGCGATACTCCTCATTGTCGCACGTGACAACAAGGCAAACGTAGTCTTTGGATAATTGAGCTTGATGCTCTCTAAGGTATTTATCGAAGATGATTTTTATATTATTTATGCTAAGATTAACAAAATAGATATTGTTCAAATCAGCTTTATAATAGTCAGACAACATTTCGTATTCTGAAAATTTGTTTTGTGCCCAATCAAAACCATTGGCTAACGTACATTGGGGATCGTCTGGCGCGCCATTATTTACCACCCAGTCCGCCTGAATAATCCCGCGCCCAGTCAAGCTACGGAGCGCATCAAGCTGTTCGGCGTAGCTAATTTCATATTCTTGAAATCTTTTAAGCCTATCAATAAAAAATTGCCCTCTCTTTACGTCATATACAAAAACATCAGGGTTCGAAAACATCTCTATCTCCTGGATACTAGATAACTCTCTTGCCTTTCTCTGTTCAAAAACTGCCTCGAGTACAGCTTTTTCTACTGATGTAAGTTCTAAAGTCATACGCTATCCTTTTGCATTATTATATCATAAAAGATGGGAATCTAACAGGGGCAAGGGATAGTCAGTCGTAAAAAAGAAGCTCCTGCGGTAGGAGCATACTGCCCCGTGCAAGAACTTCATTAATTATAATTATACTAAATGAGCGATTTAATGTCAATGATTTGACCGCGTTTCGTGATAAAAATTAACTCACCAATCTGTTTTTGCTCTTTAGCTTTCTTAACGAGGAAACGCCGCAAATTGTCGTCGCGCATATTTTTAATTCTCGACGAATCAAATATAATGTTCTTAGCCTGTTTTAGCCCACGTTTGATATTCCGCTCTAGCTTATCTAGCTTATTAGTAAACGGAGACTTCATTTCGTATTCTACCCCGTCTAATAAAATGTCTGCGGTGCTGATATTGGATTCTGGAAGAAACTCAATGTTATGACCAGCGGAAGCTAAAATGTCAGCAATACGAAGCTCATGCGCCCATGGTCTACGCCCAGCAGGTATAATAATCCTGCCTCTTTGTTTTGGGTTATTCATTACCCTATTATAACATATCTTCGGCGTCGTCGTCCGGCTCATCAGTCGGTTCGGTCTTCGGCGATTTGTTTGCCTTTTCCGCTTCCTCTTCTCGTTCCTGCAATATCAAGGACTTGGTGGCTTTATGCTTTTTTAAGTCATCAGCGTATCGCTTTTTCATTGCATTATTAAAAACAATGGTAGCTATAAAAACACCATAAAACACTGCCAATAATAAATATCCGACCCATCCCAAATCATGGTTCGACGCTAAAACAGAAACCACAACCAATACAGCCCAGATAATTTGAAATACCGTAGCGTTGTATCCTCTTAGCTTCCACCGTTCTACAATAGCCATAGCAAAAGCAGTTGGCAACCCAAGCAAGACTCCGTAAAATAACCCACCTAGTAAACCAGACAATACTACTGCTTCAGATGTAACTTGTAAATGAGATTGCGAAGAGGCAGGAGAGTCCACATTTGCTACCGAAAAACAACCTCCAATGATAACCCAAGCAATTAAGTAGCCCCAAAAAGTTCTATAAACTCTGCGTTTTATTTCATTTTCTATAGCTGTTTTGTTTGGCATGGAGCACCTTTCGTTGTTATACGTAGATGTCCCTTAAACTAAATGGGACACCCGCTATTGGGTGTCCATACTCAATTTGCTGCAGAAAGGCGTTAGCCCGACTGGAGCGGGTGCCCCACAAAGGGGCTAATTCGATTATCCACAGTAGTCATCTGTGAACCTTTCGACAGCTTATGAATATGGACATTACTAATTATACCATAAAACCCGTTAATGTTATAGGCGTCGCGTGATAGTGATGTCGAGATTCGCTTCGTTTTTAGCGAGCATAAAAGACATTTGCATTAGCCCCAAAAATACCCCTGACTCCGCAGGGGTACCGACTGTTCATTTTGGGGGTCTCTGCCCCAGCTAATTTAGACAAAAAATATAATGGGAATAGCCCCATCATATATTTTTTAATAAATGTGTAGTAATTTTTACACTATTTTTTAGCACTTTTTGCCCATTTCAACCCCTATTGTAGCCATTTTTGACATAAAAAGTGGTATAATTAAGGTTAGACATCGTAATTAAAAGAAGAAACTAGAGAAAAGTAGAAGTAGCACCCACCGGAACATACAACAAATCTACCTTGATCATGGTTGCAACTTCTTTCACTACGGTGTACCAAAGAAATACCCGGAGCATCTGCTCCGGGTATTTCTTTTACGAGCGTAGCGAGGAGTACCCTATCAGACGCACCAGGAAAGCTATTGCCAGTTCGACACGCTTCCGCCCCAAGGATTATACTTTTGCCCGAACGCCGCCTCGACTGCCGTCTTCGCGTCGGTAAAACCGTTCGCCTGTACCGCCACAACAAACACCGGACAATCAATCGACGAACTCGTCGTAATCCCGGTCAGCTCGTTCCCGTTCAGTGTCAGTGTTCCTGAATCCGCCACACTCACGCTTGAATCGAGATATAGCCCCTGAATCAACCGCTCAGAGGTCGCCCCGCCCGCGAGCGTCGTCATATAATCCGCATAATAAACATGATAATCGGTTCCGTTAATCGTTGTATTGAAATGATGCAACGTCTCGGCGGTTCCCCAATCCCAATTTTTCCCCGCGGTCGTCCCGTTTTTAGTTTTTCCGTAGTCAAGATGTAATGCACTTCCTGTTCCGTTAAACGCCGTATATCCCTGGTCTAACGTCGCCGGAACCGCCACATACGCCCGAATCCATGCCGCCGTCGATTCAGTATTCTTGACCGTCACGATTTTATCTGCATAATTCGTCGCCGTAGAAATCCAAGTACTGTCCGTATATCCGAGCTCTCCCGCGACCGGATAGAGCGCCTGATTTTGCTGAAAGTTCTCTAGCGTCGTTGTCTTTTCTCCGTTCACTACCTGTCGTTGTTGTTGCGACAACGCTATATCGACGTCTCCGAAGGTAAAGACGCCCGACAAGTTATCCTTGTCCGTAAAATACGCGAGCGACCGCGATGACAGAAGTAGCGCCCCGATTCCGAGAATACTCGCAATCGCTAGAGTCTTCTTTTTTGATACCGTTTTATCCATAATTCTCCTTTCTTAGAATTATTTTGATAAACGAACCGCTCCCCCTTCTTCTCTGGCGTCAAGACGATTACTGCCATCACCGTACAAAACGCCACCGCCACGTACGCCCCTGGCGGCTGCTGAATAAACTGCGCTAAAAACCCGAGATACGGAATCCTCAATCGCGCCTCTCCAATCACATTCCCGCTATATACCAAGTTCCCGTCCGCCTCGTCGTTCGCATCTCCTTGCGTCCGATAAAACCTGAGCGTTCGCCCGGTCTCGTCCGTCTCATCAATCACCTCAATCACTCGATGCGTCACGACCGTTTTCGCATCTGCCAAGAACGTAATCGTCTCTCCGACGTTATATTCTTCCTTCGGCTTCGTATAAACGAGGTCTCCAACCTGGAACGTTGGCGCCATCGACCCCGACATCACGGTAAATAACTCAAATCCGAGTATCCGTAAACTAACTAGAACCGCCGCGAGAATTACTACCCCTCCCCCGAGAATTGTTTTGAAGATTTCTTTCGCTTTCATCAATCTCCTCTTGTTGGCGCCCATTTTAAGGTAGGAATCGTTTTCACGCAAGCATGAGGAGTAATTTTCTCAAACGCCCCGCCTCTCTTGCGCCAAACTCGAAAAAATATGCTAAAATAGACTCAATGTTCTGGGACGAAGCTGTTTCTAAAACCGAGACCAAGCGCAAAGCCCTCGACGAAGAGTTTAAACTCCTCCTCGAAGCGCTCATGCGAGATTATTTTGAAGAAACTAAAAAGTACCTCCCCTCTCTTGAAAAAGAACTAAAAGCCGCGAAAAAATATGACGCCTTCGGCAACGAAATTACCCCTGAGGGGAAAGATGAAGAAGTTTGGGAATACTTCGCCGAAAAGAACCTCTGGGAAAATATCTTCAACAAAAAATATAAAACCAAACAAGACCATTACCTCAATCGCCTAGAAAACTTCCTCTCCGAAACCGTCGAAAATCCCGACCGTCATCTCGAACTCTTCGGTCGCGGTCTGCTCTGGCGTTACTATGCGAAGCTCGACGACACCGACCGCCTCTCTTTTGCCTATATTAAAACCGACGACCCTCTCGATCCCCTTTCCCGTACCGCGAAAGTTTATTTTGAACGCCTCAATAAGCTTCAAACCTCGCCAAAAATCATCAAAAAATAACCCCGACCTGCGGGATTATTTTTAGCGTCCGTCTTTATGGCGGAGATGTTGACGCTTTTGGCTATGTTTATGGTTATTGTTTCGGTTTAACTTCGCAATAACGACTTTTTTCTTCCTACTCATTCTTTAATTATAGCACAATCTCCCAAAAGTTAAAGGTATGATATAATCATAATAACTATGGACGAAACTGAACTCCAGAACAAGCGCCGCGAAAACGAAGAAACCGCAACGCGCAACCGCGCTCGGATTCTCGGACTCCCGTATCTCGACACGCGTGAATTTGAAGAAAGTATCCCCCTCATTCACGGTCTCCTCGAGAAGGAGGAAATGTATAGAAACTTCATTCTCCCTCTTCAAAAGGGCGGGGGCGAAAATCATTTCCAGTTCATGATTACTTCCCAGACCCCCCGAACCCTCCTCTCCTCGATGCGCGCGGACTATGAACGCGAAGGTGAGCGCGTCGATTTCTTCCTCATTTCCGGCTCCGCCTTCCGTATTTTCATGACTCGTTACGACCCGCCGAAAGAAATCGTTTATGACGACATTAAAATCGCTGGTGACGGCGACTCGGAAACGCTCGCCTCGGTTTCGCGAACCCTGAACTCTGTCTCCTCTGATAAAGTCTTCGACTTTCTCCTCGACCAAGCCGATAAGCTCGGCGCCTCTGACATCCATATCGAAAATCTCCGTAACGAAATCCGGATTCGCATGCGTGTTGACGGTCTGCTCCACCCTGTCGCTGAACTCTCTAAAGACCGCTACCGCGTGATTATGGGGGAGCTTTCCTCCCGCGCGAACGTTTCGACCGCCGCTTCGACTCCCCAGTCCGGTCATCTCCAGACCGAAATCCATCGCGGAAAAGCAACCCATCTCTTGAACGTCCGCGTTGAGACGATTCCGACTCTTTACGGTCAAGACGCCGTCCTGCGCCTCTTTAACTTTGACGAGTCGCTCCTGAAACTCGACCTGCTCGGACTCTCTGAACCCGAAAAATTAGAAATCCAGGAAATCGTTCGCCACCCTCGCGGACTCGTTCTCATGGTCGGTCCGACCGGCTCTGGAAAATCAACCACGCTCTATTCCATGCTCAACGCTCTGAACACGACTGACCGGAAAATCATCACCCTCGAGGACCCGATTGAATACGGTCTCACGGGGATTTCTCAAATCCCGATTTCAACCCGAAAGGGCGGCTCTTTCGCCGAGGGGCTTCGTTCCGTTCTCCGTCTCGACCCCGACGTAGTCATGGTGGGCGAGATTCGCGACGTTGATACCGCTAAAACCGCCATCCAAGCCTCTATCACTGGTCATCTCGTCCTCTCTTCGTTCCATGCCGACTCTTCCGCAGCGGCTTTCTCCCGCATGATTGATTTAATCGGGACTAATCCGATTTTCGCCAACTCTATCCGTCTCGTCATTGCCCAGCGCCTTGTTCGAAAGCTTACCAACGCTAAAGAACCGTACGACCCCGATGAATCCGTTAAGACCTACATCCGCGACACGCTCAAGGGTGTCGACGGCTTTAGCCCCGACGAAATCAAACTCTACCGTCCCGTCCCGACCCCGGAAAACCCCTTCGGCTTCGCCGGTCGCGCGATTTTGATGGAACAGCTCGTCGTCTCTGAAGAAATCTCCGAATATCTCAAGGGAGACGTCGCCTCCGCCAACGCCCACTCAATCGAAGCTGTCGCTCGGAAAAACGGCATGTTAACCCTCGAACAAAAAGGTCTCCTGCTCGCACTGGACGGCGTTACGACTCTCGATGAAGTCTCTCGTGTGATATAATAAATTATCATGACAAAAACCGCTGAAGAAGTTAAAACCTCCGACCACGCCGTTGTCGCCGATTATAACGGCTACGATTATAAAAAAATCTTCTGGGAAGACGCCGACCGCGCCTATGAAGACCTTGCCGACCGCCTCGCTATTCGCCGCCTTCTTCCCGATTCAATGGAATCCTTTGTTGATATTGCCGGCGGTTATGGTCGTCTCGCCGACGAGTACCTCGGTCGTGCGAAATCCTGTACAATTTTCGACTACTCAAAAACCGAACTCGCCGACGCAAAAAAGACCTATGGCGACCGAATTAAAACCAAGTCCGGCGATATTTACTCCCTCCCGTTTCAGGACGAGACGTTCGACGGACTGATGATGATTCGCGCCACTCATCATTTCAAGGACATGCAACAGGTCATCTCCGAACTCTATCGTATCTTGAAGCCCGGCGGTGTCGCCGTTATTGAAATCGCCAACAAAAGAACCCTCCCGCGCATGTTCCGCTACTGGACGAAGAAAACCGATATTAACCCTTTCGAAAAGTCTCAGTCATATCTCGAAGAGTTGAACATGTACAATTATCACCCTAAATACCTTGAAAACCTCTTCGAAAATGCCGGTTTTAAGACCAAACAAGTCCTCTCTGTCTCGAATTTTCGCTCCGCTAAGTTAAAGAAGCTCCTCGGCTCGAAAACTCTCATGAAGCTCGAAAAACCCGCCCAAAAACTCCTCGCCCCCGTTCGTTTCGCCCCTTCGATTTATTATCAACTCGAAAAACCTCAAAAATAAAAAACTCCCAAAAGGGAATCACGACCTGGTAGGTCCGGCTGGAATCGAACCAGCATTGTATCCTTAGAGGGGATATGTCCTATCCGTTGAACGACGAACCCACAACCTAATTATATCATATGATATAATGACTTCATGATTTTTCAAACTGAATCCGACCTCGCCGCTTTCGCCGAATCTCTCGGTAAGTCTCTCGAACTCGACCCGGACCACGCTCTTGTTCTTGAACTAGTTGGCGATGTCGGCGTCGGAAAAACCACGTTCACGCGCGCCCTTGCCAAGGGACTCGGCGTTCGCGAACCCGTTACTTCTCCGAGCTTTACCATCTCTAAACGCTATACCTTCCCCGGCGGCGAACTCGTCCACTATGATTTTTATCGCCTTTCTGACCCCGGCTTGATGTCCTCTGACCTCGCTGAAGCTCTCACCGAGAAAAATACTGTCGTCGTCCTCGAATGGAGCGACTCCGTTAAAAATCTCCTCCCTGCGTCTCGCTTGAAGCTGACTTTTCGCGTCCGCTCGGACGGCTCACGAGAACTCCTCAAGGAGTGTCTATGAACCTCTATCTCGACACCTCAACTCCCGAAGCGATACTCGTTCTCGAAGATACTCAAACCGGCGCCACTTTTGAATATCGCGAGCTACTCGGTCGCGAAATGGCGGAAAAACTCCTCGGCTTCCTCCGCGATAAGCTCGCCATCCACGCGAAAACCTGGACCGACCTCAAGCAACTCACGTTTTTCTCGGGTCCCGGCTCGTTCACCGGCTTGCGCATCGGCGCCACCGTCATCAACACTCTCGCTCACGAACTCCGTCTCCCCCTTTATGACCATCACGGCGTGAAACACTCTCAGATTATTCCCGATTATGGTCGCCCCGCCCGCGTTACTCCTCCGAAAAAATAAATTTTATGATAAAATAGAATTATATGAGTAAAAAAGCGAGCATAATCGACACTCTCCAATTAAACAAGCCACAGGGAATTGTCCCCCCGATGAAAAACGTCGTTGGCGGAACTTATGCAGAAACCCGTTCAGAAATTGAAGCTCGCGAACGTGCCGCCGCCGAAACCGAAGCTGCCCTCCTCGCTGCTCGCGAAGCAAAAAACGCCCCCGCGAAAAAATCCTCTGTCTGGTTCGCCGTTTTAACTGTGATTTTCCTCCTTATCGCTCTCCTCGGAACTGGTCTCGGGATTTACGAATACACGAAAAACCTCTCCCTTGAAGAATCTTACAATAAACTCGAAGAAGATTATATCGAACTGAAAAACTCCGCCGACGAAACCCGCCGCCTATATGACGAACTTGTCGAATCGCTTTTAGCGGAAGCGAAAACTTCTGAAGAAACTCCCGCAGAAACTCCTCAAGAATAAAAAACCATGTTATAATAAACGCGGAATATCAATTTTTTATAATTTTTGTTATCATTGCCCGCGAAAGTCACCCCGCGGGACGAACGACAATTAGAAAGTAGGTAAATGGAAATTATCGCCATTATTATCGCCGCGGTACTCGGTATTGGCGCCGGCGCTGGCTCTCTTTTTCTATATAATAAAAAACACGAAAACGGCGGCAAAAATAAAGCCGAAGACCTGATTCGGAAAGCTAAACACGAAGCTGGCGACATCGTTCTTGAAGCGAAAAAAGAAGCAACTCGAATCTCCGATAAGTCCGCCTCTGAAGAAGCTGACCGCCGAAAGGAATGGAAACGCACGGAAAACCGCCTCGCTGAACGCGAAACCGCCCTTGACCATAAACTCGACCAGCTCGAGAAAAAGACCGAACATCTGAACCGTTCCGAAAAAGAGCTTGAAGAGCTTAAAACCGAAGTTCGCGAAATCCGCGTTAAACAACACGAAAAACTTGAAAAAGTCGCCGGACTCTCGAAGGCGGAAGCTCGTGAAAAGCTCATGAAAATGACCGAATCCGACATCCGTCAGGACCTCGTCGCTCTCGTCGCGAAAGAACAGAAAGAAATCAAACATGACATCGACGAGACCGCCCAAGCGATTCTCTTGACCGCCATGGAACGCATGTCCTCGGAAGTTACCGCCGACCGGACTGTTACGTCCCTGAAACTCCCCGACGACGACATGAAAGGTCGGATTATCGGTAAAGAAGGTAGAAATATTCAAGCCCTCCAGCGCGCCACTGGCGTCGATATCGTCGTCGATGACGCTCCCGGTATGGTCGTCCTCTCGAGCTTCGACCCGATTCGTCGCCAAGTCGCCCGCTACGCTCTCGAGCGCCTGATGAAAGACGGTCGGATTAACCCCGCCAGTATCGAAGAAGCCGTCGCGAAAGGCGAAAAGGAAATTGAAAAGGAAGTCGTCCGCGCTGGCGAGGACGCCGCTCGTGAAGTTGGCGTCGTCGGTATCCCCCGCGAAATCCTTCATCTCCTCGGCGAACTCAAGTTCCGTACCTCTTATGGTCAAAACGTCCTTCTCCACAGTATCGAAATGGCTCACATGGCAGGCATGATTGCCGAGGAAATTGGCGCGGATAAGCGTATCGCGAAAACCGCCACCCTCCTCCATGACATGGGAAAAGCCGTCACTCATAAAATCGAAGGAAAGCACGCTGAAATCGGCGCCGAACTCGCGAAAAAATACGGCATGCCCGACGCTGTCGTTCATGCTATCGCCGCTCATCACGACGACATCGAACCGACCTCTCCGGAAGCCTTAATCGTTAAAATCTGCGACGCCATCTCTGCCGCCCGCCCGGGCGCCCGGAATATTTCCGCCGAGAACTTTGCCGAACGCATGCGCGACCTAGAAAATATCGCCACTTCTTTCCCCGGAATTGATAAAGCCTACGCTATCTCCGCCGGTCGCGAAATCCGCGTCATCGTCGAGCCAAAACAAATCGACGACCTCACGGCTCTCAAGCTCGCTCGTGACATCGCCAATAAAATCGAAGCGACCATGTCCTACCCCGGCGTGATTAAGGTTAACGTTATCCGCGAAACTCGCGCCGTCGAATACGCTAAATAGCGCGCCTGTCGTAGTCCGTGAAATCCTCGAGCATGAAAATCCCCCGACTTTCGTCGGGGGCATACAGCTTTATCTACTATAAAAGTAGATATTAGAATCGACGAATGCCTGCTGTAATTCCCCGTACGGGGGACATTCCCGATACCTCCTCGGTAGTTTGAGGCTTTTCAGCCGTTTGGTTCCTTTGAAGGAATCCTGCTCAAGGCTCAGAAGCGGCGCCCGGTTCGCGAATCGAATCGTCTTCAACGACCGACACCCCTCAAACGCGCGTCTCCGGACATACCGGATCCCTTTCCCGAAAGAAACCGACTGCATCCGCCGGCAGTTTTGGAATGCCGACTCCTCGATTTCTTCGACGCCGTTGCCAATCACTAGGCGCTCAAAAGCGCAATCCTTAAAGGCCTCGAAGCCAATCAGCTCGACGCCATCCGGAATCCGCAGCTTGAGCATCCCTCGGCATCCTTCAAAGGCTCCGTTATCAATACACTTCAGACTCGAAGGCAGACGCAGGTTTTCGAGCGCACGGCAGTCATAGAAGGCGTCAATTGAAATTACGTAAACGCCCTCCGGAATCACAACCTTTCGGAGATTTATCGCTCCCGAAAAGGCTTCGATCCCAATTACTTCCGTCCCTTCCGGCACGACAAACGACGTCAGTCGCTCAATGTCCCCTTCCGGGCATGCCTCGAGTACGTCTTCGCGCTCCAGTACGACATATTCGAACTCCTCGTCTTCGCCAGAATCAACACTGATGACGAGGGAACCGATGTCGAAATCTTCTTCCAGCTTCCGACTCCTCAACCAATTCGTTAACAACATAGCCCTCCCTTCTCTCGCTCTTCTTGGCGAGAACTGTTGTTTTGCTTAACTGCCCCGCACCGAGCTAGTGCAGGCAACTACCTCTTCAATTATAACATATTCTTGTTAAAACTTCAACTTTTACCTCTCGCTCGCCCGCTCCTCCTCGTTCTCCTCTAGAAATCGCCCCACCCAACCTCGACCGCCTCGCCGATAAATTAGCACTCTTGCGTTAAAAGTGCTAATTCGCTATAATAAACTCCAGTTATGTCGAAACGTGATTATTATGAAGTTCTCGGTGTCGGAAAAACCGCCTCTGATGACGAAATCAAAAAGGCGTACCGTAAGCTCGCAATAAAATACCACCCAGATAAAAACCCGGGTGATAAGACCGCCGAAGAAAAGTTCAAGGAAGCAACTGAAGCCTACGAAGTCTTGAGCGACAAACAAAAACGCTCTCGCTACGACCAATTCGGTCATGCTGGCGTCGGTAACGACCCTGGAAACCCGTTTGGCGGTGCCGGAAATCCTTTCGGTAACGGTAACTTTAACTTCAACGGTCAGAGCTTTAACTTCGACTTTGGCGGCGGAGGTGGTCTCGACGATATTCTCGGTAACCTCTTCGGCTTCGGCGCCGGCGGGCGTCGCCGTCCCGCGCGCGGTTCCGACTTCGAAACCTCGGTTTCGATTAGCTTTCGTGAAGCAATTTTTGGGACCACCGTCGAAGTCTCCGCCCCGAGTTCCGAGAAAAAACTGAAAGTTAAAATCCCTGCCGGAATCGACGACGGCATGGCGATTCGTCTCGCCGGAAAAGGCGGCGACGCCCCGAAAGGCGGCACGAGAGGCGACTTTTATGTCCGCGTCCGCGTCCGCCCCGATAAAAATCTCACTCGCGAAGGCAACATTATTCTCTCTGAAGCCCGGATTTCCATGGTTGATGCCGCTCTCGGCTGTGAACTTGATGTTGAAACCGTCGACGGAATTGTCACTATGAAAGTCCCCGCCGGAACTCAAAGTGGCACGCCGTTCCGCCTCTCTAAACATGGCGTCCCTATGCGCGCCGACGGCGACCGCGGACCCCATATCGTCTCCGTTATCGTCGAAACCCCGAAAAACCTCTCACGTCGCGAACGCGAACTACTCGAAGAGTTCCGCTCTGGCGCCAAAAAAGGTAAAAAACGCGGCTTCTGGAACTAGGGCGGTTGCGCAAAATCCGCCTCTATTCTATAATTGTTCTAGTGGTACCGTAGCTCAGCTGGTTAGAGCGTGGGACTCATAAGCCCAAGGTCACTGGTTCGACCCCAGTCGGTACTACCATTTTATTGACTTTTTATCGAACTTATGCTATAATACGAAGTAATTGGGCGTTCGCTCAATTCTGAACTTTTTTATTTTGTTTCTCATAAAGGAGGGTTAATTATGAGAAAAGACCTGAAGGAACTCATCAACACTATTAAGAAGGTGAACGCGGTGCTTGACCTTAAATTCAAGGTCATCCTCTGCCTCGCCTGTGCCTTATATCTCGGTGCGTTCGTCTTTGCTGCAACCGTTGTGGTGACGGAAATTCGCGCTGAGGGTGCGGAGATGTACTCGGAGGAAGACGCCCGCTTGCTTGCACAGGTCATGCTGAATGAAGCCGGCGGCGTTCCGAGCCAGACCGAACAAAGTATGGTCGCCTGGACCGTCTTGAACCGCGTGGACGATGGTCGTTTCGGCAGCTCGATTTATGCCGTCCTCTCCGCTCCGGCGCAGTTTGCCTGGTGGAGTAGTACCGCCGTTCGAGATGACCTCTTAGTTCTCGCCCGCGACGTCCTCATCCGGTGGAATCGCGAGAAAAACGGCGAAACTGAAGTCGGTCGGACGCTTCCGTCGGACAAGCTGTATTTCTACGGCGACGGAGTCCACAACTACTTCTACGCTTCTGGCGAAGGCGGCACTTACTCCTTCGCGGAGTACCCGACGCCATACACGTCATAATCGCCAAGTCAGCATCAAGATTAGTTCCTCATCAACCCCGCCCGAGACTTTCGTCTCGGGCTTTTTGCGCCCCTAACCTTTCCCTAAATGCTCCCGCGCCTTGACCGTCGCGACCCGACCTTTCGGCGTCCGCTCAATCATCCCGAGCTGCAAGAGATACGGCTCATAATACTCCTCAATCGTCGTCGGCTCGTCCCCCGTTAGCGCCGCAATCGTCGTCAACCCGACCGGTCGGTCTCCATAATTCTCAATCATCAGTCGGAGCATATTCCGGTCTGCCGGGTCAAGCCCGAACTCATCAATCTCCATCAGCTCCAGCGCCCCCCGCGCCAGCTCCTCGTCAATCTCCGTCGCCCCCTTAACATCCGCAAAATCCCGCACCCGCTTCACGAGCCGGTTCGCAATTCGCGGCGTGAGTCGACACCTCGTCGCGAGCAACTCCGTCGCCTCCGGCGTAATCTCTTTCCCGAGCAACGCCGCCGTCCGCGCCACAATCTGTTGCACCTCCGGCAACTGATAATACTCCAGCCGATGAATAATCCCGAACCGGTCTCTGAGCGGTCCTGCGAGCGCCCCCGTTCGCGTCGTCGCCCCAATCACCGTAAAATGCGGCAAATCTAGTCGCACGCTCCGCGCCGCCGGTCCCTTCCCAATCACAATATCGAGCTTATAATCTTCCATCGCTGAATAAAGAATCTCCTCAACCACTCGCCGTAGTCGATGAATCTCATCAATAAACAGCACATCTCCGTCTTGTAAATTCGTCAACATCGACGCCAAGTCTCCCGCCCGCTCAATTGCCGGTCCGCTCGTCACCTTTAGATTCGCTCCGAGTTCATGCGCAATCACGTTCGCCATCGTCGTCTTCCCCAGTCCCGGCGGCCCATACAACAGCACATGGTCTAGCGTCGTCCCGTCGTCCCGCTTCTTCACCGCGTCAATCGCCAGTTTCAGATTGGTTTTTAGGCGTTCCTGCCCAATATACTCGACAAAACTCGTCGGTCGCAGACTCTTCTCGAGTACCTGCTCCTCTGCACTCTCCTCGTGGTTTTTTATATCCACAACCCGCTCTGTACTCCTCTCAATGGCCATACTCTCCGTATTATATCATATTGCAAAAACTAAAGAATTATTCTATAATATGCCAGCAGCCTAATCATCTAGTACCTTTCAAGATAGGAGGGAATTATGGAAACTTCTCAGATTGTTTCTCAAGAACATGTACCGATTTTGAACCGCCTTCGTCATGTCGAGGATGACATCGCCGAAGTTCGGCGTCTCTGCGGCTGGCCTGACCACGCCGCTCGCGAACCACGGTTCGTGTATGGAAAAACCGCTTTTCACATCCGCCATATCAGCGGCGTTCGGGAATATACTTCCGCCTCTGTTGAACCGCTCGAGCTTCAGGTTGAATATATGCTCGAACTGGCGCAGGAGCTTAGGGATAACCTGGAACTGTTGCAGACGCTTGTGGAAAAGTCTCTTGACCCGCTTCTTCTGACTGCCGCCGATGCTCATCTCGAAGTCCGGCGCGGCAAGCTGTTCACTTTACTGTTGACCCCGAACAACCCTGCTGCGCTTCAAACCCCTGACCGGGAGACGATTCATTGGCTGGCTCAGCACGAACTCGCCGGCGATTATGATTATCTGACCTGTGTCTATCTTCAGAACTCCGAAGCTTTGAGCGTTCCGCTCCCGAAGCTGGCGTTAAAAATCGCCCAGGAGTTCAACGAGGTGATGACCGAAAATCTCACCCCTTAACTTCCTCCTTGCCCCGCGCTCGCGGGGCTTTTTCTGGTATAATTTCTAAAAAGGAGTCACTATGGAGTTAAAAAAGAACAGTAAAACTTGGAAAAACCTCGCAACCGCCTTCGCTGGCGAGTCTCAAGCTTGCGTTAAATACCAATACTTCGCTTCTCGCGCCAAAAAAGACGGCTATGAACAAATCGCCGACCTCTTTCTCGAAACCTCCGGTAACGAAAAAGAACATGCGAAACTTTGGTTCAAATATCTCAACTCCGGCGCCGTCCCCGACACGAAGTCAAATCTGACCGCCGCGATTCAGGGAGAAAACGACGAATGGACTTCCATGTATAAAACCTTCGCCGAAGAAGCTCGCGCTGAAGGTTATGATGAAATCGCCGAAAAATTCGAAGGTGTCGCCCTTATCGAGAAAGAACACGAAGCCCGCTACGCGAAACTCCGCGACAACATCGAAAACGACGTCGTATTCAAGAGTGACAAGGTAACCGTCTGGAAATGTCGTAACTGCGGTCATATTTTCGTTGGTGAAACCGCCCCTGAAACCTGTCCCGTCTGCGCCCATCCCCGCTCCTTCTTCGAAATCAAGGCAAATAACTACTAGCCTCTTGACTTTTACCCGAAAATACGGTATAAAAAAAGCGGTTTTCGACCACTTTCCGTGCGGGCACCCGCTTAAAACATTCTTGCGGAAAGTTAGGGAGGGGAGCACATGACAATCCAACTGTTACCGGGTTTTAACCCGAATCACCCGTTGTTATCGTTTAACGTCTCTGCTGGCGTCCTTGTTCACGACGAACTTCTCGCGAGTAGTCTGGACACACTCCGGCGTCGCGGCTGGCGTTTTAATGATGCTGATTTCGAGAGCGAACAGGCTACTTTGCTCGGCTACGCCCCGTCCAATCCGACCGACCACCCCGACTTTGGGGTCTCCGTCCATCTGGAATACGACGACTTCGGCGACTACACGGAGGTTAAACTGGTTTTTCCCGGCGGTATCCGCGACAATTTGATTCGCGGCTCCCGGGCGAACTTTACCTGCGTAGTTAATCTTCAGAGCTGTTTCTTGGCGGAGATTCGCTACACGTGTACCTGTGAGCAGTATCCTCACGGATGCTGTACCTGCTCCGAAGGGCTGGAGTTCCAGTCTGTCAACTCTTCTTTCGTCCCCCGTTAACCTTTCGCCCCGCGCTCGCGGGGCTTTTTCATTCTCTTCTCTTATGATATAATCACGTTAATTTTCAAGCAAAAGTAACCTAAACGAGGAAGTTTCATGTCTGGACATTCCAAATGGGCAACTACGAAACGCCAAAAGGCGGTCGTTGACGCGAAGCGTGGCGCCCTCTTTACAAAAATCGGTAACCAAATCGCTATTGCCGCTCGCCAGGGAACTGACCCCGCAATGAACCCTTCTCTTGCCATGGTTCTCGAAAAAGCTCGCCTCGCGAACATGCCGAAAGCTAATATCGAACGCGCTATCGCTCGCGTCGCCGATAAGTCCGCCGCCGCCCTTCTTGAAGAAGTTTATGAAGCCTACGGACCCGGCGGAACCGGTATTATTATCGAAGTTGCAACCGATAATAAAAACCGTACCCTCCCCCTCGTCCGCCATACCGTCGAGAAAAACGGCGGTCGCCTCGCTGACCCCGGCTCCGTCATGTTCCAATTCGCGAAAAAAGGTGTCATTCTTATCTCCGAAACCTCTGAAGAGGCTCTATTGACCGCTCTTGACGCTGGCGCTGAAGATGCCGAAGAAACCGAAGACGGTATCGAAATCACGACCCCTGATAAAGACCTCATGAAAGTTCGCCAAGCTCTCCTTGACCAAGGCTTAACCGTTGCCGAAGCTGAACTGCGCTACGTCCCGACCTCGACTGTCCCTGTCGAAGGAGAAACCGCCGAGAAGCTCGAAAAGCTCCTCGACAGTATCGACGACCTCGATGATGTTGTTGCCGTCCATACCAACGCCGCCTAACTCCCGACCCCGAAACGCTTTTCCTTGACATAAAAAGAAAAATATCGTAAAATAGCCCCCAAGCTCTTATGCAGCTCTTTATCTTTCGAGAAAGGGGGAAATGTCTATGGAACTGTTGCTTTTGGTGATGGCTATGCTAGTTGCTCTTGACCTTCTAGTCTCTGTTAATGTCACTACTGGTGAAGCCGAACTGCGCGCGTACCTCGCGAGCGAATATCCGACCGAATTTCGCTTTAGCGAAGGGCTTAGCGTCCTCCATCGCACAGTCTAAGTATTACCTCGTCCCCCTGTTTGGGGGACTTTTTCTTTCTGGATTTTATGGTATAATAGCTCCACCCTGAACAGGGAATTGAACCTTTCAGACCCCATTGTCGAGGAAACGTCCTCAAAGGAGGTGATTTAGTTGGTCGTCATTCGCCTGAACTCTGGCAAAGCCCTCTGTATTGAGGGAAGCGTTCGCGACGCTCTTCTGAAACCCTTAACCGAGACGGCGGCTCGACTGAATCGCCCGCCGAGTTTCGCTGAAGTCCTCGCTGACCCCGATTTGCCGCCCCCGAACACTTACAGTTTCTACTACGGCTCATACGCCGCGGCAGCCACCGCCGCCTACAACGCCTACCGTAGTGGCGGGCTTGCCCGCGACGGTTCTGAGTCCGCCCCTGAAAACCCCGCACCTCGAAAAAGGAGGAAACTCATGAACCACAAACGACGTAACTATTGGTCAAAACCCTTGGTTCTTGACTGTGTTAAGCGCTATTATGAGGCTCACGGCAAAATCCCGAGTACCGCCGAAGCGAGTGCTGATTCTACTCTCCCGAGCTACACGACCCTGAAACAACATCTCGGTCCCCACTCTACTTGGCTCGCCCAAGTCCTCGCGGTCTCCGAAACTGGCTCTGAAATCGCCCCGGAAACGACCGACACTGCCAACGAATCGACCGAAGTAGCCGAATCGACAGTCTATAAGCTCACCGCCGAGGCAGTAGAACCGGAGCCAAGCGACCTTGCCGCCGAAATCACGACCGACGCAACCGTAGAAGTGCGCGAAGCTTCCGCTCGCGAAACGGACGACACGACCACGATTGAACTGAAACTCCAAATACCTGGTCATTCTCGTCCAGTTCTTCTTTCGGTCACGTTCTAACTTCCTCTCGCCCCCTGTTCAAGGGGGCTTTTTCAAGCTTAAAGTTTCTTGCTATAATTTCCCCATGGAACATCTACTCGACTTTTTTATCCCGAAACATTATCAACTCTCCCTCTTTCTCGATAAACATCAAAAATCCCTCCAGGGAACCGTTAAAATCTCTGGAAAAATCACCAAAGCCGGTCTCCTCAAGCTCCACTCCGTCAACCAAACTATCGATTCCCTCAAAATCAACGACGTCCTGACCGATTTCACTCTCGAAAATGGCGTTCTGACCGCTCTCACGACCCCTGAGAGTCTCGTAGAGGTCGAAGTGGGCTTCCATGGCTCTCTGAACGAAAACATGCAAGGCGCCTACCTCTCGAGCTACGATTATAACGGCAAACCGGAATACCTCATCTCAACCCAGTTCGAATCCCACTACGCCCGCGAAGCTTTCCCTTGCGTCGATGAACCCGCCGCTAAGGCTACCTTCGAACTTTCAATCACTATACCAGATGATGATGACATTGTTTTGTCGAATACAGCCGGAGCGAAGTCTCCGATTGTGGCGCATCACGGAGGTTACGACCGAGTAATAGGCGCCGAGCCCCGTAACGACGGGCGCGAGGACGCCGGCGACGCAAGCGGAGCTTCGTGCAAGGCTGTCGTTTGGAAATTCGAAAAAACTCCGAAAATGTCCACCTACCTCCTCGCTTTCGTCGTCGGCAGATTCAACGTCCTCGAAACTCACACTAAATCTGGCACTCTCGTTCGCACCTTCGCCCCGCTCGACCAACGCCACTCCCTCCTCTCTTTCCCAAACCAAACCGCCAAAGCCTCTCTCGAATACTACGAAGACCTCTTCAACACTCCTTACCCCCTCGAAAAACTCGACCAGGTCGCTATCCCTGACTTCGAAGCTGGCGCCATGGAAAACTGGGGTCTCGTCACTTATCGCTCCTCTCAACTCCTCTGTGACGACTCCTCTTCCCTCGACGTCAAAAAATCCGTCGCCCTAACTATCACTCACGAACTCTCCCATCAATGGTTCGGCAACCTCGTTACTATGCACTGGTGGAACGACCTCTGGCTCAACGAATCTTTCGCTACTATCATGGAATACTTCTGCTCCGACGCTCTCTTCCCCGATTTTAAGGTCTGGGACGACTTCTTCACGACCGATTGCTTCGCCGCTCTCTCGCGCGACGCCCTCCCTGGCGTCCAAGCCGTCCGCGAAGACGTCTCCGACCCCGCGGAAATCGCCACCCTCTTCGACCCCTGTATTGTTTACGCCAAGGGCGCTCATCTTATGCTCATGCTCCTCCGCGAAATGCAACAAGACCAATTTTTCAAGGGGCTCAAAGATTATTTCAAAAAATATGCCTATAAAAACACCACCGCGAACGACCTCTGGAAATCGCTCAATCCCTACGCCGATTTTGACGTTAAAGAGTTCATGACCGCTTGGCTGACCCAGCCCGGCTACCCCGTTTTGACCGACGGAACTCAACAGCGCTTCCTCCTCGACGGCTCGACCGATGCCAGTTTTTATCCTATCCCCGAAGTTAAGGATGACATGTCTGGTCATTATCTCGTCAATCTCTCTGGTCCCGAATTTGCCGAAGCTGTGGAAAACTTCGACCATCTCGCCCACGAACAACAGCTCCGCCTCCTGATTGACCGCCTCCTCCTCTCGGAAACCCCGCTTGTCTCCTCCGCCTCCCTCCTCCCGCTCCTTCCTCAGTTCAAGCATGAAACCTCCGCCCCTGTCTGGACTCTTGTTGACTTCATCATCTCCCGCTTGACTCTTTTTCTCGACGACGACTCCCCAGAAGAGCTCAAGTTCAAGGCGTACATCTACGACCTCGTAAAATCTCCCCTCGCTCGTCTCGGTCTCACGCCGAAACCCGCCGAATCTTCGAACGACACCGACCTCCGCAATATCTTTCTCGTGGACGCCCTCTATTCGAAAGACCCCGCCTTCCTTGCCTCCGCCACTGCTCTCTATACTTCCGACTTTGCCTCAATCCCCGCCGAAGCTCGCCGCACCGTCCTCAGTGCGCGTCTCTGGCTCGCCGAAGCCGAAACTTACCCTGAACTCCTCGCCGGCTACCGCGCCGCGACCAACCCGGAACTTAAATCCGACCTTCTCTCGGTTCTCGCTAAACCTCGCCTCGAGAAAAATCTTGACTTCGCCTTCTCTCTGCTCAAAAATCCCGATCTGCTCAAGCCTCAAGACCACCTCTCCTTCCTCCTCCGCCTCCGCCGCTGGCGCTTCTCGAGAGACCGCGCCCTCGCCTGGACTTTCGACAACTGGAAATATATCTATAAGATTAACGGGGAAAAGTCCGTTGAAGATTATCCTCGCTATCTCGCCTCAACTATTGATAAACCAGAGGACGCTCAAAGCTTCTTCGACTTCTTCACTCCTCTCGCCTCTGACCCCGTCCTCGCTCGCACGCTCAAGGTCGCTAAAACCAACATCGAATCAACCCTCTCTCTTATCGCCTCTGATAAGTCCGCCGTCCTCCGCGCCATCCAGAAGCTCTAGCTCCTTCTGCACCTCTCCTCGATAAAACACCAATAATCCTCAAAAATCTCGAAAAAACCTCTTGCAAAAGTTCTAACTCTGCGCTATACTCGAGAACAGTTAAACAAGTCGCCACGTTCGACCTCTGTCACAAAGTGAGAATCCGAAAAACTGCGAGAAAAAAGGATAATAACTCCTGTTTTCTCCGCCCTAAAAGGATTTTTTAACAAATTGGAAAGACAATAGATTTTAATTGACGACATTTTAGGAATCGAACTTTGTAGGAGGTGAGTGAAACGAAAACTTGTTTTCTTTTCCGAACCGACGCCCAAATTTCTATTTCAAAGGAATCGAACTTCGATTGCTAGATTAAGTCAATGCATAAAAAGGTAAATAAGGGCACTAATAGTGGATGCCTTGACAATCAATACCGATGAAGGACGTAGGACTCTGCGATAAGCCTCGGGGATCTGAGTACGAGAATTGATCCGGGGATTTCCGAATGGGGAAACCTAATCTGAGTCATGTCAGATTGCACGTATTTGAACACATAGAATACGGAGCGGGAACCGACCGAACTGAATCATCTGAGGAGGTCGAGGAAAAGAGAATAACAAAGGAGTCCGAAAGTAGTGGCGAGCGAAATTGGAATAGCCCAAACCGAAAGATCACCTA
>JAFRJG010000012.1 GCA_017432365.1 Candidatus Saccharimonadota bacterium
GTCAGAAAAGGCAATCGGATTGCTCCAGGTACCGAGAATTGCCGGAATGGTAATACCGGAATCGCTCGAGAGGGCAAGACCAGTGGTCAGGTCAACGTTGGCGGCGGAAGTAGAGAGATAGACGGAATAGTAGGAGCCGTTGGAAGTAACGCCAATGGTTTTCTTCTCTACGCGCATGGTGCCTTTGCTGTTGCCGTAGTTTTCTTGAGGGGTGAGCGTGCCGAAGTCCACGTCGCCGTGACCGTCGTCGGACGTCGAGCCGTTGCCGTAGTCCGGGTCGATGGTGACGGAGACCGTGTCCCAGCCGGCGGTGGCGGTAACTTGTTGGGCGGCGTTCGCGTCGCTTAAAAGATACGGAAGGAACACAAATGCGAGCGCAAAAACAAAAAGCCCACCAAGGGACCCACTTAGCGCTCGCACCGCTACTTTCCTCTCTTTGAGTTTTCCTAACTTCTGTTGATTCATAATCCTCCTGTTTACTATGGCTAATTATATATAACCATTTTGAACTCGTCAAGAGGCTTATGCTCCCCCCGTTTCCCCTCTCGCTTCCCAGTTCCCGCCGCATCTTCAGCCCTTCGCTTCGTCGCGTCCTTCACTACCCTTCGCCATCCCCGTCTTTCTTACCCTTGCTTTTCCCCACTTCCCGCGATATAATAACTACATAAAAAGAGAAGCTCTAGGAACTTCTCTTATGCGTGTTGTGTGAAGTTTAACTATTTCTAGTTAAACTTCTTTTTTGGTTTATCTTTAGGATTGTTTCGGTCGCCCTTATTGATTATAATCAAACCAATCTGGAACATCTCCTACTCCTCTCCGAGACTCTGACCCACCTAGAATAGCCTTTTTAATGAGCCTCCCTCGAACCACAAATATCGATACTTATGGATAACGGACCCACTAATCTCCAAAGAACAACACTCTCCTAGTATAACACACTGTTCTCGTCCTTCGCTCCGTCGCGTCTTCGGTGTCCTTCGACGCCTCTGCCGCTTCTCTCGCTCGGGAGAACTGTTTTCGGCTCGCCGGCGGTCTCTCGCCGGCTCTTTGGTGTCAGGAAGAATCCCAATCTATTTTTTATAATCTGTGAACGCCCCGTAATTTTTACATTGTTTCTTCATATTTTTCGAGTAACCGTACGAACGTAGTGAGTTAGGTAATCGAGAAAAATATTGAACGAAATAACTGTAAAAATTAAGGGCGCCGTGTGAACTCAATTATAAAAAATATGGTTGGGGTTCTTCCAACAACGACCGATAGCCGAAAAAGAGAAACGGGCGATAGTGAGCGCGTGATCTTCCAACAACTACCCCCTATTTCCAATACCCCTTCCTCGCCACCCTAACATCAACATAAGAAAACTCTGCAACCCCCTCTTTCTCCAGATACTTCAACATCCTCTCCCCGTCCTCCGCCGACACCCCCGCCCCTCTATCAAGCGACACTTTCACAACTCCAGAAACCCCCTCAAGCTCCAAATCCACTTCGCGAATCTTCCCTTCCGGAATCCTCGCTAAAACCACTTTCCGCCCGAGCTTACTAAACTCCTCTTCAACCTCCGCAATATACTCGAGCACTCTCGAACTCGCCTCTGCCTTCTTCCCTGTCTGCTCATCAATCACCTCAATTGTCGGCTCCCGCGGAATCTCAACCACTTCTTCTCTCTGAGAAATCCATTTATACCACTCCGCCCCCGCTCGCCCGAGCAAATACAATAGCCCACCTAAAAAGACCAAAACCCCAAGAATCGCCACCGCCTGTTGCTTCTTCAACTTCCGCCGAACCCGCTCCCGCTCCGAATCTCGCTCCGGTTTCTCTCGTTCCCGCCCAATCGTCTTTCCAACTTCCATCACCTTCTCCCTTCAATCTCAAAAACCTTCAATCCCCCTTTGACCGCCCCCTTCCCAACCGCCGCACTCATCACACCCTTCCTCCTCCGACTTCCACCACAATCTCCGCGAGTCTCTCCGCCGCTCCCTTCCCTTCCTTAAAAATCTCCTCGTGCAACTTCCCCGCCAACTTCTTCCGCTCCGCCGGTCTCCGGACCAGCTCCGCCACTGCTGTCAACAACTCTTCCGGCTTCTTCGTCATCTCCTCGTCGTTCACAACTCGAACCGCCCCCGCCTCAGCGAGCCTTTCCGCATTCTTCATTTGATGTGAATTAGGTAAATCCGCAAACGGTATTAAAATCACGGCTTTCTCTAGCGCCGACAGCTCCGCAATCGTCGTCGCCCCCGCTCGCGACACAACCACGTCCGCCGCCCCAAGTAGCTCCCTCATGTTCGAATTAAACTCCCATGCCCGAAACCCCGACGTGAGCTTCCCTTCCTCGAACTTCTCAAACTTCCGCAGCTCCTCAAGTTTCTCCTTATGCTTCCGTCCAACCACAATCCCGACTTCCGCCGTCTTCAATAGCTCCGATAAAACTTCCGTTACCGCCTGATTGATTCGCTCCGACCCCTGACTTCCCCCCGTAATCACAACCAAACTCCGCTCAGGCGAAAACCCCAGCTCTTTCTTAAACCGCCTCTGCTGACTCTCCGTTACTTTCCTAAACTCGTCCCCGACCGGAATCCCAACAAACTTTACTTTCTCACTCTCCTCTGTCGGGAAGCCCGTCGCAACGACCGTCGCTTTCCGCATGAGCAACCGGTTCGCTAATCCCGCCGCCGCGTCGCTCTCATGAATCACATACGGAATACCGAGCCAGCCCGCCACAATCCCGACCGGTAACCCAACATACCCGCCCTTGAGAAAGATTGCGTCAGGTCGATTTTTATGACTTAATAACCGAACATAACTTTGCCCAATCCCGAACAAAAACAAAAACCCGTTCCCGATATTTTTCAAAACCAACTCCCCGAGCGTTATCCGCCAGAGCTTAATATAATCCTTCATCTTCCAGCCCGAATATCTTCGGAACTTCCCGGAAACCACTTTCCGCACTTTCATCTTGAGCTGTCCCTCGTCTTCCCCGAGCGTCGTAATCTTCTCAACGTTCGCCCAATACTTCCGGTCCGTCCAAAACTCGACTTCTGCCCGCGGTCTCAAGCGTAAAATCTCTCGCGCAACTGCAATCGCCGGCGTTACATGTCCTCCGCTTCCCCCTCCTACGATTAAAATCTTCATACTCTTCTCCTCAGAACTCCCCCGCCGCCCTTGAAAATCTCTAATCTTAAACTCTTCATATTCGTTTCTTCTCCAAATGACGGTTGCTATATCGACTCACGACTTGCCCCTTCCTTGTAGTATAACACGACAGCTGAAACACAATTCCCAGCGCTAGCGAAATAAACATCATACTCGTCCCCCCATACGATAACAGCGGCAACGTAATCCCCGTCAGCGGAATCAGCCCCGTCATCGCCATCACATTCACCGCCATTTGCGCTCCCACCCACATAAACACCCCAATCGCCACTAGCTTCTGCTCGTCATCTTTCCCCCTCTCCCCGACTGCCAAAATCCGCACAAGTAACCCCCCAAACACCAACACAACCGCCGACAGCCCGATAAACCCGAACGTCTCCCCCATAATCGCAAAGACCGAATCGTTAATCGACTCCGGTAAATACCCCGTCGCCTGAACCGAATTCCCGACCCCGACCCCCGCGAGTCCGCCCGTCCCAATCGCAATCAACGCGTTCTCGATATGATAATTATCACTCCCTTCTCCGTTCATAAACGTCATCACTCTCTCCATCCGATGTGGACTCGTCACAACCGCTAAAACCGCCAAAACCGCCACTCCCCCGAGTACCATCAAAAACCGCTTTAGTTCCACCCCCGACATAAACATCATACCGATAATAATCGCCCCAAGTACCGCCCCCGTCCCGAGGTCTTTCTGCAAAACCACGACAAACCCTAAAGAAATCAGACTCATCACCCCCGCCGGAATCCAAAAATCGCTCGAATTAATTTTTCCCGCTGCCTTCCGCTCCGCCATCAACTGCGCCAAGCTCAACACTAGTCCGAGCTTAAGAATCTCCGCCGGCTGAATACTCCCGAACCCCCCGAGATTTATCCATCTACACGCCCCGAGTTCACATTTCGCTAAACCCGACCCCGCCTTCGCTAAAATAAACAGCCCCGTGCATAAAACCCACCCTAAGATCAACACCCCTTTAGAAAACTTCCTCATCTTCTCATACGGAAACTTATATGCCGCTATAAATGCCCCAATCGACAGCGCCACGTTAATTCCCTGATGTAAGAAAAAATAATTTTCGTTCAACTCCGACCCATACGTTACGTTCATAAAGTTCACTCGCGTCGGTCCGACCGCATAAATCACAATCAACCCCACAAAAAGCAACACCAAAGTTAAAAGCCCAATCAACAAATCTGCCCTGTGCCGACGCACAGCTAAATAATCCCCCCAATCGCCGCGAGAAAAATCCCCACAACCGCCATAATCCCCGCCAAAACCCAGAACCTCATCACAATCTTCGCTTCTCCCCAACCTTTCGCCTCGAAATGATGATGAATTGGTGCAGAAATAAACACCTTTTTATGGAAAAACCGCTTAGAAATTAGCTGAATCAAGCTCGACCCCGCCTCAATCACCAACATTCCCCCAATCACCGGCAATAACAAAAACGCGTTCGTCATCATCGCCACAACCCCCAGTCCCGCCCCAAGCGCGAACGACCCGACGTCCCCCATCATAAACCTCGCCGGCGGCACGTTAAACCAAATATACGACAACAACCACCCCACAACCGTCAAACAAAACCCGAATAACATCCACTGCCCCTGAAACAATGCAATCGCCCCGTACGCCCCGTATGCAATCATCGCCAATCCCCCCGCCAGTCCGTCCAATCCGTCCGAAATGTTCACAGCGTTACTCGTCGCCACAACCGCGAACGCAAACAACAAAATCATTCCGACCACCCCAATCGAAAACCCTCCATAAAACGGAATCATCACACTCGTCCAACCGAGCTTATACGCAAAGAACCAGCCCAAAAACAACCCGACTAGCGAAATCATCATGAACTTAACCGGCGCCCGAAGCCCCGCCACGCCGTCCCCCTTCCCAAACACGTTAATCATATCATCAATCAGCCCAACCAAGCTCCCGCCCAAGAACCCCGCAAGCGGTAACCACGTTTGTCCTCGGTCAAGATTACACACAACCGTCACAATCGTTACCGCCCCGACCCCAATCACTCCCGCCATCGTCGGGAACTTCCGCTTGAACTTGTGCGCGTGTAACTTCGTCATCACCGGTAACGCTTCCCCGTCCAGCGTCTGCTTCTTCTGTTTTTTCCAGAACTTATATTTATACGCAAAATACGTATAAACCGGCGTTAAGAACATGGCAATCAAAAACCCCCCGAGCGACATCAACAGTCCGTAAAAAAGCTCATTCGTTATCGCTACTCTAAGCATAATTTATATTTTACACTCCTCCCGGCTTAATTTCCATATAATCAATCAAAAAATCAGAAATTGCCGAGAAAATCGGCAACGCATACGTGTCTCCGCCCGACATCGTCCCGTCTTTCCAAATTCGCACCATCACCACATATCTCGACTCTTCCCCTTCCGCTCCCCCGAATCCTACATACGTCGCGACCGTCTCATCCATCACATACTTCCCATCTCGGATTACCTGCGCCGTCCCCGTCTTTCCCCCGATATAATACCCCGCCTTATCTACCCCATACAGTCGCGGATAACTCCGCGTCCCCCAAAGCATCTCTCTCATCTGCCGACTCGTCTCCTCCGACACCGTCCGCCGTACCGGTTCCGCCTGCCCCCGCTCGACCAATTCCCCGTCCTTCATCTCCCCCTTCACGACCGTCGGCGTATAATACTCCCCTCCGTTAATCAGCGACGCATACCCCGCCGTTACCTGTAACATCGTCAATAACATGTTCTGCCCGAACGTCATGTTCGCATACAGCGAATCTCGCCCGTCTCCCTCGACCGGGTCCCCAATCAATCCCTCCGCCTCGTACAGCTCAATCCCCGTCTCCCTTCCAAGTCCAAACTTGTTTACATAATAATCATACAATTTCTTCCGCCCTTCCTCTGTAATCGCATCCGGATTCCCACCAATCCACTTCAACGCTTGAATCGACCCCACGTTAAGCGACCAGTTCAGCGCATATTGCATCGTCCTCACTGCGCTCCCGTTCTGGCTCGCGTTAGAAATCGGCCATCCGTCGATATAAATCGTATCGACATTATAATACGTCGACTCCGCATTCATCACCCCGAGGTCAATCCCCGCCGCAAACGTAAACGCCTTACACACACTCGCCGGTTCATACGGGTCTTCCGTCACACGGTTAATATATACCGCCGCGTCCTCAACCTGCGCATAGTTCGCCGGATCATACCCCGGTAAGTTCGCCATCGCAAGAATCTCCCCGTTCCTCGGGTCCATCACAACCGCACTCGCCTGGTCTCGCCCCATCTCCGTCATCTTCTCCTGTAAAATCCGCTCAACCCCGTCCTGAATGTTCCGGTCAATCGTTAAAACTACGTCCTTCCCGTCCTCTGCCGGGATTTTTACATTCTCATCTCCAATCGACAACGCGACTTGATTCACGTCCGCCACCGTCTTCAACAGCCCGTCCTTCCCGGAAAGCTCCGTGTCAAGCGCCCCCTCGACCCCATATTGTCCCTCTCCGTCATCATTCACAAACCCAAGCACTCTCGCCCCGAGTTCCCCTTCCGGATATACCCGCCGCACAACCTCGCGCAAATAAACCCCCGCCAGCCCTGCCTCGCGAATCCGCTCCGCCTCGTCTCGACTCACTCCCTTCGCCAATATAAAATATCTCCGCGTCCGGTCAGAAAACACCTCTTCCGCCCCTTCGACTAGCGCCCCCGAAAGTCCTTCCGTAAACAACACCTTCTTCGCCTCTTCCTCGTCCAAAATCATCGGATCCACAATCACGTTATACGCCGTCTCGTTCATCACAACCTGAACCGGCTCCTCCCCGTCCATCATATAAATCTCCCCCCTTCTCGCCTTAATCGTATTCTCAACAGTATGTTGCGCCTCCGCCTTTGCAACCCACTCCCCCTTCTGCACAATCTGCACAAAAAACAGCCGCATGAGAATCACTCCCGTCACGACCATCAGCCCAACTCGTAATACCCTTATCCTTTTATCCATACAATATATTATATAACATGTCTCGAAGCCGAAGTTCACTAAAATTTACAGTCTATTCAGCATAACCGGAAACGGAAGCCGTCTCCATGTTCGCCGCAACTTCCGAACTCTTCGCCTCCGCAATCGACGTTAATCTCGCCCGCTCAACCGCTAAATCTTCCTTCTTCGCCTGCAATTCGGAAATCTCCCCCTCGACCTTCGACAATTCATAGTCATAACTCGTCGCCTTCGTTCCCTGAGTTACATAAATCAATCCCACAACTAAAACTAAAATCGCCAAAATCACCGTCTGTGAAACCTGCCCTAAGCTCTTCGGCGTATGCCGAACAGTGTTCCGGTTCCGAACCCAGGCAGAACTTGATTCACGCATTTTTTGTTTTTGTCCTCGCTGTTTAGTTTTAGTTTTTATTTTGGTCATTCGTCCCGCCCCGACTCCCCCTTGTTGATTCATATAACTTAGTCCGAGATAGGTTATCCGGTCAGAGCTATAAGTAAACGCGGGCCTATCTCGGGAAGGTCATATAATTAACACACTCTTTTTATAAGACTCCGCAACCAACTTTGCGGTGACCCTTCCGGGCCATGTCCCCCCAGTACCCCTTAGCAGAACGTCACTTTGACTTTTTGCGCACGACTCTTGTTCGCGACAACGATTTGCTTAGGCATATTGCCTCCTTTTTTGTTTATTTTTGTTGTTTGTTTTTATTAATCCCAAGAAGCCACGCTAAAAACTATTTTCTAGCCACAGCCACTCGAAGCTTCGCACTCCGCGCTCTCGGGTTAATAAACAATTCCCGTTCTCCCGCAACAATCGGCTTCTTCGTTAAAATTCTTAGCTCGCTCTCCTCTCCGTGACTACTCGCTTCCTTAAAATACTCCTTCACGAGCCTATCTTCGAGACTATGAAACGTAATCAGCGCGACTCTCCCTCCTGGCTTCAAAACTTTCGGTAACAACGGCAGGGTTCTTTGAATCAGCCCCAACTCATCATTTACCTCAATCCGAACCGCCTGAAAAATCCTCGTCGCCGGATGCGTCCGCGAATATCTCGACCTCGCTTTGATAAACTGTGCCAGCTCGCCCGTCGTCTTAAACGGTCTTGCTCGCACAATCTCTCGCGCCAGTCTCTTCGCGTTCCCCGGTCTTTCCTCTCCATATTGCTCAAAAATCTCTGCGAGTCTCCTCTCGGAATACCCGTTGATAACCTTCTCCGCCGTTAGCTCCTGTCTCCTGTCCATTCTCATATCTAGCTCGCCGTCCCTTAGAAAAGAAAAACCCCTCTCATCTCTATCTAGTTGCGGGGAAGACACTCCGAAATCCGCCAATATCATGTCATATTTTTTTCCACACTCAATCTCCTTTAACACTGAGCTATAAAAATCCTCATTCACGATTCTTAAACCTTCATGTTGTTCATACTTCGATTTAAGATACTCCGTCGCAAACGAATCCCGGTCGATTAAAACCGACTCTTTATAATTCTGTGTTAAATCCAAAACTTTTCCCGCATGTCCTCCATATCCCGCCGTCAAGTCCATATACGACTCGCCCGGTCTCGGATTGAGCACCTCGAGAACCTCTGACAATAACACTGGTTGATGAAGTTCTTCCATACGATATAAATTATATCGCTTTTCCTTTAGCTTGAGAACGTTTAACAAGAAACTTCAGGAGTTTTGTTTTTGTTCGATTTTTGTTTAACTTTACACTAAAGACTACCATAACTTTTCATGAGAAAACTCACGTCATTTTATGGCCGTTGAGAGACTTATTGTGTAAATGGTTGCTAGAGATAGTTTCTTCGTTCGCGAGGAAAAATCCATCTCTTAGAGTTTTAATTGGGAGGTGTTAGTTTTTTGATGTACCGACGATTTTGTTCACCCGTATCGCTAAAATTAACCGGGTCCCGAAACTCCTTGTTAACCGTCCTCAAACTGTTTTTAATGTACCTTCAGTAGATTTTTGTTTCACGTTTTTATTTTTCGTTTTCTACTTGTTATTAGTATAACCGTTTTTATTTTTTTGTAAAGCCCTTTTTTATAAAAATCCTAAAAATCTTCATAAATTTCATCAATCCCATCATAGCTGTCGTCGCCCTCATACTCGTCATTATATCTATCCTCAAACTCGTTTCCCCCGAACGGCTCGAACCCGAGTTCCGTCAAAAACCGCGACGGCATCCCATAATTTCTCCCCCCAAAAGAAAACCGACTCTGTGCCCAGCTCAAAAATAGCCGTTCCATCGCCCGCGTCATGCCCACATACGCAAGCCGCCGCTCTTCCTCAACTTCCGCCTCCGCTTCCGCCCGCCCGCTCGGAAACAGCCCTTCCTCGAGTCCGACCAAGAACACGACCGGGAACTCAAGCCCCTTCGCCGCGTGTAGCGTCATCAACGTTACTGAATTTTTCGCCGAACTCTCGTCCGCGCTCGACATCAGCGCCGCATCTGCCAAAAACTCCTCAAGCGTCTCATATTTCGACGCATTGTCTGCGAGAACTTCGAGGTTCCCGAGTCGTTCTCGTCCGCCCGGCGTCCCGTCATCAAGTAGCTCCGCAAAGTTAAAATACTCCACCGCCCGCTCGACGACTTTCGCCGGCTCCCCCTCTCGCCCCTCTTTCAAAAAGTTCACGAGCCTCAGAACCCCTCCGCGCGCCTTCGGCGTTAAGCTCATCATCAGCTCTTGGTCTCCGAGTTTCCCTCCCCCCTCAAGATACGCTAAAACCTTCTCCAAACTCCGCTCGCCGACCCCCGACAACACGTTCCTTCCGACCCGCTCAAGGCTCACTTTCTCCCGCGAATTCACAATCAAGTGTAAAATCGCTAAAACGTCCTTGACTTCTTTCCGGTCATAAAACCTGACCCCGCCCACAATTTTGTACGGAATCCGCCGCTCAATAAACACTTTCTCGAACTGATAGCTCTGCGCGTTCGTCCGATATAAAACCGCAAAATCAGAAAACGCTCGCTCCCGACTCATCTCGAGAATCTTCCTCGCTACGAACCGCGCCTCGTCCGCCTCGTCTCGCGTCGTCTTAAACTCGACCGGTTCCCCCTCTCCCGCCTCGGTGTATAACGTTTTCTCCGACCTCTGTTTATTCTGATTGATAATCTTCTGGCTCGCCTCAAGAATCGCCCCTGTTGACCGATAATTCTGTTCTAACTTTATCACCTTCGCCCCCGGAAAATCGCGCGTAAAGTTCAAAATATTCGTAAAATCCGCCCCCCGCCAAGAATAAATCGACTGCCAGTCGTCTCCGACCACACAAATATTCTGCTTCTCGTTCACGAGCAACTTAATCAACTGATATTGAATCTGATTCGTATCTTGATACTCATCAATCAAAATATACTTGAATCTCTTCCGCCATCTCTCCCTCACTTCCGGATTCTCCTGAAACATCTTCAGCGTCCTTAACAATAAATCATCAAAATCGAGCGCCCCCACTTCTTCTTTCTCCCGCTCATATCCTCGATAAACTTTTCCAATCGCCTTCAAGTTCGGATAATATGCATTCGCCAGATACTCGTCCGGACTCGTCCCCTCGTTCTTCGCTTTAGAAATCACCGATAAAATCGCCTTCGGCTTCAGACTCTTATTCTCAATTCCCTCTCGCTTCATCACGCGCTTAACTAACGCCGCCTGGTCTTCCGCGTCATAAATCAAAAAATCTCGCTCTAGCCCCGCCGCCACATATTCCATTCTCAACAGCCTGACACAAATCCCGTGGAACGTCCCCATATACGGCATAAAATTACGCCCGGGCGCCCCTTCGCGCTTGAGTACTGTCCAGAGCCGCGCTCTCATCTCGTTCGCCGCCTTATTCGTAAACGTTACGGCTAAAATCTCGTTCTCGCGCACCCCGTGTTGTAATAAATTCGCAATCCGGTGCGTCAACGTCTTCGTCTTTCCCGACCCCGCCCCCGCCAAAATCAACAGCGCCCCCTCTAAATAATTCACCGCCTCGAGCTGTCTCTCGTTCAACATCTTCCGTCCTACCCTCTTGGCGGTTCCCCGTCCGGCTCCCCGAGCAACTTCTTCGACTTAATCTCATACCGAAGCCCCGTCACCGGCGACACATAATAATCCTCGTTCAACAGATTCACAAACGTCGTCAGGTCTTTATCGTCCATAATAATAATCGACTTATCGTCGTCCGTCATCAAGTCAAGTTGCATCTCATCCGCATAATCGAGCATCTGCTCCTGTTCCATCGCCTCGTTAATATCAATCGCCTGAATCTTCTTCAACAGCGGCTTCTTATCTTGTAATAACGCATCAAGCGTCAACCCCTCAGAAAACGACAGCTTATACTTCTCCTCAAGTTCCCGCGCTTTCTGCTCTGCTAAGACTTGCGACTTATAATCATATTGGAATAACGCTTCGAACTTCGCCTGATTAAACACTACGACCGACTTATCAACAATCGCAACTTGATTATCTTCCGGCATCTTAATCGCCACTTCCGCAGAAAACGGTTCAAAACTCTCCCCGTTCAGCTCCCAGCTCGTCGCCCCCTTAATCGCCGCCGACGCAGAAATCCCCTTCGCGATATAAAACGATTTCATCGACCCGTCGTCCCCGCCCGGATAAGAAAACTTCGCTAAAATCCCCTTGACCTTCTTGAACTCATATTCGTTATCTGAGAAAAAGTCGAGGTCTTTATATTCGTTCTCAATCAAATGTAGTAGCGTCTCCGCCCGCCCCACATTCTCAAGCTTCGTTTTGTAAATCACTTTCTCTTCCCCGTCTGACCGCTCATACGTCCGACATTCTAGTCCCTTGTCCGCCTCTTTGATAATATAATTCACCGCCTCGAGCATGAACATCGACTTGACCGAATTAGTCAACTTCTCATCATATCGTACCTTATACGGCGTATAGTTTTTATTGAACAAAAACAGTTCAACCGATACGTTCCCCTTAACTTCATCAATCTCGTTCGCCCACTGAAACACATCAAACTCTTCCATAAATACCTCGCTTAATTGATTCCTCAATTATACCATACGCGAACGCCTAAACTCTTATCTTAGTCTAAAACTTCAATCTCCGCCCCGAGCGTCTTTAACCTCTCCGCAAAATCCTGATACCCTCGTTTTATCATATACACGTTTCTCAACGTTGACTTCCCTGGCGCCGCCAACATCGCGAGCAGAATCACGACCGCCGGTCGGAGCGCCGGAGGCGCCATCATCTCCGCCGCCCTGAAGTTCGTCTCCCCCTCGACATAAACTCGGTGCGCATCGAGTAGCTCAACTTTCACGTTCAAGTTGAGTAGCTCCGTCGTATAAATCGCTCGGTTTTCAAACACCCAGTCATGAATCAAGGTTCGCCCTTTCGCCGTCGCCGCAATAACCGAGAAAAACGGCAAGTTATCAATGTTGAGTCCCGGAAACGGCATCGGATGAATCTTATCAACCGGCGCATGCAGCTTCGCCTTCTTTACCGCTAAATCCACTAGCCTCGTTCGCCCGTTCCGGCTCAGATACTCTTCCCCTCGTTCAATCTTCGCCCCCATATTTCGTAGCACTTCCAGCTCAATTTCCAAAAACTCAATCGGCGCCCGCCGAATCTCGATTTCGCTCTTCGTTACAATCCCTGCCGCGATTAAACTCATCGCCTCAATCGGGTCTTCCGACGGATAATACTCAACCTCCTCATCTATTACTTCTCGCCCTCTGACCTTGAGCGTCGTCGTCCCGACTCCTTCGATTTCCACGCCCAGCTTCTCGAGAAAGAAACATAAATCCTGTACCATGTAGTTCGGACTCGCCCCGACAATCGTCGTCTCCCCCGGATACCGCGCCGCCGCCATCAGTACATTCTCCGTTACCGTATCTCCCCGCTCAATCAACACGACTTTCTTCGGCTCACTCCCTTCCTGTCGATTAACCGAGATTTTATAAAATCCGCTTTTCCCCTTCGCGTCAACCGCCAATCCGAACGTCTCGAGCGCCTTCAGATGCGGCGTAATCGTCCGCGTCCCGAGCGAACACCCTCCTGCATACGGCAATTCAAACTGCGTAAACTCATGCAATAGCGGTCCCATAAACATCAGAATCGACCGCGTTTTCCGCGCCGCCTTCACGTCAATTTCTCCAATTCTCAATTCGTTCGGTGATATAATTTCCAGGTCTTTTCCCTCGTTTGTCCAATTCATTTTCACCCCAATCGACTCCAAAACCTCGATAATTCGATAGACTTCTTCAATCTTCGCTAGCCCTCTTAACGTCGTCTTCCCTCTATTGAGCAACGTCGCACAAAGTAGCCCCACTGCCGCGTTTTTACTCGTATTTACCGCGATACTTCCCTTGAGTTCTCTCCCGCCAAAAATCACATAGCTTTGACTCGCCTCGTCCGCCACAGAGAGAATTTGCCGTTCTAATACTTCCGACAGCTTCCTCACCATGTCAAGCGACACGTTCTGTTGCCCCTTCTCAATCCGATGAATCGCGCTCTGGCTCGTCCCCACTCTCCGCCCTAGCTCCGTCTGCGTCCAACCTTTCTCAAGTCGCGCTTTCTCAACCGCCTCCCCGATTTTTACCTGATATGAATTATCAATCTCTTTCTTTCGTTTCATATCATGATTATATCATATCTAGTATTTTTTCAATAACTCTAAATATGTATTATACAAAAATCTATCTTCTTCCAATCGATAATATAAATCCAGCACCTTCCGCCGCACTTCTTCCACTTTCTCCGTATCTGCTACTCTCGCTTCAATCTTCGCATAATTCCCAGTATTATTATCAATATTATCGACATACAACATCTCCCCTCCCGACAATTTCGCCCCCTGTCGCTTCCGCGACACTTCCCCCGCCAACGAAAACCCCATCTCCCTCATCATACCGACCGCCTCGAGATACTCTTTTACCTCCGTCTGATGTACGACTTCGATATTTGTATCTTCAATATGCCGCTTTTGAATCAAATAATACTTCGCCGGTCGGTCAACCGCCTTCATCTCCGTCCGGAGGATAAACCGTGGATAATTCCCTCCTCGCTTATACCCTCTCGGTAAATAAATCCGGTCATGTCCCCAAACGACTTGCCCGAGGTCAATTCCCGCCCGGTCGAGCTTCTCCTCGAACTTATCTCGATTTTTTAACCTCACCTTTAACACAATTTTTCTCATTTGCCCTCCTTTTCTTTATTTTAACATCTTCTTCAAAATATCTGACTCTTCCGCAAGCGAAAATCCTTCTCTTGCCCTGTTCGCGAGCTCGTCCGCCTTCTCGTTCATCTCCGTCCCCACATGCCCCCGTGTCCAAATTAGCTTGACCGGATACTTCCGATATAGCTTCCAAGCCTCTCGAACCATCTCGAGATTTTTAATCTCTCCGCCTTTCTTTTTCCAACCATTCCGCTCCCAGCTCTCTGCCCATTTCGTCAACACATTCACCCAAAACTGCGAGTCTGTCGTAATTTCCGCCCCCTCTTCTCCGGAAAACTCCATCGCCGCAATCAGCGCCGCCCCCTCCATTCTGATATTCGTTGACTCTTTCTCGCGTCCCACTCTAACCGGTTCCCCGTTCTCGAGTACCGCATACCCTCCCGGTCCCGGGTTCGGGCTTGCGCTCCCATCTGTCCATAACCTTTTCATGTTATAATTTTACCATATATGAACGCTAAGTCCCCCGAAAAATCCGACCGCCTAAAAACCGCCGTCTCCCTCGCGACTGTCGCCCACGCCGGTCAACTCCGGAAAACCGGCGAACCCTATATTTCCCATCCTCTCGCCGTGAAAAAAATCCTTGAAGAATGGAACATGGACGAAGACACGATTATCGCCGGCGTCCTCCATGACACGGTTGAAGACACAAACCTGACCCTAGAAGAAATCCGTGCCGAATTTGGCGACTCTGTTGCTTTCCTCGTTGACGGCGTCACGAAGCTCGGTAAAGTTCGTGAAAACATGAAATCCCTCGATACTTACCTCCCGGAAACGACCGATAATTTCCTCCGCCTGATGATTGCGACCGGCTCCGACGTTCGCGTGTTAATCATCAAACTCGCCGACCGTCTCCATAACGCCCGGACTCTCGCCGCCCTCCCTCCCGCGAAACAGAAAAAAATCGCTCTCGAAACTCTGGAAATCTTCGCGCCTCTCGCCGACCGTCTAAACATGGGGCTTCTTCGCGTTGAACTCGCCGATCTCGCCTTCTCTTATGTTGACCCTCGCCGCTTTGAATACCTAAAAAACCTCATCGAAACCACGAATAAATCCGCCGAACAGGATTTGAAACATATCAAATCCGAAGTCTCCGCCCTCTTGAAAAAAGAAAAACTCGATTTTACTATCTCCGGTCGCATCAAATCCGTTTACTCCCTCCATAAAAAACTCGCCAAACATAATCAAAACATGGGAGAAATCTACGATTTAACCGCCCTCCGCATTATCGTCCCCGACGTAACCTCTTGTTATCTCGCTCTCGGTCTTCTTCACTCCCTCTACGTCCCCATGAATGGCAGAATAAAAGACTATATCGCCATGCCTAAACAAAACGGCTACCAATCTCTCCATACGACCGTCATCACGAAACAGAAAAAAATCGTCGAGTTCCAAATCCGCACTCGCGAAATGCACGAATACGCCGAGCGTGGTCTCGCCGCGAGCTTTTATTACAACGAACAAAAACTCACCGAAAACTATAAAGAGGGAAAAATTCCCCATCTCCCGACCAATCTCCTCTGGATTACCGAACTCCAAGAAGCCGCCGCAAAGTTAAAAGAAGGTAAAAAGGTGGATTTAAAAAAGCTCCGACTCAATCTCTTCGCCGATAAAATCTTCGTTTATACCCCGAAAGGCGACATTCTCGACCTCCCTAAAGGCTCTCTCCCCCTCGACTTCGCCTTCCGCCTCCATTCAGAAATCGGCGGCCACGTTACCGGCGTTAAAATCAACGGAAAAATGTCCAACCTCAACCGCCGCCTCGAACAAGGCGACGTCGTAGAAATCTTAACCTCTAAAAACCAAATCCCCCGCGCCTCTTGGCTCGACAAAATCGTCACCCCCCACGCCCGCCAAAAGCTCAAACAACTACTGCGCCAATAGCGACAAAAGCTTCTCTAACTCTTTATTATTCTTAAACGTAATCGTAATCGACTTACTCGTCAACTTAACTTTCTTCGCCTTGAACCGCTGTACAAGTTGCTCTTCCTTCTCATGGAACTGACTCTCTTTAATCGCTCTCGCCGACGACTTCGGCTTGAGATTGCGGATATAATCCTCAACTTTCCTCGCCGTCCACCCTTCTTCAATAATCCTCGGTAGAACTTTCCGGACTTCCTCCTCCTCGAGCCCTAATAACGGTCGCACAACTCCTTCCGAGAGATTCTCCTCAAGCATCTTCTCCTTAACAAACTCCGGCAAATTCAACAGCCTCATCGTATTCCGTACCGTCGTTACGTTCTTCCCGATTTTCTCCGCAATCGCCCCGTCCTCGAGAGAAAATTGCGTCTTGAGCTTCGCATACGCCGTCGCCAATTCAATCGCGTTCAGGTCTTCCCTTTGTGCGTTCTCGATAATCGAAATCTCCAGTCGCTTCTGCGCGTCAAGCGTCCTAACAATCGCCGGAATCGTCTTGAGCCCCGCTCGCTTCGCCGCTCTGAACCTACGCTCCCCCGCAACAATCTTATATTTCCCCCTCTCTTCCGTCACCACAATCGGCTGCAAAACGCCGTTCTCCCGAATCGACTGCGTTAACTCCTCGAGCGCCTCCTCAGAAAACTCCCGTCGTGGCTGTTCCGCGTCTCGCTCAATCTTCTCGAGCGGAATCTCGAGCAGTTTCGAGCTACGCTGGTCTTCCGCCCTTGTCGGGTCAAACTCCTCATCAACCAAGTCCGTTGGTATTAAACTCTCAAACCCCCGCCCAAGCCCCTTGCCTAACCCCATAAACCTCCTTCTTTCGCCCCTCTCTTATTCTTCTTCATCTTCTTCCCCTCTTCTGCCTCGATTTCTCATTTCCCTTTTCCTCCTTCTTTTCTTTTTACTCCCCCATTCTTCCTTTTCTTTTCCCTGTGCACCCCTTTTCGGTCTCACTTACTCGTCCGCTTGACTACCTCTCTCGCCAACTCTTTATATGCCTTCGCTCCTTTAGAAAACTTATCATACTCTCCGACTGCCGCTCCGTGACTCGGCGCCTCTGCAATCCTCACGTTCCGCGGAATCGTCGTCGTAAACGTCTTATCTTTAAAATACTTCTTAATCTCCGCTAAAACTTGCGCCGAAAGGCTCGTCCGCTTATCATACATCGTCGCAAGAACTCCGAGCAACTGTAAATTCGGATTCATCGCCTTCCGCACAAGCTTCATACTCTCGAGCAACTGCGCCACTCCCTCAAGCGCATAAAACTCCGTCTGAACCGGCAACAATAAATAATCCGCCGCAATCATCCCGTTCACGGTCAGTAGCGACAGACTCGGCGGCGAATCAATAATAATATAGTCATAGTCGGGAGCGATTGTCGCGAGCGCGTGTTTTAAAATCATAAACTTCCCCCTCGCGTTAACGAGTTCCACTTCCGCATTCGCCAACTCCGGCGTCGTCGGAACGATGTCGAGATTCTTCGTTCGCGTCGCAACAATCGCTCCCTCCATCCCAACTTTCCCTGTCATCACCTCAACCATCCCCGCCTCAATCTCGCTCTTGTCCACCCCAAGCCCGCTCGACGCATTCCCCTGCGGGTCAAAATCCACAATCAACGTCCTCCGCCGGTCTTTCGCTAAATAATATCCGAGATTGACCGCCGTCGTCGTCTTTCCAACTCCTCCCTTCTGATTCGTCACACAAATCACAATAGCCATATACGGAATATTATAGCATAAAAAATAAGGACCAACAGTCCTTATTTCTTTTCTTATTTAATCGAGACAACTTCGACAAGTGAGTATTTCTGTCGATGTCCGTTCTCTTTATGCACGCGCTTCTTCGAATGATACCGAATCACGCGCACTTTCTCCCCCTTCACCTCCGGCTCAACAACCTTCAAGGAAACCTTCACTCCCTTGACCGTCGGCGTCCCGACCTTCGTCGTCTCCCCGTCAATCAGAAGTAAAGCCTCAGTCTCGAGCTCTTTCGTTCCTTCCGGGAGGAGGTCCACCCGTAGGGTCTCTTTCTCAGCGACAAGATACTGCTTCCCGCCGACTAAAATGACTGCTTGTTTCATTCTTTTCCTTAACTTATATTCGCCCCATTTTACCACATTCCCCCCTCTTTATCAACTACCCTTTAACTATCTTCCCGTCGTCCACCGTCCGATTCGTCAGGCGTAAGTTCCCGTTATCATCAACTTGATATTGCTCCGCCTCGCCTTTTATCGTAATCGGAAACGGCGCGTCCTCGTCTAATTGATTTGTCCAATTCACAAACTCTTCCCAGCTCATTCCCGGATTCTCGACAATCTCATAATCTCCGATACTCTCCGCATTCGCTGCCTCAATCTCTGCGAGCGTCGTTTCCCATTCCCCGTCCGCTTCTTTCTTCTCCGCCTCTGTCATCTCCGTCACCGGAACCATATCTACTAACTCCCCTTCCGTCGTCCCTAAGTCCACGCGCAACCCCTCGTCTTCCTGCGCCTCCCCCTCCGGCTCGGTCTCAGTCCCCGCCTCAGTTCCACTCCCCGTCTCAACCGTCGCTACTCCCCCGCCCGACAAATCAATCTTCAATCCCTCCCCCTCGCTCTCACTCGCCACGGCTACTCCGCTATCATGCTCAATCTTCACTTTTTCTGGCTCCGTCCGTCCCGCGAACTTATCCGTCTTCGTTCCCGCCGTCGCCGTCGACAACAACCCTAACGTCAACCCCGCAATCGCTAACCCCCGTCGAATCGTCCGCTTAATCACGTTCTGCGCTCGCTGATGTCTCCGCAACTTCTCCGACGCCTTTCGCGCCTGCTCATTCTTGAACATCTCGATATTTGCCAACGACTCTTTCAGCCCCGCCCATCGCTTATCTTCTTCCGTCTCTCTCGCAATTCGATCCGCCTCCGTCTCGAGTCCTCTCTGTATTCTCGCCAAATTCACTTCTTCCTCTGGCTCATAAGTCGCTACAGCCTCTCTTAACGCACTTCTCCGCGGTCTCTGCCCCCTTCGTGAACCAAACTTCGCCGTCTGCTCACGCAATCGACTCGTCAAAGTTTCTCGACTCGTCTGCTTTTCCTCCCCCGTCGCCGACGTCTCTGTCGCCCCCCACACATTCGCCTGAACTTCCCCTAAGCGTCTCGCCGCCTCTGCTCCCGACGTTTTAATCTTCTTCTGGCTATCCCGAATTAAGTTCATCAAATCCGCCCCCATCTGCTGCAATTTCTCTCTCGACTGACCTAACCCTTCCCCCTGCCCCTCAACCTGATTCTCTTGGTTTTTCATATCGTCTCTCATTTCTCTTCCTCCATATCAAGCCCGAGGTACTCGCGATAAAACTCCTCTAGGACTTTCTTCGCCGCTTCCTCCGGCGTCACTTGGCTCTGACTTAAAATCTCTTCGAGCCTCTCCTCGGAAAAATCTTCCCCGTCCAATAAATCATTCAGTTCCTCAAGCGCCTCTGTCGGCAACGCCGCCACAATCTCGTCCTGAACCATCTCCTCGAGCAACCCTAAAATTCGCTTCTCTTCCGCCTCTTTCTCAACTTCCGGAATCCCCTTCCGCTCGACCATCTCGCGCACCAATCGCTTAACCGCCCCCTCATCCCCTGTATTGTTTCCATTTTTCTCTTCCATAATTCTCTTCCCATTTTACCATAACCTCCTTCCCATTTTCAATCCCCTCCCCGCCTCTCCTGTTCAGCTCTCGCCTTCTCGACCCGAACGAAACTCCCGAACAACCCGAACAACTTTCCCGAACACTCCCCTCGCCTCAAAAACCTCCCCTTTCGGGGAGGTCATCTACCTTATATCTTACCTCTTTCTCTTAGCTTTTTCTTTCCGCTCTCTAAATTACATCGGCTCTTTCTCATCTCCTCCTAAAACCGCGCCCAAGGTCTTCTGTCCGACCATTTGCGCTTCGAGCCGCTTCATCATTTGAAACTCGCCGATTCTCGCTTCGGCTTCATCGCTAACTTCTATTTTACTCGAGTCAAACTCGACCGGACTTTCCCCTTCTGCATACTCCACTTGGGCTTCATTAAGAACGTTAGTTTGATTTTCTCTAGGGATATTCCAAGTCCCCTCTCCTCCTTCGTTTAAATTGATTTTTTTGTTCATGTTTTTGCCCTTGTGTTTTTACGGTTTTTATTTTGATATTTGTTTGTTAGATTTTTGTTTTATTATCTAACTATCAACTATCCTAGCACACTTCCCCATTTTTGTCAACCCGCTCACGCTTTCCCCTGTTTCTCGACATCAAAAAACAGCCACTGCGGCTGTTTTTTGATTTACGCCTTCTCCAAACTAATCGTCCCCTGCACCCCCTCAACCTCCACAACCTCATCAACCTCAAAGTTCCCTTCCCTAACAACCTCAACCGCCAGAACCTCTCCCTTGACCGTCTCCAAAAACCGCTCCGGAATCTCAAACGTCATCATCAACCGAATCCGGTCATCAACCGAAAGCCCCGCCTTCTTCCGCAAACTCTGCACAACGCGAATCAACTCTCGCACAAACCCCTCCTCCCTTAGCTCCGGCGTCAACTCTTTATCAAGGAAATACTCCGCCCCATCCTCCACTTCTTTCACATTCAGCTCGTCTTTGATAATCTCCTCATAAAACGCTCCAAGCTTCTCCCCTGGATACACAAATCGCTTGAGTGGCTGCCGAACCTTAACCTGCTCTTCCGTCTCGCTTTTCCTCATCCGCCTCATCAACCCCTCAGAAATCACCTCTCGCGTCCGCGCCATATCTCGAATCACTTCCGTATCAACTTCTCCCCCTTCCGGAAAATCAAGCAAATGCACCGACGTTCCCGCCCCCGTCATCTGTTGATATAACTCCTCCGCCAAAAACGGCACAAACGGCGCTAAAATCTCCGCCAAATAAACCAACACAAAATACAACGTCTCATACGCCTCGCGCTTGTCTCCGTCGTCTTCCGACTTCCAAAACCTCCGTCGGCTCCTTCGCACAAACCAGTTCGACAAATCATCCACAAACAACAGCACTCCCTCCGCCGCCTTCGCCAAATCATACCCCTCCATCCCCCTCACAATCCCCTCCCTGAGCTGAAACACTCTCGCCACCACCCACCGGTCCAAAATATTATTTTTCGTACTTTTGATTCTAGCCGGTTCAGACGATGAAGAAGGAGCAACGGAACGAGACGTATTCGACATACGTCGAGTGAGTAGCGCACCTTCTGAAGAAGTATCAACCGAGCTAGAATCGAAACCGTCAACTTGAGCATACGTACAAAAGAAATCAAACACGTTCCAAATCATCCCCAGCTTCCTCGCCACGTCCGACACATCTTTATCGAGCAACGCAAAATCCTCCCCCGCCACAACCGGACTCGTCAACAACAAAAAGCGCAAAGAATCCGCAGAAAACTTATCCATCAACTCATTCGGGTCAGTAAAGTTCCCGAGCGACTTACTCATCTTCCGCCCATCGTTCCCCGCGAGCGTCCCCGTCACAATCACATTCCTAAACGCCTCTTCTCCAAACAGCGCCGTATTCACCGCATGCACATAATAAAACCACGCCCGAACCTGCCCCACATACTCCGTAATAAAATCTGCCGGATAATTTCGTTCGAACTTCTCTTTATTCTCAAACGGATAATGCATCTGTGCAAACGGCATCGACCCCGACTCGAACCAACAGTCGAGAACCTTCTCAACTCGCGTAAACTTCTCCCCGTCAATCTCAAAGGTAATCTGGTCAACCCAGGGTCGGTGATAATCTTCGAGCCGCACTCCCGACAGCTCTTCAAGCTCCGCATACGAACCGACGACCTTGACTGACCCCTTATCTCCCTTCCAAACCGGCATCGCTGTCGCAAAAAACCTATCTCTCGACAGATTCCAATCCGGCGCCGCCTCAATATTCTTCTTAAACCTCCCCTCCTTAAAATGCCCCGGAAACCAATTCACATTCTCGTTCTTCTCAAGCATCAACGCCTTCGACCCCTGAATGTCAAAAAACCAACTCGGAAACGCCCGATACATAATCCTCTGCTTCGACCGTGGATTAAACGGATATTCGTGCTTAATATACTCAATTTTATAAACTATCCCCTTCTCTTCGAGCACCTTCGCAATAAACTTATTCCCCGCCCAAATCTCAATCCCGTTCTCGTCCGTATCTCGAACCCCAAGCTCATGTAACTTCGCCGCCATCTCTGGCAAATAATACCCGTTCTCGTCCAAAACATCTTCAAACTCCATCTCGTCCTGATGCTCGAGATAAAGCTCGTAGTCGTCTTCCCCATACGCCGGCGCCACATGTACAATCCCCGTCCCCTCCTCGTCCCCCACGAAGTCCGCCGTAAACACCTTTCGCTTCCCCCGCCCTAAGATATCTTCATATTCCGCCCCCGCCAGCTCCGCCCCCTTAAACGTCTCAACCGGCTTCGCATCCTCAGACAACACTTTCCCCACCAACTTCTCCGCTATAATCACTCGCTTCCCCTCGACTTCGTACACCCCATACATCATCTCCGGATTCACCGCCAACGCCTTATTCGCCGGCAACGTCCATGGCGTCGTCGTCCACGCTAAGAAAAACAAAGAATCGTTCGCCGTTATAGTCCCTGAAGCGGAATCGTGTACTCTAAACAAAGTGAAAGCGCTTGGATCCGTCACGGTTTTATACGCATCATTATCCATCGTCACCTCCGCCTTCGACACCGGCGTCCCGAACTTCGTATCGTACATCAAGACCTTCCGCCCCTCATAAATCTTCCCTTTCTCATACAACATCTTGAACGCCCACCAAACCGACTCCATAAAATCCTTGTCCATCGTCCGATACGGCGTCTCAAAATCCACCCACCTTCCAATCCGGTCAATCGTCCCTTTCCACGTCTCGCTGTTCGCGACCATACTCTCTTTCGCCTTCAAAATATAACTCTCCAGCGAAATCGCCCCCGGCTCCTTCTCTAAAATCGCTTGTCGCTCTTTCTCGCTTGCCCCCTCCGGAATCGCCCCAATCTGTCGCCGGTCTAAAATCCCTAGCTGCTTCTCTACGAAGTTCTCCGCCGGTAACCCATGACAGTCCCACCCCCATCTCCGCTCAACTCGATACCCCCGCATCGTCCAAAACCGCGCGACCGCATCTTTCACAATCGAAGCGAGTAACGTCCCGTGATGTGGCTGCCCCGTGATAAACGGCGGTCCATCATAAAACACAAACGACTTCTCGACTCCCCTCTGCTCGACGCTCTTCAAAAACGTCTCGTCTTTTTTCCAGAACTCTAAAATCGCCTTTTCGTACTCTTTCGCCCGTCTCCGGCTCCCAGCTTTATATTTCATGAGTTCTAGTATATCATACCGCCCCCAAATAAACGAGCTAGACTAGGAAGGACATAACCTCGTTAAACGTCGGTAACGGCTTCCCGCTCGTCGCAAAATAATCCTTCCCATCCTCCCCCACAACCACTACCGCCGGATAGTCCAAAATCCCGTGCGCCTGACAAAACCCTTCCCCCTCCTTCGTCTCCGGATTAAGCGGTCGCACCTCAACTTTCCCCTCCCCTCTCTTCAATAACTCCCTCATCCAATCTTCTGTCTCGCTCCCGTGGTCTGAATACGGCTTATAAACTACAACAATTTTCATTTCTTCTCCCTTTGTTCTCTTATAATTTTCTCAAACTCGTCCAAGGTCTGGAACTTCCTAAACACGCTCGCATACCTAACATACGCAACTTCGTTCATCTGCGCTAAAACCTCCAGTATCGCCTCGCCAATCTGTTCACTCGTCACTTTCTCGCTCTCGTTCTGATATAAAATCTCCATCGCTTTCTCGACGACTTCTTCAACTTCGAGTTCCGAGTTCAAAAACTTCCCGACACTCCGTCGGACGCTTGTCAATAGTTTATCTCGGTCAAACGCCTCTTTCTCTCCGCTCCGCTTTCGTACCATGAGCTGCGGCATCTCAATCCGCTCATACGTCGTAAACCTCCGACCGTCTGGCGTCTCTCGCCTGCGCCGAATCATCGTCCCATCGAGCGCCTCCCGACTCTCGAGAACTTTCGTCCCCCCGATTTTGATTTTATAGTTCATGCCTACCCCTGTTCCTTACATTTTTGTAGCGCGCGCGAAATCCCCGAAACTCCTTCTTTATTTCTTCATCCGATTTCTCAAGCTTGGCGGAATATCAAGGTCTTCCTCCGGCTCCGACTTTTGAATCGTATTCCAAATATCCGTCTTCGTCTCACTCGTAAAGTCCGCTGCCGCGTTCGCCTGTTGCTTCGCCGCTTCCGCTTCGGCTTCCTCGAGTTGCTTACGTTCCTCTTCTCTCTGTTTCTCGAACTCCTCAATCATCCGCGCCTTCCGTTCCTGTTCTTCCGCTTCCCGTCTCGCCGCTTCTTCTTGCGCCTCGAGTTCTCGATAATAATCCGAATCAAACCCCGTCGCCACGACCGTAATCACGATTTCATCCTGAAGCTCCGGTCGAATCGACGCCCCGAAGATAATGTTCGCGTCCGGACTGACCGCCCCCGTAATCACTTCCGCCGCTTCCTGAATCTCCGACATCGACATATCATACCCCCCAGCAACCGAGAACAGAACCCCCTTCGCCCCTTCAATTTTCACTTCAATCAACGGCGACTCAATCGCCTGTTGCGCCGCAATCGTCGCCCGATTTTCCCCGCTCGCCCGCCCAATCCCCATCAGCGCGCTCCCGGCGTTCTTCATAATCGCCTTCACATCCGCAAAGTCGAGGTTAATCAAGCTATGTTCCGTAATCAGTTCAGAAATCCCCTGAACTCCCTGCCGTAAAACGTCATCTGCAATTTTGAACGTTTCCATCAGCGGCGTCCGCGGGTCAATCGTCTGCAACAGCCTGTCGTTCGGAATCGTAATCAGCGCGTCCACGTTCTTCGCTAAATTCGTAATCGCCTTGTCCGCATTCTCTTTCCGCTTCGCCCCCTCAAACGTAAACGGCTTCGTCGCTACCCCAACCGTCAAAATATCTCGCGCCTTCGCCTCTTCCGCCACAACCGGACCCGCGCCCGAGCCAGTTCCCCCGCCCGCTCCGAGCGTAATAAACGCCATGTCCGCCCCGTCGAGTGCCTTCCCGATAATATCGCGACTTTCTTCCGCTGCTTCTTTACCTTTCGCCGGGTCTCCGCCCGCGCCTAATCCCCGCCCGATATGCACTTTCGTATCTGCGGTCGAATGATGCAACGCCTGCGCGTCCGTATTAATCGCAATCAGCTCAACCCCCGTCAGTCCGACCTCTTTCATCCGGTCAACCGCCGACCCGCCGGCTCCCCCAACTCCGATGACTTTAATACTAGCGGTACTCTCTACTTCAGATGGCTTAATTTCGGGCATAACTTTCCTCGCTTACTAAAATACTACCCCTAGTATATCTTAGAACTTGAACTTTTTCAACAACCCCGAGAAGAATCCCCCGCCCCCGTTTTGTTTCGCTTTTCGCTTCCCCTCTCTCGCCACACCCCTCGCTTCTCCCTCCGCGCTCAAAAACGCCAAGCCAACCGCCGCCGCATACTCCGGCTTCTCAATCGCGTTCCCGACTCCTCCGAGTTCCTTCGGTGCGCCAATCTTCACGCTCATCTCAAGCGCCCCTTTCGCAAAAACCTCAATATCTCTCATCTTCGCCCCGCCCCCGACTAAAACCGCCCCCTCTGGCAATCGCTTCTCATACCCCGCCTTCCGCAACTCTTTCTTAACCTTCTCAAAAATCTCCTCAAGTCGCGCCCGAACAACCTCATCAACCTGCTCTCGCGCAAACGTCAACTCCTCTCGGTTGACTTTAATCACGACATCTTTCTCCCCGGAAAAACTCCCCGTTACGTGTCGCTTCTTAATCTCCTCCGCTATCTCGGTATTTATCTCTAAACAAATCGCTAAATCATTCGTAATGTTGTTCGACCCCGCCGGAACTACCCCCACATATTGTAACTCCCCCTCTTCATAAACCGCCACGCTCGTCGTTGCCGCCCCAAGGTCAACAATCGCCACGCCGTTTTCCTTCTGCTTCTCATCCAACACACTTCGCGCCCCCGCCACCACGCTCGGTACTAACCGCTCAACTTGCAACTTCGCCCCCTCGAGTGCCTTCTTTAAGTTCGTCGAATTTGGCTGTAACGCCGAAACCACGTTCGCCTTCAGTTCCAGTCTCGCCCCCGTCATCCCAATCGGGTCTTGTACTTCTTCCTGTCCATCAATCGAATATCCAAACGGAATCACATCTAAAATCTCGCGGTTCGCCGGCACCCGCCCCGTCACCGCCACGTCCTCAACTCGATATAAATCTTCCTCGTTTATTTCATGCTCCGCCGTCCCGACCGCAATCATCCCTTCCGTCTTCGTTGTCAAAATCTGCGCCCCGTTTATCGACACGGTCGCTTGATGAATCTCATACCCCGACATCCGCTCAACTTCCCCTAAAATCTTATCAATCGCGTCTGCCGGTCCCGCCAAATTCGCCAACACCCCCTTCCGCATCCCGGCATTCTTCCCCTCGTTATACCCCACAACCGAAACTTCCCCCCCTTTCGTCAGACTCAAAACTACCGCCCGTACATTCTCCGTCCCGACATCAACCCCAACCGCATATCTGACGCTTTCTTCCATAACACCATATTACCATAAGATTTTTGCTTTGAGAAGAGTTTCCTCATACAAGGCGCGACCACCTACGCTTCAGTTAATATCTCATATCCATCTTCGAGCACCAACACCGTATGCTCCACATGACACCCCACCGACCCATCTCTAAGTCTAACCGTCCACCCGTCTTTATCTACATAATTCTTCGCCTTCCCTAAACAGCTCATCGGCTCCACACAAATCACATCTCCCGCCTTCAACTTATACCCCCGCCCACGCTTTCCATAATTTGGCA
>JAFRJG010000013.1 GCA_017432365.1 Candidatus Saccharimonadota bacterium
TTACAGATATAAATCACCATTTAATTTCATCTTCCGCCCTTCGTTTTCCACAGATTCCCCTAATGGTGAGCCGGGAGAGGTTCGAACTCTCGACACCGGGCTTAAAAGGCCCGTGCTCTAACCAGCTGAGCTACCGGCCCGCGTTATTGCGGATGGTGGACTCTAGAGGATTTGAACCTCTGACCTCGTCTACGTCAAAGACGCGCTCTAGCCAGCTGAGCTAAGAGTCCGACTCTTTTAGTTTAGCATAGAATCAAGTTTTTAACAAGAACTTCAAGCGGGCGCCCTCGCAGTTTATGGCGCCCGCTTGAGATAGATTCCGGAGGAAAGTTATTTCCGAGAGCGGAGATTTTTTCGGTAGTCCTTTTTCTTGTGTCCGAGGAGGACAAAGGCGAAGAGAAGTGTGAAGGCAAAGACGAGAACAGCAGTGATAACGAGGTCGGAGGAGGAGACGCCGAGATTACCGAGGAGGCGACCGGTGTTCGGAATGGCGGGAGCGTCAGGCTGAGTATAGGAAACCTTGAACAAGTCAGCGGGGACGTCACTCGGGAGGACAATCGCCGCGAGCTGACCAGTTCCGGAGTCCTCGGTATAGGCGGTGATGGATAAGGTATAATCTCCGGAGGCAAGACCATAGCTACTGAACGGGAGTGTAATTTCCTTTGAGCCAGCTTCGTACGGGGAAGGAACCTCGATAACGATAGGTTCGTCAAAGAGAGGGTTGCCGTTCGAGTCAACGGGCATCACTTCGATTTTGGCGACGCCAGAGTCGTATTCAACGAGGACGGTCGGGTCGTTATTGTCGTCGGAGGCGCCGGTTTGAGTCGCTTTAACGGGGAGGTAATAAAATTCGACGGATTGAGTATCGTAACCAACGGGAGAAATCGACTCAAGAGTCAAGGTATAGCGACCGTAGCCGAGGTCATAGTCGTCAAGGTTAAAAGCGACAGTGGCACTTCCGGAACCGTACTGAAACTCGGGGTCGAGGTCGCTCAAGTCGGGGGTGTAAGTCGGGAGTTCGGTTGTTGAGACGTTCCCTTCCTCGTCTTCGTGGGTCAAAGACATTTTAACGGAACTACTGTTTTCGTAGTCGAAACTAATCTCGCCGGCGGGGGAAACCGTCACGGATTCGTTTACGGGACTGTTGATAGTAACGCTCGGATATTGGTCATAGACCCGCACGCGGATAATATCTGAATGGGCAGAAGATTCCGCCGACGCTTCACCCGGCAAAAAGTAGGCAAAAACGGTCATCATCACGACTAGCGCGAGACCGATTAGCCCGATAAGCTTTTTCTTTTGCATAACTCCATACTCGCTTTATTTTAATTTTTTATTTTGGATTCGGAGAAGCTCCGGTCGACACACTCTACACTACGAGCCGAGAGGAGCGTTCTTTTCGCTTCCTTATTAGAATAATAGTCCAGACGACAATGCTTGTCAATAGCAAAAGCGCAATGATAATCATGAACGCGGGGAGAATAAAGACGATATGAGTTTCTTCGCGGGTTTCTTCGAGCGCGGCGACAGAGAACTTGACACGGAAGACACCGAAGAGCGGTGCGTCGCCCCAGCTAGTAGTGAATTTACGCTCGGACTGAGGAAGGATGACGAAGTTATCGGCTGAGGAATAGAGCGGAGTGCCGAAAATCGAATCGACAGAGAGGGTATATTCGGCGAGAAAGTCGGTATTTCCGGAGTTTTTGACTTTTGCCATGGCGTCGATGTTATGAGAGCTAAACATGCCTGTTAAAGAGAAGTCGGTGATTTCGGAAATGTCTTTAGTTTCACCCTGCCCATGACCGAGGAGAATTAAGCTGACGCGAGAAATCGAGCCGAGACCAACCGAGACAGCGCCAGTACCAGATTCAGAATCAGGGAGACTTTCGGCGAAAATAGTACAGTACTGACCGCCTTCCGGAATGTCGCTCGGGACGGTGACGCGGTAAATAATCGTGCGCTTCTCGCCAGGCTCAAGGGAGAAAGTTGGACTATTAACAAAGCTACCGGAGTCGTCTTGGAAAGTAATCCAACGCATGATTTGGTTATAGCCGGTTTCGTTCGAGAAGTCAGCGTCATAATCTTCGTTAGTGACGTTATAAGGAGCGGTATAGAGCTTGAACTTAAACGCGGAGACGCCGCTATTTTCGAGGGTAAACTGGTAATTTTGAACGTCGCCGGGCTTGATGGTAATGGCGTTAGCGACAGGGGTAATTTTCATGACGGCGGCGGCAGAAGCCGGTCGGGTTTTAAGCCCGAAAACCGAGAGCGCGGAGAATAGGACGATAGCGAGTAAGCAAAGTTTTTTCTTCATGAGCAACCTCCTATAAGTTAAAGCTTCCGGAGCCACCTTCAGGATTTTTAGAGTTTCTGCGAGTTTTCTTAGCCTCGCGCTTTTTGGCGAAGATGCGGACGACGATAGCGAGAATAATCAGGGCAATCAGGACGAGGAACCAAATAGGACAGATGAAGACAACTCGAGTTTTCACTTCGGCGTCGTTTAAATATTCGGTATTTAACGTGACTTTAAGAATACCGAGGCGAGGGACGTTCGACCAGGAGATTTCGAGGTCGCGAGTCGTGTCAGGGAGCAACGTTTTTTCGAGCGGGTCGGAAGAGCCGTCGTAGATAAGCTCGCCGGAGAAATAATTTTCGATTTTCATTTCGACTTTTGCGTCGGCGTCAACGTTTCCGGTATTTTCGAGGGCTACGGTTGCTTTAACGGGCGGAGCGAAGAGGAAATTTGGGATTTTTGTGTCTTTTATGGAGCCAGTTTCACGAGTGGTACCAGAGAGGCGCGCGCGGACAATCATTCCCGCCTTGGTATTGGCACGGACTGCCTGTTCCGCACCGGTAACGTCTTTAGTTTCGGCGAAAATTACGGCATACTGACCACCACCCGGAGCATCGTAAGGGACGTTGATAGTATAGTCGACGACGGAGAGTTCGCCGGGTTCGAGCGTGTCATCGTATTCGCCAAAGGTAATCCAGTTCACGATTTGAGTATAGGCGTTACGGACGTCGTAAATCGGAGCGTAGGTAATATCGCTGACGCTATAAGGGGAGACCGACATTTCAAACGTCAATGGCGTGTCGCCAGTGTTTGAGATAGTGATTTTGTTAGAATAAGTCGCGCCAGGGTCAAGTTCCATACGTTCGATGACCGGGGACACCTGAATCCCGGTACGCGTATCTTCGGCAAAAGCATTAGTTCTCGAGAGACCAACAAAGACGGCGCCAAGAGCAAGAGCGGATAAGCCAATCCTAAAACGATTCCAACTTTTCAAAATATACCTCCTAAACTTTTCTCCTGTTTATTATATAGAAGCTCGCCTCAAAAAACAACCGCGAAATTGCGGTTGTTTTTTGTTCTAGCTGAACTTAGACGAAATTAGAGCGTGTTAGCGGTAACTTCGTAAGTGACAGTTGCTTCGTAAACACCAGCGGTTTGGTCTGCAGCAGTCGCGATAGCGAAGGAGACGTAGTGGTCGTTATCGAAGGCGGTATGAGCGGTATGAGCAGCAGGATAACCGTCAGCCGTAGCTTCAGCAGCGTTCTGATAGTTTTCGAGAGTTTCAGCAGTAGTCGTAATACCTTTCCAAGAGGAAACGCTAGTGAAGTCAGGAGCGTTAGAGGCAACTTTACGAGTGTGCTTATAACCCCAGGCGGGAGTTCCGGCAGTGATATTGCCCGTGCCACTTAAAGCCGGAATCGTTGCACCGCCGCTAACGAAACCGTCACCAGCGCTATTGCGCAAGCGGAGGTCGGCACTTTCTTCGGCTTTAATTGTCAAAACATAACCATTGTAGTTGTTACCGACGACATTAACGGTGTGGAGGAGAGTATCATCCATATCGTCCTGATCCATTTCAACGGCGTTCGTGTTGCCTTCGGCGATGGTCTTGTTATCTTCAACACTAACAGCGAGCGTGCTAGAGACAGTTGCGCGAACGAGCTGAGAGTCGGTCGTTTCGGCATAGGACGTCAACGGAAGCATCGCGACACCGAGTCCAGCAACAACGCCAAGCCCAGCAATAATGTTTTTCGAATTAACCATTTTTATTTTCCTTTATGTGTTAATTTTTGTATTTATATGACCTTTTGTGTTTTTTATTATATGCTCAAGGTTATTTTAAGTCAAGACTTTTTTCCAAATTTCGGCGGGTTTGACGGTCTTTTCGACGAGAGAAATGGTCGAAGAAGGAGTAACAAACGGCGAGGAGAAAAGCTAGAGCGAGGACGAGGAACCAGACAGGGGCGACGAGGACGACAGATTCACGCGTATCGGTTGTGCCGGCGAAAGAGATTTCTTGAGAAACACGAAAGAGACCGAGCGCGGGAGTTTCCTGCCAAATCTGTTCAGAGTAGAGCGAAGTATCGGGAACAACTGCGTTCTCGAGCGGACTTTCTTCGGACGAATAAAGTTCTTCCCCGCTAAAAAGCGAATTAACACGGAGGATGTAAATCGCTGGGAGATGGACGTTGCCGGTATTTTCGAGACGAGAGGAGACTTTTACGGGAGAGCCGAGCGAGAAGCGTTGAACCCGGTTCTCGAGGACGGTGCCGGTTTCTTGAGTTGTTCCAGCAACCGTTGCATAGACGAGAACGGCGACTTGAGAGTTGTTTTTAACGGCGATTCCAGAATCGGAAGATTGGGCGGGGTCGGCGGTTTTTCCTTGAACGAGAAAGGCGAAGTATTGTCCACCCGCAGGGGCGTCTTCAGGAACGGTGATAGAGTAATGAATCTGGCGAGCGTTCAGACCGGAGAAATTGAGCGCGAGCGAATCGTAGCGGACAGGGTCGGATTCAGAGCGACGATTGACTTCGGTCGCGGTCATGTCGGCGTCGGGAACGAGGCTGAGCCAATCAAGAATCTGATTATAGCGTCCGGGAGTAGAAAAGTCGAGGTCGTAGGTTTCGTCCTTGAAATTAAGCGGGGCGAAGCGAATCGAGAAGGCGAGGTCGTCGCCGGAGTCAAGCGACGAGACAAAAAAATCCCCTTCGTAGGTTTCTCCGGGGGAGAGAGCGATTTTGTCGATAGCGGGACTGACGGCGATAGAGAAAGAGGCGGACATAGTGGTTAGAGTTAAAGTTTGATGATAGAGGACGGGAGATTAGGCAGGGGTTAATTCGCGGCGCGAATCGCGAGAGTATAGGTCAAAGTTCCGGTATAAGTATCGGCGGGGACATCAGTTCCGGCGGAGACACCGTAGATGGCGTCGAATTGTTGGTCGCCGAGATAAGTATAAGTATCGTCGCCGTTATCGCTGAAGGTATTTCCGGTGACGACGACGCCAGAAGAGGCGGGAATAGTTCCGAATTGGTTATTAAAGGCGGTTTCCGGGGTCGGAGAGTAAGAAGCGACCGTCGCACCAGAGGCGTCAGTCGTTTTCGCAACGCCGGCGATTTTTAGAAGCCAGTTCGAGCTAGCGCCGGAGAGACCGTTTGAGGAATTGGACTTAATTCGGGCGGCATTAGAATTATTGCTCGGGGTCATCGCGGCATAACCGCCGGAAGCGGCGGCAGGAGCAACCGAGACTAGCCAACCATGAGAGCAGTCATCAGCGAGACGTGCCGCCTGTTCAGCGGCGGTTTCACTACCGCTCGTCGGGGTAGCCGCAGCGAGGTAATTACAGGTTACATTGTAATGAGTGGTTCCGAAAGGATGAGTCGCGTCGGAATGGTCGGAGACGTTAAAAGAGGCGGAGTAGGCGTTCGTGGTACTGTTCCAAGTCGTCGCTGCGCCACCCGTACTTGTCCCGGGGACGCCATCACCAATCATCTCAAGCGCAAGAAGGCGCGGGAGCGTCAAAGAGACCTCGACTTGAGCCGCGTCAACAGCGCGGGTCGCACGAACTTTCGTCGGGAGAACCGCGACTGAACCGCCGAGCAAGACGCCGAGACACAATACAATCTTGGACGATTTTAACATTTTGAGTTTTCTAACACCCTTTTAATTGGCTTATGTCTATTTTAGTTGATAGGCAGCCTCGCGTCAAGGCTTTTTCTCGCGTCCTTTTATTCGGTGCGGAGAGCTTCAACGGGGTCTTTCTTAGAAGCGGCGCGAGCGGGAATAAGTCCGCCGAGAAGCGTCAGAACAATGCTAAGGATAACGAGGATAAGGGCAGAGCCGGGAGCGAGGAAGGCGCGGAGATTGGCGACGCTTGTGAAATGGTCAAGGAAGGCGTTAATCGGCAGAATGAGGAGGTAAGAAATGGCGATGCCGAAGACGCCAGAGAGGAAGCCGATGATGAAGGTTTCCGCGTTAAAGATACTCGAGATGTTGCGTTTCGAAGCGCCGAGAGCGCGGAGGATTCCGATTTCCTTGGTGCGTTCATAGACAGAGATGTAAGTGATAATCCCAATCATAATTGAAGAGACAACGAGGGAAATTGAAACGAAGGCGATAAGGACGTAGCTCACGGCGTTAACAATCACTTTGACGGAATCCATAAGGAGACCGGTCATATCGGAATAAGTGATTTGTTGGTCTTCGGCGACGGAATCGTTATAGGCTTTGATAAAGTCTAGGAAATGTGCTTTGGCGTCGAAGCTAGTGAAGTAGAAGTAGAAATATGACGGGTCTGCCTTGTCTTGGTAGCCGAGCGAAGAGAGGTTGGTTTTCAAGGTCGCGGAAGATTGACCGTTTAACATGGCGTCCATGACACGCATGAGCTCATCTTCAGAGAAGTTGAGCGAGAAAGCTGAGGAGAAAGCGGTCGGGTCGATGTTGAAGCTTTTTGCGAAAGTGTTTGAGACGACAGTGACGAGAGAGCCGACCTGTTCGAGGACGGATTTTTTGATTTTTGCCTCGGTCATGGCGTTGGCGATTTCGGTCTCGGCGGCGAGATAGAGTTCAGAAGACTTAGCTCCTCCGGCGACGTCCGCGAAGGAGACGCCGAAATCTTTAAGGGGGAGATAGGCGGAGAGGAGGCTTGAGAAAAAGCCTTTGAAAGTCTCGCGGAAGACATCGGCGGGGAGGACGTAGTCGTTTTCGAGGGCGGCAAGGAGAGCGCCGGGGTCGTATTCACTCAAGAACTCGGTTACAAGAGCGTCGAGCGTTTCTGTAGAAGTTTCGCTCGAGAGGGGCGTGTCGGGATTTTCTGCGTCATAGCGAGCGAGCTTTTCCGCGAAGAGGGGGACGAGCGAGTCAAAAGTGTTCGAAAAGGCGGTTTTTGCGGGGGTCGGGTCAATAGAAATTGAATTAGAGATTTCAGTCATGGACTTTTCGACTTCGGCGGCGAGCGCTGTTTCATTAATCGTAACGTTAAAGACGTCCGCGAGTTTTGCTTCGTCAACAGAGACGAGGTCGTCGAAGCCATAGTCAAAACTTGATTCTTCGTCAAATTTCTTTCCTGTGAAAACATTTCTCTCAGGATTTTCAAGTTGACGCTTGACAACTTCGGTGTCTTTTGAATGGTCAATAATATAGTCAATGAGAGAGGACTGATAATTGACACCTTGTTCAAGCGCCTCGACGGTCGTTCCCTCTTTTGCGGTAATTACGCCGACGACTTTTAATTTAAGGGATTTATGCTCATATACGTCTTTAACGAAGTCGGCGTCGCCGGACATGTCTTCGTAAACGTCGTATTTTTCATTATATTTATATAGGTCGCTCGGGAGGAGAACGCGGAGATCGAGGTTTAATAAATCTTCGTAATTTAGAAGGAGTGGGTCGTCGTTAATCTCTACGGTTTCGCCAGACATCAAGCTTTGAACCAGTTTCGAGAGCTTGGCGGTATCCTTTAGCCCGAGTTCGTAGGCGAGGAGGTCGGAGATTGTTCCCTTAACCCCGAGATTGATGACGATTTCGTCATAATTTTCAGACCAACGACCAGCGAGAACCTCATATTTTTCGGCGAGGGTTTCAGGGGTATTAACCATGCGAGTATAGAGAGCAGTTGAGCTACCAAAACTCGACATGAGACTTCCCATGCTACCTGAGAGGAGCGGAGAGAAGGCGTCGGAAGGATTGAGCTTGGCGATTTTATCAGTTGCGTCGACGGAATAGACAAGAGGGTCGATATTATAGCCGACGGTGACGGATTTAAGGTCGTTTTTGAGGTCTTCGGCGTGGGCGTCGTAATGTTGCTTGAAGCTTTTAAGGTCGTTAGTGGCGACGGTTTTTAGCATGCGAGTCAAAACCGGATATTCGGCGAGGTCTTTTCCCGAGGCGTCGCGAAGAGAAGAGTTAGATTTTTCTTCATCATAAGTTCCTTCGTCCATTAAGTTCGCGAGCGAGAAAGATTCCTCGGTAATCATTAACGGGTAGGACTCGAGGGCGTCTGCCTGGATTGAATCAACGTAGTTTTGAAACCCGGTTGAAACGGCGAGAATCAGCGCGATGCCGATAATACCAATCGAGCCGGCGAAGGCGACGAGGAGCGTGCGACCCTTTTTTGTGCGGAGGTTATTAAACGAGAGACCGAGGGCGGTCAGGAAAGACATTTTGGTCTTTTTGGTTTTATGTTTCGGGGCGGATTTGATGAGTTTCGAGGATTTTCGGGCGGAAGACTGACGCTTGTCCGAGAGCGAGGAGTCGTGTTCGATAGTGCCGTCCTTGAGATTAATAATCCGAGTAGAGTATTTTTTCGCGAGGTCGGGATTATGAGTGACCATGATAACAAGTTTTTCGGTCGCGATGTTTTTCAGCAGTTCCATGATTTGAACCGAGGTTTCTGAATCAAGAGCGCCGGTTGGCTCGTCGGCGAGGAGAATGTCGGGGTCGTTGACGAGAGCGCGAGCGATAGCAACGCGTTGCATCTGACCGCCGGAGAGTTGGGCGGGGCGCTTATGGATTTGGTCCTCGAGTCCGACGTCCTTGAGGGCTTTTTTCGCACGGCGATTCCCTTCTCGTTTCGAGATTCCGGAAAGGGTCAGAGCGAGGCGGACGTTGTTGAGGATACTCTGATGAGAAATTAAGTTATAGCTTTGAAAAACGAAGCCGATGCGATGATTCCGGTATGCGTCCCAGTCGGAGGATTTATATCTTTTGGTCGAGACGCCGTCGATAGTGAGGTCGCCGGAGGTATAGTGGTCGAGGCCGCCAATGATATTGAGGAGGGTTGTCTTTCCGGAGCCGGAAGGTCCGAGAATACTGACAAAATCGCGGTCAGGAAAATCAAGGGAGACGTTTTTTAGCGCCGTCTGTTTCAGGGCGCCAGTACGATAGACTTTAGTGATATTTCTGAGAACTAACACAAAAAACTCGCAGTTGCTTATCAAGATTATAGCCGGTTTGAGAAATAAAGAAAAGGTCTAGCGAGGAGACGCGGGGTATGATATAATTATGTTGTTCTTTGAGAGTTTGCGCCTGTGGTGGAATTGGTAGACACGCTACCTTGAGGTGGTAGTGGCGATTTTAAAGCTGTGCTAGTTCGAGTCTAGTCAGGCGCACCATTCATATTTGTTCAGTCAATACACAAGGGTCTTTGGGTTTGCAAAGACCCTATTTTGTTGGTTAGTTTTTTTGATTCGAGTGTATTGAGAAATGTAAGTAAGACATGAAAAAGCGGAGCTGAGGCTCCGCGAGCTATTTGCGTGATTAGTAGATATAGATAAAGAACAATGCGAGAGTAATAAGGTTATTGAGCGATGTCCAAATACTCCTCGAGGCAAAGGTCGTTTAGTTGAATGAACCGAGCGACGTCCGAGTCGCCGACGAACCGAATGTCGCGGTAGGTGGCGGAGATGCCAGTTATACCCTCCTTCCCTTCTGGGTAGCGAACAATAAAACCGCATTCGGGTAATTCTTCAAGCAACGCCTCGATAAGGTCAGGGTGAGCGGTTTGGAAATGGTCGGCGGTTGGAGTTTGCCAGACTATTTCTCCGTTTTCATCAGCCGCGAGAAAGACGATACTTAAAACCAACCCCGTGTGATGTTCCGAGTAGCCCGCCGTAACCTTGACCTGGTCTTCGGTAATGCTATAAATCCAATCCTGGTCTTCAGCGGTTCGATAGCCAGCGGTACTTCCGAGAAGACCGATGTCGATTCCCTGTTGTTTCAGGCGAACCCGCAACAAGGAGAAGGCAAAGGCGGCGGCTTGTTCCGCACAAGCAGTGTCGAGATAGACCTCGTCCGGCAGGTAGGTCAGGTCAGTCACGAGCATCCGAGCGTAGTCACCCTCGAAGTCGTACGGATTATCGAGGTTGACGAGTGTCCCGACATAATCGCGATCGGGGTCGAGCAAAAACTCCCACTGGTCAGGGGTGGTCTTTGTCGTTATCGGCAACAGCGTCCGAACGGACGGAGAAGCAACCGCCGCCTGAGGAGACGGGGCGGATTGTGGGGACGGAGCAGCAAACACCAGAAGCGTGAAGAACAAACTTAAAGCAATCATAGCACACAACAGTAACATATTTTTTCTCATATGAGACCCTCCTAGTAAAGAACAAAAATCGCAAATAGCTTGCGGAAATTATAACATGATATGCAGATATAAGCAAATCAGGGTTAGAGCCAGGGCTACGGGGTACGGTTTTTACGGGCTTTTTCGACTGCCCAGTATTTAACGTCGGCGAAGCGGTCGGTCGGGACGATGAGCGAGCTATCTTCTGAGAAGACCTTGAGCGAGCGGTCAAAGAAATAGCTCAAGTTGGCACGGTAGAGACCGATGGCGGGAGCGTCGTCAACCCAACGTTTAAGGAAGGCTTCGTAGTTCTGGTTTTTGAGGTTTTCGTCGGCGGTTTCACGAGCGGTAAGGATATAATTATCGGCGACGGAGCTATTATAATTTGAGAGGTTAAGCCCGGAGCGGTTCGCCTGAGAAGAATGATAATAAACGAGGAGGTCGGGATTGGCACCGAGTTCGATTTCGTAGAGGAGAATATCGTAATTCCGCTCGGCTACGACGTTGACAATAAAATCTTGTCCTGGGTCGTAGAGCTGTTTTGTGACGGTAAAACCGAGTTCTTCGAGCTGGGCGGAGATATCCTCGGCGAGCGCCGGGAAATAGCCGGTGTTGATAGTGGCGAGGGAGACGATTTTATTCTCGAGGGAGGAGACGGTCGATTTCGCAGTATCGGGATTATATTCGGGGAGAGTAGGCCAGGAAGAAAGGGAGATTTGGTTTTTTAGAATCGGGTAGTCGAGCGGGAGTTCGTCGCCAATTAACGAGCGGATTTCTTCGAGATTCAGACCGGACTGGACAGCTTTCCGGACGTCGCGATTACGGAAGACGGGGGATTTATTATTCATGAAGAGGAAGATGCCGGAGTTAATCGCGGTTTGTTTTTCGTAAATGTTTTTATTGGTAATCTTTTTCGCGTCGGTCGCGAGGAGTTCGGAGGTAGCAGAGACGGAGCCGGAATTGAGTGCGGAAAGAATCTCGTCGGAGGAGAGATAAGCATGAACGACGAAACTGGAAATCTTCGGCACACCTCGGTAAAAATAAGGATTGGCAGAGAGATAAACGATTGACTCGCCGGCGGAACCGACCGCCTGAGAAGCGTTAAACATGAAGGCGCCAGAGGAGACCGGGGAGGTACTAAACGAGGATTCGAGAAGCGCCGAAGGAGCGACGTCCTTCAAAACATGTTCCGGCAAAATCGGGAAGTCGAGCGCAGAAGCAAATTCGGCATACACCGCCGGAAGTTCGAAAACGAGTTTTTCTCCGTCGCGAGAGACCTTGACGCGACTCAAGTTCGAGGAATAATTCGAGGAGACGGCGGAATCTTGAATTAAAGAGGCCGTAAAGAGAACGTCGTCGAGAGTTAACGGTTCACCGTCAGACCATTTTAGATTATCACGCAAGGTTACAGTCCAGACGCGTCCGTCAGGGGAAGAGACAGAGCGAGCGAGAACATTCCCGACATGTCCCGAGGAGTCAGAAGCGGTTAAGCTCGAGAACAGGAGCTTTGAGAGAGTTTTTTCACTATTGGTCGAAGCAAAGAGAGGGTTAAGAGAGCCGACCTTCCCGAGGGTTGCTTCTGTAAACGTGCCGCCGTTGACATAGCCAGAGACGGAGTAAGAATCGTTGAACCAGAAGCTCTGGGTTAAAGCGAACAGGAATAGAGTCGCAACGATTAACGCCCATTCAAGAACGAACAGGCGAACGTCGCCGACGTGGGACAGGCGAGAAAGGAAGTTTTCCTTGACATGCTCCTCACCGGAAGAAAACGCCTGTTCCGAGAGGCGAGAAAAACGACGAATTAACTTTTGCCCACGCTTTTTCCGAAGATTACGCATATTAAACGGGGATTAAGAGGAGTCCTAAGATAGAGAGAACGAAAACGGTCGCGCAGACAACGGTCGCGTTAAAGAGGGATTTATCGAGTCCACGGCGAGTCGTATAAAGTTCGCTCGAGCCGGCAGTTCCAGAACCGAGCGAGGCGCCACGCTGTTGGAGTAGGACGAGCAAAATCGACAGAAGAGCGGAAATTACAATCAAAGTTTGAAAGAGAGAAGCTAAGTTCATAATGTTTTTATTATAGATAATTTAAGGAAATAAAACAAGGTTTAGAGGAATTGGCGGCGACGCTTGAGGAGAGTGTGATAAGTAATCGCGAAGCGATGAGCTTCTTCGTCGATACGAGCGATAAGGCGGGCGATATGAGAATCAGGCGGGAGTTCGACGGTTTCGTAAGAAGAGTCGGGGCGCGGAATGACGATTTTAACAGGGGCGGATTTAGAGTGGTCACCGGATTTGTCGCGACCAATCACCGGGATTTGAGCGCTCGGAGAGGCGGAAGCAAGAAGGGAGAGAACGGCTGACAACTGAGGAATACCACCGTCGAGAATAATCAAGTCGGGGAAAGCCCATTCGGAATGTTTCAGGCGGCGAGAAAGGACTTCTTTGAGAGAAGCGGTATCGTTGTTTTGTTGGTTGTTTAGCTTGAACTTACGGTATTCCGAACGGTCGGCGACGCCATTGGTAAAAACAACCATTGAGGCGACAACGTCGAGACCGGATTGATGAGAGATGTCATAGCCCTCAATCCGTCGGGGCGGAGTCGGGAGATTGAGGAGGGTTTGAAGACGGAGGAGAGCTTGGTCGGAGGAAATATCGAGGAACTCTTTATCGGAGAAGACGATTTTCTTTTTCAGCCCTTTAAGTCCGAACAGCTCGTTGCGGAGTTCGGCGGCGCGTTCAAAATGTCCAAGGGCGGACTCCGAGTTCATTTCGCGTTCGAGGTCAAGAAGCAGCTCCTTTCGGTCGCCCTCGAGATAGCGAATGAGATTATCGAGGATTTTATGGTAGTCGGCGGCGGTCATTTTGTTGATTTCGAGACCAGGAGTCAAGCCGAGGTCGGTTTCCAGGGTCTTTTTGCCGGTGTAGGGTTTTTCATAATAAGGGAAAATCTTTCGGAGAATCCGGAGAGCGTCGATGATAGTACGCTTGGCATAAAAAGGTCCGATATAGCGAGCGTCGTCGCCGAGGGGCTGACGCGTGACGGTCACGGTCGGGATTTCGGAGTCGATGTCGATGCGAATGAATGAGACATTTTTATCGTCGCGCAGGAGAATATTCCATTTCGGCATGTAACGTTTAATCATTTCACTTTCGAGGAAGAGGGCGTCCATTTCCGTATCAACGACAATCCAGTCGGTCATGGCAATTTCTTCGACGAGGGCGGCGGTTTTGGGGTCCTTTTTGGAGTTTTGAAAATACTGGCGAACGCGATTTTTCAGAACAGCGGCTTTACCGACATAAATAATTTCCCCGGCTACGTTTTTATGAAAATAAACCCCAGGGGCGGAAGGGAGGGTTTTGAGCTTTTCACGGAGAGCGTCGGTCATGTCGTCAGCTCAAGTTCCTCTTCGGTTAAATCGTAATCTTCAACGGTGGTAAGGGTTTGATGATATTCGGCGAGAAGGTCGGCAAGCGGGCGATATTCCTCGGGCGGGACGGACGAGGTTGAGAATTGAGCAAAAGAGAAACTCGCATCGAGCGAGAAGATGTCGCGGAGAGTTTCAAGTTCGGCAGGGGTCGCGAGAACCCAGTTCGCGTCAAGTTCAGAAGCGAGGGTGGCGCGAGTTTCCAGAACGAAGAGTTCGTCTTTATCGAGATATTCTTCGGGGCGATCGAACTCTTCTTCCGGGACGCCGAGAGCAACAAGACGAGTTTCTAGGTCTGTCTCAAGCAGGTCACTAAAGCCCGGAAGATAGAGAAAAGAAGTTTCGACGGGAAGGTTTGCTGATTCGGAAGACGCCGGAGGTTCGGAAGCGGGAGCGACTTGATGGATTGAAGTTTTTACTCGGGGGGCATAATCGAGAACGAGCAAGAAAAGAACAACGACAAGAAGGGCGAGGAAAATACGAAGGGGACGCAGTTTTTTCATGGAAATTATTATACTACATTTTCAGGTCCAATTCTGATATAATAACGCTTATGGATAATTTTGTAATTTCTAATATCAAAGCGAGGCAGATTCTCGATTCGCGCGGAAATCCGACGGTCGAGGCGGATGTGTTTTTAGAATCAGGACAGGCGGGACGGGCGGCGGTTCCGTCGGGCGCGTCAACGGGGTCGGGCGAGGCGCTCGAACTTCGAGACGGAGATAAGAAGTTTTATGGCGGGAAGAGCGTATTGAAGGCGGTTTGGAACGTTAATTCAAAGATAAAAGATGTACTGGTCGGAAATTCGGCGGAGCAGAAGTTGGTTGACCAGATGATGCTCGACCTCGACGGAACGGAGAATAAGTCGAACCTCGGGGCGAACGCGATTTTGGCAGTGTCGCTCGCGACGGCAAAGGCGGTAGCAAGAGCGAAGAAGTTGCCGTTTTATGCGTATGTGGCGGAATTAGCAGGGACGCTTGATAAGATGTCGTTGCCGATGCCGATGATGAACGTGATGAACGGGGGAGAGCATGCGGATTGGGCGACAGATTTTCAGGAATACATGATTATCCCGAAGGGGGCGGAGAACATTGGCGACGCGGTACAGATTGGGGCAGAAGTATTTCACGCGCTGAAAGATATTTTGAAGGAGCGAGGGTATCCGGTAACGGTCGGAGACGAAGGCGGTTATGCGCCGAAAGTACGCGAGGGGAATAACGAACCGCTCGAATGTATCAAGTTGGCGATTGAACGCGCTGGGTATGAACCGGGAAAAGACGTCGTAATGGCGATGGACATTGCGAGTTCGGAGTTTTTCGACAAAGACCATTATGTACTCAAAACTAACGGAGACTGGAAGAGCGCTGAGGATTTAACGAACTGGTACACTTGGATTATTGATAATTATCCGGTTGTGTCGATTGAGGACGGGCTGGCAGAAAACGACTGGGCAGGTTGGAAAATGATGACCGAAAGAATCGGAAAGAGAGTTCAGCTCGTCGGGGATGACTTGTTCGTGACGAATGTGAAATTGTTGAAGAAAGGTATTGAGGAAAAAGCAGGGAACGCGATTCTGATTAAGCCGAACCAAATCGGAACGTTATCGGAAACAATCAACACGGTTATGCTCGCGAAAAAGAGCGGGTATCGAACGATTATTTCTCACCGTAGCGGAGAGACGGAAGATATTTCGATTGCACATCTCGCGGTCGGACTGGGAGCCGGTCAGATTAAAACCGGTTCCCTGTCGCGAAGCGAGCGCATGGCGAAGTATAACGAGCTAATCCGTATCGCCGAGGCTAACTCTCGGCTCGGTCTCGCCCAGTTCTAGCGCGTCAAGCGCGCTGTCTGGGGCGGACGCGAGGAGAGACGAGTCGGAGGAAAGGAGCTCTTCCTCGCGGAGAGTAGCATCGCTTTCGAGTGCATCGAGGTTGATGTTGGTTCCTGGGTTGAGCTGGCGCGGTTCGTTGTTGGTTGCGTCGATAATTTTAGCGGAGAACGCTGCAAGAGTAACATAAACGAGGTCATGAAGACATTTAGAATAGCTGCGATAGTTTTCTGAGGCGGCGATGATTTTTCCCTGTTCGTTAATAAGCTCCCAATAGTATTTTTTTGGTTTCCGATTGAGAGTTTTTTGGATGCGGATTTCCATAAGAGTACCTTTATCAAAATTAAGATTGATTATATAATAAAGGTAGTTGCGATTCCAAGCTAACTACCTTCTAGCTAACCTTTATCAGGTTAGCTGTTTGGTTTCAGGGGGTTCAAAACATAACTGATTCAATCTCCTTTCTCTCGGAGGGCGTCCGAAGTTAACGCGACGAGGAGGGAGGAGATTTCTTGGACCATGGCGGAGAGTTCGGCGGGGGAGAGGTCGGACGGGAGAACAAAATAACCGACCTTCGGAGAAAGAACCGAGGCAACAGAGTCAGCGGCGAAGACACGATACTGCTCGGCGAGAGAACGATTCGAGAGAAGAGCGAAGAGAGTCGCGCGAGTTGAAGCGGACGTAGCGGCGAGAAGGTTCTCGAGAACGGCACGGGAAGACGAGGGGTCGTCTGACGAGAGATTGCTAGACGAAGAACTATTGGTCGAGAGATTGTCAGATGGAGAGTTATTGAACGAGGAATCATCAGACGAGAGCGACTCGAGGTACAAGCGAAGGGCGCGCTCGTAACGTTTTTGATAGACATAAATTGTCTCGTCAGAACACTCGCCGTGGTTGTTCTGACGGAGTTGGTCAATCCGCGAGACGAGTTCGACGGACACGAGCGGAACATCGCGCCAAAACTCGTTTTGAGAACAGGTTGCGACGAAGATTTTTTTCACGGCGGCACGGAGATGAGCCGAGAGAGACTGAGAAATTACCCCAAGGTCGGCAGAACGGGAAAGAAAATCAAATAAATTACCGACGGTTTTCCCTTTTAGGACATTTTTCTCGCTTTCCATACAAAAATTGTACTATGGATTAAACATAAGCGCAATACATTTTAAACAAAATCTATATGAAATCTATCCGCGCGAGGACAACTGGAGCAGTTTTAGATAGGCGGATTCGTCGAGGGTAGGAACTCCGAGCGCGGCAGCTTTTTCAACTTTCGCGGTGCCGGGCTTCTCGCCGACGATAAGAGCGGTGGTGGTTTTAGTCACCGAACTCGTCACAGTTGCGCCAAGCTTGCGGAGATTGTCCTCGGCGGTCTTTCGGTCGAAACTTCTCAAGGTTCCGGAGACGATATAGCTCTTTCCGGCGAGCGGAGCAGCGGAGAGGTCTTCAAACTGAGGGGCTAAACCGAGAGATTTCAAATCAGAGAGCATGGCGAGATTTTCTTCGTCGGCGAAGAACGCGAGGATAGATTCGGCAACGACTTCACCGATGTCGGGAATATCGAGGAGGTCATCTTTTTCCGCAATCGTCAAACGGTCGATGGAATGAAAAGTATTCGCGAGGGAGATAGCGGTTTGGGCGCCGACATGACGAATACCAAGAGCGGTAATGAACTTCGCAAGGGGCGGGGTTTTTGACTTTTCGAGATTGTCGAGAAGTTTTTGAGCCGAGAGTTCAGCAAAGCGATCGAGTTGTAAAAGTTTTGGTTTTGTCAGACGATAAAGGTCGGGGAGAGTTTTTACCAGTCCGGAGTCAACAAGGAGGGCGACATTTTTCTCGCCGAGACCTTCGATATTGAGCGCAGGCTTTGAAGCGTAATATTCGATACTGCGTTTGAGAATAAAATCGGACGACTCACCTTTGACCCGATAAACGACTTCTCCGGCGGGTCGTTCAAATTCGAGGTCGGGGTATTGAGTTTTTAACGCACGTGCGTAATTAAACGGTTCAGTTCCCTCCGGGCGGAGCGAAACGAGGACTTCCTTGACCTGAGGAATAATGTCGCCGGCTTTATAGACGATAACGGTGTCGCCGACGCGAAGGTCGAGGCGAGAGATTTCGTCGGCGTTGTGAAGCGTGGCATGACGAACGGTCGAACCGGCAACTTCAACGGGGTCAAAAATTGCCACCGGAGTTGCGGCGCCAGTCCGACCAATCGAAATCACGATATCGCGGACGCGGGTCGTAGATTCTTCGGCGGGAAACTTAAAGGCGACAGCAGCACGGGGCGTTTTTCCGATGATTCCAAGGGAGTCATAAACTTTCCGGTCGTTGATTTTGATGACCATGCCGTCGGTATTAAAGGGGAGGGTTTTCCGGTAAGCGTCGAGATTTTCGATATAGCGGAAGAGGTCAGGGAGGTCGCGGCTTGAGAAGACTTTGTCTTCGTTCGAAGTACGGAAGCCGAGGGCGCGGAGTTTCTCGTAAGCGGCGGCGTGGGTCGGGAGGTTCGGTTTAACGAGGTCATAGGCGATAAACTTCAGATTACGTGAAGCGGCAACGCGAGGGTCGAGCTGACGAATTGAACCGGCGGCGAGATTACGAGGGTTAGCAAAGGGTTTTTCGCCGAGCTTTTGTTGTTTTTCGTTCAACTTTTCGAAATCGCGTTTGAAGATGATAATTTCACCACGGACTTCGACGTCGCCAGGCTCGGAGATTTTGAGAGGGATGTTCTCGATAGTTTTTACATTTGAGGTTACGTCCTCACCAACGAGTCCGTCGCCACGAGTGACTGCTTGATAAAAAAGTCCGTCGCGATATTTCAGGGCGCAAGCCAGCCCGTCCATTTTAATATCCGTGAAGAACTCCTTGATGTGGCCGCCGGGGATAAGCTTCTCATTCCGAGAAATCCAATCTTTTATTTCTTCGGTCGAAAAGACGTCAGCGAGAGAAATCATGCGTTTTTCATGAACAACTTTTTCAAACTTGTCGAGGGGTTTTCCAGCGACGCGCTGAGTCGGCGAGTCGGGAGTTATTAGGTCGGGGTAAAGAGCTTCGAGCTGAGCTAGCTCATGTTTCAGGGAGTCAGCCGCCGCTTCCGACATGGTTGATTCGTCGAGGACGTGATAATGATAACGGTAGTCGTTAATAAGTTCGCGGAGTTTATCGATTCGTGCCGCGGCGGTTGGTTTATCGATTGTCTTCACTGTTTAAAATCCTTCGATAATATAAATATAAATAGGCGGTAAAATATGTAAAGCTAAAGCAAGTCATAAAGACGAGACAGAACGGAATAAACGGAAAGCCCGAAAGCCAAGAGAAATGAGACTTTAAAAAGAGGTCGAGCGCAATCAAGGGCAACATGACAATTACCCAGATAGCCGCAATCGTAAAAACAAGGCAAATTAAGCGAGTGATAAAACGGAGGCGGCGAGAAAGCATGAGATTGCTCGCCGTGCGAAGAGCAACTAATGGATAAACTCCGGGAGCAGAGACCGCAACGAGGGCAACTAGCGTACTCGAGAGGAGATAGAAGGAGAGCAAAAGTAGAGCGACGGCGAAGAGAAAATAAATTAGCGCATAAAACGGGGTCGTAAGAAAGTCAGTCTGGACGGCAGTGGAGTATGTAAAAATTACAACGAAGAGCGGAATGCACTCGAGGAAGCCGACGAAAAAGACGACAAAGGTCGAAAGGAGCGGAGTCAGGGCGTTATAAAAGCCATCACGGAGACGCACGGGTTTTCCGGCGAGACGAAAGCGTAAGAGATAAATCGTGATGAGCCAAATCAAAAGGAAGGAAATTACGGCGAAGATGATTTGGACTCCAGATAAGCCAGACGAGAGACCGCCAGAAGTAACGGTCGAGACGAGAAGCAGACTAGCTTTGGCGAAGTTGCCGATTGGGGTTCCAGAGGCGACTTGTTGATTAGTTTCTTCGAGGACGGTCTGGAACTTGACATAAGTATCTTCTGACATAAGCCCGACGAGAATGATGTTAAATCCGACGGCGAATAAAATGAGCGGGAGGAAGAGCTTCCAGTTTTTGAACAGGAGGCGGAGCGAATCCATGGCGTGATAGAGAGGACCGGGGACGGTCAAGACGCGCGTATAATCCTCGCGATAAGAACGACGAAAACTACGGTGAAGCCGGAGACGGGCGGCACGCTTTTTTTGAATATAGGCTTTTAGCCGGAGGAAAGGGCGCGCGAGTTTCTGAAGAGGTTTCGGGAGAGAGCGGCGCTGTTTCGACTTGGACTTAGATTTGAGCTTGGGCTGGGTTTTAGAACTTCGTTTTAGCATTTTCGAGCCTCTGGATACGTTTTTCGAGAGGAGGGTGAGTCGAGAAAAGTCCACTGAGAGACTTTTTCCGCAAGGGGTTCGAGATAAACATGGCTTCGGTCGCAGGATTTTGTTGTTTCATGGGGGCGCCATGAGTTTCGAGTTTTTTCAGGGCAGCAATCATACCTTCGGGGTAACGGGTCAACATGGTGGCGCTCGAATCGGCAAGATATTCACGTTCGCGAGAAACCGCCATTTGAGCGAGCGAGGCGGCAATCGGGGCGACGATAGAGGTGATTAAAATGATGATGAGACCGAGCGGACTCGAGTCGTCGTTATCGCGATTTCGACGACCGCCGTAGAAAGCGAATCGCCAGCCAATATCGGCAATCAAACCGACGAGGCTAACGAGTCCAAAAACGAGAGTCGAGACACGAATGTCGTAGTTTTTAACATGAGAGATTTCATGAGCCATGACAGCGGTCAGTTCTTTATCGTCCATGATATTCAAAAGTCCGGTCGTCGCGCAGACGAGAGCGTGTTTCGGGTCGCGACCAGAGGCAAAAGCGTTCGGGGCGGAGTCTTCGATAATATGAACTTCCGGCATCGGCAAACCGGCGGTTAGAGTCAGATTTTCAACGATATTATAAAGACGGCGGTTATCTTTTTTGTCAATCTTCCGCGCGCCGGTCATCGCAACGGTGAGACGCGAGGCGGCGAAATACTGAAAAAGAACATAAACGACGGAAATTACAAAGACATAAATCAGGATTCTGTAATCCTGAAGATACCAGGCGAAGAGGAAACCAATCGCGGAGATAAGGAGAATAAAGCCGAGCATTAAAAGGACGGTATTTCTCTTGTTCTCCGCGATATTTTTATACATGATTCCCTTTTAGAACTTTACTTCGGGGGCGTTTTCGATTTTTTCGCGGTCAGCAACTTCGAAGTAATCGCGGACTTTAAAATGACCGATGATATTGTTGATTAAATTCGTCGGGAAGGTTTTAATTTTCGTGTTCAATTCTTTCGCACCGGCGTTATAAAAGCGGCGAGAAGCTTGGATTTTATCTTCAACGTCTTGAAGCTGTTCTTGAAGTTTTTGGAAATTAGTGTTCGCTTTCAGTTCAGGGTAGTTCTCGGCGATGGCGAAGACTTTCGAGAGGGCGTTCGTCATTTCCGTTTCTGCTTTCGCGGCGGACTTGACGGTTTTCGCGCCCATAACGGCAGAACGAGCTTCGGTTACTCCTTCGAACACTTCCTTTTCGTGTTTCGCGTAGCCCTTGACGGTTTCGATAACGTTCGGAATAAGGTCAGCACGGTATTTGAGCTGGACGGTTATGTCGGACCAAGCTTCGTTGACGCGTTCGTCGAGTTTAACGAGAGAGTTGTAAGTTGACCAAAAGACACCAATCAACAAGAGGGCGACGAGTAAGATGATAATTAAAGCTGTCATAGATATTTTTCTCCTTAGATATATTATATATTATAGCGGGTTTTAGATAAGCGTAAAGAGCTTTTGAACTTGTTTTTTGGGCACGAGTCTGGTATATTAGGGGCAGTTGCGAATGTAGCTCAGTTGTTTAGAGCGCTTCCTTGCCAAGGAAGAGGTCGAGAGTTAGAGTCTCTTCATTCGCACCATTTTTTGTGCGAGGAAAGTTGGCAGGGGGAGAGGGGACGTGGTAAAATAGGGCGGTGAAGAAGTTTGTGGTTTTTGGGCTGTTGGTGTTTGGGGCGGGGTTTTTGACTTGTTACGGAGTGTTCGTGGACAAAGATTGGTGGTCGGGAATGACAAGTTTTTTGCGCGGAGAGGGGGCGGCGAGAGCGAAGCTGGCAATGAACGACTGCGACAAAGTTGTGGCAGAGATTGAAAAATATGATTGGGACACAAAAGTCGCGACGGCGGTAATGAAAGCAGAGACGAAGTGCGATATAAACGCGAAGGGGGATACGGATTTAGTGTTTGAAGAAAATGGAAGGCAATATGGTTATTCAGTCGGAGCGTTCCAGGTGCGGATTTTGCCGGGGCGGGAGGAGTGTGATACGTACGATTTAGAGACAAACGTGCGCTGTTCGTATGAGATTTATGTCAAGGCGGGGCGAGAGTTTACGGATTGGAGTATGTATTTGAACGGAAAATATCATGAATATCTTGACCTCGAGGAGTAGGTCGAGATTGAGACGTCGTACTTAATACGATTCGCGAGGCTAAACGAGCTTCCCGAGTTTTCCAGCGAGGTCGGTCGGGAGAAGGACGACGGTTTTTTGGGACGGGTCGGTCGAGATTTTTTCGAGAGTCTGGAGCGTGCGGATATTAAGCCCGCCGGGGGTCGAGGCGAGAAGATGAGCCGCTTCAGCGATAGCTTGGGACGAGGCTTTCTCGCCTTCGGCGGAGATAATCGCGGCGCGGCGTTCGCGTTCGGCTTCCGCCTGTTTCGCCATGGCGCGTTTCATATCGGAGGGAAGCTCGATGTTTTGAAGTTTAACGGATTCGATATCGATTCCCCATTTATCAGTTTGGACGTCGACGATTTCGCGAATTTTTTCGGAGATTTCGTCACGTTTCGAGAGGATTTCGTCGAGCTCGAAGTTCCCGGTAACGTCGCGGAGCGCGGTCTGGGCAAAAGTCGAGGTCGCATAAGCAAAGTCGGTCGTCTCAAGCACGGCTTTTTGAGGGTTTATCACTTTTGAATAAACGACGGCGTCGACATTAACAGTGACATTGTCTTTTGTAATGACTTCCTGTTTCGGAATGTCCATCGGACGGGTTCGAACGTCGACCTTAATCACCTTATCGAAGAAGGGATTGACGACGTTAAGACCCGGGTTCAAAGTGCGCTTATACTTTCCGAGACGGAGGACAATTCCCCGTTCGAACTGGGAGACGATTCGAATCCCGTTAATAACGACAATCGCGAGAGCGATAAGAAGAAAGATTAGTAAAACAGCGGCTGCATCCATAAAACTCCTTTTATGGTTTTAGTTTAGCATAAAATCTCGGTCAATGCAAAAAGAGCGATTCCGGTCGCGATTGAGACATTGAACGATTCTTTTTTTTCCTTGCATCGGGATTTCGAGAAAGAAGTCCATTTTCGCGCGGAGGTCGGACGAGAGGCCGGAAACTTCCTCGCCGAGACAGAGGACGATGTTAAGTTCCGGGGAGGATTGAGAGGCGGCGGACTGGTTTTGGAGTGTTTTTTGGAATAAATGGAGCGCGGAGCGAATTCCCGAAAAGTTGTCGTGTCGCAAGAGGAGAAGCCGGGGGTCGTCGAGGTTATTTTCGAGACCGAGGAGGAGGTAGCCCCGGGATTTTAAGTCGTCGAGGGTTGTTAAAATGTCGTCGGAAGTTTCAAGGGTGAGGAGTTTTTCCGCACCGAGAGCAGTTTTCTCGATTTCGTGGTTCAGCTTTTCGCGGAGATGAGGAAGGAGGGCTTTATCATCGTAACGCGGAGTATAGCCGGAGAACATAACAGATTTGACGCCGAAACCTTCGGCGGTGCGGAGGATAGAGCCGACGTTATAGGTCGAGCGGATATTATGGAGACTAAGAATAAGATTCATATTTTAATAATATAATAAAAATCCCCGAGGGGATTAGGTTCTATATCGAGATGGTGGACCCACCTGAAATTCAATGGAACCAAGTCATAGACGAACTTCGTGAACTCAAGTATATCCTTTCCACACCAGAGGTTAGTATAGGTAGCTTCATTAAAGACTCTTAACGGAGCATCCTAGAACACCATAAGCAACCTATACATTTAGCAACCCAGAGGAAGAAA
>JAFRJG010000014.1 GCA_017432365.1 Candidatus Saccharimonadota bacterium
ACCCATGCCGAACCGCTCCAACGGTATGTGCACCCAGTTGAGGAATCGACCAGATAGTCTCCGGTCTGAACGCCTGTATAAGTCCCGGACGGAGACCCATAAAAAATCGTTGTCTTGCCGTCTGCGAGATCGAACAAGTTGCTCGATGTCGACGAGTATGCCGCCCACGTGTTGGTTGATCCGTTGTACTGGTAAACACCTTGCGGGTGGATAGCAACACTTCCGACCGTGATATTCGTCGTGCCTGTATAAAGCCATAAATCCCCGTTATGCTCGGCCCGCAGTTCTGCGGTGGTCCATGAGCCAGCCGGGTTCGTGCTTTGCGCCCACGTTTCGACCTTTGCGTCAATTTGCGTCTCGAGGATTGCCTGCATGGCCGCTATCGCGGAGTTGTAGTCTGTTTGTTTTACCCATGAAGACCCGTTCCATCTGTACGTGCACCCATCGGTCGAGTCAACGAGATAATCCCCGGTCTGCTTATTTGCGTATGTCCCCGAGGGCGTTCCGTAAAATATAGTCGTTTTGCCGTCTATCTCGTCAAACAGTTCGCTCGCCGCATCGTATTCGACCCACGTGCCGGTTTGTGTTGAGGAGTCGTAGCTGTACTGATAAATGGCGAGATTGGTCAGAGTCGAGGTTGTCGCCCCGGTGTAGCACCAAAGGTCCCCGTTATGGAGGGCCTTATCGTCTGCCGTGACCCAGTTGGTGGCCGGGTCGGTGCTTTGCCTCCATGTTTCGATTTTAGCGTCGATCTGCGATTGCAGATTGTCGGCTAGTTCCGCGAGGCTGGCCTGTACCCGGTTTATATCGCTCGCGGTCGCATAGCTTGAGAGGTCAAGCCCCTCGATGATTACGTCCCCGAGACTCGTTTGCAGTTCGCCGAGTTCTATTTCGTCGAACCGGTCGAGGAGCACGTTATACGTCGTTTTGACGACCTTTTGTCGTACTCTTATGACTCCCAGTTCCGGGAAGTATATTGAAACCGTATCGCATAATCTGACCCTTTGCAGAGGTGCGTATTCGGCATACTCCTCGGTCTGCCATAACTGCACAAAATCGACCTTGAGGTTGTCGAGCGGGACCAAACTATTTGCGCTGTTTAAATATGATTCGGCCGCGCTTCGAAGGTCTGCCGCCTCCGGTGCCTCCTCGAACTGGTCGGACAAATCCAACGGAACGACGTTAATGTTTTCACCATCGACCAAAATGTCGACCCCGGTGCCGGTCTGGATTATCTGTATGTTCTCGTTTGCCAGATAGTCAACCGTCTCCCCGGCTCCCGCATATGTAACGATTTGCTCCGGGAGAGTAACCAAGACCGGAACACCTTCGTCGTCCTCGCCGTACCAGTACGGGACAACGCCGTCGAAAATGCCGGAACTGTCGCTCTCCTCGGTCAAGTCAATTAGGTTTTTCCCGAACCGAATCTCGACATCTGTGTCCGTTCCTCTCCTCGCGTGTAATTTGACCGTGAACTTGTCCCATTCATATTCCCCGCCGTATACGTCAAGAATCGAACCCTCCATGCCTCCGAGAGCATTTCGGGCCGCTGTCGGTACTGCGATGGAAAACTCCGCCGCGGTGCTTTTGTCGGTCCAGAACGTGAACGGGTTCTCATTGATTGCATGACTCTCGAACCCGAGCAACGCCGCCGGGCATGAACTCGCAGAGAATGGTTCGAGGACTATGTCGTTTAGTTTGTACGATATATGCGAGGCATAAAACGTCACGATCCCGTTTATCTGCTTCGTATGAGCATACACCCGGAACGGTTGCGGGTCGTCTGTGTCGTCGTGTGTCGCGTAAATGATGGAGCCGTGCTCGATATACTCGTAATACCGGCCCGATATAGGATATTCAAGCTCGAGCTCATACGGGCCGTTTCGCTCCTCTGTAACCGTACAGGAGACACAGTCATACAGGCGGCCGATTCCGTTCGTCGTGAAGTCGGTCGCATATCTGTCAAATAAAATAGGAATCATAGTGTATACCACCTCGGGGTAATCCTGACCTCTGACATCCCGGAAACAGTAATGCCGGACTCACCCGGAGGCAAGACCGGTGGTTTGTTGCCGGAGTATGTTATGTTGTGGTTGTATGGGACCTTTGTCGTCCCGGATAGCGTCCAAGCGTCCATGACATCGGTGTCGATGTATATACGGCCGGAATAGGAACCGCCGACCACAATCGTCTGGTTGCCGATCCCGATGGTACCGGGGCCGAACGACGTAATCAGCGGTTTAGCATCGAACTCGGTCGGGTTCGTGATTGCCCCGCCCTGTGTAAATGTCACCTCACTCTCCCCGGATGTGAGGAACCTCTGCGGCTTGCAGTTGAACACAACATCGAAATCTCCCTCGGTCAGATATGCCTCGGGTTTGACCTCTAGGCCGCCTTGGTACACGCCGAGCCGGAACTCGTCCGGATGATATGTATCAGATATACGCCGGTACCCGTGACGGCTCATGAGAGCACTCCGAAGCGCGCGAATATTGGTCTTAAAGTCCTTATAAATGAACGCCGGATATGTGACCTCGATGTTCTCGTACCGGCCCGAATAGATCGCGAGGTCCCCGGACCGGCCCGGTATAGAAATCATTTCGTAGGACGCGACCGGAGAATCAAAGACCGCGTCCCCGGAGATATAAACGCCATAATTCGCGCTGTTTATAGTGTCATAATTGAAACTGTTACGGATCATGCGAATACCCTCTTTTTCTGCTGTTGCTGACGGACGAGGACCTTTTCGACCTCAAGGGCGAGCTGTTTCACGTTCATGCCCTCAGAGGCATACACGTTTATTGTCGTTGTTCCGCTGTCTTGGCTTTCGACCGCCTCGACGATTCTGTCCATGCGCTTCCAAAATGGTTCGAGAGGGACAGCCGCCTCGCCGCCCTTTACATCGCCCAGACCGGCAACGGTTGGGCTGTTGAATATTCCGCCCTTTGCGTACCATTTGATCCCGAGAGACGGGATTATACCCTCGAGCAAGTCGCTCAATCTCCAACCCGGAGGGTCGATGCTGAAATGCGGGACCTTAATATGTGGCATCTTGAATTTGAAGTTGAAAAAGCCCTTGATTTTTTCGATAATGCCTTTGATGAGTTCCTTAGCCTTCTCGATCGGTGCGACCATTACCTCTTTAATGGCGGTAAACAACGCCTTTACGCGTTCCTTCATGGTAGTGAATACCGCCACGACTCCGTTTTTGAGTTTCGTCGCCGCCGCCTTTATCTTGTCCCAGTTCTTATACAGGAGCACTCCGACCGCAATCAGAGCGGCGATAATTGCAATCGCTATTCCGATAGGGCCGGCGAGCCCCGTCATAGCTGGGCCAATAACCGAAACAAGGTTAATAATCGAACTAATGGCAAACGCCAGCTTGCCGAATACCATCAAGAGCGGGGCGATTGCCGCCACGACTCCACCGATAGTCGCAATAATAGTGAGGACCTCCGGGTCGAGGCTACCAAGCCACTCGGCCAGTTTGCCCATCCACCCGGCGACCTTCCGCAACGCCGGTTCAAGATAGCCCGCCAGTTCTGCGCCGAGGCTTTGCAGGGCCACGAGTCCGACTGCCTTCATGGTGTCGAGTTGGTCGTTGAAAGCGTTCGCTTTATCTAATGTCTCTTGGTCCACAAAATCGAGGTTATACTTCTTGAGAGTATCGGCCACGTTTTTATAGGTCTCGCCACCGTCCTCAATCAATGGGTTGAGCTCCGAGGCGGATTTGCCCATTAACTGCATTGCGAGAGCATCCCGCTCGGTCTCGTTCTTCATGCTACCGAGGGCCTGTATAGCCTCTTGCCATACGTCGTCCCCGTTACGGAGAGAACCGTCCGCATTGGTGACGTTAATGCCAAGAGCCGCGAACGCCTCCGCCGCCGACCCGGTCCCGTCCTTTGCGGACATCATATTCCGAGCCAGTTTTTGATGCGATTTCGCGATCGCCTCGGTCGAAACATCTACGAGGTCAGCCGCCGCGGAATACTTCTGCAGTTCCTTTGTTCCGAGGCTATACCGCTTCGACATAGTGTTGAGATCATCCGCCCATTTCCCGGATTTGACCGCGAGGCCACCGATAGCACCCGCAACGGTCGCGCCCGCAGTAGACAGGCCCCGCATAGAGTTTGCCGCGCTGTCGAGTTTGTTTCCGACGCTCTTGATCTGGTTCGAGAGGGCCTTCATTTTGATGTTTCCGACCTGTTTTAGATCGCCCTCGAACTTGTGAAGCTTCGATTCTGTGGTAATAATCTCGCGTTGCAACTTGCGGTATTCCTCGGAGCTTTTGTCTACCCCGTCCGCATCCATTTGGGCTTGTGCGCGCTTTAACAGGTCCAGTTTGTCGCGGGTCTCGGAGACCTTCTGCGTCAAAAGTTGCTGTTTCTGCCGCCATAGTTCGATATTGGTCGGGTTGAACTTCAACGCGTTGTCGACCTGTCTCAATTCCCTGTCGAGTGAACGTGTCTCGTTATTTATTTGTTTCATGGCAGAATCGAGTTGGGTGGTCTCACCTCTGAACTCGATCGTTATGCCTTTAATCGTCCCTGCCATTTATTACTCCTAACCAAAAAACGCGTCGATTTCCTTTTGCGACGCTTTATGTTTTCCGCCGGTCTGCCCGGCCTCCTCGGATTGCTTCTGCCGTTCGTTATACGTGATTACAAAATCGACAAGTTGTCCCATCTGCATCCGGCGAACGTCGTCCATCGTTAGACCACGCTCAAGCCCTGCGAGGATGATTTCGTCGAGTCCGACTTCCTTATCTGGGCCAGCATCCCCTCCAGCCGAGACAGGTTTTTTGACGAGGTGAACCCCCGCTTCACAAGGTCGAGAACCTCCGGGATGATTTCATCGACCGGGAAAGACTCGAACTGTCGCACCCATTGACGTGGCGGGTTGATACTCGGATCCGCGTCTTTTGCCATCGCCCAAGTGATACCGATAATAAGGTCGGTAAAACTCAACTGTGTCAGCGGGATCATGACGTCGAGGGTCCTCCCTTGAAGGGCCTCCGCAATCGCTTTAGCGTCGAACCCGCTCGAACCGTACTCGCTAAAGACCGCCGCCAATGCCTCCGTTATAGACTGGGCCATCGGGAGGAGCTTTGGGATGATGTCCTCGCCGAACTGATCGCGGTATTCCATCGTCCAGCCGACGTTATTCGACAACTTAACGTCAACGCCTCCGATGTTAATGACCTTTTCCATTGTTTGCCTCCTCTTAAAAAATGGCGGACCAATTAAGGCCCGCCTCGTTCTTATTCGCTGGTGTCTGTCAGCTCCGGTACCATCGGGCTTGTATAAAGATCATCATACCCGGTATCGCCCGGTTTTAAGACCTCCATTGTCGCCCCGCTCTCATTGTCTCCGATGCAGTTGATCGGGAGGGTCTCGGTCGCTGTCTCGACTTCTTCCTCAAGAGTCGCATATCCGCGGCCAATGGCTCCGAGGGAACAGTTATAAAATACTGCCCTTCTGGTCTGAACGTCGCCCTCAATGTCAAAAGCGATACAGACCTTCTTCTTTGCCGGGTTCTTGACCTGTGCAAGACCTCCGCTCGTCAGACGGACGTAACCGAGGAACCGCTCTTTGAAATCGTCGTCAAACAGCACGACCTCGAGGTCGCCCTCAAATGGTCCGTTCGACATATTGCTCCAGTATGCGATATTGTCCGCGTATCTGGTGTTGCTGTTGTCGTCTTGTTCCGGCGAAAAACCGATTGCGCCCTTCTGATGATACGGAGTGCCGAAAGTAACGGTACCGTCAGACGCTTCGTTGTACTCCCATACATGAAGGTTGCTGATACCAAATTCAACTTTGTTCGGGTTTGGCATTTTTCGTCTCCTCTCTAAATAGTATAGTAAATCACGAAAACGCCCTCACTCTCGATGTAGGTGTCCTCGGATTTTTCGTAAAGATAGCCAGCATCGAGCAACGCTTGCTCAATGGCGGCCTCGTTTTGTTCGTTCTTCTCTTTGAAGTAATACTCGACTTGGTACCGATTATTCCGCCAATAAAACGTATTGTCTGCCTCTCTGACGGTCTGGCCGTCCCCGATGTACACCAAATACGGCGGGCCGTTCGGGGCTACCTTGTCAAGAAAATGCGAATACGCGCACGGAATCCCGGTGCTTTGCAACACTTGATAAATTGTCATTATTCAAGCTCCCTTTCTATCTTGGCGACCAGTTCGTCTTTTGACCATTGTTCGACCGGTGCTATGTGCTTTATTCCAGGTGTTCTTCCATAGGTCCCCTTTTTGTTTCTGATAACGTGGCCGTTCTCAAGCAGGTGGGTCAACTGATAATGGTCTTTGTTATGGACCGTTATTTCATTGATCCCGCCGCGTACCGTTTTCTTTTTCACACGCCAGCTTTTAGCATAGGCCCCGGTCCGCTTCGGTGAGGTGTTGCGTAATTTCTCGACGGCCTCTTTTGCCACCACGTCCATCGCTTCGTTTGTTGCGGCCTTGACCTCCGCGGAATACTCCGAGAGAATATTGTTCATCTGTTTGCTAACGTCCATGACTCACCTCACGACATACTTGCAATAATGAACTCACCGCGCTCCGTCTCGAGGACTGAACCGCTTTCGTTGGTCAGATAGTTTGCCACCCCGGTCCTCTCCTCGCATACCAGCGAGATAGAGTCACGTTGTGCGTTCCAATCGACCCGAACAACACTATATTCCATCCCATCGTACTCGACGACCTTCTGCCCGGCGTAATCCTCCCGGTTCGATATAACCAAGGTTATAGACGGTTTTAGACCGAGTTGCGCCGCGCTGTAATATTCGGAACTATACACGCTCCGAGGCTGGACGTATACGGTCGTTTCTTCGATTTGCGGTTTCTCGTTCCCGTACTCGTCGAATACGCTCGGCCCGTATGCCTTGAGAATCGCTATACCGTCATACATGAGACTCACCCCAATCTGTGTAACTGGTAGCGTTCGACATTTGCGCCTTTTGCTCGTCATAGCTCCGTTTCAGTCTGTCGTAATCCTCCGGAATACCGAAAGACATCTTGCAGTATGTGATAACGGCCTTTGAGAGTAGCGCATCGAGCTCCGCCGGAACCTCAACGCCAGCGACCCCGAGGTCCAGCTTCGCCGCCTCAATCAAATCGGTTAATTCGTCATTGTATGCGTCTGTCTTGATCCGCAACGCGGTTTTAACCTTTTCGAGCATCTCATTACCTCCAAAGAAAAGGGCGACCCATTAGAGCCGCCCAAATTTATGCCGTCCGTATTACTCGGAACCCGGAACGATGTTGCAGAACATCTTCGGGCCGACGACAGCGATCGCCGCGTACAGTCTGCCGACGATTTTGACCATATCCTTTTCCGCGAGTGACAGGTCGTCGAACTTGAATGTTACCGCATCGCCCTCCGGGAGATTGGCCTGTACTCCGGCCAGATCGCCGACGATAGCACCGTCTACACCGTCCTTCTGGATAACTTCCAGACCAAAGAACGGGTCGTACGCGTAATTCGCCTCGAGAGCCGCAGTTCTTACCGCCGCGATAGTTGCACCGGACGCGATAAATACACGATTTCTCGCAACGTCTCCCAGTTCCGCGATTGCGAGCAGAATGTTTGCCGGGGTTACGTCTCCCTCGACAACGGCAACGCCAACCTCGTCCGCGTCGGAGGTCTCCGGTGCGCTCTGGATCGCATCGACAACCATGTCGGCCGCCTTCTGGATGATTTTATATGTGAGCTCGTCGTAGATGTAACGCAGAAAATCCTCGGCTCCCAGAGCGAGAACCTCGTCGGAAACGGTAATCCATTTCTTAATGTTTGCCGGGACCATTGTCACGATACCGAGGACCAGCGTTTCCTCGTCCGGTGCGTTTGCTCCCTCTGTATGGATCGCCGCGTCGGTTGCGGAAATCTCAAAACCGACCTTGAGGTTGCCGCGGACAAAGGTCTTGCTGATTCTTCTGAAAATCTGATCGTTTTCCCATGCCTGTCTGACTCTGCTCTCTACCAGTTCCGGTACCGGGACAACTCCGTCCTGTACGTTCTCGGTCAGCAGGGCGCGGCACTCGGCATCTTTGCCGGTCTTAACATACTTTGCGAACGCCTCGATGTACTCGTGGCTGTTTCTGATCTCGCTGTTTGGCATTTTCTTTTCTTCCTTTCTGGTTTCGATAACTTCACCGGCACCACCGGCAACGGCGGCGGCGGCTTTACGTTTTTCCTCGATCTCGATGTTTAACGCCTTCGTTCTCTCCTCGATTGCATCGAGCTCGGCGTTCAGAGTTTCGAGCATTTCCGCATCCGCCGTTTCGACTTCGTTCGCGATCTCGGCGCGTCTGTTCTCGATCTCGTCCATCCCGAGGACCATGATTTCTTCTCTTGTCATTAGACATTACCTCCTAATGCTCTGACTCTTGCTTTTACCTTTTCGCGTTCCAGATTAAGTCTCTCCACCTCGAGTCTCTCCGCCCGAACTTCCTCGATCACTCCGTCGATTCTGCCGCGAGTCTGGGCCCCGATAGAGGTGCCATCATTCGCGGGGATAGAAACTGCTGAAACGTCAAACAGTTTGGATATACCGGTAATAGTCCGCAGAACATCGACTCTCCCGTCCTCCGCGTTTGTTCGGAGTTGTTCGTCGTCGCTGACAATAAACCCGAACGACATTTTATCGGTATACCCGCCACGAATCTCGTCGTACAGTTCGCGTCCGATCTCTGTACCGCCGAGGTCCGCTTCGATATATAGGCCCCTCTCGTCTGGCTTGACTCGTAGGGTTCCATTCGTGATCCGGGCGAATACACGCCCCTCGTGGTTATACTGCATGATGGTATCGGTCATGTCGGCCTCGGCAAATGCCCCCGGTGCGACCTGCTCCCGAAATACGATGTCACCATCCTCATACAGAACATACGGCTCGTTGAATGTTGTCGCATATCCCGCGACCGTTTTCCGGTCCTCCTCTTGTGGCTCCTCGATTGCCATAACCTCGAGGACCATCTCCCGGTATTCTCTGTTATTCTTCATTGGCATCTTGTACCTCCGTTAGTTCGTCAGTAGCTTTATATTCACCTCGAATCGGCGCCACCTGTCCGGCCCCATCCGGTAATGGTGCATAGTTGAATAGTTCTCGAATCTCGTCAATGAGTATCGCGCCCCTGTCGCCGAGTTCCTTGGCCATCTGGACTTTGGCCGCCGTGCTCATGTACTGGAGTCTGTTCGCGTTTGCTATAAGGAAGGACCCCTGTGCCCGTTCTCGCTCCGAGAACAGCATTTTTGTCATGCCCTCGCTTATCTGAATCGCGAACGGTTCGATCGCTCCGTCGAAGAACGCTTCGAGGTCCTCGGCCTTTGCTTTGTTCTGCAATACTTCCTCGGACACACCAAAATAATTGAACACGTTCTCGCGAATCTGCTCCATCTGGGCCGAGTCGACCGCGTATGGCTTGACATCAATTTGTTTTATGTCTTTGTATGTATTCGGAAATAACAAAAACCCTCCCGACTCCGATTCGGTCGAGAGGTTCTTTTCTGTAAACCGTTCCCGCTCTTTTGCAAGGTCCTCCGGCTTGGCAAAATTGTTCAAGGTCGCCATAAACCGGAACGTGGCCGCGTTCTTTACGCCCTCCTCGATGCCTTGATTCTGAATGTGTATTAACTGCATCGTTTCCCGTAGAGGAAAATTCGACTCTCCAAAAAAGTCGCTCCGGTACTGGTGCTTTGTCAGAATCGCGCATTTTCTCAACTCGACGGCCGCGTATTGACCACTCGCAAACTGGTACCGGAGCCATACCTCTCCGTCATACTCAACGAGCGAACAAGACGACGGGAGAACCGTAAAAACTCCGGTGATAATCATTCGCTCGTCGAATACCGGCACAATAAACGCCGTATTTTGTACGTCGAGGATCGTGCTCGTCCTGTATAAGAACTGGCTCCATGTCTGCCACTCGTTAGGCCCCTGCCGGAGCTTCGACTGCAACGACTGGTTTGCCGTTCCATTGACCTCGACCTTTAACTTTGATATATGCCGAGCCCGTGCGTCTATCGCGGCCCGAACGATTTCGCTCTCGTAGATCGCCCCGCCCCAGTTCGTGAAAACCGGCGTATATGCGGTTAGTGTCTGAAAGTACGCGCTGGCCTTCTGCAACGCGTCCTCGCTTTTTTTCGCCTCTGCCGGGCGGAAAATCTTATCAAGTAACGACATCGGTTTCCTCCGTTTCGTTCTTTAGTTGCTCGCCGATTTCTCCGTACCACTTTTGACGAACGGTCATCGCGTCGAGTAACGCGGCCATCCCGTCAACGTGTGCGGTCGGCTTTATCTTTATCAGCTTCGACTTCCCCTTTTCCGTGCTGATTTTTAACGCCGAGTTGAAAAAGTGAATTTTCAACAAGTCGTTGTCGCCTATATGTATTTTTCGGTCTTTTAAGAGGCCCTCCGTCTCTTGTATGACCGGGTGTAGGTTGTACCCTTGGAATACGTCGTCCATATGGAACCCGTACCCTTGCATTTGTTGGACCAAGTAGGCCGCGCTGTAACGGTCATATCCTACCTTTAACGGAAATATTTCGTGCTCCTCGACTAATTGCTTAAACCAGTCGTAAATATCGTTATAATCGACGATATTGCCCCCAGACGGCATCAATAAACCACGCTTTACATATAGGCCATAAGGAACCCCGTCTATGTTCTGGGCCTCCTCGATTCGTTCCGCCGGTAGGAAGAACTGACAGAGGACGTATAACTCGCCGCCCTTTTCTATCACTACACAGGCCGCCGTCAAGTCAGTCGTCCTTGACAGGTCCACGCCACCGACGCAGTAACAGCCCCGGAAGTCCTCCAAATTGAGTGCGTCCCCAGTCGCGTCCTCGATTACGTTCGACTCTATCCATGCGAGCGAACTGTTTTGCTTTATGTTGCAATACTTCGTTATGAACTCGGACCGCTTCGACATCGAACCCTCTGCGACCGCAATCTCCTCGAGCATATAGTCAACCGAGACCGAGGTTCCGAGGTTTGGCATCGACTTACTCAGTTCGTTTATATCGTTCCACTTGTCTATATCATCGATCATATAGAGCATTGGGAGGAGCTTGGTCTCTTTGCTGTCACCCAGTAGGAACCGCGTCGCCCGTTTGAATATCTCGTCGTAGATCGAGTCGTTGATATACCCGGAGGTCGTACAACTTAAAAGTATTCCCTCTGGCCATGCGCCCATCCCGGACTTCATGACCTCGTACTGTTTGAGGCCCGCGTCGCCTTCCCATGATGCGATTTCGTCACAAATACAAAACGACGGGTTGAATCCGTCGCTTTTTTTCGCCGAGAACGCTATTTTCTTGACCGTGCAGTTTGTGGCCGGGATCGCGAGGTCGCTCATGCGGTGCCTCGGCAACTCCGAATCGTCGTGTACCTTGAGTCGTTGCGCGTTTTTCTCTGAACAATACTCTTTGAGCTCTTGGTACTCCGGGTCGAGAGTCACCATTTGCCAGATGTCGTTATAAACCAAGTCGGCTTGGTCCAGCTTCGGAGCGATGCAAAACACCCGCGAGCCGTAGCCCCCGCATCTGAACTCGTACTCCCCGCACGACGAGGCCAGTTTGGTCTTGCCGTTCTTGCGTCCGACCACGAGGAGCACTTCCCGGAACTGGCGTTGCCCTTTTTCGTCCATGATGCCGTAGATCGCCGAGAGGAACGCCTTTTGCCATACCTCGAGCCGGAGCGGTCCCGGTGCAAGAGGCCCTTCGGTGTGAAAACAATGCGACTCTATCCAATCAATCGCCGCGTTTGCCTTCTTCTGGTCGAAGTAGAACTGTTTCGCCTCTAAACCGTGAACAAGGTGCTCATAAATGAGCCCGACCCACTTACCGACGGCATAGGTCCCGTCTTTGATGCCTTGATAATACTTGTAAATCCAGTTATCTCCGCTCATTGTCTGCC
>JAFRJG010000015.1 GCA_017432365.1 Candidatus Saccharimonadota bacterium
GCCCTCATAAGTTGTTTCATAGGTCGTTCCCTCGGCGAATTTGCCGCGACCAGAGACGGAGACTTTGTATTTTTCGTTTCCGGTTCCGTAGAGAATTTTTTCGATAGCGTCTTCCGAGAGGTCGCGAATTGGGGTATGGATTGAGAAATTATGGCGTTCGGCGACGGAAGCGAGGCGTTTTAACCAGTAAGAATCATAAGAGACGCGGTTAAAGGGGCGGATTCCGCCCTCGGCGACGGTCAAATTCGGGTTTAGGACTAATTTTGGGTCAATTTCCATTCTGATTCCGAGACCGGTACAGGTTGGGCAGGCGCCTTCGGGGGCGTTGAAAGAAAAGAGACGGGGAGAGAGTTCGGGAATAAGCTCGTCGGGGTGATTGGGGCAGGCGTAGCGTTGGGAAAAGGTAATAATTTCCGAGTCGGCAGAGCCTTTGTCGGAGATTGAGGTTGAGTTGTCTTTGATTTTTAGGAGTTCAATAATTCCCTGTCCGAGCTCGAGAGCTTGTTCGATTGAACCGGAAATTCGAGTTAGGAGGTCGGGAGAAAGAATAAAACGGTCGACAACGAGCTCGATGTCATGGCGTTCGTTTTTTTCGAGAGTCGGAAATTCGTCGAGAGCGTAAATAATTCCGTCAACGCGGACGCGAGAGAAACCTTTGGCGGTATATTGGTCGGGGATATGCGCAAATTCGCCTTTTTTCTGTTTAACTAGAGGGGCGAGCAACATTAGTTTCGAGCCGAGGGGGAGTTTCATGACTTCGTTGATAATGTCTTCGACGGAGCGGCGAGAGACTGGGCTATGGCAGATTGGGCAATGGGGGACGCCAACGCGGGCGAAAAGGAGGCGGAGATAATCATAAACTTCGGTTACGGTCGCGACGGTCGAACGGGGGTTTCGGGAAGTCGATTTTTGGTCAATCGAAATCGCGGGGGAAAGACCGGTAATCATATCGACGTCGGGCTTGTCCATGACACCGAGAAACATACGGGCGTAGGAGGAGAGAGATTCGACATAACGACGTTGGCCCTCGGCATAAATCGTATCGAACGCGAGAGAAGACTTTCCGGAGCCGGAGAGACCGGTAATAATGACTAATTTATCGCGTGGAATATCGACGTCAATGTTTTTTAGGTTATGTTGGCGCGCGCCGCGGATTTTTATATAATTATCATCCATAAACTTTAGTATTATACACTAATAGTCGGATTCTTTCAAGGATTCATACCAGAGGAAAAGTTCTTCGAGAATAAAATCGTCGGCGCCGGATTTTTTGAACTTTTCGAGCTCGGCGAGGAAGAGGGGGGCTTGGCGATTGAGGCGGGACTGGCGGTAAGCTTCCCATTCTTCGGTTTCTTGTTCAGAGAGAGAGGTCGGGAAGTTTTTTGCTTTATAATGCAATAATAATTCGGGGAGGCGGGGGTCTTTAAAGAGAGGGTGGAAGTCGGCGAGGGAATTTTCATCGCCAGAGCGGACGGAGGAGAGGCGGGTTTTATCTTCGTCGGGAGTA
>JAFRJG010000016.1 GCA_017432365.1 Candidatus Saccharimonadota bacterium
CCTTGAGCTTATATCCATGCCCTTTCTTGCCATAATTCGGCACTTCTGGGTTTTCATGCATCTCTTTGCCAATCCCATGCCCCACATAATTCTCAATCACGCCAAGCCGCCCCAGTTTCAAAACTCGCTCAACCGCAAATCCAATATCGCCCACATGCGCCCCCGCCCGTATCTGCTCAACCCCCGCCCACATCGCCTCTTCCGTCACCGAAATCATCCGTCGCACCGCCGGCGATCCCGCCTTCTCCCCGCCCACAATCATCGTAAACGCCGAATCCGTAAAATACCCCTTATAAAACACGTCTAAGTCAAAGGAAACCTTATCTCCCTCCTCGAGCGGTATGTCTTTCGGTATCCCATGAATAATCTCATCATTCACCGAAATACAAATCGCCCCTGGAAACGCCTCTTTCTTCGGCAACATATCATACGCCACTCCCGCCCCGCGTCGCCCAATCTCCGCTCGAACCCAAGCGTCGAGTTCCTTCCCCGTCACCCCTGGCTTAACCTGCTCGCGCAAATCCCGAAAAATCCCCCCGAGGATTTTCCCACCTTCTCTGAGCGCCCTAATCTTCTTCTCGTTCATCAACTTCTCCCGCATCCAGCCCAAACGCCTCTTCGAGCCTTCTCGTCACTTCAAAAATCTCCCCAACCCCCGACACTCTCTGGACTTTCACCCCTTCTTTCTCTAAAATCTCTAAAATCGCCCGAATGTTCTCTTCAACAATCTTAAACCTTCGCTCAATCACCTCTCGTGTATCGTCCGCTCGCCCCCGCTCCTCCATCCGCCTCAACAGCTCCTCTTTCGGCACCTCTAATAAAACTGCCCCGCTTGTCTCTTTCGCTAACTTCTTCCCAAACCACTCCGCCTGATACACGTCTCTCGGGAACCCGTCAAGAATCACCTCTCGCCCCGCTTGTAGCTCTTTCGCAATCCGCTCGTCCATCAACGCAATCGCCTGGTTATCATCAACAAGCTTCCCCTCTTTCAAAATCGCATCAAACCGCCCATCTTCCCTGAGCACCTGCCCCACACTCAGCCAGGTCATCTGATGCCTCTCGGCTAAAATCTGCCCTTGCGTTGACTTCCCACTCCCCGCTAATCCAAAAAGTATAATCATAGTATCTCCATTATATCGCAAAAACAAAAAAGCCGGAGCGAAAGGTCTCTTCTCGACGGCGTACCGCAGGTTACGACCGTCCCGCCCCTTGGGACGCGGCGAGGGCGAAGCCCGACGACCCGGCAAGCGCGACACCCGCAACGGCGGGCTGGCGCGACTTGCGTCCGGCGAAAGAGACTTTCGCGCAAGGCTTTAGTCCTTTTCTGAACCTTATCTTAAACCGAGTTTGATTTTCTCAGTTTTCTCCGCTTTCCTCTGCTCTCTGAGAATAGCCTTGAGCCTCCGCTCACGCTTCGACATCGGCTTAGAAAACCTAAGTTGCGACTTCGCTAACGGCATCACTCCGCTCTGAAGTACTTTTCGGTTGAATCGGCGAATCACGTTCTCGTTTGCTTCGCTCTGGTCTTTTCTAGTCACTTTAATAGCCATATTCCCCGGATTATACCACTTCTCCCCCTCTCAAGCAAGCCCCTGAACCTCTAAAATCCTCCCCTCGACATTCTTCAGCCCGTTCCACTCGTTCTCCTCAACATTCACCAACAAATCTTCCCTCTCCCCGCTCCGAATCTCTCGCCACTTCTCCGGCGCATTAAACGCCACTAGCTTCATCAACTTCCCGTCTTCCCCTCGCACCAACAACCCTAAATGTTGCCCGTCTGTCCCCATCAACTTCTTATCTAACACAAACATCTCCTTCAGCCCAAACACCGGCACTTCGTTCCCAACCCCGAACGGCTCCAGCCCTCTCAACTCCGCCATAAACTCAAGTGTAAACCCGCCCAGCTCTCCTGTTTCGATGTCCGCCTCCGTCATAAAAAACCTCTCTTGATCTTGCAGTCCGAGCGACCGATAATACTCGTTAATCCTCTCCTTGAACGCTCCGAGTTTCTCTTTCTCAACTTTCACCCCCGCCGCTCCGGCATGTCCTCCCCCACCAATAATCTCCCCCGCACACGCCCGAAGCGCCTCCGCGAGGTTAAACTCCCCGAAACTTCTCCCGCTCCCCTTATAAAGCCCCTCTTTCTCCGCCAACACAAACGCCGGACGCCGGTACTCTTCAACCAGCCTCCCCGCAATAATCCCCAATACTCCCTCGTGCCAACCCCCGTCCACAACTAGAACCGGCTCCTCTGAACCGACCCGCTCTCGAAGCTCCTTCATCGCCGCCCCCTGCTCGTCTCGTCTCGCCTTGTTCAGCGTCTCTAGCTCTTGCGCCAGTTGCGCCGCCTCAATCCGGCTCCGCGTCTCGAGTAGCCTGAACGCAATCTCCGCGCTTGCCATTCGCCCCGCCGCGTTAATCCTCGGTCCAATCTGGAACCCAACCGCCTCCGACGTTAACCTTCGCACTCCGCTCACTCTTAACAATTCCTTCAGCCCTTCCCGCCGCGTCTTCGCTAAAACTTTCGCCCCGAAATAACATAAAATCCGGTTCTCCCCCGACATCTTCATCGAATCACAAATCGTTCCAATCAACACGAGGTCAAGCAACCACTTCTCTTGCCCCTCCGGAATCGCCCCCGATAAAACCATCGCCCGCGCCACCATAAACGCCACCCCGACTCCCGCCAAGTCCCTGAGCCTCATCAGCTTATCAATGTTCGCCTCAAAATCAACTTGCGCTAAAAACGCCGGGTCTCTCCGTTTCGGATTCACAACTGCCACCGCCTTCGGCAACTCCGCCGGAACTTCATGATGGTCTGTCACGACCGTCTCGACCCCTGTTTCTAACAGCTCTTGTATAATTTCTTTATTCGCACTCCCACAGTCAACCGTAATCACGAGCTTCGCCCCCGTCTCCTTCGCCCTCTGAACAACTTTTTTACTCATTCCATACCCGTCCGTAAACCTGTCCGGCAACATCGTCTCAACTTTCCCCTCCTCGACCCCCGCCAATCTCAAAATCTCGTTCATCACCACGCTCGCCGTTACTCCGTCCGCGTCATAATCCCCATAAACAATAACCTTCTCCCCCTCTTTCACCGCCGTCAAAATCCGCTCTACTGCCTTCTTCATATCTGGCAACAAAAACGGACTCGCCAACTTCCCATACTCCGGCATCAAAAACTCCCTCGTCACCCCCCGCTTCCTGACCAATTCCTCAAACAACTTCGACATTTTCCTCTTTCTCCCCCTATCACTCATCCTTCCTATCACTTCTCTCCCCCTCATCTCCTAAAGCCC
>JAFRJG010000001.1 GCA_017432365.1 Candidatus Saccharimonadota bacterium
CGACATTTTCCTCTTTCTCCCCCTATCACTTCTCTCCCCCTCATCTACTAAAGCCCTCTCTCGGCTCCCCTCTTATTACCTCTCGCTTTATCGCCTCTCTTCTTATCATTACTCCCCATTATCCCTCCCTCGGCTCTCCTCTTACTACCTCTCCCCTCTCCCTCAAGTCGCTTCTCTCTTATCTTTATATCTTTAGTTAGTCTAGCGTAGCTAGACCTGGGCTTCCTTTCGGAAGCCCATCTTAGCCAATCGTCTTGCTTGGCTTACTCTGCTGGCTCTTGATAACGATACTTTGCAACTCCTTGAGAATCGGATACTGCTTATTCGTCTGATAAATCTTCGTATTCCCCTTCTTCGTCACAATCAAAAACTTCCCTTTCTCTAGCCGCTGCAACTCCCTCTGTATATTTCCCGGGTCTTCCTTAATCAGCTTCGACAACCCCCTCACATGTGTCTTAAAATCTGGATACTTCGCAAACACGACCAAAATCTTCCGCCGTATCCTTGACGTAATAAACAAATCTAGCATCATCCTCCGTTTTCTTCTTCAATTTTCTTCTCCCTCCATTATACCCGAATTTTATTAGAAAATGCTAAAATTACTTAATGTTCTACGAGGTAATCCCGACTAAAATCTTCCGTAAAGGTTCCACCGCCTTGACCTACTCCAATGAAAACAACCTCGACTTAAAACCCGGCTCCCTCGTCCTGATTCCTCTCGGAAAAGCCTCTTGCCCTGGCATCGTCCAGAAACGCGTCAAACAACCTTCCTTCTCCTGTAAACCTATTCAAAAACTCCTCTACCCTTCCCCTCTCCCCTCTCATCTCCTGAAAGCCCTCTCTTGGCTCTCCTCTTACTACCTCTCTCCTCTTCCTCAAGTCGCCTCCCTTCTCCTCCCCATCGGCATCGAAAAAAACCGGCGCAAAATCAGTTCAACAAAAGAACCGTCGCCCCAAGCCGCCTCCGGAATTATCGAACTTAACCCCGCCCAGCTCTTCGCCCTCTCTACCCTCAACAACATCAAAACCCCGACCAAACTCCTCTTCGGTATCACTGGCAGCGGTAAAACTAACATCTACCTCAAGCTCGCTCAAGAAACCCTGTCTAAGAACCAATCTGTCATCCTCCTCGTCCCCGAAATTGCCCTAACCTCTCAGCTCGTCGAAATCTTCGAGAAAACCTTCCCCGGTACAACCGTCCTCCTCCACTCGAAACAAACCGAAGCCGAACGCCATCTCCTCTGGGAATCCCTCCTTCTCTCGACTTCCCCGAAAATCGTCATCGGTCCCCGCTCCGCTCTCTTCGCTCCTCTCTCGAACCTCGGTCTCATCATTATCGACGAAGCCCACGAATCGTCTTATTATCAAGAAAACTCCCCAAAATACTCCGCTCTCCGTCTCGCCTCTTTTATCGCTAAAACCTTACACATCTCTTGTCTCCTCGGCTCCGCTACCCCTCTCGTCTCTGATTTTTACCTCGCCGAAAAATCCGCCGCCCTCGTCTCTTTAACTCAAAAGGCTAAGTCTTCCGCCGTCGAACCGAAAATCACTATTATCGACTCAACTCAAAAGTCCAACTTCATCAAAAACCGCTATTTCTCCGACCCCCTCCTCGCCACCATCAACCAAAACCTCGAAAACCATCATCAAACCCTGATTTACCACAACCGCCGCGGCTCTGCCCCTCTTACTCTCTGCGAATCTTGCGGTTGGCAAGCCCTCTGCCCCGCCTGTTTTCTCCCTTTAACTCTCCATTCCGACTCTTACTCCCTCCTCTGCCATACTTGCGGTTTCCAACAAAAACTCCCCTCCTCCTGTCCCGATTGTGGCTCCCCTTCAATTCTTCATAAAGGCTTCGGAACTAAACTCCTTGAAACCGAGCTGAACAAACTTTTTCCCTCCGCCCATATCGCCCGTTTCGACGCTGATAACAAAAAATCTGAAACCCTGGACAAAAAATTTACCGAAGTTAAAACCGGTGCCTTCGACATTCTTATCGGTACTCAAACCGTCTCGCGCGGGCTCGACCTCCCCCTGCTCGCCTCTATCGGCATCGTCCAAGCCGACGCCGGTCTCTCTCTTCCCGACTTCTCCGCTGAAGAAAAAACCTTCGAACTCTTGACCCAAGTCATCGGACGCGTCGGACGCGGACATCTCCCGACCGCCTCTGTTATTATTCAAACTTTCCGCCCGACCGACCCCGTTATCTCCCTCGCCCAATCCTCCGATTACCTCGGTTTTTACCGCTATCTCGTCCAAAAACGTCGCCGCCAATCTCTCCCCCCCTTTATTTACCTCGCCAAAGTCTCCGTCACCTATAAAACCGAAGCTACCGCCCTGAAAAAAATCCGCCTCGCCTCGAAATCCTTGAACAACTTTCTTGTTCAAAACTCCCTCTCGACCTCTGTTAAAGTCTCCCCGCCGATGCCCTGTTTCCACGAACGTACCTCCTCGGGTTTCTCCTGGCAACTCATTCTCAAGTCTAAGAGCCGCTCCGCTCTCCAAGCTCTCCTCTCCTCTCTCGACCCCTCTCTCAACGCTCATCTCTCCCTTGACCCGCCGAGCCTTCTATGAATTTTCTCCGCTCAATGTTATAATAAAACCATGAAAATTGTCACGACGCCCGACCCGCGGCTTCGTCAGAGGTGTAAAAAAACCAACGGAAAAATCTCCGACGAAATCGCCCATATCATCGCCGAAATGCGGAAGGCTTCTCTTGCCTGGGAAAAGTCCCATCCTTATGAACTCTCCGCTGCTATGGCTGCGCCTCAGCTCGGCTTTGACCGCCGTATCATCATCATCCGTGACGACCTCGACGATAAAAAGAACAACTCTTTTACCGCCCTCCTCGACCCCGAAATTATCAAAACCGAAGGTAAACTTCTCACCGACTATGAGGGCTGTCTCTCAGTTCCGGAAATCTACGGACTCGTCCCACGCCCAAAAAAAGTTAAAATTAAAGCTTTCCTCGAAGACGGAACCCCTGTCCGAATTAAAGCCGAGGATTCTCTCGCCCGTACCCTCCTCCACGAAATTGACCATCTCAACGGCATCCTCTTTATCGACCATATAAAAGACAAACAAGACGCCTTCTTTCGTATGAACAAAAAAGGCGACCTCGACCCGATAAAAGACTTCGACTCCGAAATTAAAAACAATAAATCTCTCTGGGGAGAATAATGTTCGAAATCATCTTCTTTGGCAACGGTCCCCTCGCCGACGCCACGTTAAAAACCCTAACCGCCTCCTCGTCCATCAACATCCTCTTCCATGCTCATGATAAATCCGACCTTGAAACCGTCAAATCCCTGAAACAGTCCCACCCCGCCGCCTTCGGCGTCCTCGCTTCTTTCGGCGTCCTGATAAAACCCGACCTCCTCAAGCTCTTCGAACCCGAGGGGATTCTCAATCTCCATCCTTCCCTCCTCCCTCTCTATCGCGGCGCCTCCCCAATCGAATCCGCCATTCTCGCCGGCGACTCCGCCTTCTCCGTTTCTCTCATGAAACTCGTCCGAGCTATGGACGCCGGACCCGTTTATTATCAAACCACTCTAACCGACCTCCCCCTCGAAAAATCTGCTATCTACTCCGCCCTCGCCACCGCCGGCGCCTCTTGGCTCCTCAAAAATCTTCAAACTTTTGTTCAATTCCGCCTCTCCCCTTCGACCCCAGAAAAGTTCTTCCCAGATTTCCATACTCAAGACAATTCCCGCGCCACTTTTACCCAAAAGCTCGATAAATCCCTATCTTTTCTCTCCCCTGAAACTGACTCCGCCGAAACCACTCTTCGGAAAATCGTCGCCTTCCAATCCTTTCCCAAACCGAAATATAATTTTTTTGACCAGGAAGTCATCATTCTCTCCGCCCACATCAACAATTCTTATTCACCCAACAAAAAAGATTTGTTCATTCGCTGCGCCGACGGCAACTACGTCCTTATCGACCGCCTCCAGCCCCTCTCCCGCAAGCCCATGGACGCCCGCTCCTTCCTCAACGGTCTCCATCTTTAACGGAAGCTCTGACGCAAAAATTCGCTAAATTATCAAGTCAGACTCCAACGATTCATCCCGAGTGAATATATAGCCCCCTTTACCTCGAGCATCGTAATCGCCTGATTGTAAATCTGCACCGGCATATCAAGCTCCTCCATAATCTCCTCCCCGTCTATCACTCCTTCCGCAATCTTCTCAAGCACTTTCCGCTCCTCCTCTGTGTCCGCAAACAGCGAAATCTGTTGCGCCCGCTCCTTCTTCGTTCGTCGCTTCTTTGGCAAAATCTGCATCAAGAACTCCTCAACCGACAACAATGGATTCGCCCCCTTAAATATCAACCGATTACACCCTTGACTCATCACTCGGTTAATATCTCCCGGCACCGCATATAGCTCTTTCCCCTGTTCAATCGCATGTGACGCCGTATTAAGACTCCCTGATTTCTCCGCCGCCTCAACCACAACCACCACGTCCGCCAACCCCGAAATAATCCGATTCCGCGCCAAAAACGACAGCTTCCGGTCAAGCTTGTCTCCGAGCTTATACTCGCTCGCCACCACTCCCCCCTTCTCTACAATCTCCCCGGCCAGCTTCACATGCGCCTGCGGATAAATCCGCTCAATCTCCGTCCCGAGTATCGCAATCGTCTGCCCACCACCGTCCAGCGCTCCTCGCGCCGCAATCGAGTCCACCCCATACGCCAACCCCGACACCACTAAAACCCCTCGCTCCCCGAGCGCCTTCGCCAAGTTATACGCCACCTCTCGCCCATACGCCGTACACCTCCGCGCTCCCACAATCGCCACCGATAAACTCCGTTCCTTCGGCCATTCCCCGTAGTAATACAATCTTTCCGGTTTAAGCGCAAGCCTATTCAAAATCTGTAAATACTCATTATCCTGGGGTCGAATTTGGTTGATTTTCATAGAAAAATATAAAAAATATGTTGACTTTTTCAATCTTAGGTGATATAATCAGCACACGTTAAGGTTGCTCAACCTTAAACTGTACCTAAATAACCCATAACCTCTGCTTTACTTTTCAGTTTAGCAGATGTTGCATGCTTTTGAAACCCTCGGACTTTTAATTTCTTCTTCAATGGTTTTAAGTCTTATAAGTATTACCTCCACTTTTGAGGGATTATTTTCAAGAGCAAGCAACCCCTATAACCGGCGGGCCCCAATTTTGTGTGAGGTGGGTCGCGCTCCGGGGCTTCCCCGGTATGAATAGAAGCGTTATAGGGTGAAAAAGCCCTACGATTAAATGTACAGCTAGGTGATGCCCACCCTTACCTATCTGGCGCGTAGGGCTTTTTTGCGCTCAAATCCCGAACACCGAATCCCGAACACCGAATCCCGAACACCGAATCTCAAAAAACCAAAACTCAACCTCAAAAAAGTCTCAGAACTACCCCTTCACTCTCCTAGCTCAAAATCGCCACGCGATTCCTTTTTATCTCCCCCTTGAACTCCTCAATCGCCTTCTTCACTACGTCCTCATAATCCGGTCGATTCCGCTCCAGCCACGCCTGCGCCTCTTCCCGCGTCGCCGTCTCCTGGAACTCCTTAATCTTCTCCTCTGTTAGCCCCTCCGCAATCCCCTCCCCAACTCGCACTTCAAGCTCCTCTTTCGCATAGTCCAAAAACGCCTGCTTTTCCTCTTCCCCCATCGCCGACAGTCCCACCTCTCGTAAAAATCCTTCATCAAATTCCATCAAAACTCCTTTTTCTTTATTCTACCAGTTCCTTCTTCAAAATACCATCCCGCCCATGCTTATCCTCCGCCAAAAAATGCCCGTAAAAGCCCCGTAGAACGCGCTAGAGCGTCTTTTTCTTCATTTCGCGGGTAAAGAACCGTAGCCGGTCGTTAATCTCCACCACGAGCCGTTTATTGAGCTTGAGTGCAATCCCGCCCGTCTCCCCCGCCGCCAGCTCTTTCACATCCATCTTCTCTAACTGCACACTCTCAACCTCAACCTCCCCAATCTCGTCCTTCCCCCTAACGACCTTCGCCAAATACCCCGGCTTCGCATTCCCGGTCAAAATCTTCCCCCCAGCAATAATCGCCGTCCGCTCCGTCCTAAACACCCCAAGTACTTTCATTTCCCCAACCTCTGTCTCAACCACCTCCTCCGGCAATAACTTCTCCATCTCCCTCTTCGCGTCGTCAAGCAACTCATAAATCACCTTAAACGTCCGAATCGACACCTTATCTCTCGCCGCCATCTTCGCGATATTCACCGGCACTCCGACGTTAAACCCATAAATCACCGTCTCGCCCCCCTCTGCCATATACACATCGTTCTCCGTCACGTCTCCGACCCCTGTCGCAACAATGTTCAATGTAATTTCCCCCTTCGTATCAATCAGCTTCAACGAATCCACCACCGACGTCACCGAACCTAAAACATCTCCTTTAATAATCACATTAAACACCTTCGCATTGTCCGCCCGACTCATCATTCTCAATAAATCCGTCGAAGTTACATTCGCACTCGCGTTCGCATCTTGCGCCGCCTGCGCATTCAATAGCGCCATTTTCCGCGCCGTCTTCTCATCAGCAACCTCAATAAACGAATCCCCGAAATTCGGCAATTCTTTGAACCCCGTCACGGTCACCGGCGTCGACGGTGTCGCCTTTCCCTTCGGTCGTCCCTTGAAATCAACCATCGTTCGTACTTTCCCATACGCCGACCCCGCCACGATAAACTCTCCCGTCTTCAGTTCACCCCCCGTTACCAGCAAATTCACCACGCTCCCCTTCCCCATCTCCATATGGCTTTCAATCACTAGCCCCTCGCTCGGAATCTCCACATCTGCTTTAAGCTCCTCAATATCGCTCGTCAACAAAATCATCTCTAGTAGTTTCTCGAGATTGTCCCCTCGCTTCGCAGAAATCGGCACCATCGTAATATCTCCTCCCCATTCTTCCGGCTGTAACCCGTTCTGCGCCAAATCCGCCATCGTCCGCGGAATGTCCGCCCCCTCTCTATCAATCTTATTTATCGCTACGATAATCTTCGCATTCGCCCCCTGTGCAAACTTAATTGCCTCAATCGTCTGCGGTTTTACCCCGTCATCTGCCGCCACCACAATCACCACAATATCTGTCAACATCGCCCCGTGTTGCCGAATCGCCGCAAACGCCTCATGTCCCGGCGTATCAAGAAACGTAATCTTGCGCCCCTCGTGCTCGAGCTGATACGCAGAAATATGCTGCGTAATCCCCCCGGCTTCCCCTTCGACCGTCTTCTTATGTAGTAGCGTATCTAAAAGTGTCGTCTTCCCATGGTCAACATGCCCCATAATCGCCACCACTGGCGGTCGTGCTACCGCTTTCTCTGACAACTCTCGCCTCTGTTGAGAAATCTGCGTCGTTGTATTCTTCTTCTCAAGTTTTACCCCCTTGATATTTAATTCATCAATAATCAACGCCGCCGTATCAAAGTCCAATCGCTGATTTATCGTCGCCACAATCCCCTGTTTGAACAACTCCCCAATCAACGACGTCACCGATAATCCGAGCGCTTTTGATAGCTCATCAACCGTAATCGAACCTGCAATTTGTATAACCTTAGCTTCCGCCTCCGCCATCAAAAACACTCCTTTCTCTATTTATCTCCCCATTATACCACAGCTCCGCTTTTTCTCCAAAAAGGTTGTCAATCCCCCGGCTTTGATGTAAAATAATCCTATCTTCCCGGGTAGCTCAATGGTGGAGCAAGAAGCTGTTAACTTCGAGGTTGCCGGTTCGAGCCCGGCCCCGGGAGCCAGAAAAAATGAGACCTTTCGGTCTCTGTTTTTTATTTGACTATTCATCGACGGCGTTGCATGTTCCCCTAACACACGCAACGCCCGATTCCGCGTCTATTCTCTCCTTTGCTTCGTCATCATCACCCCGCCCAACGCTACCATCATCACCCCCGCCCCCATAATCATACCAACCCCGCTCTTCGCCCCAAACGTTCCGTCTTTTGTCATGCTCCCCGTATTTGGCGTCGTTTCCGTCGCTGCCTCCTCACTCACTGTCCGACTCGCAATCGCATAATTGGAGAACGAACTAGTCGTAAACGTAATCGTATTCGTCTCCGCGTCATATTCCGCCGGAATCACTTCAAACGTCCCGTCATCCTTCTCGTGCACAATCACTACGTCGTCCCCGTCCACCCCGTCTTCTAGTGTCAACGTAATCGTCGCCGCTTCGTTCAGATTCTTCACTTGATTACTCCAAGCGTCATCTTCCGTCCCCTCACAGCTCGCTCCCCCTTTGCATAAAATGTTATACAAAGAAATGTTCAAATAATTCTTCACTTCGTACCCCTCCGCCGCCTCAACGAACCCCTCAATCTCCTCTTCATCAAGCTCAACATCTTCCACTTCCAGCCTCGCCGAACCCTGTCCTAACGTCGTCTGCCCCGCCCCCAAGTCGATGTTCCCGCCACTCACAAGCTCACTATTCGTCGCTACAACATCTTCCGTCTCTACTACGTCCGCCACAAAATACGCCGCACCTCCCGGAACTGTAAACGTAAACTCCCCGACCCCATCTCGCGTTTCCAATTCCGCCATATTCACGTTTAATACCTGATATCCATAATCCGGCGCAATCTTCATCGTTATTCTCGCCCCCGCCGGAACTACCAGACTCCCGTCGTCATATTCCTCACTCCCCGAGTAAAACTCCAGATACGGAATCCCGCAATCCTCTTCTTCAATTTCACACGCCATCTCCCCTTCCCCGCCTTCAATCGTACAAAGCCCCGTCTCACCGTCGCACGCATACTTTACACCCCCAAGCGTATATTCCACCGCCACCAGCTCAATCGCAGAATGTCCAATATAGTTCTTCCCTGGAACCGGATTACCGTCTTCGTCAAGTATCGCCTCACACTCCACGACTTCCGGGTCTTCTTCGCTCGGTCGACAATCTTTCATATATTCTTGTTCCGGGTCTGCCGTCCATAAGAAGTTCCCAATCCACATATTCTCATTTCTCTCCGTCTCCGCCTCAATCTCATACACTCCGTTATCTGCCTTCTCAATCTCAACCTCAAACCCCACTGTCTGCTGTCCATAGTGATTCAAATAATCTTCTTGGTCGTCATAATCAATATAATCCGCCACCGTTACAGTTTCGCTCCCGTTCACTCTAATCTCCCCCACAAATTTCATGTGCCAAAGCGTGCTAAACCGTACTAAAACCGTCGTCTCACTTTCTTCACCTTCTTCATACGGGACTATCTCCGCGTGGCAACCTATTTCAACCTCATCACAATCCTCCCAAATAAACACCGCCCCGTCATCTTCTCCCGACTCCCCGCCCTCTTCTGCATAAGGCATCAGTGACAATCGCTCCTGTTGCTCCGCCATTTCATAAGTCATTGTAAAAGTATATTTCTTATGCGTCTCTCCCCAATCTTCAATCGCCCCCGCTAAGTTTGCCGAGAACCTCTCCGCCTGGTCTCCACCCGTCCTAACTCCGACCGAATCCCGAACCTCCTCGTTCGGAATATGCAACTCAAGCGTTAAAAAATAGTTCCCATTACTAGTCGCAAATTCATCTGCGTCTGATTCCCAATCTACCTCGCCCACCGTCAAGCTCGCAACCCAATCCGCATGCGCGTCAACTCCAATCGCTAACCTATAATCCCCCGTCCCATACTCCGTCGCGCTCACGCGTGCCGCTGGCATCACTACCCCCGCCACCAACACCACCGCCCCAATCAGTGCCATCACTCTTCGATTGATATTCCCAATAAACCCATCAAGCTTTTTCATACACCAACATCTTACCATAACCGCCATTCCCACGTCAACTAACCACCCACCTCTGAACTCCCTCGCCCGTAAACCCCCTTGAAAAACCTTCAGCCCGCCTCAAAAAGCCCCCCTCAGAATAAGGGGGCTTTTATCGACATCCAACTTCTATGCTATTGACAACGAGATTTTTCGTCCCTCTTTATCAATATCGAGAACTTTGAATTTCTTGCGCTCGTTCAGCGTAAAGACCTTCTCCGGGTCCACGTCGCTTCCCTCGCCCAGCTCTGACACATGAACCAAGGCTTCCACCGCCGGAGAAATCTGCACAAACGCCCCAAACGGCGTAATTCGCGTCACCGTCCCCTCAACTTTCGAACCTTTACGCAACCCCTCAATCTCCGACAGCCAGGGGTCTTCCACCAACTGTTTCATCGACAGAGACAACCGCTCTTTATCAATCGCAATAATCTTCGCTTCGATACTCTCGCCAACTTTCACATAATCCGCCGGATTATTCACTCTTTCCCAAGAAATCTCGGAAATATGAATCAACCCTTCAATCCCTTCTACATTAATAAACACTCCAAAATCAACTACCCCCGTCACGATACCTTTAACGACATCACCGACCGACAGCTCCGCGAATCGCTCCGCCAACCCGTCTTTAATTGCTTCCTTCTCGGAGAAAATTAGCTTATTCTCTTTCTTATTCGCGTCTAAAATCCTCACGCGAATCATCTTCCCCACCAAAGAATTGAGCCGCTGTAAAATCTCGTCTTTATCTGCCGAGCCAACTCGCGGATAGTGTTCCGCCGATAACTGCGACACCGGAAGAAATCCTCGAATCCCCTCATATTCCACGAGTAATCCGCCCCTATTAGCGTCAAACGGTTGGACTTCCACGATTTCAGCATTATCAAACTTCGCTTGAATCTCGTCCCAACCCTTATCTTTCACTGCTTTCCTGAGCGATAATAAGACCATACCGTCCGGCATTTCCGAGTCAATCACGCTCGCCGTGACTTCTTCCCCCGGTTTTAAGTTCCGTCCGAAGCTCGCTTCGCGACGCGACACGAGCCCCGTCCCCTGCACCCCGAGGTCAATCAAAATCTCGTGTTTTTTTACTGCAGTTACGACTCCCGTAACAGTATCGCCAACCGCGATTTTCTTCCCAAGCTCCGCATTCCCTGCGAGAAGCTCGTCCATAGTTAGTTTTTTGGCATTAGCCATTGATGATATTTCCTTCCTTCAGACTCGTTCAACGTCTCTGCTTATCGACAAAAACCTTGAACGAGCCCGAATATTCCTCGTATTATACTAAATCCCTCTTCAATTTTCAAGAAAAACCGGTTATCATTAAGACATGTTTTTGAGTATTGATATTGGAGGTTCGAAGACTTTACTCGCCCTCTTTACTTCGTTCGGTCTCTGCTATAAACGCCGCCGTTTTGAAACCCCCTCTCGCTCCGCCGACTTCCTCTCGGAACTCCGCGAAAATCTCGCCGCCCTCTTCCCCTCCGATTCCTCAAAGGTCAAGCTCAGGGCGCTCACAGTCGCCATCCCTGGCGTCGTCCGCGTTACCCCTGAAGGCGTCTCTTTTCACTTCGGCAACCTCCGCTGGGGAAATCTCGACCTCTTGACCCCTCTCCGCGAGTTTTTCCCCGCTCAATCCGTCAAAATCTTCTTCGTCAACGATGCTAATCTCGCGACTCTTTACGAAGCTTCTCGACCTCTCCGTCGCCGAAAAAAGTCCGCTTATTTAACCTTCTCGACCGGTATTGGGGGCGGACTCGCTAAAAACGGGCGCCTTCTCCCTGCCTCGGATACCTTCGAACCCGGTCATAAATCCTACCTCTGGCAGGATAAATCCCTCGAATGGGAAGACATCGCCTCCGGTAAAGCCCTCTCGGAAGCCTACGCTTCCCCCTTAAAAGACCTCTCTCTCGACCGCGAAACCGCTAACGACCTCATCTCTCGCCTCTCCCTCGGTCTCGTTGACATCTTAAAATCCGAAGCCCCCGAACTCCTTATCATCGGCGGTCCTCTCGGCTTCATCATCAACAAGCTCAAGACCCCCCTACTCCACTCTCTAAAAATTTCCCTCGCAACCGCCCCTCTTCCCGATTCAACCGTTCGCGCCCTCGACCATCTCAAAATCAAACGCGCTCGTCGTCCAACTGAATCCGTTATTTACGGTGGTTATCTTTACTCAAAACAAAATTACCGAAAATAAAACCGCTATGCCCGCTTCCTCCGCCTTCTCCGATAACCTCCGCGAAAACCCTTCCTTCTCTTCCTCGTCCGACGCTTCCGAAAAGCCCAAGCCCCGCCTGTCCGCCGACAATCTCGCCTTCCTGAACAAAATAATTACCGCCTTTCCCGACCTCGTCTTTAAACCGAATAAAAAATTTACCTTCCGTCCTAAAAAAACCATTTATTACGAGATAAAAAATGACCACTTCCCCCTTCTCCTCCTTCATGAAACCGCCCATGCCCTCTTGAATCATTACTCCTTCGACACTTCCCTCGAACGCTTAACTATCGAACGCGACGCGTGGGAAAAAACTCGCTCCCTATGTAAAAAATTTGCTCAACCGTTCGACGAAGATTTTGCTGAAGCGAACTTGAACACATATCGTGACTGGCTTCATCAAAAGACGCTTTGTAAAGTTTGTGGTCTCACCTGCCTTGAAGTTAGCTCAACCACTCTCTTCTGTCCCTTCTGTCAAAAAACTTACCACCGCTAGCCAATCCTTTTCTGAAACTCCCCATCAAAAAAATGGCACTCCGCGTGCCATTTTTTACTTTTTACGTTAAGACCAATAAAACCCGCGCCCGTCGTTCCCTAGCCGTAAAATATACCGTAATCCTCCAAACGACAACCTAAATAACATTTTACCTCCTTTCTTGTATCTCTATTATACATCAAAAAATCAGGCGAAAACCTGACTTTTTGATTCTTTTTCAGCTTAGGCTTCTTTCTTTGCCGGTCCACGGCGAGAAATTCGTCCACCTTTCGCGCCAGCAATCTTCGCTAACGCCGGATTAGCGGCAAATCCGCCCGTATGACCATTTTGACCCCCTTTACGACCGATATTGGCGTAAAATTCCTTACCATATTTAGCTTTATTCGTAGCGGCAGCTTTGAGTCCGCCTGCTTTCGTTCCAGCCATCTATACTCCTTCTGCCCACCAAATTTAATTATTGTCTAACTCACCTATAAGCAAACGACCGAGCTTCCACTCTGTCGTTTACCTCCCGATGAATATCATAATCATTATACAATAACGCTTCCGTTTCGTCAAGAAGAAAAAACCGAACGTTCTCGTCTCACTTCCCGAACATCTCCCTTTTCCAAGTTTTCCCCTTGTGGAAAAATCTCTTTTGAAAATCTCTTGACTCTATTCGGCTTATGATATATAATGGAAACACTTTAAGCGGACATAACTGCGAGGCTGCTTAGAGATTGACCTTCGAATCGTCAGGGTGGGCGATTCTCTTTTTTATCGCCTAACTCCTTGCTTTTTCTCCCCATGTTCGCTAAAATAACTCTATTGGGGTAATAGCTCAGCTGTTTAGAGCGCCGCCTTTGCAAGGCGGAGGTCCTGGGTTAGAGTCCCAGTTACTCCACCAACCTTCCCATTCCGGGGATATAGCTCAGCTCGTGTCCGAGGACGCATGTCCGAGACCGTCTAAGCGGAGCGCGTCCGCGCATTTACAATTTGGGGATATAGCTCAGCTGGTCAGAGCGCGTCACTGATAATGACGAGGTCTGTGGTTCAAGTCCACATATCCCCACCATCCCCTAGAAATTACTGTCTGCCTGTCCGAGGCAGATTTTTTTACGGATAAAAACTAAAATACGTCTCCCCCCGCTCGAGTTTCACTCCTCTCTCTTCCGCCAACTCTAAAACCGTCACAAACTCAAACCCCTCCGCCCTAAGCCCGTCGATAACCCCCGGAATCGCCTCAATCGTCGAATCATAAATATCATGCATCAACACAACCGACCCATCTCGCGTCGTCCCCACAACCGCCTCGCGCACCTTCTCCGCATCTTTCGATTCCCAATCCCTCGAATCAACCGACCAATACAAAAGCGGCGTCCCCACTACCCCCTCCGTAAACTCGCTACTGTTCCCATACGGCATCCTTGTCAGCCGGTTCTCCTCCCCGAGCACCTCTCGATATACCCCCTGCGCTTCCCGAATATCCGCCTCCGCCTCGCTCTTACTTAACATCACCAAGTTCTGATGATACATCGTATGACTCTCAACTTCATGCCCTTCCTCTTTCGCCCTCTGACTCACCTCCGGCATTACCCTCATTCTCATACCAAGCTGGAAAAATGTCGCCACTGCCCCCTTCTCTTTCAAAATATCTAACAGCCTCGTCGTCGTTCCCTCCCCTGGACCATCATCAAACGTCAACGCCACTAACTTCTTCCCCACCAAACTTCCTCTAAACACTTTCTCCGGAACCTTTACTTGCACTCTCATCGGCGCTTCCGGCGTCAACATCTCCTGCTCTCCTGTATTTTTCCTAAACGTCCCCCGAACTCCTAGTATTAAAAACGCCCCCACAACAATCGGGAGTCCAATCTTCAACCAAGGTACATTTTTATTGATTCCGAATCTCATTTTCGCCCACATTATACCATAAAAAATCACCCCCGTCGAAAGAGGTGATTCCTTAACAGTTCGGTTGTGCAATTCCTCTCATCTCAACTCATAACTTCTCAGCTTGAAGTCGTATCCAAATCTGGAAACATTGTATTCTCAGCTGAACGAACACAATTACGACCGACCTAGCTACACGCATCCTTACGGATTCGTGCGCATCTATTCCTTCTCAAGAAAGGAGGTAATCCATCGACACGTTCTCGTACCGATGCCTTGTTACGACTTAACCCCAATCATCTCCCCCACCTTAGGCCGCCTAGACGGACTTCGGGTGTTGGTGACTCTCATGGTTTGACGGGCGGTGTGTACAAGACCCGGGAACG
>JAFRJG010000003.1 GCA_017432365.1 Candidatus Saccharimonadota bacterium
CGGTTCCAGAAATGGCTTTTTCCAGTCGGGTTGACCTATGACGGCGAAAAATTTGGAACCGCAAAGATGCCACTCATTTTCAGATTAAAAAAGAACACCTTTTCGGGTATTCTTGTTGGTACGTCAAATTTGGTGGCTCCGGGCGGACTTGAACCGTCGACACAAGGCTCTTCAGGCCTCTGCTCTACCAACTGAGCTACAGAGCCGGGTACTCGGTTATTTTATCATAAAACGTGATACAATGAAAGTATGAAAAAGCTAAATACTTCCCCGATTTCCGGAATGCAGGAGCTACTCCCGAGAGAGCAAGCGGCGTTCGATAGATATAAAAATGAGATTCAGGAGGTATTTAGGCAACATGGGTTTCTAAATATTGAGACGCCGACGATTGAGCGGGCGGAGATTTTGTTTGCGAAGGCGGGAGGGGAGACCGAGAAGCAGATTTATCGGGTCGTAAAAACAGAGGAGGCGAGTGAAGGAGCGGACGAGGCGCTCCGGTTCGACCATACTGTGCCGTTAGCGAGATATGTCGTTGAACATGAGAATGATTTAACTTTTCCGTTCAAAGTAACGCAGGGCGGGCGGAACTTCCGGGGGGAGCGGGCGCAGAGAGGACGGTTCCGCGAGTTTTATCAGTTCGATATTGACGTGATTGGACGGGAGAAGTTGGCGGCGGCGTATGATGCGGAAGTGATTTTAACTCTTAGCGAGGCGTACGACCGGCTCGGGCTGAGCGGGAAGTTGATTCGGGTTTCTAACCGGAAGATTTTAACGGGGCTGCTCGAAGAGTTGAATCTGCAAGAGGTCGCGGGGGAGGTATTCCGAGTAATTGACCGGGCGGAGAAAGTGACACCCGAGAAAACACGCGAGGCGCTCGAGAAATTAGAAATTGGGACAGAGAAAATCGAAACGGTTTTAGCATTTATCGAGATTGCCGGGGCGAGGACCGCGGTAATGAAACGGTTGCGCGAGTTCGGGTTCGGAAACGAGAAGTTCCTTGAGGGGGTCGCGGAGCTGGAAGAAGTGCTGGAGATTTTAGAGACACAAGGAATTGCCGAGGCGGTTCAGGCGGATATGAAAATTGTGCGGGGGCTAGATTATTATACGGGGACTGTATTTGAGACGATTTTACCAGAACATCGAGAGGTCGGGTCGATTGGTGGCGGGGGGAGATATGAGAACTTAGTCGGACTTTATAGCGACCGAGTAATGCCGGGGGTCGGGGGGTCGATTGGACTGACGAGATTGTTTTTCGTGATGAGAGAACTCGGAATGATTAAAGAACAGAGCGAGGCGCCGGTCGAATTAGCGATTGTTCCCTGTTCGGAGGCGGAAAATGAGTTTTGTTTCCAACTCGCGAAGAAGTTACGGGCGGACGGGAGTAATGTTGACCTTGTTTTGAGCGAGAAAAAGCTCGGGGACAAGCTCAAGTATGCGGCGACAGTCGCAAAGGCAGGAATTGTGATTGGAGAAAATGAAGTCCGGGGCGGGGAGATTTTAGTGAAAGATTTTACGACAGGAGAGAAGCGGCCGTTATAAACCGGCGTCGTACATTTGTTTCACGACCGACCAGTCCCAGGTCGGGTCGAAACCGCTCGTCGTAAATTTATTAAAGGCGAAGGAGGGGAGTCCGAGGGCGGAAGCGGAGGCTTTTTCGGTATTTTTCTCGATTTCCGCGACGGATTCGGAGTTTTTATAACAGGTTTTAAAGGTTTCTCCGACTCCGACGGATTTTCCGAGGTCATACCAGAAGTCACGAGTCATGTCGGTAATCATCGGGGCGGTCTTTGAGTTGCCGATTCCCTTATCATAATAAACGGAGAAGAGTTCCGAAACGGCGGCGTGATAAAACTCCCAGAACTTCCCCTCACGAGCGGCACAATATGCTCCTTCAGCAGCAGGACGGGAAAGCTCGACACCGGAGCCTTCATAGAGCATGTCCGTAACGCGGACTTCGTAGGCGATTTTATGTTCGGTGAGATATACGAGGAGGTCGGACTCGTTTTCTTGAACAAGCTTCGCGTAGTAATTACAATATGGGCACATGAGGTCAGTATAGACGATGTAATGACGCGTGGCGGTCGAGGGGTCGCCGAGGGTCATGTTTTCATTCCACAACTCACCCGTAACATCCGGGGGTTTAACACTGCTGAAAATTAACGCGGCGAAAATTAAGATAAAAATACCGACGAGGGTGCCGATTCTAAGAGCGCGACTCATGAGCGGGGGTTTCCTTCCGTTTACGGTTCATAAACTGTTCACTTTTTATAATAGCATAGGTTTCTAAGCCGAGCTTACGAAAGGCGAGCAGTCCGAATAGGAAGGCGAGGCAGTTAAAAAGCAGGGCGAGTTTCCCGGCGAGAGCAACGCCGCCGGCGAGACCGGAGAAGAGAGTTGAGAGAAGCGGGGCGAGGAGGGTCGTTCCGCAGGTCGGGCAACCGGAGCCAAGAATCGCTAGACCAGCGACGAGAGCGGAAGACTCAAGCCCAGAGGAAGACTCGGCGGAGGCGCGATTATGACGGTAAACGAAAACGACGAGCGAGACGAGGGACGCCTGGAGCAAGGTCAAGGCAAAGTTCAAGAGGAAATCTGGGAGATTTTTCCCGATACCGAAGATACCGAGAAACGCCGCAGAGAGGATTTTCCAAGACAGCGCGAAGTTTCCGGAGAAGAGGAGTCGGAAGCTCGAGAAGCCGTTACTTAGAAGATTAATCAAAAGACCGAAAAATAGAAAGGTCAAAATAAAGACGGAGCGGAAACGGGCTTTACCGAAGGCGAGGAGAAAGCCACGGGCGGCAAGCGCGAAATCGTCAAGAAACTTCAGAAGGTCAGGCTTTTTTCGGTTCATCGAGTCGGGTAAAAGTTCAAGGTTATTAAAGGGCTAACGACTCGGGGCGAGCGGTTCGGAAGAAGATTCAGTGAACTTATCGAGATTCTCGCCATGAATACGCTGGTTCGGACGACCGGAGAAGACAAACCAGACGATTCCTCCGAAGACAACCAACACAACAAAGGCGCAGAGAATAATCCAGACAACGCGTTTCGGTTCGCCAGAAGCTTCAGAAGGTTTTTCGGCGAATTTTCGGGCGTCGATTTCGGTCTTTTGAAGACGAGGGAGGGACTTCGGGGAGGATTTTCCGGCGGATTTTTTCGTAGTAGATTTTTTCTTAGTAGCCATAAGGAGATTATAACATTTTTATAGTTTTTTCGGGCAAAAATGATACAATAAGGTTATGGATAATAGCTGGATGTTTGGTGGCGGAGGGACGAAACAGGGTCAAAGTTTTGAGACGGAGCAGGTAACGGGATCGGTTGCACGTTCGGGGCGCGAGAGAAGAAGCCGAGGGTCTGGACGATTCGTAGCGGTTAGCGACGAGCTAAAGATTGGTGGCGGTTTTGCGTTGGCGGCACATGCGATACAGGCGGGAGTGTTTTTAGCGGTGATTTATTTATTTCCGACGCATGTGTTGATTTTACCGACGCTTGTGACGAGCGTGGCGATTTTAGTCGCTTGTTTAATTCTCGATAAGAAATTTGCGCCAAACACAGGAAAAGACCAGACGGCGTTTCGGGCGGCGGTTGGATATGGCTGGTTGGTCGGAGCGTTGTTATTTTCGGTAATTGGACTAATCGGGGGGAAGATTTTTTCGTGCGTTGGCAAGAAAAATTGCACGACGGATTATATGTTCGATATGATGAAGATGTATGCAGTGATTGCGATTGTCCAGGGAGTGATTTTGGCGGGACTCATGGTTGGGATTATTTTGATACGAAAACGGCGAATGATCGAAGCGAGAAAAACCACTTCAATTCATATTTCAAAACCGAAAATGCCGGGAAATTAGAGAAAATGTTAGCGGGATTACGAGAGCCGATTTTTTGTCGGACGGCGAGATATACGATGGAGAGTCCCGCGATTGAACGGGAGCTAAAAGTGGCATTGACGGGAGATTGGCACGTAAGCCCGATTATATCAGAGCGCCAGCGGCAGATGTTAGAGCGAGTGTTGACGAGAGAAAAACCGGACATCGTGATTTTACAGGGAGACTTGATTGATGAGCCGAAAATGTTGGATAGTCAAAAATTGCGAAGGCAGCTAATTGAGACGGTACGGACTTGTACGAAAGTTGCGCCGACGATTGGAGTGCTCGGGAATCATGATATATATCGGTCGCTCAAAGACCGAAGAAAGAAACGAACGGAGACTCCAGAAGAGCGCGAGAGGCGGCGAGTGCCGGGAATGGTCGAGAAGATGCGCGAGGCGTTGGCGGAGGGCGGGGCGAAGTTGCTGACTGACGAGACGTTCTGCTTGTTGGGGGTTGAGTTTTATGGGTTTGAACGGCAGTTGCCGAATACGGAAAAGAGCGAGAAGAAGACGACTGGCCTAAAGTGGTTTATTGGACATGCGCCGTTTCAGGAACCGGAATTACGAGAGGCGATGTGGCGTGAGTTTGACGTGGCGAGTTTCGGGCATACGCACGGAGGATGTTTGCCGATTGGACTGGACGCACTGTATGATAAATTAGGGTTTCATGGCGGACTAGTCACGCCGGAGGGGAGACCGTTCCCGAAAGACTGGACACGAGGAATGCAGAAGTTCGGAAACGGTAAGCAAGCGTTTTTTAACGCGGGCATGGTCGCGACGCAATTTGTGGCGCCGAAACCAACTTGGTACTTGAACTGTCTCAAGCGGGCAGAAGTGACAGTTATAGAAATCAAGCTTGCTAAATAACCATGGGCGAGATAAAATTAAGGGAGAATGAAGGTCCTGCGTTTTTCTGCGATATATATTGGTCTTGTTTTGGGTTGCGTGAGCTGTGGGCTTTGGCGCGGCGAGGTACGAGCAGTAACATATTTTGGTGATGGGTCAACTGGAGTGAATGCTGGGTCGTGTGCGGGCGGGGCGGATGACTGTTATAACGGGAGAACTTGGGTGCATTATAAATACAACGAGGGGGCTTCGGGGGCGACGACGGTTGGAACGGCTTATAGTTTTAACTATAACGGGCGGAACGCGTATTATACCGTGACGAGTCCTATCGTGGGGTCAGAGATCAGCGCGGATTGTATCGGAAAGGGCGGGTTTTGGCATCTCGAGTATCGGTCAACGGTGATTGATAATTATGATACGAAAGTTGCGTTCGGTTCGGCGCCGATTGGCGCACTATATCAGGGGGCGGAATATTATGGCGATGTTATCGGAGTTGCGCCGGGAAATTATGACGCGAGCAAGGTGACGCCGGACGCGTATGGAACGACGCTTGATGAGGTACGCGCGCTATACGACGCTTGGCGCGAGGAGACCGACCCGACGGTTGACGTGATGTTCAGTAGCGGTTCAACACGGACTTGGTTTTGTGGAGATACCGGAGAGCCGACTCCGGACGAGGCGGAAATAACGTTGAGCGGGGTCAGCAGAGTGGGGTTGTTAAATCGTGGAACATCGACCGTGAATAAATTAACCACGATAACGGGGGCGCTCGGAGTTGAGCCGACGAAAGATAATCATTCTGAGATTGAGGCGAGATTAAACTTTGGTTATGCGAACGAGACGTTTAAGGCGAGTTTTAAGCATTATCTAAAATATACCGGTTCGTTACCGGATTGGCTCGAGAACGAGATAAAACCGACGTTTAAGGTGAAGAAGTGTACTGGAGCGGAGTGTGACGGGGGTACGGCTTCGGAAATAGCGAGCGGAACGCTAGCGCATGCGCTAACGAGCAGTTATAAAACAGCGAATACGAGCAATCAACAAATGGCTTTAGCGGGGACAAAGGGAAAGTATGTGAAAATTTGTGAATGGGTTGAGTATCCGAGTAGTTTAACATATTCGAGCGAAGAAAGTGGCGGCAGGAAGGGGAAAATTGTAGCAACGGGAGCGACAGTAAGTTCCGAGAAAGCTTGTGCGATAATCCGAAATCCGGATTGGCAAGGAGAAACGAGCGCTGCGGGAACGCGAGAAATCAATGTTGTCGGAGAGACGCCGAAGTGGGCGGATTTTGCGACGGATTCGGGCGGAGCCGGGGCGGTTTGGTCTCCGACCCAGAATGAATATGTGATGCGGAGCGTCGAGGCAACGGCGCGGTTCAAGCATGCGATGACGAGAACTGATAGCGGGTTTAATGAGGAAAATCCGGGGATGGTTTCGGACATTAACGGGGAGCAGACGCGCGTGATAGCGAGTACGCCGGCGTTGAGTAGTTGGAATGTAACGACGAAATATAAAGGCATCGCTCGAGTCGAGACGGACGAAAGTCATGATATAAGACCTCAGGGCGGGAACGCGACGACGGGATTGTTTACGACGGGGGCGATAGCGGCGCCAGGTTGGACGTCGGGAGCGTCGGCGTCAACAACTTGGAAAACGGCGCGCTACGACGACACGGCGGCTGCGGGCGGAACGACGGAGAATGGTTGGACGACGATGACGTTTGGGCGAGATAGCGGTTCGTGGCTCGGAGTTTTAGCCGGAGACGAAAAGGAGTTTGCGCAGAAAGTGTATAACAGTTCAAAAACCTGGACGTTGGGCTATACAGATAATTTTCTTGAGGAAGCGTATTGTAGTAATGTTTATGCGACGGGAAGTTGTACGGCGATTGCGACGGGCGGAGAGCGTTATTATATCAATACAACGCGCAACGCCACGAGCTTGAGCGAGAATACGAGTTCGAACGCAATGTCGGCGGAGCGAGTTGAGAAGATTCGGAGAGATTATAACTTCGACATTATTTCCCTGTTGCCGGCTGGCGAAGCGGACGAAACGATGGCGGCTGGAGAAAAATTTTCTGTAAGTTTTGAGGGGAAGATTCGGAAAGACGCGGGTTGGGATGCAATTGATGTGAGCTATTATGGGTTCGAGCCTTTGAACCGTCGGTATATTACTGGGACGGGCGAAGATGAGAAGTTAACAGTAATTACGTATGTCGTGAAGAATCGAGGGGCGGGGACGGACGAGGCGGACGCGTATTTAGGGAAGATTCGCGAAGCGGCGGTTGGCTATACGACGGGGACAACGGACTATCGAGCGGATTATTGTCAGTTCTTTAGAGAGAAGCTCGGAGATTATGTTGACAATTGTACGATGAGCGGAGACGATAACCGATTTGCCTATACCGGGGTCACCGGGGCGAGCGGGCACAACTGGGTACAAACGGCGGTTGAGGCGGACGCGGGGTATAGCGGGACGTTTAATATGGCTGACTTGGAAGTGCCGAATCTGACGCCTGGCGCGAAGTTCTGCGTAGCGCTCGGTGCTTCGAAGAAAAGTTCGACCAATTCGAACGCGGTCATTTCTGCTTCTTTCTGTACAAACGTCGTAAAGAAGCCGAGCGTACATGTCTGGGGCGGGTCGGTTTCCGCGGGTGGAGACATCAAGACGTCAATCACGAGCGTGGCACCAGATGGTGGTGGCAAGCGACCGTATGGTTCTTGGACTGACCTCGGGATTATTGCGGCGGGAACCGTAAATAAGATGGCGTCGGGTCGAACAAGCGCGACGGGGACGACGATGAGCGAGTTTGGAACAATTCCCTGTAACAACGGGTCGGGCGCAGAGAACTGGTATTCTCCGCTAACGATTGCGAATGTTGATTGTTCAAACACGGCGCCGTATGTGGGGGGTGCCGGTTTTACGAGCGAGACTGATATTTATAGCAAGATGAAAGCTAAGTATATAGACGGCAAAATCGCGGGAACGGATTATACAACTAACGTTGCGAATGCGGCAGAGCTAGCAAGAGGTAACGGTGTGGGGGGAGTTTCCGGAGGAGGAGGGGCAAAAGTTGTGTATTGTGATGAGACTTGTGAGATAGGGGAGGATATTATTGCTGACGGGAGTTATACGTCGCTCGCAGATATACCACAAGTTATAATTATTGCGAAAAACATTTATATCTACGAAGGGGTTAAACGAGTTGATGCGTGGCTCGTGGCGAGCGAAACGGTTAATACTTGTACCTATCGCGACGGAGGAAGACTCAAGCCCTATGTTCAAGGAGATGCGACTGCGGCGCATCAGCTAAATGCGAGCGTTTGTACCGAGAGACTCATTATTAACGGTCCAGTCGTTGGCGGAACGTTGGATTTAACGCGAACGCATGGAGCGGACAATGCGAGCGTGATTGCCGGGACGAGTTCTTCGCAAGTTGCAGAAGAAGCCGAGCGAACAACGCTATCTGGAACTTCCTTACTGTTTGCAGAGAACGAGGCGCAGATTGGCGAGCCAAGTACGACGTTTTTGAAGAAGATGCCGACGAGGTATTAAAAAATACCCTAAAGGGTATTTTCTTATTTTTGGTCCCCGAGATGGGACTCGGACCCATAACCCGGTAAAGGGAGCGGATTTTAAGTCCGCCGCGTATACCAATTCCGCCACTCGGGGATATAAAATGGAGGTGCCGACCGGATGGCGTCGGCTACGCCGACTTCTCGCGTTCGTTCTCTCGGAAAATACCGAGCAAGCTCGATATTTTCACTCGCTTCCTCCGCGGTTTGAACCTTCGGTTCACTTCCGGTCTGAATCTATTGATTATCTATTCGCTAACCCTACGGGTCAGTGAATAGATAATGGAGGTGCCGACCGGAATTGAACCGGTGTACGCGGTTTTGCAGACCGCTGCGTAACCACTCCGCCACAGCACCATGAAACCTGTTATGAATCTTACCAGTGTGCAGTTTTATAGCCGCTCAAGTAACCACTCCGCCACAGCACCATGTATATGATTATATCAGAAAATGCGCCCGGCGAGACGCATTTTCCTGTTTGTTTTACGAGTTTTCGTTTTAATTCTAGGCGGATTATATAGGATAACAAGGGGAAGCCCACCGTTTTGGAACTCAGGCGACTCTCAACGTTCAGTTTCGTCCGAATTCCTTGTTTTTATTTTATCATAACCAAAATCCGCGTCAAGCTTGTTTTTTATGATTTTTTATGGTGCTATTTTAACTTTTTCCTGTTCGAAATGTTCGGTTATCATAACATGTTTTATTAACTTTACAAGCTAGAAGGCTAAAATAGAGGGCGAATACGAGAATATCAAAATGCCCGGCGAAAAGCCGGGCAACCCTCAGAGAGGGAGAAGGGAGTATCAAAGAAGGAAAAAACCAATAACCAAGCAAATACCGCCGATGGCGCTCAGGACGGGAAAGAGACAGCCAGAAACGCAACCGTCGATTGGGCCGGTCGTATAATATCCGAGACCATCACCACCGCCGCAACCTTCGCCATAGAGCGTGGGACCGTTGCGTGGTCCGCGACCGCCTCGGCAACCGAAGGCGCAGCCTCCGCGACAGCCTATGCCTCCGTGACATCCGCCACAGCCGAAACCGCAACCAAAGCCACAGCCACCTGCGCAGCCACCTGCGCAGCCTCCTGCACAACCTCCTGGCATAAAATCACCTCCTTAAATTAGAAACTCAGGGGAAAAAGTGCGGATATTTCCGCACATGTTCGGGCAACATGACAGAACCAGAGCCTTCCAGTTCGAGCTTGAGTTCGTCGCGACAAAGGCGAACAACCTCAGCATGACGAGCGTGAAACAGATTCACGTTGAAGCTAATTGGAATCAGCTTCGGAGAGAAGACGCGACAGACCTGAACAGACGGTTTATTTCCAGAAAGTTCCGTCAGCCAGTAGTATGTCAAGTCGAGCTGACGATAAAGCATCTCGGGCTGGACAGCTACCGGGGCGACATCCGGAAAGTCCGATTCAAACGGCGAACGCAGACCAAACAAAACCGGTTCAATCAGCGCGTAGTTATATGGGTGACAGTAGAACAATCCGTGTTCAAACGGCGACCGAACGGCTTCAGGCGGGAGATGTTCGTGAGCACAGTTTGCGTGAACGACATAATTCCCTTCTGCTTCGTACACGGCGCGTTCAAACAAGTTAGCCTCGCTATTCGGGCGAACCGTCGCTTCGAGACAACGCAACCGGGCGGCGGCGCCACAAGAAAATGCGGGCCAGGTTTTTCCGGTAATCGTTGCGAGGACGACGTCGCCGTATTCAGACGGTAACGAGTAGAGCGCCAGACGACAATCCTGAGAACGCCAGAACTCCATCCGTTCCTCAACGTAGCCCGGGAGCAGCGAATAAGCCGAGATGTCGCGGGCACGACCAGTCAGCCAGAAACGCATGAGTGCGTCGCGTTCAACAAGCTCCGTCACGGCGGTTTCCAGCGCTCGACTACGGGAGAAATGAGCCGCGACGCCGGAACTGTTCGCGTAATACAGCCGGTCGATAGAGTTATAGTCGTAATAAATCATATCGAGCGGAATGAGCTGAGGCGGAGTCGTCGCGTCGAACGCAAGACCGCGAACCCAGCGAAGCTTACGCTTCGGAGAATAGGGTTTTAGGGCGGCAGCTTTCGCCTGTTTAGGGTCGAGCGGGATATAACGCTCGGGGTCAAGGAAAGGTAGGTCGAGCTTCTGCGAAGCCGCCGTAATCACGCCGCCGGGGGCGCTCCACGGGCGCGCCGTCGTACGACGTTCGATTCCCTCCACGATAGCGCGAAGGCGAGTCTCGGCTAAATCATAGCCACAGGCGCACGCCGACTGCCCAAACTCGCCATAGCGGGCAGACACGAGAAACAAATCAGGGTCAAACTGGCTACGGAAAGTCGAGACGGCTTTAATTGGTCCATAAGGGTCAACAAGTGATTCGACAAACTCAAGGTCGGGTTCAACGAAGTATTCCTTCATCATAATACCTCCAATCTGGTAAAGGACCTAAGATAACAACTTACTCTAGAAAGGTATTATAGCAACAAGTTTTTCAGCTTGTCAATTTTAAGCGTTTTCTGCGGAAGGCTAGAAATCGTCGTCAGCTTCGTCTTCAACGTAGCGTTTATGAGTATGGCGCGTAACGGTCAAGAAGACGCCGACAATGAAGAAGGTCGAAAGTCCCCACCAGAAGACATCGAGGGTTTCGAACGCGTAGAGAAGCGGCGAGCCTTCGAGGAGCGCACGATAGGCGTCGAGGACGGCACGATATTTTGCCATGAGGCTCGGACCGACGAGGGTGCGACCATATTCCGAGAGGTTATTATAGGCAGCTTCAGCAGCCTTAATTGCGGAGCGATATGAGAAGGCGACATCATCGGGATTCGGCAGGCGGGAAATCAAGTTTTCAAATTCGGCGACTTGGTCGAGGACGTCGAGAGCGTTGTTGATGATAGTGACGCGATTAGTGACGTCGAGGAGATCTTTGAGCGAAAGGTTACCATCGAAGACGCCGAGAGCTTCGGCATAACCGGCAGAGGCATCTTCAAGGGAAGTTTGGTCTTCGGGGGTAACATTGCTGGGAGTGACGTTCGTTGCGTGGTCGTTTTCAGTTGCGTTGTGGATTGCTTCTTCGGCGGCGGCGATACGCTCTTCGAGGTCAGCGATTTTTTCTTTCAACTCTTCAAGGTCGGCTTTTTCTTCAGAGGAGACGTTATCGTCAGCGAGCAGTTCGTCGATAGCGTCGGAGAGAGCTTCGAGCGCGTCTAAGTCGTCTTTCTTCACGGTTGACTCGTCGTAGCCGTTGACGCCGTCGGTAACGTCGTCGATAGATTCTTTAACTTCTTCAAGCAAGGCGAGTTTTTCGTAGAGGGAGTCGAGGAGTTCGTCGAGTTCAGTTTTCTCTTCGGGAGTGAGACGGTTCGCATCTTCTGCTTCGACGGTTTCAATAGCGGCGATTAGAGCTTCAACGGCGTCGCGGTCATCACTCGTTACGTGGTCGAGATCAGGGATTGTCGCGTTATCTTCTTCAATGACGGAGATTTTTTCTTCAACGGCTTCAATCTCGGCAATTGCATCGCGATATTCGTCGAGCAGTTCAGAGACGAGCGGGTCATTCGTCTGGTCGAGGAGAGCTTCAAGTTTTTCTTCGGTCGATTCGAGCGTTTCAAGGTCGTTTATGGTTTTATGTTCGAGGTCGTTCGCAATAGCGATTTCGCCGGAACTCGTTACGAGCGTTAAGGTTTCTTTTCCGGATTCAGAGGAAGTCGTCGAAGAGGTTACGGAGGCGGCGTCAGGCCTTGGGACGGAGAAGCTAATACCGTCCATACCGAGAATAGTCCGGTTCGAGGCGAGGTCAGTAATTCGATAATAAATCAGTAAATCTTTTTCCGGGTCAACCGAGACTGCGTCGGAAGCAAGCTGCCAATCCGACGAGGCGAGAAGGTCGGATTCGGAAAGTGCTTCGGTCGAGAGGAGATATTCGACGGTGTCAACGCCAGAGCGGTCGTCGGCGGCGGAGAGGGTATATTTTTTAGTTTCATTAAAGAAGAGACCGAAGGTAACTTGGTTCAAGAAAGCAGTCCAAGAGTCTTCTTCGAAACCGAGACTACCGGAAGGATTCACGGAGTCTTTCTTTACTTCGGCGGAGACGACGTCGCTTCCAAGCCCAGCGGCGGAGACTGCCTTAAATTCAAAGACTTTCGAGCTGGTATCTTCGGAGATATGGAGAGAGGAAGTGTAGGGGTTCCAGGTTTCAGTTCCAGCTTCGCGATAGAAGAGCGAGACGGGACTCAAGTTTTCAGCGACGTTCCGGGCGGAGAGGAGGACGGGAGAGTTCGTCCAAGAGCCAAGCGCATAGCCATGAGAATCAATTTCCACAACTGGTTTTACTGGGTCGAGGTTATGATAGACGACGGTTTTCGTTACAGAATTATCAAAGAGGTTCGTTGCACGGAAGATATAAGTGCCGTTTTCGGTAATCCGGACGTCGGCGGTCGTCATCTGGTCGTAAGTTTCCCAGGTTACACCACCGTCCTTCGAGACGGCGAGCTCGGAGATGCCATAGGCATCGCTCGCAGTAACGCCGGCGAGGTCAGAAACGAGCCAGCGCTCGGTTTCGGCGGCGACAGAGAGAGTCGGGAACGTGGTTGCGCGAATTTCTTCCTCTTCTTGGCGCGCGATATCGTCGAGCGCATCGCGGATGGCTTCGATTTTTTCGTCGATAGCCGAGTTCTCTGCGTCGGTATAGTTGTTTGTGAAGTCTTCTTTGGCTTTTTCTAGGTCTTCAAGAGCTTCTTCGAGATCGGTTTTATCGTCGCGAGTGTAGCCGGTCGGGATTTTTCCGTCGATGTCATGGATATCGGAGGTATTTTCGGCGGCGATAGCGTCGGAGATTTGAGCGAGGAGTTCTTCGATTTTAACTTTTTCCTCTTCAACGGTCGTACGTTCGTCGGAAGTTAAGTTGTCGCCAGAGAGCAAGTCGTTCGCTTCGTTCAAGAGTTCTTCGAGTTCGGCTTTATCTTCGGTTTTGATGATTTCAACATCGGTTTGGTTAACGATTTCTAAGTCATTTTCTTTTTCGGCAACTTCATCAAGGCGATTGAGTTTTTCCTCGAGTTCGCGTTTTTCGGTCAAAAGGTCGTTCAGCTCATCAACGGTAAGATGGATACCGTCTTCTTCGAGCGTGGTTTTTATGTCTTCGATAATTCCGAGGATATTTTCGCGGTCGGTGGAAGTAACGTGGTCAATATCGGGAGTTTCCGCGCCGCGACGTTCTTCGTCGGCAATTTCCGCTTCGAGGTTGTTGATTTTTTCAATCACGGTTTCGGCGTTTGCTTCAAGGTCGTCAAGAATCTCGCGTTCGGTCGTGGTTGCATGAGAACCTTCAGCGGCTTCGATTTCGGCGAGCTTTTCCTGGACGGTTTCTAGGGCGGGCTTGTCGTCGGTACGATAATTATCTTCAGTAATTCCGAGGTCGAGTTCGGAAAGAGCGCCGGTTTTTACGGTCACAACGGTTACGTTACCGGCTTTGTCGGTCGCTTCGATGAGATAAGTATGTTCCGAGTTCCCGGCGAGCTCAAGGAGATTATTCGAGGACAGGGAGACCGACTCGCCGTTGACTTTTACGGAGGCGAGGGCTTTATTATCGGTAACGAGAACCTGTTGAGTGAGATAATAAGTCGTGTTCGGCTCGAGAGGGTAAGTATGGTCGGCATCAACATAACCAAGAATCAGAGCTTTCGTCGTGTCGAGAACGACACCGTCGGAGTTGATTACGGCGACGTTTCCGGCGACGTCGGTCAATTTATAATAAACGAGAAAATCTTTTTCTGGGTCAATCGAGACGGGTTCCGTAGCAAGTGTCCAGCCTTCGGCGGCAAGAGCAGCTTCCTTAGTCGAGAAACCGCTATCGGAGACGAGATATTCGATACTCGAGACACCAGAGAGAGCGTCGGAAGCTTCAATATCAAAGGCGACGGTTTTATTAAAGAAGAGACCAAAGGTGATTTGATTCAGAAATTCATTCCAGGAGTTCTCTTCACTCGAAATCGTGCCTTCCGGAGCGGTGTTGTCTTTGCGGAGGAGGACATCAACGACGTCACTTTCCACACCAGCGGCGGAGATAGCCTTAAAATAGAACTTCTTTCCATCGAGAGAGGTCTCGCCGTTAAAGACGACACTCGTGTCATAGTCGAGCCAAGTCGTTCCGTCTTCGGAGTAGAAATAACGAGTTTCTCCGACGTTAGTCGAAAGGCTTTCGACGGTCAAAGTAATCGGCTGGTTCGTCCAGGAACCTTCAGGATAGCCGTTGGTATTAACGCGGATAACGGGCTTTGAAGTGTCGAGGCTCGAGTAGGTAATACAGGTTTTCTCGGAGGTATTGTTATAGTTGTCGGTCGCACGGTAGCAGTAAGTACCGTTTTCGGTAATCGTTTCGTGAGCCAGGTCGCCGTCAACGAGCTTATTCCAAGTCGCGCCGTCGTCGAGGGATTCTTCGATGTCGCGGACACCAGAAGCGTCGGTTGCGGAAATCGTCAGGTCGTCGGAGATTTGAATTAAGTTCGGGTTACCGTCGAGAGAGACGACGGGCGGGATTGTCTCGGGGTCAGTACGGAAGGAAACGACGTTCGAGGAGATACTTTGTCCCTCGGAGTTCTCGGCGCGGACGCGGGTATAGTAAAGAGTATCGCCGGTTAGCCCCTCCGCGAGAAGATTCACGTCGTTTACGAGGCGGTTATTATAGTTCGGCAAAATGTTCTTAAAATCAGGGTCAAGGGCGATATCGAGGCGGTAGCTCGTCGCGCGAGGGACAGCTTCCCAGTAGATTTCGGCAGTCGTCTCTTCAACGTTGTCGACATAAATCACTTCAACTGGGGTCGGAGCGGAGACATTAACCATACCAGTCACGGCGTAGATACCGCAGAAGATACCGTCGATACTGGTCGAGTCGTTACGACCGGTCAAAACGAGGTCAACAGAGGAGACGAGTTTTTTCGGGTTCACAGAAATCGTCGCGGACTGGAGATATGGAGCGGCGGACGTCGAGCCTTCATAAGCGTAATCACTGGAACTAGAAGAGCTATTCGGGCGACCGGAGGAACTTGAAGAGCTTTTAACGATAACACGGCGGGCGAGGCTCGGGTATTTATAAACGCCCTCAACCGCGGTTGCGTCGTACCAGTCGTAAAGGTGATAATCGGTTTCATCAACGGTTCCGTCGGTATAATTGACGCGGACGGCAAAGTTCGCATAGTTCCCTTCGCCGGGTCCACCCGCCGTACCGAGGACGTAAAGCTTTTCATAAGCGCCGATTGTGTCGAGGCTAATTCGGGCGGAGGTATGACCGGAGTAAAGACGGATAGTATCGTTCCCGGTATAATCTGAGGCGCCAGTCCAGGAGAGATTATACGGGACGCCATCAACGGAGAGGGAACCGGAAGGGTCGAGACCGCCGGAGGACTTATTCGTAGTGGAGTAAAAAGCCGCCCAGTCGTCGAGACCACCAGCGGAGACAATCGTATCGAAAGTTTCTCCACCGCCCCAAATCGAGTTACCGTTCAGGGAAGCTGGGTCGATTTTTAAGGATTCGTAATAGCTATATGAGGCGGCGCTCGGAGACTTTTTGAAAATAAAAAGCGAGCCGAAAATCAGCCCAAGCGCAAGAAAAGCAGAAATTACGGTTTTTAACCTATGATTCATATTACCTCCATAGTTCTCCACATATTTAATTCTACTAAAGCTTAAACATAAAGTCAAAGCCTAGAAAAGGAGGAGAAACGTTGTATAATATATATATAAGATATGAACCGAGTTCCCTTAGCGGAGAGAATGAGACCGCAGAAGCTAGAAGATGTCGTTGGACAAGACGAGATTATTGGCGACGGGAAAATCTTAACTGAGATTTTACGGAAAGGTGAGCCAGTTAACTTGATTTTTTGGGGACCGCCAGGGACGGGAAAAACGACGATGGCGAAGATTTTAGCTAAAGAATATCAAGCAGATTTTATTGAGATTTCTGCCGTAACGAGCGGGAAGAAAGATATTGAGGCGGTTGTTGAGCGGGCGAAAGTGAACTGGAATCTAAAAACGCGGACGGTGCTGTTTGTAGATGAAATTCATCGGTTTAATAAGGCGCAACAAGACGCGTTTTTACCGCATGTGGAGAGCGGACTGATTATTTTAATCGGAGCGACGACGGAGAATCCGAGTTTTGAAGTTATCTCGCCGTTATTGTCGCGAAGCCGCGTGGTCGTCGTTTCGCCGCTGTCTAAGGACGGGATTATTAAGGTACTCAAGCGGGCGGCGGAGACGGAGGGGGTGCTTGAGAAGATTGACGAGGAGGCGTTTGATTATCTCGCGGAGTTGTCGGGAGGGGACGCGAGGAGTGCGCTCGGCGACCTTGAGCTTGCGTTGTCGCTCGCAAAGGAGCGGGTCGATGTTGAGACCGTGAAGACGGCAGCAGGCAAGAAGGTGCCGGGATACGATAAAAAAGGCGATGCCCATTACGACAACATTTCCGCGTTTATCAAGTCGATGCGCGGGAGCGATGTCGACGCGGCGCTTTATTATCTTGCACGGATGGTCGAAGCGGGAGAGGACCCGAAGTTTATTGCGAGGAGGATGGTGATTTTTGCGAGTGAGGATATTGGGCTTGCGGGAAACGGGGCGCTTTCGCTCGCGACGGCGTGCTTCCAGGCGGTCGAGCGAGTCGGGATGCCGGAGTCGGGTTTGATTTTAGCACATACGACAGTTGCGTTGGCGAAATCGGCAAAGAGCCGGGCGACAACGGATGCTTGGTATAAGGCGCAAGATTTAGCGCGAAAGAGTATGGGACTTCCGGTGCCGACGTGGCTCCGGAACGCGCCGACGAAGTTGATGAAGGAGCTCGGCTATGGCAAAGGTCAGAAATGGGAAGCAGGATTCCATCTCGATAAGAATTATTTGCCGGATGAAATTGCGAGAGAGCGACTGTTCGGCGCGGACTAAAGACGGTATAATGAATAAGATGTTTATGATTATTTTAGTGAGAAGTTTGGTGATTTTCGGGGAGTTTTTGCTTGTTTTGGTTTGTCGGAAGATGGTGCGGAAAGAGGCGGGAAAGACAATGTATTCGTATCGGATTATGTCGATTATCGGGGTGATGATTTTTCTGGCGGTGAACATGGCTTCGGGAGCAATACGGTTGTGGAACTTTATCCGATATTCAGAGTATGCGAGTCATGATTTGTTGTATGATATTGTGTCTAACATTTCTACCGCTTTCACGGGGGTGTTTTATTTGGCGTTTATCCCGGTGGTATTGTTTGGCGGGTTTTTGTTGGTGGCGAACGTAGTGCTGTTCGCGAAGGAGGGCGGGGGTTGGCGCAATACGCTCGGGATTTTAGCAGGAGTGGGATTGATTGTGGGGTCGTTCGGGGTGGTAAATTTGTATAATATGCTCGATTTTGTGTTTGATGTTCATTCATACGCCGGGTTTTGTTTGTCGCTCGGAATCGAAAACGTATTTACGGTGTTGTTGGTGTATTTCCAGTGTTTGATGGGGGCAACGATTTTTGTGAGCGTGAAGAGCATGCGACACAAGCCCGTCAGGGAGCCGGAGTATGTTGTTGTGCTTGGGTGTTATGTGCGACCGGACGGGACGCCGGGCGGGGTACTCCGGAAGCGAGTTGAGGCGGCGCTCAAGTTTGTGCGGGAGCAGAAACAGCGGAAGAAGCCAGTGCCGACGCTCGTGTTGTCGGGTGGGAAAGGCGGTGACGAGCCGGTGACAGAGGCGGAGGCGATGCGGCGGTTTCTTGAGGCGCGGCGATATATGGGGAGGGTGTTGATTGAGGACAAGTCAAAGACAACGCGAGAGAACTTCCGGTTTTCTAAAGAGGTGATTCGGGCAGACCGAGGGATGTGGAAGGAGCGAGTGGCGTTTGCGACGACGGATTTCCACGTGTTTCGGTCGGGGGTGATTATGAGCCAGCTCGGGTTCGAGCATCCGGAGGGGATTGCGGCGAAGTCGCCGTGGTATTTTTATTATAATGCGCTCATACGGGAGTTTATCGCGAATATTCAGGCGGAGTGGAGGCTACATTTGTTGAACTTGAGCGTGGTTGTTGGGGTGATGAGTTTGTATGTATGGATTGGGTATGTGTTTGATGTGCTTTAGCGGGGGCGGAGGGCGGGGTTCTCTCGGGTTTTCTCTGATGGACGACAGATGACTTTAGCGGGCAGATGTATTATAATTTAGAGGTAAAATTAAGCGAGGAAACAGTATGGCTGATTTTAATAAAGTTTTGGAACCGGGGGATTACGAGAAGGGTAAGCTGAACGTCGTGATTGAGATTCCGACAGGTTCGAATCATAAGATTGAATGGGACAGAGAGCGAGCGTGCTTTATGCTCGACCGTGTTGAGCCGATGGCGTTTGCGAAGCCGTGTAATTATGGGTTTATTCCTCAGACGCTTGACGAGGACGGAGATGAGCTTGACGCGCTCGTGATTACCGACCAGCCGCTTACGACCGGAATTTGGCTCAAAACACGGATTTTAGGGGTTTTGAAGTTTGTTGACGGAGGAGAAGTCGACGATAAGATTATCGTCGTTCCGGAAGATGACCGAAATAACGGCGACAAGTATCAGACGCTCGAAGATTTACCGAAGCAGTTACTCGACCAGATTACGTTCCATTTTAATCACTATAAGGATTTGAAGAAGCCTGGGACGACGGAAGTCAAGGAGATTGCCGACGTAAAAACCGCGAAGCAAGTAATTCGCGATTCGATTGAGCGATATATCGAGGCGCATCCGGAAGTAAAAGCGAAGAAAGAAATCAAAGAAGGCGCCGAGCAAGCAAAAAGCGCTATTAAGTCCGGAATCGAAGCCGCGAAGAAAGCGATAAAAGAAGCAACAAAATAAAAAATCCCCCTCTTGGGGGATTTTTTTATAGTTCGGAGATTTTGACGCGGACTTGCGAGGCGGTATCGCGGTCGCGAACGGTGACGGTGTTGTCTTCGAGCGTGTCGAAGTCGATGACGATGCATTTCGGGGTACCGATTTCGTCTTGTTTTCGGTAACGTTTTCCGATGTTTCCGGAGTCGTCCCAGGTGACGAAAGTGTATTTTTCTTTGAGCTTAACGTAAACCTCCTGTGCCTTTTTAACGAGGTCGGGCTTGTTTTTCAGGAGCGGGGAGACGCAGAACTTGTACGGAGCGAGAGCTTCAGGGAGTTTCAGGACGGTTCGAGTTTCGCCGGGTTTCCCTTCGACCGGTTCTTCGGCATACGCGGTCGCGAGAACGGCGAGCAGGAGACGTTCGACGCCGACGGACGGTTCGATAACATGAGGAGTGAGAACTTCGTTCGTGGTTTTATCGCGATATTCCATGGACTTGCCGGATTCGCGGGAGATGTTTTGAAGGTCGAAATCGGTTCGGTACGCGATTCCCATGAGTTCTTCTTCCCCATTCGGGTAATTGAACATGATGTCGACTGTACGGTCGGAATAGTGAGCGCGGTCTTCTTTCGCGACTTCTTCGTCGCGGAGGTCGGTTGCTTTTAGACCGACTTTTTCGGTTAAGAAGGTATGGGTTTCTTTCAAAAGCGTTTCGAACTCGGTCTCCCAAGTTTTCGGGTGGACAAAGTATTCAATTTCCATCTGGGAACATTCGCGGTCGCGGAGAATAAAGTCGCGGGGAGAGATTTCGTTACGGAAAGCTTTTCCCACCTGCGCAAGGCCGAAGGGGAGGTCGGGATAGAACGTATCAACGACGTTTTTATAGTTGGTGAAGATTCCCTGGGCGGTTTCCGGGCGAAGATAGGCAGTCGATTTTTTCACGAGGGCTTTCGAGCTTTCGTCAGACAAGTCATCGGGGAGGACGGCGCCAACATGAGTCGAGAACATCATATTGAACTTTCGGATTTCACCCCAGTTTTCTTTTCCGCAAGTCGGGCATTTAACATGGAGCGCGAGGAACTCGTCAGTCGAGACGGATTCGGAAAGACCGTCGGCGAGTTTGTCGGCACGGAAACGACCATGACATTCTTTACACTCGACGAGAGGGTCAGCAAAGGTGTCGACGTGCCCGGAGGCGACCCAGGTTCGAGGGTTCATCAGAATCGCCGCGTCAACGCCGAAAATATTGTCGCGTTTCTCGACCCAGAAGTTCCACCAGAGATCCGTGAGATTCTTTTTGAGCATGACGCCGAGAGGTCCGAAGTCCCAAGTTCCGGCGAATCCGCCATAAACATCAGAGCCGGGAAAAATAAAACCACGGCGTTTACAAAGACTAACGAGATTATCCATTTTTGACATATCTATATTATACCTTAATTTACGGATTTCGCGATATAGAGGAGGGTCGGGAGTTTTTTCTCGACGTCCTTAACCTTGGCGGCGGTTTTTAAGTCGGAGGCGAGCATCAGACGCATGAGCTTGATTTCGGGGGCGCCGACGTTACCGCCGAGCTGAGGACGCAACGCGGATTCGGTTAAATCCCAGACATAAGTCTCGTATGGGTCGAGTTTATTCCCGGCGGTGTCTTTGATTAAGTTGACTTGTTCCCCGTTGGTCTTGGCAAAGTTAAACCAGAACCAAGTTTCGACGAGTTCGGAGGAGGCTTTGTCGTTGAGCGCCTGGAGAATCTGTTGTAAGAGATTAAAGTATTCCGGACCGGTCGAGTTTTCGGCACGGGAACTGATTTTTTTCATGATGGTCGAAGCGAGTTCGAGGCGCTCGAGGTCATAAACGATATTTGAGTAAGCTTCGAGCATTTTCGCAGAGGTCAAGATACAGAGTTTATTGTTGAGGCTTTCATGGAGAGTAATTTCGGAGAGGCAGAAAAGTTCAACGGCGCCGGCGAGCTTCGATTTTTCCTTCCGGACACCCTTAGCGATAGCGGCGACGACGCCCTGTTCGGTCAGGAAGTTGATAATACGGTCGGCTTCACCGAAATTGGTTCGGCGAAGGACGAGCGCCTTAGTTCGTATATCGTTTGACATAATAGACAATGTCCTCCGGTTTCATCTTCTCTTTATTTAATATACCTTTTACGCCGTAAAGTTTCAAATCGAAGTCAGCGAGGTCGAGGCTCGTCAGGAGAATGACGGGGATTTTCGCGGTATCGGGGTATGATACGAGTTCGTTGAGGAAAGTAAAACCGTCGGGACCGGGGAGGAGAATATCGAGAAAAATCAGGTCGGGAAGAGGGTCGCCGAGGTTATTGATGGCGTCGAGGGCGTTTTTATAGGTTTTAACTTCGAGGGATTTTGACGAGTTTTTCGAGGATTTCGGGACGGGTTTTTTAACAGAGAGCGGCCCCTGAGGGGTTTCGGGGATTTCATACGCGCTACAAATAGCGGTCTTAACGCAGTCAGCAAAGAGTTCGTCGTCGTCGATAATAAAGATTTTCAGGGGAGCGGTCATGAGAACAAGCTCGCTTGATTAGAAACGGGGAGTTCCACGAAAAAGCTCGTTCCGTCAGTATGACGCACGGCACCGACGTTTGCGTGCATGAAACGGGCGAACTTAGTCGCGATATAAAGTCCGAGACCAGAGGAGTCAGGGCGGAAGGAAATATCGACGGGGGCATCGAGGCGGTCGTGATTCAGACGGTCAAAGACGTCCGAGGAGAGGGCGGGACCAAAATCGCGGACGGTGATTTTTACCTTATCCTTAGCATCGTTGACAAGCAGGCGAGATGTCGATTCGGCGGAAGAATAACGGACGGCGTTCGCGCAGAAGTTATAAATGACGGAGCGTAAGAGGTCGCGATTGGCAACGACAAGGCGAGAACGATTCGTATAGCGGACGTCAAGGTCACGAGAGTTAAAGCGGAAGAGATATTTCAGCTCCGCTTCAACTTCGTCACAGACACTCCGGACGGCGACCGGTTCGAGCGCAAATAAGCCGTCCTCGAGGCGGGCGATTTTCGAGAGGTCGGAGACTTGTTTTAGGGCGCGTTCGGAGACAGAGACGAGTTTTTCTTGATAATTTTCGACTTGGCGCGGGTCGGCGGGGTCGAGCGAGAGGGCAAGCTGACGCATGAGCGAGAGCGGCGCCTTTAGTTCGTGGGCTGCGACAAAAATACCGTTTACCTCCAGAGACATGAGAGTATTGTAACATAAAAGTCCCCCGGCGAGAACCGGGGGAGAGAAAGGAGGATTATTCATCGAAGCTAAGTTCGATGTGATGAAAGGTCGCTAAGGTTAGGTACTGAACCCGGAGGTTAGTGCGAATGATATGGAGAGCGTCGGACAGCTCGGGCCATTTATCTTTCGCACGTTTCAGAACCGGCATCAAGAGTTCATGGGTTTCGTGAACGTTTTTCACGATACGTTCCTCATCAACCACGCCTTCCATGGTCGAGAGGTTCATATAGCGGTCGATACCTTTACAGATTAACGCTTCGCGGCATTCGAGGAGTTCGTTGAAATAACGACGCTTCGTCTCGAGCTTTTCCTCTCCAGGGTACGGAGCGATGGTCATGTGACGGACGCCACGACGGACCACTTCGTTGACGGGGAGCGCCGAGAGCGGAATCCCGCAGTCTTCACAAACGTCGTGAAGTAAAATCGTCGCAATCATGTCGTCGGTGATGCCATGAAGCGCGGCGGCGTAGCACGCCATGAATAACGGGTGAATAATATATGGTTGACCGTCGTCGCGAAACTGTCCGAGATGTTTTTCGCGGGCATAGCCGAGGGCTTTTTCGCTTTCTTTGAACTTGGCGCCCTTGAGATAGCCGCGGAGAAACGTGAACATTTTTTCTTCGTTATACTTATAAACCATAGAATCCCCTCCTTTTAGAAAAGAGCCAACGGGTAAGCATAAAACGAATTGTTTACGAGTTGATTCATTTTACAGCGTTTTCAAAAAGATGTCAAAAGTCTCGCGCCGAAACGCGAGACAAGAGAGGAAAAACGTGTGAGTTATTTGATGATTTTGTCGATGATGCCGTAAGCGAGGGCGTCCTCGGCGGACATCCAGTTGTCGCGATCCATGTCCTTTTCGACTTGTTTCAGGTCTTTTCCGGTGTTTTTCGCGAAGATTTCGGCGAGGCGCTGTTTCAAGAAGATACCTTCTTTGAGCATGATTTCCTGGTCGGTGATTTTTCCTTCGGTTCCGGAGGAAGGTTGATGAATCATAATACGAGAGTTTTCGAGGCAGTAGCGATGACCCTTGGCGCCGGAGCTTAATAACATGGCGCCCATCGAAGCTTGGAGACCGATACCGATGGTTTCGACGTCGGGTTCAACATAGTTCATAGTGTCGATAATGGCGAGACCGTCATAAACGGAGCCGCCAGGGGAGTTGATGTAGAGTTTAATCGGTTTTTTCGGGTCTTCATGAGCGAGAAAGAGGAGCTGGGCGACGACGAGGTTCGCGGTATGGCTGTTGACGTCTTCGCCGAGGAAGACGATACGGTCGTTTAAGAGGCGCGAGTAGATGTCGTAGGCGCGCTCACCACGAGAAGTTTCCTCAACAACGGTCGGGACGAGATAATCGTGGAGGGGGTTAAGGTTGGAGAAGTTTCGAGAGGGCATAAGTTCCTTTCTTATTCTTTAATTGATTCGGTTTTACCGTTAGAGTTAGCGAGATTTTGAAGAAGGTCGAGGTTCAAGATATTGGAGTTATATTCGTCAACCTTTTGGTTGTAAACGTCTATCAGGGCGGACAGGTCGGAATATGTAGAGTCAAGAGAGGCTTGAGTTGCGACGAGTTCGGCGCGGCGGGAGTTAAACGCGGCTTGGGACGAGAAACAGCCGACGGTTGCAGCGCAAGAGTTAAACTCGGCAACTTCCGTACCGAAGGTAGCGGAGGCGGATTCATAGGCAGCGGTTTTCGCTTCGATGTCGGATTTTAAGGTTTCCATTTCGGCGCCGAGGGCAGCGATGCGGTCGCTGTAAGTGTTAAACGGAGTGATATAAGTGTCGTAAAACGCGACGATTTTATCTTGGTCGGAGAAAATCTCGGCGTAATGGCTTTCGAGTTCGGCGGGGAGGGTTTTAATCTGGGTACCGATACGGACGTAAAGTTCGTCGAGACGTTCAGATTCATCATAAGTTTCGAGGGTTTTATCGAGGGCGGTTTTATGTTCGGCGTAAACCGACTCGAGGAGGGGAACGAGGCGGTTTTTATCAATTCCCGAGAGGCGCGCCCAGACAGCGTGGAGCAGTTCATGAGCAGTCGTTGACTCGCGAATACCGGCAAGCTCGGCGGAGTCGATATTATAGACGTAAATTGTGTCGAGGTAATAACAGCCATAGACGGCAATTCCGGGGTCGGAAGAGTTACAGTCGCGGTTAAAATCGTCGCGCGAGTCGAGGAGAGGTGTCGAAGCGTTAAAAATGCGAGTTCCCTTCTCGGTCAGGTCGAGAGCGTCGCGCAATTCTGCCATTTCGGTCGAGGGGACATAACTGCGTGCCTTAAAATAGTCAGCGAGGTCAACGCGATGGCGATAAAGGACGAACCCGAGGACGGCACAAAGAGCGCAGATAAAGAGCGAGAGGACGAGGCGCTTGAGGGATTTAAGCATGTTCGACTCCGAGGACGAGGGTTGGCTCTTGGGCGGACGAGGAGGACTTGGCGGAGGTCTTTGTAGCGGGTTTCAGGGAGATGACGGCGACGTCGCCTTTGTTCAGGTCGCCCTTAATAATGGCTTCGGAGAGGAGGGATTCGAGATTATCCTCAATCGCACGGCGAAGCGGGCGAGCGCCGTTTTTCGGGTCATAACCCTTTTCAATCAAAAACTGTTTCACGGCGTCGTCGATTTTCAGCCCGAGGTTTTGAGCGCCAAGGCGTTTTTTCAGGTCGGAAATCAGCGTGTCGAAGATGCGCTCAACGTCGGCGTCGGTCAGAGCGCGAAAAACCAGAATTGAATCGAGACGGTTAATTAGTTCGGGACGCATGTGTTTCTTGAGCGCCCTTAGAGCGTAAGTTTTCGATTCTTCATATTCACGTTCGAGTTCCTTTTTGGTCTTTTTTCCGTTAGTTTTTTCGGCGAAACCGAAGGAGTCGTCGCGATAGGCTTCGTTGGCGCCGAGATTGGAGGTCAAAATTACAACGGTATTATTGAACTTAACTTTCGTTCCCTGACCGTCAGTTAGAACGCCGTCCTCGAGGATTTGGAGGAGCATGTTAAAGACGTCGGGATGAGCCTTTTCGATTTCGTCGAACAGAACGACGGAATACGGGCGGCGACGGACAGCTTCGGTCAGTTTTCCACCATCGTCATAGCCGACATATCCGGCTGGAGCGCCGACAAGACGCGAGACGTTATGTTTTTCGCCAAATTCGGACATGTCGATTTTAATTAAAGCGTTGTCGCCCCCGAAAACTTCACGGGCGATAACGCGGGCGAGTTCGGTTTTTCCGACACCAGTCGGACCCATAAAGAGGAAGGAGCCGATAGGACGGGAGGGGTTCGCAATTCCGGAACGACCACGGCGGATAGCTTTCGAGACGGCTTTTATCGCTTCGTCTTGACCGATGATAGAAGTTTTCAAATGGGCTTCGAGTTTCGAGAGAAGTTCACGCTCGTCGCCATGGACTTTCGAGACGGGGATACCGGTTTTTAGAGAAATCGCGGTCGCGAGATTTTCTTCGGAGAGAACGGGGACGTCTTCTTCTTTGATACCTTTTTTCTCAAGAGCCTTGATTTTTTCTTTGATTTTTTCAACTTCGGTTTTATATTCGGCAGCCTTTTTATAATCGTCTTTTTCGGCGGCGGTTTCCATTTTTTCTGTGAAAGTTTGGCAGTCGATTTTGAGTTTTTTCAGTTCCCCGCCACCCTTTTTATCGGCTTCAACTTTCGCGATAGCACTCGCTTCGTCGATAACATCGATAACCTTATCAGGCATGAAGCGGTCGTTGATATAGCGACCAGACATGTCGATAGCGGTTTCGAGGAGTTCGTCGGGAATCGAAACGCCGTGGTGTTTTTCGTAATGAGGCTTAATACCCTTGAGAATCCGGAGAGTAATCAGAGGGGAGGGCTCTTCGACAATCACGGTTTGGAACCGACGAGAGAGGGCTTTATCTTTTTCAATTCCCTTGCGGTATTCGTCGAGGGTCGTCGCGCCGATTAAATGAATGTTGCCACGAGCGAGAGCGGGTTTTAAGATGTTCGCGGCGTCCATCGTTCCTTCAGAGGAGCCGGCGCCCGAGAGGAGATGAAGTTCGTCGATAAAAAGAATAATCGAATCGTCGCCGACGGCTTCGTCGATGATGCCCTTGATGCGTTCCTCAAATTCGCCACGGAACTTCGTCCCGGCGAGGAGAGAGGAGAGGTCAACTTGGTAAATATGTTTACCAATGAGGAGGGAGGGGACGTCGTTTTTGACGATTTTTTGAGCCAGACCCTCGACGATGGCGGTTTTCCCGACACCCGCCTCACCAATCAGCACCGGATTCGACTTGGTACGACGCGAGAGAATCGTCACGGTTCGCTCGATTTCGCGGTCGCGACCGATAACGTTGTCGAGCTTTCCGGTTCGCGCGAGTTCGGTCAGGTCGGTTCCGAAACGAGAGAGCCAGCGCAACGGATTTTTCCGGGCGTATTTTTTCTTTTCTTTGGCGTTTTTTATTTCGGTAGCTTCTTTTTCGGCGGCTTCCTCAATTTCGGTTGCGAGTTCGTCGAGATTAACGCCGGCTTTTTCGAGCATGACGGCGGCGTTAGAATGAGCCTGGTTTATCAGGGCGTAGAGGAGATGTTCGGTTCCAACGACTTCTAGTCCAGCATCGCGGACGAAGTTATGAGCCATGCGGAGAGTTAAGACGGTCGATTCGGAGAGGGACATCATCGCCATCATGCCTTCGTTCGGGACGTCGCTCGCGGTTTTCCCGAGGGATTTTTCGAGTTCATCAAGGGAGACATTCCAGTTAAAGAGGAGGCGCGCGCCTTCTGAGATATCAACGGCGAGGATACCGAGAAGGAGATATTCGGTTCCCATGAAGCCGTTATTATAACGTTTGGAGTAATAATCCGCTTTTTGAAGGGCGAGACGACCGTTTTCGGAGAGCTGGTTCATGATTTCGGAAAATTCATCATTCATGAAACCATTATAGCGCGGAGAGGTTAGCACTGTCAAGGCGAGAGTGCTAAAATTAAGGTGAGAAAAAAGCCCCGCGAGCGCGGGGCGGTGTGGTCGAAAGAGTCGAGATATAATGAGACTATTAGCAGACTTCGGCAGCATAGAGCGACATTGCTAAGGTGCAATTACGCAGACGGACGGGGGTTCGATCGTCGGCCAGGATGAGCCGACAAATCTCGTCGCCTTCGCCGCAGTTTTTCTCGAGAACGCAGTAAAGCTGCTTCCCGTCCCAATGAACGTGAGGATTAACGACGTCGTGGCGACCGCAAGAAGCGGAGACGACGTAAGCCATGTTCTTAATGTCGCCGCCGGCGTTTCTGAACCGACTAATCATCGTCTGCTCCATGACATAGATGGCGTTGAGGGTCCCGTCGCAGTCGTCATCGAGGTCGGAGGTCCTCAAGCTCGCCATGGCACGGCGGCGCTGGTGGCGCTCGACCGGTTCGAAGGTAACAACAGAGCCGGTACTATCGTCATAAAGCGAAATCGGCTCTTTCGTAGCATTAATCAGGGCGTGGACGTTGACCTGACGCGGTTTGTCCGTTGTTTGGTTTATAAGGTGCATATTCTCCCTCCTTTTTGTGTTTTTCAACCACGGTGTATTATTTTACTACTTTTATACTAAAAAGTCAATGGTAAGAGGCTTAGACACTAAGCCGTTAACGGTCGCTATGGATAGAGTTCGAGCGTTTGGGGAACGTTTGGGGTGTTTGAGGGGTGTTTGAGGGGTGTTCGGGAACAAAAAATACCCCGGAAGCGGGGTATTTTCGGAGTAGCGAGAGGCTACTATTTAATTACTTTCGTAATGACGCCGGAACCGACGGTCTTACCACCTTCGCGGATAGCGAAGCGGTCGTTGTTGTTCATCGCGACAGGGGCGAGAAGCTTAACGTTAAAGGTAACTTGGTCACCAGGCATGACGATTTCCTTGTCGGCCGGGAGTTCGACTTCACCCGTGACGTCGGTCGTACGGAAGTAGAACTGAGGCTTGTAACCTTTAGCGAACGGAGTATGGCGACCGCCTTCCTCTTTCTTCAAGATATAAACCTGGGCCTCAAATTCGGTATGAGGGGTAATCGTGCCAGGAGCGGCGATGACCTGTCCACGTTCAATCTGCTCGCGTTCAATACCGCGGAGGAGAAGACCGGCGTTGTCGCCAGCTTGACCCTGGTCGAGGGTTTTATGGAAGGCTTCGATACCGGTAACGACAGATTTCTGGGTTTCGCGGAGACCGACGATTTCTACTTCGTCGTTAAGCTTAACGACACCCTGCTCGATACGACCAGTAGCAACCGTACCACGACCCTTAATCGAAAAGACGTCTTCAATCGGCATAAGGAAGGGCTTATCGAGGTCATGTTCAGGAATATCGAAGTATTCGTCCATGGCTTTAACGAGATCCATGATAGCCTGCTCGTTCTCAGCATCGCCTTCGAGAGCCTTCGTGGCGGAACCCTTGATAATCGGGGCGTTATCACCGTCGAAGCCGTATTTGTTAAGGAGTTCGCGGACGTCCATTTCGACGAGTTCGACGAGTTCGGGGTCGGCGAGGTCCATTTTGTTCAAGAAGACGATAATCTTCGGGACGTTAACTTGGTGAGCAAGAAGGACGTGCTCACGAGTCTGGGGGAGGGGACCGTCGTTCGCGGCGACGACGAGAATCGCACCGTCAACCTGGGCGGCACCGGTAATCATGTTTTTAATATAGTCGGCGTGACCCGGCATATCGACGTGAGCGTAGTGACGCTTTTCGGATTCATATTCCTGGTGAGAGGTTGCGATAGTAATTCCGCGAGCCTTTTCCTCAGGGGCGTTGTCGATTTGGTCGTAAGCGACGGGTTTATTAACTTCGGACGGAAGTTTCTTCGCGAGAACGCTAGTAATCGCGGCGGTCAAAGTCGTTTTCCCGTGGTCAACGTGGCCCATCGTACCGACGTTGATGTGGGGCTTGGAACGGTCAAAGTTAGCCATTCTGGATATATCTCCTTTTTATTATTTTCTCGAGAGCACTAATAAAAACCAGCTTCGAGACTCTACGGGATTTATTTTATACGATTTTTCCCATAAAGTAAAGATGAAAAAGCCCCCGAAAGCGGGGGCTAAGGAGGGTTATGCGCCGCCGAAGCGGCGGAGAGATGAAGAGGTTTTCGTGGGGGTGCTTGAAGGGTGAGTCGGGGTTTAGGCGCGGTTTTTAGGTGGTGCGATAAGCAAGGGGAAGGTCAGGGGGTTCGGGAAAACGCTTCAGTTAGCGGCGGGGTTTACCCTTGGCGTCATAAGAAAAGACACACGACGAGGAAGTCGGGTGTAGACACTCGTACTTCAGAGTAGGACGCTCGTGTTTCGGGCTATCGCCGAAATCGACGATTGTCCGAGGCTTCAGCTCCCGAATCGTCGATTTGTATTCCTCGCGGAATATTTTGACGAGTCGGGGGGCATCAGCGCCATAAAACTGACTTTCCGGATTTTGCGTAGCTTCCCGGATTTTTTCAGCGCCGTGTGCCATGTTGTAGGGGATTGAATACCCCTTGTCATAGGTGCACTTGGCGAGCTTCTGGGCTTCGGAGCGGACGAGTTCCTCCTGCTCCAACCTTTTACGATAGTTCAAACATCTCATTGACTGCATGTAACAGCCTCCTTTCAAAGAGCAAAGTTGAGTTTCTATGCGAAAAGCGCAAGAAACTAGTTCTTGCGCTTATTTTACCATAAAAGGCTTAGAAAGTCAATACCTATTTCGTATTGCGGGCGTCGATAATTTCTTGAGCCACGTTGGGCGGAACTTCCTCATAGGCGAAGAGTTCCATTGAAGAAGCGGCGCGCCCCTGGGACATGCTCCGGAGGTCGGACGTGTAGCCAAAGAGGTTGCCAAGCGGACAGAAGGCGCGAATAACTTTCGTACCGCCAGGGAGGTCTTCCATTTCGTCAATTCGACCTCGGCGAGAGTTAATGTCGCCGATAACGTCGCCCATGAAGTCTTCAGGAGTGGTAATTTCGAGCTTCATGACGGGTTCGAGGAGAACCGGAGACGCCTTTTTAATTCCTTCGCGGGTCGCGAGGGAGCCGGCGAGCTTAAAGGCGAGTTCGGAGGAGTCAACGTCATGATAAGAACCGTCATAGAGAGTCGCTTTAACATCGACAACCGGGTAGCCGGCGATAACGCCACCGTTGAGGGTTTCTTCAATTCCCTGTTGGACGGGTTTACGATATTCCTGAGGGACAACGCCACCTTTAATCATGTCAATAAACTCGAAGCCTTTACCGGGTTCGTTCGGCTCAAACTTGACCCAGACATCACCGTATTGACCACGACCACCAGATTGTTTGATGTGTTTTCCTTGAGCTTCGGCGGTTGCGCGAATTGTCTCGCGATAAGCGACTTGGGGAGCACCGGTGTTTGCTTCAACGCCGTGTTCCTTTTTCAGGCGGTCGATAATGATTTCGAGATGAAGTTCGCCCATACCAGAGATAATCGTTTGACCGGTTTCCTCGTCGGTATGAACACGGAAGGTCGGGTCTTCTTCAGCGAGTTTCGAGAGACCGAGCGCCATTTTTTCCTGGTCGGATTTCGTTTTCGGCTCGACGGCGATGGAAACTGGCGGGTCGGGGAACTCAATCGACTCGAGACGAATCGGATGTGCCGGGTCGCAAATCGTAGTTCCGGTCGTTGTATCTTTCAAACCGACTACAGCGGCGATGTCGCCAGCGGCAACTTCCGAGATTTCTTCACGCTTATCGGCGAACATGCGGACAATACGACCGACGCGCTCTTTATTGCCGGTCGAGGCGTTTAAGATATAAGAACCGGATTCGAGTTTTCCAGAGTACACGCGAATGAAAATCAGTTTACCGACGAAGGGGTCAGTAGCGATTTTGAAGGCGAGGGCGGTCAGGGGTTCGTTATTGTCGGCTTTTCGGACGACTTCATCGCCGGTTTTCGGGTCGAGTCCGACGGTTTGACCCTGGTCGCGGTCAAGCGGCGAGGGGAGATAATCGGCGACGAGGTCGAGAACCTTTTCGACAATCACGCCACGACCATCACCACCGGTCACGAGGTAAAAATCGCCATCAAGGACGCGCTTGCGCAGGGCGGACTTTAGCTCGTCGACCGTAATCGCGTCTTCTCCCTGTTCAAAGAACTTTTCCATTAACTTTTCGTCGGCAGCAACAGCTTCCTCAACGAGGAGAGCGCGGGCGTTTTTCGCCTTTTCTTGCATATCTTCAGGGATTTCGCCAACGGTTAGCTCGTGGTCGGCGTAGTCTTTATAGGTATAAGCTTTCATGTCAACGAGGTCAACCACGCCACAGATGTCCTTTTCGAAGCCAATCGGGAGGTGAATGGCGACGGCGTTTTTCGAGAGGCGTTTATGAATCGAGTCAAGGGATTTATAAAAGTCGCCGCCGATTTGATTGATTTTATTCACGAAACAGATACGAGGGACGCCATATTTCGTGGCTTGGCGCCAGACGGTTTCAGACTGAGCCTCGACCCCCATTTTTCCGTCGAAGACAACGACGGCGCCGTCGAGAACGCGGAGGGAGCGTTCAACTTCAGCGGTAAAGTCGATATGACCCGGGGTGTCGATAATGTTGATTTTATGACCCTTCCAGTACGCCGTAACAGCGGCGGAAGTAATCGTGATTCCGCGCTCTTTTTCCTGTTCCATCCAGTCGGTCGTTGCGCCGCCGGTGTCGCCCTTGACGAGGTCGATTTTATGTTTAAGTCCGGTACGATAAAGAATCGCCTCGGAGGTCGTGGTTTTTCCAGCGTCGATATGGGCGATGATACCGATATTGCGGAAGTTTGATAGGTCTGTGACTGCTTGCGCCATGTTATTCTGTTTTCCTGTTCATTAAAGAATTAATAGAAAGTCGGAAAATATAATAGCATATTTTCCGACGGGCGGGAAGGGGTTAGGCTTTATCTTCGACGGCTTCGAGACCGGGGAGAGTTTTTCCGGAGAGCAGTTCAAGCGCAGCGCCACCGCCGGTCGAGAGCAGGGAGAAACGGAGGTCGGGATATGATTTCATCATTTCTTCGGCGAAGCCGGTCGTATCTCCTCCGCAGATAACAGAGGTAATTCCGTCCGATTCACCGAGGGTTTTCAAGACAAGGGTCGAAGAAGTGGCGTAGGCGGGGTCTTCGGCTTTACCGAGGAGACCGTTCCAGAGGACGGTTTTTGAGGATTTCAAGGTTTCGAGGAAATGATGAGTCGAAAGGGGTCCACAGTCGAGTTTATTTCCAGCTGCATCCTCGTCAAAATCTTCGGCGACGTAAGTTTTCTCGTCGGGCTTCACGACGCCATCGGCGGCGATTTTTCCACCGATACAGATAGAGTCGGCGAGAGGCTTGAATTTTTCAATCAGGGGGGCTTTATCGTCAACTTTCGCGCCACCGAGCAAGAGGGTAAAGGGTTTTTCTGGCTTTTTTAAGAGTTTTTCTAAGGTCGAAACTTCTTTTTCTAAGAGTAAACCGGCATAAACGGGAAGCTGTTTCGAGATGGCGGAAGTTGAAGCGTGGGCGCGATGAATGACGGCGAAGCCGTCTTGAACAAAGAGGTTCGCGCCGGTCGAGTCGAGGATTTCACAGATGAAATTATCGGAGTTTTTCTCTTCACCGGGGTAAAACCGGAGGTTTTCGAGAAGGAGAATACTGCCTTTTTTCAAGTGGGCGACGGCAGATTCGACGTCGGGACCGGACACGTCGTCAACGAAATCTACGGGGACACCGGGGAGAAGTTCAGCGAGCTTCAGCGCGACGGGCTTCAGAGAGAGTTCTTTGTTTCGGGCTCCTTCAGGGCGCCCGAGATGGGAGATGAGAATGATTTTTTTAGCGCCTTTTTCGAGAAGGTAATTAAGAGTCGGAAGGGAGGCGCGGATGCGAAAATCGCTGGCGATTTCGCCGTTTTCGAGAGGGACGTTATAATCTGTCCGGACGAGGACGACGGCGCCCTTGATTTTAGCGTCTTTGATGGTTAATTTGTTGTCCATAAACTGTACCTGTTAAGTTATTGAGAAGAGCGAGCTAGATATAACGGATTTTAATAGTATCGGTTCCGTGAGCGCGGTCGCTAACGCCAGAGACGACGACAGCCAAGAGGTCGGTTGCGCCGGCTTTCGGCTTCAGATAGCCGGAGGCTTTCAGTTCGCGGGCGAGGTCGATACCGTAATCTTCAGAGAAGGGGCGGACGAAGGCGGCGTTAGCATAAGTCAAAGCGAGCTGACCGGCGACGCGGGGGTTACTGGTGACGGAGATAATCGGGAGGTTCGGGCGTTGAGTGGCGAGAACTTCCGCGGTTGCGCCAGAGGCGGTCTGGCAGACAATAACGTCGGCGTCGATTTTTTCCGAGAGGCGAGCGGCAGCGGAAGAAATAGCGCTGTAACGTTCGACGCTCAGAGCCGGGTCGGGTTCAGAGGGGGCGATTGTGGAGTGGTTCTGAGTATAGAGAATGACCTTTTTCATCGCCTTGACCGCTTCGAGGGGGTATTTACCGTTGGCGGTTTCATCAGAGAGCATGACAGCGTCGGCGCCCTGAATGACGGCGTTAGCGACGTCGGAGACTTCGGCGCGGGAAGGCTCGGGGTTATCAACCATAGAACCCATCATTTGGGTTGCGACAATACAGAGCTTACCGTGTTTTCGGCAGAGAGCGATGAGCTTGCGCTGGACAATCGGGACGACTTCGGCGCCAGCTTCAACCGCCATGTCGCCACGCGCAATCATGATACCGTCGGTTGCCTTGACGATTGATTCGAGAGAGGCGTCGGTTTCTATCGCGCGCTTAGTTTCGATTTTGGCGATGATTTGGGCGGTTGAGCCGTGAGAAAGGAGGATTTGGCGGAGTTTGTCGATGTCGGAGGAAGACTGGACGAAGGAGAGGGCAACGTAATCGAAGTCGCGCGAGGCACCAAATTCGATGTCCGCCATGTCTTTTTCGGTCAAGATATCACCTTTAAGGTCGGTATCGGGGAGATTGAGACCCTTTTTGCTCATGAGAAAGCCGTCATTTTCGATTCTGACCTTAATAGCGGTTTTTGAAGTGATTTCGACAACGGTTGAGCGGATTTTACCGTCAAACATATAGAGGGGTTCGCCGATTTTCATGCGCTCGGCGAGGTTGTACTGGACGGGGAGGAATTTACCGCCGTCATGTTCCTTAATTTCTGAGTCGAGGATTAGTTCGTCGCCGGTTTTAACGTCGAGGCGGTTGTCTTTTAGCTCGCCAAGGCGGATTTTCGGACCTTGGAGGTCTTGAACAATCGCGACAGAGCGACCTTTCTGTTCGGCGGCTTTACGAATCCAGGCGATTTGTTCGTCGCGTTCTTGATAATTACCATGGGAAAAGTTCAGTCGGCAACCGTTCACGCCAGCCATAATGAGGTTCGTGACGGCTTCTTCGGACATCGTGGCGGGACCGATTGTCGCCAAGATTTTCGTGCGTTTGAAAAGTTTGCTCATAAACTTTATCTTAGCATAAAAAACTCGGCGTGGCGATTTTATTTCGATTATGATAAGATGGATTTATGACGCTTCAGACGAAGATGAAAGCCCGCGTGAAGCGGCAGAGCTCGGCGGTCGCGCGACGGTTTATTACGGTCGGAGTGGCGATTTCGGCGGTCATGGTCGGGGTTTCGGTTTTTGCGATGATTTATTTTAATCCCGAGACGGTGGCGCGGAGGACGCTCGAGAAGATGGGGCGGGAGTACTATGAGGAGTATTATTATGATAAGTTTATGGAGGCGGCGAGCGAGGAGGTTTTTGAGCAGAAAAAGGCGATTTTTGCGGAGACCGGGTTACACCCGATTCCCTTGCGGCAGCTGTTGTTATATCAGGACGAGCGGAACGCGAAATATCGGTCGGTGTTTGAGCGAGCGGGATTTTCTTGTGATAAAAACCGGACGAATGTGAAAATTATACCGAAAGAGCCGTTTACGAAGACAGATTATGAGATTGAGTTAGAATTAAGTTGCACGAAAGAGTGAAGTTTGATATAATACGGGGGTATTTTGGTCTCTTAGTATAACGGTTAGTACAACGGGTTTTCATCCCGTCAATGCGGGTTCGACTCCCGCAGAGATCACCATTTCGCAAGCCCTTGGGCTTGATTTTTTATAGTGTTTATGGTATAATGAGAATGTTGCTCGCTTGGAAGAGATTCTAAGCTAGAAGGCTGTTTAAGAAAGGAGGAGCTTTATGAAGGGTAGAAAGCTCGCTGTTGCTGTTGTTATGATGTTTGTAGTCCTGATGTCGGGAACTGGGGAAGCCTCGGCTGCGGAGTACTGGCAGGGGGAGCCGATGAACTTCGCCTGGGCGATGTTCTCGCCGCTGAACGAATTGCAATTGTTTACGGTTGCCGAGGAAAACGACGCCGGGGGATTTATCTACGGAATGTGGGTAACACCGGGGTTCGTACTGTTCCGACATTCCGAGACAGATGCGCAGGGCGCCAACGGCTGGGAAGTCGATTGGGGAGCGGAAGACGACCGGATTCGCCCGAAGCTGTCAACAGAAAAGGAGAAGCAACTATTCCAGGAATCTGGGAACTTGTATGCTCAGATTATGGAAGAAGACCGCCTGATTGACGAGTACCTTACAACGATTTGTGAGGACTTGGACGACATCTGGTGGTTCAAGCTTAGCAACGTCGGGGGGAAACGCGACGGCGTGTTTAAGCGCCAAGAGGCGATGATTCGCGGACTAACCGACGACATCGAACGCCTCGAGGCGGCGATTCAGGAAGAGCTAACAGCGCGGAATAAGCTGTACGACCTAGCGGTCGCGACGTTACGAGGCGAGCTCGAGGATTTAGGAGATGCGCTTACGGGCGAGTTCTCCGAAACTCCGGTGCCAGAACCTGAACCCGAGGTCATGCTAGTGCCTCGAGTAGATGAGTGTCCGGTTGAAGATCCGGTGCCGGAACCGGTGCCGGAAGATGAGCTAATCTGTTACGCAGAAGTGCTAGAATGCGTCTGCGAAGCGTTGCAAAGTTGCGCAGAGTGCATCAGGTAATTTGCTGGAAGAAAATAAGGCTAAGACCTCCGTATCAACCCCGAGAGAAATCTCGGGGTTATTTTTTGTATTGCTTGAACTGGCGTTTATCGTAGAGACCGACAGTCAAGAGAACGCCGTAGGTGGTATAAACTTGGGCGGAGATGGCGGTAGAGAGGTCGTGGATTTCTCGAGCGGAGAGAGTCGGGGAGACGGAGATATGGATTGAGCCGAACAGGTCAACGGGTCCGTAGCTATGAAGCATAAGGTCATAGGCGCCAGTAACTTCGGGAAAACGTGCGACGGTGCGCTGGATTTTTTGAGCGAGGGCGTTATCAACGCGGGAGCCGATGAGCTGCTTCGTGGTCTCGAAGATGATTTCGACAGCGCTTTTGATAATGAAGGCGCCGATGATAATGCCGACAAAGCCTTCGATATTGATGTTAAGAAAGCGCAAAAGCAGGGCGGAAACGAGAGTTGCGAAAGAGATGATGGCGTCGAAAAAGGCGTCGGTACCGGTTGCGACGAGGGAGGCAGAGTCAAGGGTTTTTCCGAGACGGCGAGCGTGACGAGAAAAGAGGAGTTTCAGGACGACGGCGAGGATGATGAAGAGATACGAGGCGGAGGTGAAATTAGAGACGGAAGGGGCGACGATACGCGGGGCGGCAGAGACGATTGCACTGACGCCAGCGAAGAAGATAATCAGACCGACGACGAACGCGGCAAGGTCTTCAAAACGACCGTGACCGAAAGGGTGGTTTTTATCGGGGGCTTTATGGGCGAGTTTCGTACCGACAACGGTGACGAGGGCAGAAAGCACGTCGGTTAAGTTATTTAGGGCATCAAGGACGACGGCGATAGAGCCGGAGAAAAAGCCGATTGTTCCCTTAATCAGAACAAGAGAGATGTTCATCAGGATGCCGAGGAGTCCGGTTCGGACGATTTTTTCTTCGCGAGTGCTCATGGTTATTTATTATAGGAGGTTTCGGGATTTATTTCGAGACGTTAAAACGAAATTCGACCACATCGCCGTCGCGCATGATGTAGGTTTTTCCCTCAGTACGCATTTTTCCCGCTTCTTTGACGGCTTTTTCACTACCGAGAGTTTCAAGGTCGGCGAAGGAGCAGACTTGGGCGGCGATGAAGCCTTTTTCAAAATCGGAGTGGATGGCGCCGGCGGCTTCAGGGGCGGTAGCGCCCTTTTTGATAGTCCAGGCGCGGACTTCCTTTTTACCGGCGGTGAGGAAGGATTGAAGACCGAGGGAGTCGTACGCGGCTTTAATGAGTTCGCCGAGGGCGTCGTCTTGGACATGATAGCTCTCGAGGAACTCTTTTCGTTCGGCGCGGTTCATGTCGGCCATTTCTTCTTCGAGCTTGGCATTGACAAAGACGGCTTTCGAAGGTTTAACTAAGGTTTCAAGAGCGGATTTTAAGGAGTCGTCGATTAGTCCTTGTTCGTCAACGTTGAACATATAAATCACCGGTTTTTCTGTCAGAAACGGAATAGGATTTTCTTCGGCGAACTTCGGATTTTTCCGGGATTTTTCGGCGATTTTCGCTTTTGTTTCTTCGTCGGCGAGGGTCAGTTCGAGATTGATAATGTCGATGTCGTCTTTAGCTTGGCTTAAAATGTCAGTTTCTGGTTGAGAGTCGGCGCGGACAATATCGTCGTTTTTAAAGGCACGGACGACATGACAGATAGCGTGGCACTCGCGGATATGGGCGAGGAACTTATTGCCGAGTCCTTCCCCCTTGGAGGCGCCAGCAACCAATCCGGCGATATCGACAAATTCGACGGTTGCGGGGACGATTTTTTCCGTGTCATAGATTTTTCCGAGAACGTCGAGCCGGTCGTCGGGGACGGGAACGATACCGACGTTCGGTTCAATCGTTGCGAACGGATAATTCGCGGCGAGGGCGCCGGCGTTCGTCAGAGCGTTAAACAGGGTCGATTTCCCGACGTTCGGAAGTCCGATAATGCCTATTTTGAGATTCATGATTCGCCTATATAAACTACTTTATCGGGTTATTATATCACAGAAGTATCACAGAAGAAGCCCGACGCTTGAGAGGACTAGACTAATCTAAGGAGATGAGGGCGTAAGCGGTTGAGCCGAGACCAAGAGAGGCGGCGTAGGCGGTGATTTTTTCGCCTTCGCGAGAAGTGATACGTTCCTGGAGTTTTTTGACGCCGGAGTGAGTCGGGTTTTCTTCGGCAAACTTCCAGATGAGGTCGAGGAACGCTTGGTCGTTAGCGACGGGGTCGAGCGAGCCAATAATGCCGAGGTCGGGCATGACCGGGTCGTCTTGGTTCGCGTCGCAGTCGCAAGAGGTCGATAGAGCGTTCATGACCGTGATGTAAAGAATCGGTTTTTGGTTCGAGGCGCAGTAATCGGCGACGGCTTTGGCGGCTTCCGCCATAGACTCGATAAAATCGATTTGAGCATATTTTGCTTTCCAGCAAGCGTCCGGGTCTTCCGTCTGACCGCAAGAATGAATATAGGCTTTCCCGTTACGAGAGGCGATACCGATGGACTGGTTTTTTAGGTTGGCACCGAAACCACCCATCATGTGCCCCTTACCGTGAGCGAGGTTCAAGAAAGAGTCGTAGTTTGCGAAATGAGAACCGATTAAATCGTACTGGAGATGGCGGGCGCCTTCGGGGGCGGGGATTTTCAGGTCGCCGTCGGCGTCCATGATGTCAATTTCCGCGAAGTCGAAACCGTGAGACTTGGCAGTTGCGAGATGGTCAGGGGTGAAATTACGGGAGCCGGGATAAGCAGTGTTACATTCGAGAATCGTGCCGTGGAGCTGAGTCACGAGCGGAGAAATCAAGTCGGCTTTAAGATAGCCTTTGGCGCCTTGTTCGCCGGTCGAGACTTTTACGCCGACTTTACCGGTCGGCTTAATGCCGAGCGCTTCGTAGAGTTTGATAAGCGAATCGGGGGTAATTTGAGAAGTGAAAAAGACTTGAGATTTCATAAGCTAATTATACTACGGAACGAGCCTGGGCGGGCTATTTTAACTGTCCGCGGCGGAGGGTGAGGACTTTATCGGCGCGGTCGGCGACACGACGGGAGTGAGTGACGATGATAACGATTTTATCGTCTTCATGAGCGAGAGCGCGGAAGATGTCGATAATTTTCGCTTCGGTTTCTTCGTCGAGATTGCCGGTCGGCTCGTCTGCCATGATAATCGGAGAGTTCGAGGCGAGGGCGCGGGCGATAGCGACCCGCTGTTGTTGACCGCCGGAAAGTTTACCGACGAGACGTTTCCCTTCCGCTTCCGTGATACCGACTTTTTTCAGGTATTTGTTCGGGTCGGCTTTACGATTGTCGAAGGCGGAAGCGACTTCAACGTTTTCTGCGGCGGTCATGTATTTGATGAGATTATATTGTTGGAAGACGATATTGACGTATTTCAGGCGGAACTCTTGACCGGAGATTTTCTTGAGACTCTTATGATTATAACGGATGTCGCCGGATTGGAGCTTATCGAGGGCGGAGATGAGACTCAGGAGCGTAGTTTTTCCAGAGCCGGATTCGCCGACGATAGCATAGACTTTGCCGGCTTCAAACGTGGCGTTAACGTCGTCGAGAACCTGTTGAGTTTGGTCGCCGTTTTGGTAACTGTATGAGAGATGTTCGATAGTTAAAGTATTTTTCTGGTCTTTCATGGAGGCTCCTTTATTCTTTTCCGGCGAGGATTTCTTTAGGTTGATAACGCATGATGCTCGTAGCGGGGAGAAGCAGGGCGAGGAGAATGACGAGGTAACCAGTAACGAAGAGAAGGAGATAATCAAGCGGTTCAGCGTTAATATCGAGTTCAACGGCTTGGGCGCGGTTGGCGGTCATGACGGATTTCATGTTCGGCAGGTTGTCAGCGGAGAAGTCGGGGGCGTCGGCGCGAGAATTACCTTTAGTTCTTTGGTTATTGGGCTGATCGGGAACCGTGGCACCGGGGTGACCGAAGTTTTGTTCGGATTGTTGAGCAGAAGAGGCGACTTGGTTGTTCAAAATCGCGCGACCGAGAGTGTCGGCGAAAAGAGTACCAGTAACGCTCGCGAGAGCAAAGCCGAGAGTACCGATAATGAGAAGTTCAGTGGCGATTTGACCGATGATGTTTTTCTTCGACGCACCGAGCGACATGAGCACACCGATTTCGTACCGGCGGTCTTTGACGTTGATGGTGACGATTAAGGTAATGATGATGACGGTGGCGATAATGACGATGATAAGAATCAGGTTAGCGAAGCTTCCGACGGATTCGATGGAACCGGCGAGGCTGTCGTATTCAGAGGTGTCGACGGCGACCTTGAGATGATTTTCGGCGAGTTCGGAAAATTCGGAGTTGATTTTTTCGACAAATTCGTCGGCGCGGTCGGAGTTCTGCATGTAGAAGCTAACGTCATCAACGTCATAGTTCCCCTCGTTATAGTCATCTGAGCTTAAAAACTGAGCGGCGGTCGCGGTGTTCATGTAGAGAGTGTTCGCGTTGGCGCGGTCAGCGGAAGTGTCGTAGATACCGAGGATAGTTAAGGTGACGGATTTTTCGGTATAGGCGTTTTTCAGTTTTATTGTGTCGCCAACTTGGAGCGAGTTCAGTTCGGCGAACTCGTAGGAAACGAGGACGGAATCGGTCGAATCTTCGTCGAAATAGGTGCCGTCTTTAAGAGTAATCGTTTCGGTTTGAACGCCGTCGAGGTAAGCATAGGCGTTGACGGCGGAAATGGTTAGGTCGGCATCAAGAGCGGTGTCGGAAGAGGAGGTATTGCCTGGGAAGTCCATGCCAGGGGGAGTCATGCCGCCCATGTTTCCCCGTCCGGAGTCGCCGGCAGACTTGGTTTCGACGGTTTCGAGACCGTTAGAGTTCGCGGAAGTGGTTAAAGAGTAGGAATAATCTTTAAGATAGTCGGTATAAGAGGAGGCGATTTCGTTCGCGGTTTTTACGTCGACACTTGGGCGGTTCATGGTTTTGAACATTTCCCGCGGGTCGCCACCTTCTTGCATTTCGGCTTGTTGGGTTTCGCGGATGGCGTCCATGTCCGCCTGAATTGTGACGGTTCCGCCGAGTGTGGATTTTGCGTAAGACATTTGGGCGGAGACGGCAGATTTAACGATAAACGCCGCGAGGACGAGGTTTGCCATCATGAAGAAGACAAGACTCAAGATAATAGTGCGACCGAGTTTGCGCTTGATGGAGAGCCAGCTCCGTTTGAGCATATTTTTGAACATAGTTTCCTTTCGTTGACCTCTTAATTATAGCGGTCAAGGCTCAAAGAAAACTTAAAATTAGGCGGTTTTTGGCGCAGGCTTCGACTTGGGCTTTGGTTCAGGTTTCGATTCAGATTTCGACGCAGATTTCGCGTGCGGAGCGGGAGTTCGAGGCTGGGACCGCGCCAGAGTACAGACGAGGGCAAAGCCCCAGACGAGACCGCCGAGAATATCGGTCAGCCAATGGACGCCAGAGAGCAGGCGGAAGACAACGACAAGGGTCAGGAAGAGAAAGGAGAAGCGTTTGAGGAGTTTTTGAGCCTGAGGATTTTTGGTTAATAAATCGAGATTTAAGACGGCGGAAGAATAGAGAGTGACGGCGAAGAGAGTATGAGACGAGGGGAAAGAAGGCTCGAGCACGCCGTCAATAAGAATCGGGCGGTAGTTCAGGGCGAGTTTTTCAAAAACGACGTAGAGAATAGCGATGAGAAAGTAAAAGCCGAGGAGATAAAAGAAGTGGGGGCTGACTTGTTTGAAGGATTTTTTCTGAAGCAGGTCTTTTACGCCGAGACAGCAGAAAATCAAAACGGTCAAGAAAGCGGGGATTAGCAGAAGGTCAGAGAGAGTTCCGAACAGAGAATGAACGCCGAGTGAAGAGTGAACAAAGCTGTTAAGAGAGGCGAAACCGACCAACGAGCCTTCCGGACCAATCGCGGCGACATCGACAAATTTAACGAGGAGGGTAAAGACGAGGGCTAAAAGTGGAAAAAGGAAGCTAGTCATAATATGATTGTAACACGTTTGAACGTGTTTATGGTATGATGAAGGTAAGATGAAATATGAAAGCTTTGGGGGACTAAGGGACGGGGAAGCCGAAGGAGCGGCGGAGCTAGTACGGACGCACGAAATCGGGAGGGAGCGACGAGAGGTTATGAACCAAGATGCACGAGAGCGGGCGCAGGAGTTTTTTGAGGAAGTCCGCTTTAATAAAGGTGAAGTTTATCAAGAAATGCGCGAAGGGCTTGAGCGGGTCTTTAATCCGCGAAGACAGAAAGTGTCGCCACAGTTGCTCAAGCGGGCGACGGAGAAAAACGGGACGGTTGACGAGGAGTATTTAGTGCGAGCGGTGAAGTTAAACACGCGGGAGGCGGATGTGATTTTTAAGACCATGGCAAACGGGCTTTTAGCGACGCTCGGCGTGCGAGAAAATCATCGACCGGACGTGGAAATTGTGTATGACCCGGAGGATTTACCGTTGAGGGAGGACGGTTCGTGTCCGCGCGGGAGGTTTTATCGTCCTACGAGCTCGCGACGGCGAGAGCTAAATACCGAGAACGCAAGACAAAACGGGAAGATAATGGTTTATACGCCGGTGTTTGATGAGTTTGAGTTTTTACCAGATATGTTGGAGACGCTGGCGCACGAGTGTTTTCATGCGTATCAGTTAAACTCGGCGCGGGGCGCGCGAGAGGCGCGAACCGACAGCGAGCAGGCGAGTCAGGAGATTTATTTGCGCGATTATCAAGACACGCGATATGCGAAGAGTAACGAGTCGTTTGCGAAGTATTATGTCCAGGGGCGGGAGAGTTCGGCGCGAGAGTTCGGCGAGTGGACGTATCGGGCGATGATTTCGGTCGTGGCAGACGCGGCGCTCGAGCGGGAGTATTAGGAAATAACAAACCAGTCGTCGAGATGAAAATCGGCGCCAGAGACGGAGGCGGCGGCGAGGAGCGGGGAGTAGGATTGGCTCAAGTCGGGGCGGGATTTAAGGAAGGCTTCGGCGGCGAAGGTCATCTGGCGGAGTTTATCTTTTGTAATCATTTCGAGGGAAGTGCCGCGGGATTGGGACTTGCGGTATTTAACTTCGGTGAAGTAGATTTTGTCGGCTTCGGTCGAGATGATGTCGATTTCGTAAAAGCGGGTTTTATGATTACGCGCGAGGATTTGATGGCCGGCTCGGACGAGAGATTCGGCGACGAGGGTTTCGGCGCGGTCGCCAAGCTGTTTGGTCGTCGCCGACGGCGAGATTTTGGTCGGGGTTTCTTTTGCCGGACATAAATCAGAGGCGGGGAGAAGTGCCGCGACTGGGCGGAAGGAACGGCGGTGTTCAGGGCAAGGACCGAGTTTTTGGAGCATTTCCGAGTGGAGCTTTGTTCCGTAGCCCATGTGTTTCTCGAAACCGTAATCGGGATAATCTCGGGCGAGGGCGGTCATATAGCGGTCGCGGGCGACCTTGGCGATAATTGAGGCGGCGGAGACCTCCTTGATTAAGAGGTCGGCTTTTTTAAGGACGGTAACGCGAGATTCGAGGGGAGTACCGGCGAGAAAATTAACCGTGCCGTCGATGATGATTTCGGAGAAGGTCGGGCGTTGAGTCTTCAGTCTGAGGAGAGCACGACGAGTGGCAAGTTTCATGGATTCGGCGAGACCGAGTGTGTCGATTTCCGAGGCGGAGACCCAGCCGAGACCGGTTGCGAGGGCGTTTTTGAGGATAACTTCGGAGAGGGATTCGCGTTTTTTCTTTGAGAGTTTTTTCGAGTCGGTCAAGTCGGTAGTCCAGGCGGGATAGTTCCCCGTCGCGTCTTTTTCGAGGACGACGGCGCCGATAACGAGCGGACCTGCCCAGGGACCACGACCAACTTCGTCAATACCGAGGAGATTTGACATATATTTATGATAACAAAAACATCCGCACAGGGCGGACGTTTTCGGAGTTTTTCGATTGGGCTTATTCTTCGGGTTCGGCGGAGCCTTTCGGGTTTTTCGCTTCTTCTTGAGTTTCTTCGGTTTTAGATTCAGCATCGAGGACGGCTTCAGCTTCCTCAAGAGAGTTTACTGCGGCGCGGTCAAAATCTTTCGCAGCGAGGCGGGCGGATTTTCCGGAGCGAGCGCGGAGATAAGAGAGGTTATTACGGCGGACCTTTGCACGCTTGGTGACTTCGATTTTCTCCACGAGGGGAGAATGAAGAAGGAAGGATTTTTCGACGCCAACGCCAGAGGCGATTTTTCGGACGACGATTCGGGCGGTATGGGACTCTTTTCGGTCGACGCGAATCACGACGCCTTCGAAGACCTGGAGACGGAACTTGTCGCCTTCTTTGATTTTTTGGGTAACTTTTACGGTATCGCCAGAACGAACGTCGACGACAGCGGATTTTTTCTGGGCTTCACCAATTTTCTGTAAGATAGAAAAACTCATATTTAACCTTTATTTAGACAATTAAGCGTATTTTAGCATGTTTTTCGGGTTTTGAAAAGAGGTCAGGCTAGCGGGTTTTGAGGGCGAGGCGGATGCGCTCGTCAACTGGGAGGGAGGGGTCGACGGGTTCGAGAGCGGCGGTAGCTTCTTTCAGCGGGAAGCCGAGGGCGATAAGAGCGTCGAGAGCTTCGTCGGGCTTGTTTCCAGGGGAGTCGTTCGGGAAGAGGGGCTGGACCGAGCCGTAGCGAGAGGGGAGACCGACCTTGTCGTTCAAGTCAACGATGACGCGTTCGGCGGATTTTTTACCGACGCCGGCAGCTTTCGAGATATAGGAGGAGTCGGAGTTCGCGATAGCGTTCCGGACGTCTTCGGGAGTCCCGAGGGAGAGAATCGCGAGGGCGGCTTTCGGACCGATACCGTTGACCGAGAGGAGCATTTCAAACAGCTTTTTTGCGGCGAGAGAGAGAAAACCGAAGAGGTCTTCAGAGGTTTCGGAGACGCGATGGAAAGTATAAAACTTCACTTTGTCACCGACGGCGATAGATTCGAAGTCGAGAGAGGTAACGAGGATTTCATAACCGACACCGGAGACGTCAACGATGACGGCGCCGGCGAATTTTTCGGCGAGCGTACCTTGAATATGAGCAATCATATGATGATTATAACATTTTTCGGAACAGACTATGAACGATAGCAATAGCGACGGCGTCGGCGGCATCGTCGGGTTTGATAACGGTGTCCATTTTTAGAAAGACGCGCACCATCTCCTGCATTTGTTTTTTATCAGCGTGACCATAACCGGTCATCGCCTTTTTAACTTCGTTCGGGGAGTATTCAAAAATCGGGAGATTTTTCTGTCTTGCGACGAGGAGAACCACACCGCGAGCCTCGGCGACAGAGATACCGGTGGTGATGTTTTGCATGAAGAAGAGTTTTTCAATAGCGATACAGTCGGGGCGGTCTTCTTTGATAATTTCATGAAGTGAGTCGTAAATATCGAGGAGACGGTCAGGGAGGGGAGTATGAGGCGGAGTCGTAATGGCGCCAGAATCGAGGAGGAGAGTAGAGCCTTTTTTCGGGACGTCGATGACGCCGAACCCGCAAATTCCGGTACCAGGGTCAACGCCTAAAATGCGCATAAATTACCTCTGTTGGTCAAGGATTTTTTCGGGGATTTCATCCGCGCTACAAAAAACGTCATTTGACATGGCGAATTAAGGTTTCGCGGAGGTCACGGACGGGGATGACGAACTTGTCCTTTATCGTGGCGGGGGCGATAGCGCGAGTAAAGCCGAGTTTTTTCGCTTCGGCGATACGCTGGTCAGGGCGGAAGGCGGAGCGGATTTCCCCGCCGAGACCGACTTCGCCAAAGACGACATAGCCTTCGTCAAGTTTCCGACCGGCGGCGGCGGAGGCAATAGCGAGACAGACGGCAAGGTCGGCGCCGGAGTCGTTAAGCTTAATGCCGCCGACAACATTGAGGAAGATGTCTTGGTCGGAGAGGTTCAGTTTTGTGCGGCGTTCGAGGACGGCGATAAGGAGCTTGAGCCGGTTTAGGTCAAAGCCGGAGGCGGTACGGTTCGGATAACCGAAGTTCGAGCGGGAAACGAGAGCTTGGATTTCGACAAGAAGGGGACGCGCGCCTTCGAGAGTGGCGAGAATGATTGAGCCGTCAACGTTTTGGCGTTCGGCAAGGAGGGCGGCAGAGGGATTTTTGACTTCTCGGAGGCCGGATTCGACCATTTCAAAAATCGCCACTTCGCTGGTCGAACCAAAGCGGTTTTTTATCGCGCGGACGGTCTTAAAACCGCCGTAACGGTCACCCTCGAAGTTAATGACGACATCGACGAGATGTTCAAGGACTTTCGGACCAGCGAGCGTACCTTCCTTGGTAAC
>JAFRJG010000017.1 GCA_017432365.1 Candidatus Saccharimonadota bacterium
AAAGGCGATTTTTTCTTTGTTGAAATATAAGTTCGAAAAAATCTCGCGAATAATGAGGTCTTTTCGAACAACTGAGGCTTTTTTGAATGAAGCCTCAGCATTTTTGAGGATGGCTTCGAGCTCTTTCTCCGTATATTGTTTGACGTTACCATTCCCCCTTTGGAGCTTTGCGACGTTTTCTTCAATTCTCTTTGTCAACCTTTCTATCTCGTCGTAATTATTCGCGATTATCTCGTTTTTATCGTCAATTATGCGTTGGTCTTTAAGCTTTGCTATCTGGGTAGAAATCACATCACTGTTTCTTTTAAGGTTGTTTATTTTTGCTTTGAGGGAGATGTTTTCGTTGCGAATGTTTCTTTTCGCCGTTTTAGACAGCTCCTTTGTTTCTTTAAGATATGTTTTGTAAGCATCGCTTGAGAGCTTCGTCATTAGACGAGGCAGGATTATAGCTATTTCGTCCATAATGACTTCGGCTTTAATGTCGTGCTTTTCTCTCTTGCATTTGGGATTACGGCAACGGAAATAGACGTAGCGGTCGCCATTTTTCTTTTTCTTGCCAGTCATATAGACACTCATTGGGCGAGGGTCATTGCAGATATTGCAGTAGATACGGTCGCGACACGGCAACCAAACCTGTTTTTTCTTGTCTTTACCGCGTTTGTTTTCAGGGGTGATGGCTTGGACTTGAGCGAACTCTTCTTTGGTTATCATTGGAAGAAAATTAAGTCCGAGTTCGGGGTCGGTTAGGTCTGTTTCTTGGTCGGCTTGGACGAGGACGCCGTAGTAGAACGGGTCTCTAAACATCCGGCTCAAGGTAGAATCGTCCATTAGAAGCGTCCGCCATTCGTCTATACGCCCGCCACTTGCTTTGTCTTCGGGGTGATAGTGCTTCTCGTAGCCGTTTTCGTTAAGGTAAGCGGAGATTTCGGGGTATTTCGCGCCCGCTAAACGCATTTCCCAAGCGCGTCTAATGAGTTTGAAGTTATCATTGCCGTGATGGTCGGGCTCGTAAAGACCGCCGTGTTGGATGTAGCCGTGTTTTGGCGTGCCGCCGGACATACCTTCTCGCATTCTCTTGCGCACGCCACGACGCACCTTGAAGCCTAGGTCGTCGGAGTAGTGCTTGGCGAACACGAAAAGCATACCGAGTAGCATTTTTCCATTAGGGTCGTTGCTAAATTGGTGAGAGTGAAAGCGGAGGTCTTTGATTTCGTGGCGGTCGAGCATATCTATAATTTTACCGCTTTCGATGGAGTTTCTAGCGAGGCGGTCTGGATGCCACGCAATGATACCGTCGATTTTGCCGGTTTTCAGCTCTCTTAAAAGTTCGTCGAACAGGGGACGTTTGCCGGCTTCCATTGCGGATTGTTGCTCGCGTATTGGCTCGCCGACTACTGTTAACCCTAACCTTTGCGCGAGAGATTGACAGTCGGAGATTTGGTCGGCAATAGAGCGCACTTGACGACCACTATCTTCGGTAGATTTTCTGGCATATATTCTGTATTTGAGCTTTTTACAAAGCTCATCATAAGAGACGTTGGGGTTTTCTTCCGCTATGGTAGCGTGGAGGTTCTTCATAATTTCGTTCCATTTTTTCGAAAACTCCATCAGTTTTTGCGAGATTATTATTGGCTTAATAACGTGTTTATATCTGTTGGTGCTATTCGAAAATGTTTTCTATTTACGTTTTAGATTATAGCATATTTACCAGACACTAACAAGAATTGAGTGTATTTTTCGAATATCTGCCTCTATTGTTCAAGAAAAAGCAAGAAAGCCCGCAAGCCACTAGAACGGGCTTCTAGAAATGCTCTATAAGGTGTCTAAAATGCGTTTTAAGGCGTGTTTGCCGTGCGAGACGATACCGAGACCGTTTTCGAATTACTGACGCTATATAGCGCGTTTTAGAGCCTTTTATGCTTTTATTGTCCAGTTTTCCTCTTGACGAGTGGTCTCCCCATAGAGTCGGTAAAGGAGCCAGTCGCAATTAGAATAATGTCAATGAGCCAGCCAATGCCGCCGATTCCCATAGTGAAAAACCATAGGATGCCCGTTCCGGACTTGCCAACGTAGAAGCGGTGGATGCCAAAATAGCCTAGGAAAATGCAGAGAAGAAGAGCGATGAGCCAGTCTTTGGGCGGGAACGTTTGAGCGGGCGCGGATTGAGCTTGAGCTTGCTGTTGCTCTTGTGTTTGGGCTTGCCCTTGGTTCATATTGATAATGATGTTTTGCGTAGCGGGATGATTTGTCTCGACTTTTCGAACAGTTTTGCTGCTTTGCTCGCTTTGAGATTGTTTTTCTGGCATAGATACTCCTATAATCGAATTAGGATGGTTTTCGATAAGAACGAAGGTTTATATTGGAGGACTAATCCCGTATCACCTTGCGGGACTTCGAATACTAACGCACCTGTTAATTTTCCGCCGCTCGCAAGCTCTACCGAGTTTAGTGCACCGTCTATCATTGCTGTCGCAGAGAAGTCGTAATCTCGAATTACACCATTACTGTCTTGCATTTGCCAACTCGTTGCGGCGACATACGATGTGGAGTTACCGGTGTTCGTGATGCTAATATTGACCTTAACATACTCTTTACCGGCTTCTGGCTCGACAAACATATTCCCAGTTGAGAAATTACGCTCCACGCTAGTCACTACAACTTCGCTTCCGTTCGACGAGATAGTGTCGCCGACTTTATATTCATTGGTGTTTTCGGCGGTAGATGAGGAGGGACTACCTTGCTCGGAGGTGTTCGTCTCGGACTTTTTGTCATTTTCATTTGAACTGCTTGTTGCACCGATGCCAAGTAAGACAACTACGATTATGACCCAAAACCACCATTGTTTATAGACTGGCTTTTTCGCTCCGGCTGTTGATTTAGGCTTGCTACCCGTCTTAGACGGAGTTTTAGGATTAGTTTTGTTTCTGGCTTTTTGGCTCATATTTCCTCCTAGGAGATGATTTGATATACCTCCATTGAGACCGTCCAAAACTAAATGGAATACTCGCTTGGAGTGTTCGAAGTTCCATTTTCTGCAGTAAGCGGTTAAGCCGACTGGAGCGAGTGCTCCACCTAGGACTTAACTCTTACTTACCTTGTCGGGGCAAACTTGCTACAGAGTTGGGACTTCGAACATTTTTATTATATCACACTTTGCTTATGTTTCGAACTGCGCGCGCAAAACCAGTAGATGTCAACGGCGAACGCGGGCTTTTCGCGGCGACGTCCCCTCTATTCTCTTTGTTATTTCTTTTAGATATTTGATACTTTTGAGACTCTTAAAGACCGCTATGAGGGCGGTCTCTTCAACTATGGTGTGGTCTTCTGGCGGGTAGTCTTTTGGGTTGTCGCCGACATTGAGCTCAAAGACTTGATACTGCTTGCCTAGCTTTACAAATGCTCTTTTCTCCATCGCGAAGAAACGCCTATATTGGTAAGATATGGTCATCCGTTTGTCCCATCCGCCACCCTTGCGCCGATGTTCGGGATGATAATCGAAGCCGCCGATAGTTCTTGTCCCTGGCACAAATCTGCCACTACTATCTCGCAACGAGCCGTCGCGGACGACGCGATAGTCGCCATTGGCATAATTCTTTATGCGGTCGGCGTCTATCGCCGCTCTTTCGGCGGGGGAGGGGTGACTACTTCGTTTTGATGTCGCCATTTAGGAGAGTTCCTTTCTTTATCTCTCCTAAAAGCTGTTCGGAAGGCTCGACGATATTTATGACTATTGAGGAGTTCTTCTGGTGTATTTCTATCGTCAGCGTCCCATACTCTTCACGGTCGTCTATGGTTTCGACGGAGAGTTTAACGGTATTGCCCTCACTATCAGTATATGTGTTGCCAGAGCCGGTATCGGAGTTAGCCCCGTCCAAAAGACCGACAAATTCGGCAAGTCCTTTGTTTAGCTGGTTTATTTGCTGGGAGAGATTAGTTGTTCGATACTGCATACTATCTGTATTTTATCATATTAGTTCGATTCTTACCTGCGTAGTGTATCGACATCTGTTTTTAGGCATCGATAGAGGACGTGTCTTTCGGTTTCGATGAGATTTACGGTTGCAATTTCTTCCATCTTTTGTTTGAACTTGCCGATTTCTCGCATCGTGCTTGAGAACGTGGCGTAGTCTATGCTGGCAGTTTCGGGGAGTTCGAAAAGGCTTGCGCCCGCGCCGCCAACAGAAGCGCCATTTCGGCGTTTTTTTCGCTCGCTCGCCGGGATGATTTTTTGTTGTGATTATGATAATATGGGAGTATGGAGAAAAAGACTACTTCTAGGGGGAGTGTGAATTGGGAGGCGGAGGAATATATTCAGGCGGAGAAAAACGGGGGGTGGTATCTCGGGCTGGTAGTGGTGACGGCGGTGCTGGTTTTAGCATCGGTGCTGCTGAGATGGTGGACGTTTACGGTGTTGATTGTGTTGTCGGCAGTGGCGTTGGTGATTTATGCGAAGCGACCGCCGAGGATGCTGCATTATTCCCTGACGAGTAAGGGGCTGTCCGAGGGGAATCGGTTGTATAGTTATGAAGATTTCCGGAGTTTTGGGGTACTCATGGAGGGGGCGAAGCCAGCGATTGTGTTGACGCCGCGAAAGCGATTTTCTCCGCGAGTGACGGTTTATTTTCCGGAGGAGCGAGGGGAGGAGATTGTTGATGCGTTCGGAGCGAAGTTGCCGATGGGGGAAGTGAAGCTGGATTTTTTGGATAAGGTCGTGAAAATGTTGCGATTTTAAGAAGCTTATGATAAACTTGAGGTAAGTAGAGTAGCAAAAATAATTTTAATACAAAAGGGTGGTTTATGAGTAACGACGAATTGCAGAAAGCAATTGACGATATAACTAGAGATAATGCGATGCCGGTTGCGCCTGCGCAAGCGGGAGAGGCGGAGAATGAGGCGCTCGCGAACGAGCTAGCGGGAGCGGCGCCAACGAAGGGCGAAGGAGTAGCTCTGAATCCGTTAGCGGATTTGGGGGCGGCGCCAGCGCCGGCAGTGCCAGAGACGCCGGGAATGCCGCCGGTAGCGCCGGTTCAGGCGGAGCAAGCGGCAGGAGCGCCGGCTCAGGGAGCGGTTGCGGCTCCGGAGGCAGGAGCAGCGGCGACGGAGGCGACTGGAACGACAGCGCCAACGGAGGGGGCGAACGTGCAAGGGATTGAGGAAGCCGATGCGCAGCGGGGAGAGGCGTTAGCGCCGGTTGAAGCCTTATCTGAGGAGCAGGCAGAGAGCTTGGTGATTGGTGAGTCGAAGGCGGAGAAGACGGAGACGGAAGCGAGCGGGGAGGATTTAGAGAAGATTGAGAAGGCGGCGATGAAGGAGCTGTATCCGTTGTTGGAGCAAGTTTCCCTGTCGGCGGAAGAGAAGTTTGAGATTTGTATGGAAGTCGCAGAGGAGGAGCCAAAAGCGGTTGTGGGGGCGTTTGAGGCGGCGAAGCGGATACAGGATGAGAAAGTTAAAGCCGAAGCTTTGTTGAGGATTGTGAAGTTTAAGCGATAGGCTTTGCTTTTTGACGAATTTCTGCGTCAAAGCTTCCGATACTCAAGAGACGTACCACTAAGTACGTCTCTTTTCGTTTCTCAGCTTTTCCTTGAACTTCATTCAAAAATCTAAAGCCCTCGATGAGAGGGCTGAAGATTTTAGTACATGCCCATGTTGCCGCCGGCGGGAGCTTCGGGTTCTTTTTCGGGGACTTCGCAGATGAGGGCGCCCATGGTGATAGTGGTGGCGGCGATGGAGACGGCGTTTTGGACGGCTTCACGAGTGACGCGAGCGGGGTCGATAACGCCGGCTTTTTTCAGGTCAACGAGACCTTTTTCCGGGGTCATGACGTTGATTCCCTGTCCAGGCTTAGCTTTTTCGACTTCGGCGAGGAGGGCGGGAGCGTTCAGTCCCGCGTTTTCTAAGATGTGGACGAGGGGACGCATGAGGGCGTTTTTGACGATTTTAGCGCCAGCGTCCGAGTCGTCGAGTTTTTCGGCGAGGTTGACGAGGGTAACGCCGCCGCCGGGGACGATACCTTCAGAGAGAGCTGCCTTGGTTGCGGCGACAGCGTCGTCAACGCGGAACTTCTTTTCGTCAATTTCGGTTTCGGTTGCGCCGCCGACCTTGATGATGGCGACTTTTCCAGAGAGGGCGGCCGCGCGTTTGTCAAACTGTTCACGTTCGTAGTCGGAAGTGGCGAGTTCCTTTTGGTTTTTAATTAGTTCAATACGGTCTTCAACGGATTTTTTCGAGCCGGCACCTTTGATGATGGTGGTTTCGTCTTTAGTGGCGATAACTTTTCCGGCGGAGCCTAAGACTTCCATGCCGACTTCTTCGAGCTTGAGACCCTTATCTTCGGAGACGAGGGTGGCGTCGGTCAAGATGGCGATGTCTTCCATGATTTCTTTACGACGGTCGCCGAAGGCGGGGGCTTTCAGGACAAGAGAATTAAAGACGCCTTTTAATTTGTTGAGGACGAGGAGGGAAAGAGCTTCTCCTTCGACTTCTTCAGCGATAATGACGAGGTCTTTCTTCCCGGCTTGGGCGCATTGCTCAAGGAGAGGAAGAAGGTCGGAAGCACTGGTGATTTTTTTGTCGGTGACGAGAATGAGGGGTTTGTCGAAGACGGCTTCCTGGCGGTTGACGTCGGTGACGAAGAACGGGGAGGAGTAACCCTTGTCATAAGAGAAACCTTCGGCGATTTCCTGCTCCATTTCGAGACCCTGGCCAGCTTCGACCGTGACAACGCCGTCTTTGCCAATTTTAGCGATGACGTCGGCGATGAGCTGACCGATTTCGGCATCGCCAGCGGAGATGGTCGCGACTTCGGCGATTTTCTTTGAGTCGCCCTCGATTTTTTCGGCGAGAGAGTCGATATGCTTGACGATTTCGGCGCCAGCGGTTTCGATTCCCTTGCGAAGTTCCATAGGGTTGACGCCGGCGGCGATTAATTTGTTCGCTTCGTTTAGGATTTCATAGGTTAAGACTGTGACGGTTGTGGTTCCGTCGCCGGCGACTTTGTTGAGTTTTTGAGCGGCGGATTTGATGAGTTTAGCACCGATTTCTTCACCGAGGTTTTCTTCGGTCGAACCGAGTTCAACAGCTTCAGCGACGGTAACGCCGTCGTGAGTAATAACAGGGGCGCCGTAAGACTTTTCAATGATGACGTTTTTACCTTTGGGTCCGAAAGTGACCTTGACGGCATCGTAAAGTTGTTTAGCGCCGCTCAAGACTTTTTCGCGGGCTTCAGATTCGTAGTAGATTTTTTTCATGATAAGTTCCTTTAAAGAGTAGCTAAGATGTCTTTATCTTCGAGAATGATATATTCTTCGGAGTCGAGTTTAACGTTGGTTCCGGAGTATTCTTTATAGATGATTTTATCTTTAGGTTTGATGTCTTTAACGTCGGGTCCAACAGAGAGGACGACGGCGTAGGCGGGTTTTTCTTTGCTATCGGACGGCAAGAGGAGCCCGGATTCGGTTTTTTCTTTAGGCTTGTCGAGTTGCGCAACAATGCGATTCTTGAGCGGTTTTAATACCATATGTTCTCCTTTTCTGTATCTATATTAGCACAAAAATTAGCACTCGCAAGTAGAAAGTGCTAAAAAGCAGAGGAAAGTCCGAGGGGGATTAGAGGGTGGGCTTTTTGTGCTTGATAAGGGCGAGACAGGCGGCGGAGATGGCGAGGAGGAGCGTGACGAGGAAGGCGATGAACCAGGGGTTTAGTGGGACGGTATTGAGGTCTAGGACGAGGACGGATTGGGCGGTGGAACGAGAGAGGTCGGAGGCGGCTTGGGCGGAAGTTGAGGAGGCATGAGAAGAGGAGACGGAATTGGAGACGACGAGAGAGATGGGCTGGGAGGAGGTTTTCGGAACGACGTTGACGGCGAGACCGGGGTCGGCGTCGACGGGCTGGGAGTCTTTATAGGCTTCGGTCGTGAAGACCCAGACGATTTCGCCGCTGGTGTCTGAGTAGCGGTTTTTAAGATTGGCGGGGGCAGAGACGGTTACAGACAAGGTCGTGGCGTCGCCATAGACGAATGTGCCGAGGTTGAGATGTTCGGACAGAGCGCCGGGTTCGTTGGCGGGGGCGCTGGAGAGAAGTTCATCGCCGTTATAGACAGAGAGAGTGAGTTGTTGAAGGAAATCCGAGGCGGAGGCGGAAACGGGTTCGGCGTGGAGATAGATTTTGACGTAATCGTAATCTGGGGAAGTGTTTTGGATGACGACAGTTTCTGTGCGAGTGTCGCCAGGCATGAGGTTTTTCAAGTTGTTGAACAAGTCCGTGTTGGTCATTTATACTCCTTCTTCTGTCCAGGTTGCGTTGGTCGGCGAAGTGCCGTTGTTTTTGACTTGAGTTGCGTAAGCGTCGATGGTGAAGGTAAATTCGGTGTTCGGATAGAGTTCGATGAGGGTTTCTCGGAAGGTGATAGAGGTGAAGAGCGGTTCAGTTGTTTCGCTGCTAGCAAGGGCAGAGGCGTAATAATAAAAGCCGTCTTCGCTGTTGAGCCAATGAGTTCCAGGTTCGCCGAGTTCGATGAACGAGGCGAGGTCGGGGATTTCTGCGTCACGATCTTCGTCACGACGAATCAGAGAGAGTCGAGCGCGAATCCAAACGGGTTCGGGTCCGACGTTCTCGATATAGGGAATTTTCGAGTAGAGGGTGTTCGGGTTGATGTTTTCTAGGGAGTTGAAGGGGACGGCGCCAGTCGGGTCGGCGCGATCGAGGAGAGCGATACCGACACTGCTCGTGGTGATGAGATTATGGGTTGGTTGAGTTGTGACAAAATACGCCACAGAACCGGTCATGGTGAGGAATAGGAGAATACCGAAGAGGAGGAGAGCAGGAGCTTTGGTTCTATGGCGCATGGGTTTGTTTTCCTGTTGGTGTCGATTAGGGATTAGAGATTGTTGACGGCTTCGACAGCGTCGGAGAAGGTTTTAGCTTGAATAGCGTCGGCATCAACGCGAATGTCGACAGCGGCTTCGTAATTGAAGTCAGTACTATCAACAGAGGTTTTCAGGCGGACGGTGTTGACTGGGCTCCAGAAGGTCATTTCGTTTGACTTGACGACGTCGGTTGTGACGGCGGCGAAGACGCGATATTCAACGTTGTCGATAGTGTCGATATAGCCTGTGTAGTAATCCATGGCGTCTGCGGCGCTGGCGTCGAAAGCTTCGTATTTGCCGGTTGTGGCGTTCTTAGTTAAGGCGGTGAAATAGCCTTGAAGGCCAGCCTGGTCGGCGTGGACATCTTCTTCATATGGAGTGCCAGGGATTTTGATGTCGAGTTTGTCGGCGTATTCGGTCGGAATCATGTAGCGAATCAAGATATAAGCGTCGCTATGGCCGGCGTTTTCGACGTAGCTAAACTTGCGAACCCATTGGCCGGGAGCGATACCAGCGGAGACGGTTGTGAAATAGCCGTCCGCAGTGGCGTTGTTTTGTCCAGCGACAGCCTTATAGGCGGCAGCGTCGGCCTTGATAGTGGCGTCGGTGTAGCCCCAGGTGCGGTTGGCGTTGGAGAAGCCGGTGCGGGTATGACCGTTGGCGATAGCAGAGATAGAGGTTGAATCACCTTCGTTCGCGTTCATGCCAGGGGTGCAATAGCGAGCTTTTTCATAAGAGCCTTTGATGAGGCCAGTGTTAGAATCTAGTCCGCTGTCGTTTTCGTTGGCGTTCCAGTCGCAGTAGTTCGGGTCGGAAGCGAGGGCGCCGAAGGAACCTTGGCGACCGGAGTTTTGGCGATGGAGCTGGGATTCGTAAAGATTGATGGCGACGTCACCGGTCGTGAAATGGTTAGATTCGGTTTTATGATCGGTGAAATAGGCGATGGTGCCACCGGCGGCGAGGGCGGCCATGCCGAGGACGGCGCTGGTAGAGAGGACGACTTTCTTGTTGATTTGCATTTGATAACTCCTTTAATGATTAAATTGATATTGAACGAGGTTAATAAGTTTCCGGGAAGTTCGCGAAAGCGGCGAGCGCGTTCGGGAAGCCGGTGGTTTGGACTGCGTCGGAATGAATGCTGATTCCGAGGGCGCAGGTGTTAGGATTGCTGCCGGTGCATTCGAAGACGGAAGGGTCGATATTGTCGATGTTGCCAATGATGAGTTTTTCGGTCGGCCAGGCGGCGGTTAGGCGGTTGACGTCGAGGACTTGGTTGCTGGTGAGGTAGTATTCGGCATATGTCGGGACGTGGTCGATTTCTACGGACGGGTTGTAAGATATGGTGTAGTGTTCGTTTGCGCAGGTGTTGCCGGTCGAAGGGTCGAGCGTGCAATTAGGCAAGTCGAGGACGATGGCGTCGGCCAAGGCGAGAGGAATGACAATGCGAAAACGTTGGTAGACGGGGATGTTCCCGTCGTTAGTTGCTTGAAGAAAGAGCGGGATTTCTTGGCCTTCGGTCAAGGGGGAATAGTTTTCGGCGGCGAAGGGACGGTAAGGTTCTTCAGAGATGTCGTCATAAAGCGCCAAGGTTGTCGAGGCGTTACCGACGGTGAAGCTGTTGACTTTTGTATCAGTGTCGGTGAAATAGGCCAAGGTTGCAGTCGAACTCAAGATACAAAGGGTCATGAAAACGAGCGACGCGACGACGATTCTGAGTTTTTGATACATGATTCTCCTGTCTCTACATTAAGGTTGATATTAAAGGAATATGACTCCTCGCTTAGGTCATACGTTTACTCGCAGTTTTCCTCCTTTCTTCCAAAGTGTTCGGCAGAAACGTCCAAGCCAGGAGAAGGGTTCCCACTACGAGGGTGATATAGATGCCGGGCGGCTGTTGGATGTAATAGGCGAGATAGCCGAGAAGCGGGACCACGACGACAGGGGTGCCGAGGATGTTTTTATAATGAACGAGAGTTGCATCGGGGGCGGCGTTAGCGTCGCCTTGGGTTTTGAAACGCCAGACGTTCGAATCGGACGGGTCGATTTCGATATCGACGATGCGATGGGTGACGACGGTTTTGTCGCTATTGGCGACATAGGAGACGACGTCGCCAATGTTCAAAGATTGATAATCGATTGGGCGGATGTAAATCATCGAGCCGACGGGAAATTCCGGTTCCATGGATCCGGACATGACCGTGAAAGCGCGAAAACCGGCGAGCTTAGTTCCGACAAGGACGAGGGCGACAAGGACGACGACGATGGTCGCGAGAGTGCCGAACTTAGAGAAGAGAATTTTAAAAGAATTGCGGGGACGGCGAGGGGCAGTTTCGGCGGTCGGCTCGGCGGTGGGTTCAAGAGCGGCGGCAAGCGGAGCCGATGCGGATTCTCGCGATTCGTTTTCAACTTCGTCTTCGATTATCGTGACAGGGATAATAAAGACTTTACTCTGCTCGGACGAATTTTGGTCCTGAGACATTCCACCTCCACTCAATTAATGTTTTTATTATAGTCGATGTTTAGCTTTAGCGCAATAGCTTAATGGCTTGAAGAAAAAATAGGAAGGGGTGTGGTATAATCGGGGGAGATGAATTTGAAGAGGAAGTTAGAAGATAGTTTACCGTTTTATAATTCCCTAGTGAAGCCGGTGCATTTGTTCCGGGCGGTTGTAGCAGGGGTGAAGTGCAAGTTTCCGGCGCGGGGGCTGAAGGTGATTGGGGTAACGGGGACGAACGGGAAGACGTCGACGTGTTTTTATATCTGGAAGATGTTGAATGAGAGTCATCGCAAGGCAGGGATTATGACGACTGTGGCTTGGGGGGTGAAAGATTTAGAGCCGGAGTTGAATCATATGACCACCGTAGATAGTCGAACGTTAAACGAGCGAATACGGAAGATTAAAGAGGCGGGGGCGGAGTATTTGGTACTTGAGGTGACGAGTCATGCGATGGAGCAGTTTAGGACGCTTGGGGTGCCGATTGAGGTGGCGGTGTTTACGAATCTGACGCATGAGCATTTAGATTATCATAAGACGATGGAAAGGTATGCCCGGGCGAAGGCGAAGTTGTTTAGGAAAGCGAAGTTTGGGGTGGTTAATGCGGATGATAAATGGGCGCAGACGTTTATTAAAGCGAGCCAAGAGTATATCACTTATGGTATAAAAAACGGGAAGTTAAGGGCGAAAGAGGTTAAGCTGGGAGTTGAGGGGTCGAAATATACTGTTTATGATATGAACCGGAAGGAAGAGATGGTAAAGATTCAGACGCGGATTCCGGGAGAGTTTAATGTGTATAATTCCCTGGCGGCAGTTGGGGTCGGGCGGAGGCTCGGATTAGAGGAAGAGGAGATTAAGCGAGGGATTGAGGCGCTTGAGGGGGTTGAAGGGAGAATGACGAGGGTGGACGAGGGGCAGGCGTTTACGGTGATTGTGGACTATGCGCATACGCCAGATGCGTTAGAGAAAGTGTTTAAGGCGATGCCGGAGGTGAAGGGGAGAGTGATTGCGGTGCACGGAGGAGCGGGGCGGCGAGATGAGAGTACGCGTGAGGAGCGGGGGCGGATTTTGGGGCGGAACGCGGACGTGGTAGTGATTACGGAAGATGATTCGAGAGATGAAGACCCAGAAGAGATTGCGGAGGATTTTGTCAGGGGGGCGGAGAAAGCCGGGAAGAAGCTCGGGAAGGATTTAGTAGTGGATTTAAACCGAGAAGAGGCGATTCGGGGGGCGATTAGGCTGGCGAAGAGAGGGGACTTGGTGTTGATTTTAGGGAAGGGGCATGAGAAGACGATACTCCGGAAGGAGGGGGCGGAGCCGTTTGAGGATATAAAAGTCGTTCGGAAGTGGTTGAAGAAGCGGTAGAAGGGAGGGGAATTTAATTATTCTTTTCGTCGGGGGTGTAGTTGGCGAGACCGTCGGCGATGACGTCGGGGGAGATTTTTAGGGCGGTGGCAAGGGCGGCGGCGCACGCCATATAGGAGACGATTGGCTCGCCCGTGAGGAAGCTCGCGACAGAGAAGCGAGAGGAGCCGAGGGAAAAGTTCGCTTCGGTTCCCTTTTTGTAGAGTTTAGCGGAGTCGATACGGAGAGAGGCGGAGCGGGTTGTACCGTAAGTCAAAGTCGTTTCTTTTCCGGAGAACTTCGAGAAGGCGGGGAAGTTATTATCGTCTTCGTTTAAGATGACGATGTCGGGGGACATCTTAAAGAGGGTCGTTTCCGAGGCGGCGAATTCTTCCGGCGAGGGGGAGTCGAGAGAGGCGGGGAGGAAGTCGGTCAGGGCGGCGACATGGACCGGGAGACCGTAGAAGACGTTGTTTTTAAGGGAGTCAGCGGGGGCGGTAACGACGACGTAGTTCGAGCCGGCTTTCCAGGCGTCGGCGAAGAACTTATGAAGGACGGAGGTTTTGATTTCTGAGTCAGAGGCGAGGACGGAAGAATGTTTTCCGGCGGCCTTTAAGATTTCATGGACGAAGTTAGCGACCGTGGCTTTTCCGGAAGTTCCGGTGATACAAATCAGTTTCAAGTCGCGGATTGGGTTTCCGTAATAGTTAGAGAGGAACTTAGCACGGGCGCGCTGAGTTTTTTCTTTAAGAGAAGGTTTCGAGGAGTTCTTCATAGGGATAGTATAGCACGTAATGTAGATAAAAAGAGGATTTTATCTTTAGACGTTAGACTCACAAGGCGCCCTTAAAAAATACCATAGTCCGCTCAATACTCGCAAAAGCCGTTCGGGATTTCGCCGGCCACGTTTTTGCTCGTATGAGGGACATGGTATTTTTTACGGGGCGTTCGTAAAACGTCTAAAAATAAAATTTCTCTTTTTATGGTACGCCCGACAGGATTTGAACCTACGACCTTTTGCTCCGCAAGCAAACGCTCTATCCAGCTGAGCTACGGGCGCATATGTGGATAATTCCGCGTTGCCGCTTCCTCATCCACCTAGAAATTAAAAGTTCATTACGATTAACGTAACGAGTTAATTATATCACAAAAAAGTAGCGAAGAAAGGGTAAGCATGATATACTGGGGGTATTATGGAGACGAATTTTAGTGGCGAGCCAAATTCAAACGAGGAAGGGCGGTTTGATATGGGGTTGTCGGAAGATGAGAGAAGAGCGGCAGTTGAGAGCTTTGAAGAGACGGAGGAGGCTGAAGATGAGCGGAGAATTGGGAAGTTCAAAGTGAAGGAGTTTGAAGAAGAGTTGTTGCCGGGGGAGACGGAAGAAGAGAGGACGGGGCGGTATCGCTTGACGCAAGAGCGGAGGGTGGCGGTGGCGTTTTCTGAGGGGGCGGAAGCGTTGTTGGCGCCGGATTTTGATTTTAACGGGGAGAGTGAAGCGGAGCGAGAAGAGCTGACAGCGGCGGTTACTGAGAGATATGAGTGGATTGGGGGGCTGGACGAAGAGGGATTCAGAAAAGAGACGGGGAGGGTGTTGAGAGAGATTGAGACGCCGATGACTGAGGAGGGGGCGGAGGCGGTTTATGAGAAGTTGAAGGGGGATAATCTGGCACTGAGAATGGTTTATGCGTTGACGGCGGGGGAGGCTAGGACAGCAGAAGAGGCGCCGGGGGACTTGGACGAGGAGGGGCAGAAACAGCTCGGGGTAAGAGTTTTAGGGGCGTTCTTTGGGAAATATGGGAATGCTGCGGAGTTTAGAGGGGCGAAGCAAGAGTTTTTAGAAGCGGTTAAAGACGTTCCGGAGTATCAAGAGAAGATGAAGAGCGGGGAGATGGAAGAGGCGCTCGAGAACTTGGTTTGGGAGATGTATGGGGAGCAGGAAGAATGGATGGAAGTGGCGGAAGATGTGCGCGAGAAGGGGCGGAGATTGAGAGAGGTAAAGGGGGAGATGGAAGAGTTGGAGCGGAAAGCGGAGGGGATTTTAGAGGAGATAGCAGGGGTTTCTGATAAGGAGAGAATAGCAGAGATTGAGAAGGCGACGGGCGGGAGAGTGAAGGTTGAAGAGGCGCAAGACGTACAAGAGGCGAGTGACGAGGGAGATGTCATGGGAGAGGCGGAAGAAAATGCCGAAGGAGATGTCGAAGAGGATGCTGAGGGAGCTATTGAAGAAGACAAGGGGGCGACTGAGCCGAAGAGCGGGGAGCGAAAGGTGGCGACTGGAGGAGGGGGTCGGGCGTATAGGGAGAGTAAGGCGAGGCGGGGGCGGAGTTACTTTGTGAGCGACATGTCGTTAGAAGATAGCGAACGGACACTTAGACAGATGGGGTTGATTTAGGAGTTTGCGGGGGAGTTAGGGACTTCGAGGTTTAGGAGAGGGAGTTTGACGTGAGGGGAGAGGGTTTGGTAAAATTAGGGGTGGAAGCGTGGCCGAGTGGTTGAAGGCGCACGACTCGAAATCGTGTAGGCGCGCAAGCGTCTCGGAGGTTCGAATCCTCTCGCTTCCGCCAAACTGAAGCGAATAAGAAAGATAGCCTCAAAAGAGGCTATTCTTTATGGTAAAATGGGGGAAAGCAAAGGAGGTTGATGATGAAGAAAGGGGCGTTAGGGGGAAGAGTAGCGAGTGCGCAGGGAGATGAGTGGAAAGATGAGCAGAGAGAAGAACGGAGAGGTGGACAGGGGGATGAGCGGAGAGGTAATCAGGGATGGCAGGAGTTGAGGCAAGAACGGGGGAGAGACGAAGCGGCGGCAAAAGAAGTAGCGGAGATGGAGCGGCGCGAGCAGAAATTGATGCAGTTTTATGCGAACGGGGGAGATGAAAATAAGATATTTGGGCAACATGAGGTTGAGTATGTGAGTATTAGCGACCGACGGAGAGCGAAGGAGGCGATTCGGGACGGAGTTGTGACGCGGAGGGACGAGAGGGAGTTATTGGAGAGGATTGCGCCGCCACTGGTGACTCGAGGGGCGAGTGAGGTATTTAAGAGAGTGGCGAATGTGTCTGGGGAGCGGGGGTTATTGATGCAGGGAGTTGACGCGCGGAGGCGGGCGGAGATGACTCAAGAGGAGATTGTTGAGACGTTCATGGAGAATTATCCGACGCCGTTTGAGTTTGAGGCTTTACAGAGGAGGACGGAGGGGGATGTAGCGCGAGCGTATGAGAATCCGCAAGAGAGGCGGGAGGCGATTGCAGGGCATCGGGCGTGTTGCGAGAGGTTTCAGAAGAAGGTATATGGGGCGAGATATAACTATTATAAGGTGATTCAGAAGGTACGCGGGGAGTTAGAGGGGGAGATTCGACAGGACGAGGCGCGAGAGCGACAGATGGCGGCGGCGCGGGAGGCGGCGCAGAGGCGGGCGGTCGAGACGGCACCGACGAAGATTGTGAGGGCGAGAGGGCAGGTTGAGAGAAGAGCGACGAGGGAAGCGTGGGGACCAATTGGAGAGAATCATGAGACGTATGAAGTGAGGACGGAAGTAGCGACGCGGTCGGTGAACAAGGGGGAGTTGACGGGGGCGAGAGGGCGTGAGAACGAAGACAGCTTTTTAGAGCGACCAGACGAGGGGCTGTTTGCGGTGTTTGACGGAGTGGGCGGAGCTGTGGGCGGGGCGCAGGCGTCGCGGTTAGCGGCGGAGGGGGTTGATGAGCTGGCGCGACGAGCAGATTTACGGACGGCGCGAGGAATGAGAGAGGCGCTTGAGGCGGTTAACCGGAGGATTCGGAGTAATGGGGTGGGAGGAATGACGACGGCGGTTGTGGCGAAGCTTTGGGAGAGTGAAGAGGGGGAGAAGTATTTGACGTATGCTTCGGTTGGAGATTCGAGGATGTATCTGTTTAATGAGAAACGGTCGAAATTATTAAAGAGGTTTAAGGGGTATGAGATGAAACAGCTGACACGAGACGAGGGGGAGGGGCGGTTTATTACGAATGCGCTCGGGACGGAGGACTTTACTTTGAGTCAGGTCGGGACGATACCGGTTCGGGCGGGAGACCGGATTTTACTCTGTTCGGACGGGATTACGGGAGATACGCCGGAGCAGGCGATTGATGATGAAGATATGAAACAGGCGATGGAAGGGGAGTCGGCAGAAGAGGCGGTTGACAATTTCCAGAGGTTGGCGAAGAAGAAAGACGACCGGACGGCGCAGGTGATTGTGGTAAAATAAACGTATGAGTAGTGTGTTTGATAAGATTGTGAAGGGAGAGATTCCCTGCTATAAGATTTATGAAGATGAGAAAAATCTAGCGTTTTTAGATATTCATCCGGAGAGTCGGGGGCATGTGTTGGTGATTCCGAAAGTTGAGGTTGATAAGATTTATGAGCTGTCTGATGAGGACTATGATTCCCTGTTTCGGGCGGTGAAGAAGGTAGCGAAGCGGATGGGGGAGGTTTTAGGGCAGAGGACGTTGATGAAAGTTGTCGGGACAGATGTGCCGCATGCGCATGTGCATTTGATGCCGCTAGATTCGAGCTGGACGTATGGAAGGACGCTTGAGCTGACGCCGGCGGAGTTTGAGGAGATACAGGGGAAGTTAGCGTTTTAGTTGGAGGAGGGGGTCAGACTTTTTGGTTTAAAGATTTGAGGAGAGGGGTAGTAGATTGTGATTTTTATTGTTCGAGGATGATGAGGTTTTCGATATGAGGGGTTTTGGGGAAGAAGTTGTAGGGGGAGATTTTGGTGATTTTGTATTTGGTGGTCAGGGCGGTTTTTTCGGCGTTCGTGAGGATGGCGACGTCGCGGGCTTGGGTCGAGGGGTTGCAGGAGAGGTAGATGATGGTTTTTGGGGTGATTTCTAGGAGGCGTTCGAGGAGTTTTTTGTCGCAGCCGGCGCGTGGGGGGTCGAGGATGACGGTTTGGTTGGGTTCGATGAAAGAGAGGCAGTCTTCGGATTTGGCGAGGAAAGCCTTTGGGGAGTTTGAATATTTATTTCTCGCTAGGGGAATGATGGTTCGGTTTTGCGCCTTGCGCGAAGCTCCGTTCGTGTCGCCGCCGTCCTCGAGCCCGTCGTTACGGGTCTCGGCGGCTATTGCTCGGTCGTGACCTCCGCGATGCGCCACGTCCGGAGACTTCGCTCCGGCGCATTGTTCGATGCGTCGGACGTTCATAACAAGTTCGCCGAAGGCGGCGGGGTTGGATTCGACGAGGGTGAGGTGTCGGTCGGAGGCGACGGAGAGACCGATGGTGCCGACGCCGGCGTAGAGGTCGAGGACTTTGTCGGTGTTGATGTGGGATTTAATTTCCTCGAGGGCGAGTTCGTAAACGGGGAGGTTGATTTGGAAGAAGCCGTTGGGGGAGTAAGAGTAGGGTTTTTCGAGGATTTTGTCTTCGAGGTTCGGGAAGACGGGGTGGGGTTGGTGGTTTTCGAGGAGACCGCCGGAGATGATTCCCTGTTGGTTGCAGCGAAGGAGGAGGGATTGGTATGTGCGGGCTTCAGCGCGCTGTGAATTTAGCTCCTGAACGATTTTAAGCGCCTTTTGAGCGATTTCTGGGCGTTCAATGGAACTCGGTAGCGTTTTTAACTTTTCGGCGTTCTCAGACGATTCTAGAGGCTTTAGCGGGAGTTTTTGATGAGTGCCGCGGGTGTGGAAGGCGAGGTAGATTTTTTGGTCGGAGTGGTCCCAGTAGAGGGCGTATTCCATTTTGTTGCGGTAGCCCCATTCGATGCCGTCGGTTTTAACAGGGGCGACGGCGACGCCAGAGGTGGCGAGGCGGTCGAGGTCGATATGAGCTTGGCGGAGGGATTCGGCGACGAGGAGGCGTTTTTGTTCTAACTCGAAAGGGTAGGTCATGATTTGCCAAGGGGAAGTCGAGAGGAAGCAGGCGTCTTTAGGCTCGGTTCGGTATTTGGAGGGGCGAGAGATTTTTGTGGCGATTCCTTCGAGGTATGAGGATTTTTTCTTGGTGAGCTGGAAATCTGTGACGAGTTCGCCGGGGAGGGCGTTCCAGAGGAAGAGTTTTTTGCCGTGGGCAGGGTTGGTTGGGTCGTTCAAGGTCGTTAGGGCTTGACCGCCGGGGACGAGAGAGGTGATTTGCATTTGAAAATTATAACATGATTTGACAGACAAGGGGACGACATGTAAACTGTAAGGGTATTGGGTCGTCGCCAAGGGGTAAGGCAACGGGTTTTGGTCCCGTCATTCGCAGGTTCGAATCCTGCCGACCCAGCCAGAAAAAAATGCCCCGAAGGGCTTTTTTTATGCGATGAGGTCGAGTTCTTGGCGGAGGCGGGAGATGAGGGATTTCTTTTCTTCAATTCCCTTTCGCGTTTCTTCGACGAGAGCTTTCGGAGCCTTGTCAACGTAGCGGGGGTTCAGCATGCGGGCTTCGAGGGCGTTTAAATCTTTTCCGACAGAGAGAATACGGTCGGTGAGGGCGGATTTGTAGTTTTTGACGGTTTTTTCGTCAACGTCGAGGTAAAGTTCGCGACCAACGAGGGCGAGGCGGATACCCTTCGGGGCTCCGGAGGTTGGGAGGACGTTTGGGCATTTGGTGAGGAGTTTAACGAGGTCGGCGTTGTCGGCGATAAGGGAGTCGTCGCCATAGAGGAGGTCGAAGGACTTTGACTTAAAGCTACCGGGGAGGTCGTTTTTAACGCGGCGGACTTCCGTGATTGCTTCTTTGAGACGTTCGAAGGATTCGGCGGAGATTGGGTCGTAGTCGAGGGGTTCAGCCCAAGATTGGTTGATTAAGAGACCGGAAGTCCAAGAGAGGGATTGCCAGATAGTTTCTGTGACGAACGGCATGAAAGGGTGAGCTGCTTTTAAGAGGGTCTCTAGGGTCAGTTTCAGGAGGGGGAGGTTTTTGAAGAGTTTTTCGCTTTCGAGGAACCAGTCGGCGTATTTGTCCCAGATACATTCGTGGAGAGCTTCGACGGATTCAGAGAAGCGGTAGGTGGAGAGGTTTTTGTCGAGGGTTGAGATGAGGTTGGAAATTTCGCGGCAAATCCAGTCTTCGGACATGTTGACGGTTAAGGAAGAAAGATTCGATACGTTTTTCTTCGCTTGGGAAAATTCAGGCAGATTTTTTTCGTCGATTAGGCGTGCGGAGCGCGATGCGCTTCGGGAAACACCGGCCATCGATCGCGCTCCTTCGTAATCTCCTCGAAAAATCTGTGAATTTTCTTTAGACGCTTCAGAAAAAGTATTCGAATCTTTCGAATTCTTTTCAGCCCAGGAGTCGATGAGGCGGGAGATATTCCAGAGTTTGTTGCAGAGGTTGCGACCGGTTTTGACGGAATCTTCGGAGAAGGCTTGGGCGAGACCCATGGTGCGACCGCGGAGGATGCCGAGGCGGAAGGCGTCGGAGCCGTATTTACTGACGAGTTCGAGAGGGTTGATGACGTTGCCCTTGGACTTTGACATTTTTTTACCGTGGGCATCGAGGACGAGACCGTGGAGACAGACTTCGCGGAAGGGGACTTCATCGGTGACGTAAAGTCCAATCATGAGCATGCGAGCAATCCAGGCGAAGAGGATGTCGGCGCCGGTTTCCATGACGTTTAAGGGGTAGAACGGAGAGCCGGTTTCTTCGGTCCAGTCGGTGCAGACGATGGGCCAGTGGGACGAGGAGAACCAAGTGTCGAAGGTGTCTTCGTCGCGGAGGTATTTGACGCCGCCGATTTCGATTTCCTTGAGGTTTGTGCGGGGGTCGAAGAGCCAGTCGGGGGAGGAGGCGTTGTTGAGCTGACCAGTTCCGGCGGATTCAGTTCCCTGTTTTTTGAACATGGGGATAGGGATTCCCCAGGGGATTTGGCGGGAGATGTTCCAGTCCTTGAGGTTTTCGAAGTAGGTAATGAGGGCGGACTTTTTCGAGGCGGGGTAAAAGGCAATTTCGTTGTGTTTTAGAGCCTTGAGCGCGCGGGTTTTTAAGGGGTCGGTGTTGATGAACCATTGTTCCTTTAGGGTTGGTTCGATGACGGTGCCGCATTTGTAACAATGAGCGACGGAGTGGGAGATTTTATGAGTGTCGAGAAGGAGACCCGCGGCTTTTAAGTCCTTTAAGACGAGCTTGCGGCAGGCGGTAGTTGAGAGTCCGGCGTAAGTTTCGCCACAGTCGGCGGTCATGTTGCCCTCGTCGTCGATGACGCGGAGGAGTTCGAGGTTATGGCGTTGACCGACTTCGAAGTCGTCGAAATCGTGAGCAGGGGTGATTTTGACGACGCCGGAGCCGTATTCGGGGTCGGCGTGTTCATCGGGGATGATAGGGATGGTGCGGGAAGTTAAGGGGAGGCGGACGTGTTTACCGATTAAGGATTTATAACGGGGGTCGTTAGGATTGACGGCGACGGCTTGGTCGCCGAAGAGGGTTTCGGGGCGAGTGGTGGAGACGACAATATAAGTAAGGGAGGAATCAGAAAGTTTCTTCCTCGTTTGGGAAAATCCAGTCTGATTTCTGTCGTCGTCCAGTCGTGCAGAGCGCAATGCGGTTCGGGTTCCGCCGGCCACCGATTGCGCTCTTTCGTGGACTCCTTCAGAAATCAGTGGATTTTCTTTAGCCACTTCGGAAGAACTTTCCGATTCCTCTACGATGTTATACTTGATGTCCCAGAGGAAGCCGGGTTCGTCGATGTGGTCGATTTCGATGTCGGCGAAGGCGGTTTGGTGTTTTGGGCAGTAGTTGACGAGTTTTTTACCTCGGTAAATCAAGCCGTCGTTCCACATTTTTTCGAAAGTTTTATACGTTCGGGAGACGACGTTTTCGTCGAGAGTGAAAGTCAAGTCGTTCCAGGCGCAGCTGGCGCCGAGGGCGCGGAGTTGGAGTTCCATGTTTCCCCGTTGTTCTTCGACGAAGTTCCAGACGCGAGCGTAGAGTTCGTCACGAGAGTATTCGAAGCGGGTGTGTCCTTCTTGTTCGAGCTTACGTTCGTAAACGACCCAAGTTTCGAAGCCGGCGTGGTCGGCTCCAGGGATGTACCAGGTTGTGTTGCCTTTCATGCGGTAATAACGAGTCAGAGAGTCTTCGATAGCGATTGTGAGTCCGTGACCGATGTGGAGGTTGCCGTTAGCATTAGGGGGAGGCATGACGATAGAGTAAGTTTCTGACGATGTCGTTTTGTGTGAAGCTTTGGTGCGAGCTTTTTTGTCCACGGCTTTAGGGTCGAAAGCGCCAGAAGATTCCCATTCTTTATAGATTTCGGGTTCAAATTTATCAGGTTCGTAAGCGGAAGTGAATTTCATATCAAAATAATAGCACAGTTCCCTGTTCATTTATAAGAAATTTTTTGACTTTTTTCTCCCCGCATTATATTTCTTTTGACAACAAAAGGCTAAAAGTGTCATTTGAAACACAAAGGCAGGGAGAAAACCAAACTTCATTCTACAGCCCCAAAAGTTTTTCTAGTCCTCGCGAACTTTTGGTTAGTTTCATTATAGTGGGTTGGGGTTGCTAAGTCAACTGGTTGCTAAGAAAAAGATTGAAGGGAGCAAAAAGAAGAGGGGGGAAATGTGGAAAAGGCAAAAAAGTGGATATACCCCGGGGCGCCTCGCTTCGCTCGGCGCCCATACCGAGAAGTTTTTTCGGTTCCAGACGAGGGAAGAGGAGGAATTGTGATAAGATATTCTTATGGCTTATATTCGGAAGTTCAAGACAGGGTCGGGGAAGACCGGGGTGCAGGTTTGTTATAAGCGGGGCGGGGAAGTGGTGAAGACAGTGCATGTAGGGTCGGCGGAGAGCGAGCAGGGAATTGAGAGGTTGATGAAGCGAGCGCAAGAGGTGATTGACGAGGGGAAGCGGTCGTTGTTTGATTTGAGTGAGTTTGATAAGTAAGACAGGGAATTAATAATCGGGAGGGGGCAAAGATTAGGGATTTTCGGGGGAGGGGAAAAGAGAGGTAAAATGGTGAAAGTTTATATTGATGAGTCAGGGAATATGGGGAGAGCGGGGAATTATTTTGTGTTGGCGGCAGTTGTGGTGAAGGGGCCGAAGGGGGAGGGGCGGCTGAAGCGGCTCGTGAGGAGGGAGCAGAGGCTTGATGCGGAGGGGAGGAGGTTAGAAGCGGAGAAGTGGCGGAAGGAGTTGAAGTTTTCGAAGATGAAGTTCCCGCAAAGGCAGAGGCTAATTCATGAGTTGGCGGAAGAAGAGGGGGCGGAGATGTTTTATTTTGTGGCGTATAAACCGAGGGTGTCGCTGTTGATGGAAGGGAAGGAGAAGAATCTGATTTATAATTATTTTTCTAAGCTGCTGATGAGCAAGATTTTTAAGAGGTATGACGAAGATTTTGAGATTATTTTTGACCAGAGGTCGACGGCGGTGAAGTCGATGAATAGTTTGACGGATTATATTGAGATTTCGGCGTATGCAGAGTATCCGAATTTGGTCGGGAAGAAGGTGACGGTCAATCAGGCGGATTCGCGGACGAATTTGTTGTTGCAGGTGGCAGATGTGGTGGCGGGGGCGGGGGCGCAAGCGTATAGTCTCAGGAATCGGCATTTTTTAGAGATTCTCGGCGAGCGGATTCGGGCGATTTATGAGTTTCCGCGGAGAGGGTTTCAGGGGTCGCTTAAGTTTATGATTGGGAAGTTGAAGCTGATTGACGTATTGAGAGGTTTTTGAAATTTTTGAATATTTCAAAAACGTAATAAAAAAATAGTATAATGGAGACGACGTAAGACTCATGCGGAGCTTATCAATGATTAAGTTAGCGCGAGAGCGCCGAAGCGTGAGCGGTTAAAATAGACTTCTTCGGGAGTCTATTTTTTAAGTTTGCGAAGGCGGCGGTTGAGGGAACGGAGGCGGGTGTAGAGGGAGTATTTTTTCGGGTCGAGAGGGAGGTCGTAAGTTCCGGCGTAACGTTTTTCTTTGCCACCGAAGGATTTTTTGAAGGCGGTGAAGCCGGCCCAAGGGTGGTTTTCGGGGGCGTTGTCGGGGGCGATCCCCCAGAAGTCAAAGGTTTCGAGACCCTTTGCCTTGGCGTCGAAGATGGCAGTCGAGAGGAGGGCGACGGTTCCGGGGAGTTTTTTATAGGCGAGGTCGGCAGCGGATTGCATGTAGAAGCGAGTTTTACTGAGGTCGTCATCGAAGAAGAGGGAGGCGGCGATGATTTTATCTTTATTATTGGTCGGGTCTTGGTAATGGACGAGGTAGAGTGAAGCGAAAGGTTGTTCGAGTTCGGTTTTGAGATAGGTTTCAGAGAAGGTATTAATGCCTTTTTCTCGAGCGAGGGCGGTTTGGAGGGAGACGAGATATTTGATGTCTTCAGGGTCGTGAGAAACTTCAACGGAGAGTCCTTTTTTCGCGAAGGTGTTATGGCGGGTGCGGGTTCCTTGGGACATGTGGCGGAGGATGTCTTCTTTTGATTGGGTCAGGTCGAGAATCCAGGTTTCGGCAGGGTTTAGGTCGGTTGATTTTTGAAGTCCGAGGGATTCAAGAGAAGATTTCGAGAGAGGGAAGGGGGGTTCGAGGCGGAGGAAGAAGCAGTTGTGGGCCTTAGCGAGGGATTTTAAGGAGTCGAGGACGGAGCCGAGAGCGGACTTTGGGTTTTTTTCGGAGAGGGAAGGTCCGTAAGGGAGGTAGAGGTAATTGCCGAGTTTGGTCGGTTCGAGGATGGCAAGATAGGCGAAGTCAGGGGTTGAAATTTCGAAGACGGTTTTTCCGAGGGCGGTTTGGAAAGTTTTCCAAGCGTTCGATTGGAGGAAGTGAGTGTACATAAGTATTAGTATATCGCGGAGCGGGGGGAGATGTCGAGTTTATAGGGGTCGGTCGGGGGGACGCCGTGGTTGATTTCCGAGAGGGCGGCCATGGCGACCATGGCGGCGTTGTCGCCTGTGAAACGCGGGTCGGGGAAATGAAGTACAAAAAACGGCTTAGGCGTCTTTTTCGCTTCGGCCCGCAGCAAACCGTTGGCGCTGACGCCGCCGGCGAAGGCGACGGATTGAGTGTCGGGGTGTTGTTTGAGGGCGAGGGAGAGTTTTTCGAGGAGGATGTCGATGGCGGTTTGTTCGAACGAGGCGGCGAAGTCGGCGATTTGTTCTGGGGTGAGTAAAGTTTTTAAATCTTTTGAAGGGAAGTCGAGACCGACGCCGACTTCTTTTTGGACTTGGCGGAGGACGGCGGTTTTTAGACCGGAGAAGGAGAAGTCAAGACCCGGGGTTTTTGGATGAGGGAAGGAGTATTTTTGACGGTTGCCGGGGGCGGGGAGGGTTTGGTCGGGGAGCTGACCGAGAGCGGCGTTTGAGATGGCGGGACCGCCAGGGTAAGGGAGGCCAAGGATTTTGGCGATTTTATCGAAACATTCGCCGACGGCGTCGTCGAGAGTGGTGCCGATGATGTGAAAAGTGGTTTCGGAGGGCATGTAGATGAGCTGGGTGTGACCGCCGGAGATGACGAGTGCTAAGACGGGGAAAGTCGGGAGGGGATTGTTCGTCAGCCAGTTAGAGTAGATGTGGGATTTTAAGTGGTGGACGGGGTAGAGGGGTTTTTGATGAAGGAGGGCGAGAGTGCGGGCGGTGAGGGTGCCGATGAGGAGGGAACCGAGGAGACCGGGAGTATGAGTGACGGCGATAGCGTCGATTTTAGTCCAGTCGTTGTTATTGGCTTTATCTAAGAGATGGGCGTCGCGGAAGGCGCGGTCGAGGACAGGGAGGATAGCTTCGAGATGGGAGCGGGCGGCGATTTCCGGGATGACGCCGCCAAAATCCTTGAAGAGGTCGATTTGAGAGACGACGACGTTAGAGAGGAGGCGATTATGAGCGCCATCATAGATAGCTACTGCAGTTTCATCGCAGGAAGATTCGATAGCGAGGATGTTCATTGGATATATATTATACCATAAAAAAGTCCCGCCGAGGCGGGACGGAGGTTAGCCCCAGAACTTTAAGGAGTAAATTGGGTTTTTCTTGGCGGCTTTTATAGCGGGGAAGAGACCGAAGATGAGACCGGTCAAGAGGGCGGTCGAGAAAGTGATGGCTAGGATTTGCCAGGAGACGAACGGGTTAAACGGGGTAATTAAGCAGAGAAGGAAGGCGAGTCCGTAGCCGAGGATGAGACCGAGGAAACCGCCGGAGAGGGAGAGGATTAAAGCTTCAAAGAGGAATTGGAGGAAGATGTTGCCGGTTGAGGCGCCGACGGCTTTCCGGATACCGATTTCGTGAGTCCGCTCGGCGACTGAGACGAGCATGATGTTCATGATACCGATACCGCCGACGATGAGCGAGATACCGGCGACAACGGAGAGGATACTCGAGATGACGGAGAAGAGAGTGCCGGCGGGATGAGTAATGTCGTCGCCAGAGAGAACGGAGAAGTTTGTGTCGCCGTTTTTAGAGGCGATAAGGGTTTCGCGAATGGTTTTGACGGTTTTTTCGAGGTCGTTAGTGTTTTCGGTACGGATGTTGATTTGTTGGATTTGGAGGGAGTTGTCGATTTTATTAAGGGCGGAGGCGGAGACGAATAGGGAAGAGTCGAGGTCAAGATTGTTGAAGTTAATAGGGTCGTCAACTTCGGTTAGGACGCCGACGATAATGAAGCGTTCGCCGAGGAGAGTGAGGGTTTTCCCGACGGGTTCGCCGGTTCCATAGAGGTCGTTAGCGAGTTTGGCGCCGATAACGGCGGTAGCGGTCGGAGCATCGTCCTTGAGGAAAGTGCCGGATTTAAGGGTTAAGTTTTGGATTTTAATAAAGTCGGGATTGGTTCCGACGACGGGGACGGAGGGAAGGAAGGTGTCGTCATCGCCAGAGAGGGAATTGACGGAGACGGCGAGAGGGGCGACCGAGGCGATATTGTCGAGTTTTTCGATTGTGGCGACGTCTTTTAAGGTTAAATTGGACTTTAAGTACATCGAGGAGGAGGTTAATTCGTCGACGACGCGGGAGACGGCGGTTTTAGTGGTCGAGGGACGAACAACGACGAGGTCAGAGCCGATTTGAGCGACTTGAGAAGAGATGAGCGAGGAGATACTTCCCATGAGAGAGAGAATCAGGATAATGGAGGCGACGCCGATAGAGATACCGAGGCAGGTGAGGAAGCTGCGCCCGCGATTACGCTTGATAGAGGTACGAGCAAGCTCGTAATGAGTTCGAAGAAGGAGAGCCATTATTTTTTCGTCTTTTTCTTTCGGTTAGATTTTTTCTTATTTTTGGGGCGGCGGCGATTTTTCTTTTCGACGGGGACGGGGAGGTCGGAGTCAGCGACGGTTTTAATATCGGTGTCGATTGAGCCGTCGAGCATGTGAATGACGCGGGTCGCATAAGAGGTTAGGGAAGGGTTATGAGTAACCATGATGATAGTATTTCCTTCGGAGTGGATTCGGGAAAGCTCGGACATGACGAGGGCGGAAGAATGAGAATCGAGATTTCCGGTCGGTTCGTCGGCGAGGATGATTTCGGGACGGGCGACGATGGCACGGGCGATAGCGGCGCGTTGTTGTTGACCGCCAGAGAGTTGGGAGGGGAAATAATATTCTTTTTCTTTTAAATTAAAGCGGTCGAGGATTTCCGAGGCGCGAATCAGACGGCGGGTTTTATGGTAGCCGGAGTAGACAAGAGGGAGGGCGACGTTTTCGATAATGGGGAGGTCGGGGATTAGGTTAAAGTTTTGGAAGATGAAACCGATTTTTTTCGCGCGGAGACGAGCTTGGCGACGGGCGGAAATTCGGGAGACAGGTTCATCGTTGAGGCGATAAACGCCGGAAGTGGCGGAGTCGAGAAGACCAATCAAATTCAAAAGAGTCGTTTTTCCGCAACCGGAAGGGCCCATGATCATGATAAACTCGCCGCGTTTCACGGTTAAGTCGAAATCTTTTAAGGCGTAAGAAGCGGCGTCTCCGTAGCCGAAGCGCTTAGTTAAGTTTTCGAGTTTTATAATTGTTTCTGTTTCCTCGCTCATTAAAAATAATTATATGTTTATTTTTAGGATTTTTGAAGGGAGATTTTTCAGGAAAATGTTATTTAGAGATAACATCGACGGTGCCGTTAGGAGAGAACTTGATAGTGCAAACGTCCCAGATGCCGTTTTTGAAGCTGGCGTCGTTACCAGAGAATTCGAAGGAGCCGACGATACGGTTTTTGTTCGGGAAATGTCTACTAGTATTGAAACGGTCGCCCTGGAAGGTGTAACCGTCAAGGATGTAAATATATAGTTTTATGTCGGTATTACCGTCGTAAGATTGGCCTTTGAAATAGAGGGGATTGTTGACACTGACGTCTATGGAGTTACTGGTTCCGAAGACGCTATTGAAGATATTATTTTGGAGATGGAAGTAGGAAAGTAGTGACGACATGTATGCCCAAGACAAGTCGGGACTATAGGAGTTGGTTTCACAATGTGGCGAAGGCGGATTTTCGGAGATAGTTTCGGTATCTCCGTTTGTGATGATTTGAAAATTTTCGAAGAAGCAGTCGGCAACGTCCGAGGAATTGTTGTATGAGGGGATGAAGTGGGCAAAATCTTGGGCGGATTGGATATTGTCTTGGTGATAAGCTTGTTGCGCGCGTTCGAGATTGAAAAGTTCAAGACATTCAGAACCGTTGACCCAATCACTAGAGAGATTATTGACGACGCTACCGTAGTTGAAGAATGTGGACGGACCAAAACAGCGGTGACGATTGGTAAAATAGTCGGTCTGGGCGGAGTCTTTTACTTCGAAGTTCAAGTTAGGGTTACCGGAATAAACGAGGACAGAAGCCATCCAGAGACCGTCGAGAGGGTTGGAAGGATTCTTAGGATTTTGGACACAGACTTGGTTGGAACCCACGGAAGCGGGGTCACAGAGGTCGGGGTCGGAGCCGCCGACCGGTTCGGGTTCATCCTCGTCGCCGGGGGGGGGGGGTATTAGAGGAGATAACAGTAGCGTCGGGGTTGTAAAGGCGGACGATGGTGGAGATGGTCGTGGAGCCGTTACCGCCGATATTTTCCCAGCAAGTACGGATGTAAAAGTCGTAATAGCGGGGGGTACTACCGGTACCTTCTTGGACGGCGGTTATCCAGATACCTTGAGCGGAGTTTAAGCTGACGTCGGCTGTAACGTTGTTGGAGTCGGAGAGAGTCGTATCGGTCGTGGAATAAACAAGGCGAGGATAAGTCGGGGTCGCAAAGAGGCGGGAGCTAGAGGCTTTATGAGGGACAAGGACTCTTTCGAGGTTGGTGACGTTGTCGAGGTTAAGACTGCTAAGGTCGGTATTATTAAGATGGCGAGGGTTGATAACGAAACTAGATTGAGAAGACGCTCCGGAGGGGGGGAGGATGGCAAGATTGTTGGCATAGATTGTGCTACAAGATTGTCCGTTATAATTGGCGGAATTAAGGAAGGTGTCTTGGACCTGGTTGGGTTTAAACGCTTTGTCTTTGAGCTTACTCCAGAGTTTGTAATAAGGATTACTGGTGTCGCCGGCGTTCATGGAGTAGGCGTTATGAATAAAACGGAGGGCTTCAGCTTGAGTGTCGATTTCTTGGCGAGCCATGGCGGTTTCGAGGGTTCCCTGGGCGGTGGCAACGCCTTTGTTCATCATGGCGATTGAGCTAACGGAAACCATACCGAAAATAGCGACGGCGAAGAGAACCTCGACGAGCGTGTCGCCACGAAGGGATTTTGGGATTCGAGAGTTGGGGAGTTTCATTGTTGTTTATTATAACATAAGTGGGATGAGTTAGGTTTTTATTTTTTGTTTTTTATGATATATTGGGGAAAGACGGAAGTGTGTCCGAGTGGTTTAAGGAGCACGCTTGGAAAGCGTGTGTGCGGGTAACCGTACCGGAGGTTCGAATCCTCTCGCTTCCGCCATTTTTGTGTTTTGGATTTTTGTGGTAGAATGAGGAGGATAAGCGTGGGCGGAATTAAAAGGAGGTAACCCATGAGCCAAAATAAAAATTGTAAATATATATTTGTAACGGGGGGTGTTTTGTCGGGGGTCGGGAAGGGGATCACGGCGGCGAGTATTGGGGCGATTCTCAAGGCGAAGGGATTTAAGGTGACGATGCAGAAGTGCGACCCGTATTTGAACGTGGATGCGGGGTTGTTGAATCCGGTGGAACATGGGGAATGTTTCGTGACGGCGGACGGGGTGGAAACTGACCTTGACCTGGGGCATTATGAGCGGTTTTTGGATTTTGAGACATCGAAATACTCAATTACGTTGTCGGGGTCGATATTTAAGGAGTTGATTGATAAGGAGCGGAGCGGGGAGTTCCATGGGAAGACGGTGCAACTAGTGCCACATTTTACGAACTTAGTACAAGAGAAAATTGAGAAGGCGTCGAAGGGTTCGGAGGTGCATATTGTGGAGATTGGGGGGACGATTGGGGATTATGAGGGGTTGTCGTTTGTGGAGGCGATTCGGTTGTTTGCAAATCGAGTCGGGCGGGAGAACTGTTTATATGTATCGGTTGTATATGTGCCGTGGATAAATACGAGTAAGGAGTTTAAGACGAAGCCGGCGCAGAATGCGTTGAAGGATTTACGGGGGTTTGGGATTATTCCGGACGTGGTTTGTACACGAACGGAGAAGCCAGCGCCGAAAGAGATTCAAGAGAAGATTGCGGCGTTTGCGGGGATTGCGCCAGAGGGGGTTGTCAATTTACCAGATATTGAGTCGGTGTATGATGTGCCGTTTAATGTGCTGAAGAGCGGAGTGTTGACGATTTTGAATCGGTTTGTCGGAGACGAGACGGAGCCGGACATGTCGAGGTGGGAGGAGTTTTCCAGGAGGCGGAATCGGAAGTATAAGAAGACGGTCAAGGTTGGGCTTGTGGCGAAGTATGTGGGGAATGAGGATACGTATATATGTGTTACCGAGGCGTTGAAGGCGGCGGCGGCGTGGCGGGGCGTCAATCCAGAAATAATCTGGATTGACGCTGAGGGGCTTGCTCAGGAGGCGTCATCTGCGACTTCAGAAGATGCGTTGCTCGCTCACCGTACTTTAAGTACGGCTCACTCCGCTACTCCTTCTTCATTGCATCTGACACCTTCTGAGCAAGCGTACCGAACATTAGAGCGCCTAAAATTGGATGGGATTGTGGTGCCGGGGGGGTTTGGAGCGAGGGGAGTTGAGGGGAAGATTCAAGCGGCGGAGTTTGCGCTCGAACATGATGTGCCGTATCTCGGATTGTGCTTGGGGCTACAAGTGGCGACGATTGCAGCGTGTCGACGTTCTGTTGGGCAGATTTTGACGTCAGCAGACACACCGGCTAAATTATATACTTCCGAAGAATTTGGAGCGACGGAGAAGGACGGGAATAACGTAATATATATTATGGAAGGGCAGAAAGGGAAGGAGTCGACGGGCGGGACGATGAGGCTGGGGAATTATCCGGCGAAGCTTGTGCCGGGTTCGCGAGTGGCGGAGATTTATGGGACGACGGAAGTGGTTGAGCGGCATAGGCATCGGTATGAAGTGAATAAAAAATTTGTTCAGGAGATTGAGAAAGGGGGGTTGAAGATTTCTGGAACGAGTCCGGACGGGAAGTTAGTGGAGTTTGTTGAGGCGCCAGAGAAGAAGTTTTTTGTAGCGACGCAAGCACATCCGGAGTTCAAGAGTCGACCACTGAAAGTCCACCCGCTGTTTTTGAAGTTTATAGAGAGCATGATATAATATAGGTGATGGAAAAAATCAAGGAAGTTGTTGAGAAGGTCGTTAAGCGGGTTTTTGAGGTTGAAATTGAGGCGGGAGTTGAACGGACACCGGAGGGGATTGAGGCGGATTTTGCAACGAACGTGGCAATGAAATTGGCGAAGGAAGTGCGACGGAATCCGAGAGAGATTGCGGAGGAAATTCGGAAGGGGGTTGAAGAGGATGGGGAACTCGAAGGGGCGAAGATTGAAGTGGTTGGTCCGGGGTTTTTGAATTTTACGTTGAATGATAAATTTTTTATTCAGGAAGTTGAAGAGTTGTTAGACGACTTTGATAAAAAAGTTAAGTCGGAGCAGTATCGGGGGAAAGTCGTTGTGACGGAGTTTTCTGACCCGAATCCGTTTAAAGTGCTACATGTGGGGCATTTATATACGTCGATAGTTGGAGAGGGTATGTCGAGGCTGATTGAGTTTGCTGGAGGGGAAGTGCATAGAACTAATTTTGGTGGCGACGTGGGGTTGCACGTTGCCAAAACTATACATGCATTACTCGCTTGCGGTCGACAGTTCGTTTCGTCGGACGCGAGTCGCGCCCGCCCGCCGTTGCGGGGGTCGCGCTCGCCGGACCTCGCTCGTAAGCTGCGGTACGCCGACGAGAACAAAACTGTCTCCCCGCTCGTAGCGGACATTGAGCTGCTAGCGGAGTGTTATGTGCGGGGGACTCGGTTGTATGAGGAAGATGAGAGGGCGAGGGGGGAGATTAAGGAGTTGAATAAGAAGATTTATCAGATTGCTGAGAGGGGGGAGGGGAATGAGGAAGGGTTGAGCGAGGAAGATAAGCGGTTAGCGGAGATGTATTGGCAGGGGCGAGCGTTGTCGTATAAATATTTTGAACAGTTTTATGAGCGGATTGGGGTGAAGTTTGAGAAGTTTTATCCGGAGTCGAGCGTGGTGGAGCGAGGACGGGAGACGGTTTTACGCGAGTTAGGGAACGGAGTGTATGAGCGGAGCGAGGGAGCGGTTGTGTTTTCGGGGGAGAAGTATGGATTACATACGAGAGTGTTTATCAATCAGGAGGGGATACCAACGTATGAGACGAAAGATGTGGGGTTATTGTTGACGAAGAATGAGGATTATCACTTTGATGAGTCGGTAGTGATTACGGGGAACGATATTGTTGATTATATGAAGGTTGTGTTGAAGAGCGTGGAGCAGTATGCGCCGGAGTTGGTTAGAAAGACGCGGCATGTAACGCATGGGAATGTGAGGTTGCCAGGGAATGAGAAGATGTCGAGTCGGAAGGGGAATTTTATTAAGGCGGTGGATATTTTAGATGATGTTTTTGAGAGAACTAAGAGTGAGATTATTGGGTTGGCGGCGATTAAGTATGCGTTTTTGAAATATCGAGTTGGGGGGGATATTGAGTTTGATGCGGAGGAGTCGGTGAGGACGGTGGGGAATAGTGGGGTGTATTTGCTATATTCGGCGGTTCGGGGGAAGAAAATCATCAATAGCGCCTTGCGCGTAGAGACGCCCGATATATTGGTGGGCTTGAATGAGTTCGAGCGGGAGTTGGCGAAGAAGTTTATGGAGTATCGGGGGGTGTTGAGAGAGGCGGTGGAGGGGTTGGCGCCGAATGTGGTGTGTAAATATTTGTTCGAGTTAGCGCAGGAGTTTTCTCGGTTTTATGAGCATTGCCGAGTTGTGGGGGACGAGCGAGAAGCCGAGCGAGTGAAGCTGGTGAAACTTTTTGTACAAGTGATGGAGCATGGGCTTTTCTTGCTCGGAATAACGGTACCGGAGGAGATGTAAGATGAAAAAAGCGAGTTTGCTTTGGGTTGACCTTGAGATGACGGGCTTGAGTCCGGAAAAAGACCGGATTTTAGAAGTGGCGGCGGTGGCGACGGGGTGGGATTTGGAGCCGTTAGGCGAGTATCGGGGGGTAGTGAAGGTTGATGAGGAGTTGATTCGAGAGAGGATGGTCGGGGAGTTTTGGGAGAAGAATTGGAAGGCGCGAGACGGGCTGATTGTGCAGAACGAGCAAGGGAAGCCGATTGAGGAGATCGAGGCGGAGCTTTGCAAATTTTTGGACAAAAGGTTTAAGAAAGAGATTTATCTTGCGGGTAATTCGATTCATCAAGACCGGAAATTTATTGAACGCGAAATGCCGAAGTTAAATCGGAGGTTACATTATCGGATGTTAGATGTGTCGGCGTGGAAGGTGTATTTTGAGAATGCGTTGAGTAAAAAGTTTATGAAGCCGGAAGAGCATCGTGCGATGTCGGATATTCTCGGAAGTATTGATGAACTAAAGTTTTATTTAGGATTTATAAAATGAAACGAAAAATCAAAAAAGTGAACGGGAGGGCGTACTTGGTGGAGAATGAGAAGACGATTGAGGTGCGGACGGATGAGAGACTAGGGAAGCTGCTCAGAGAGAAGTATGAGAGCGTGATGGAGAGTCGATATTTTGGGAAGGGGGGGATTGAGATTGTGAGAGCAGGGAAGCAACTGAGCGAGAGCGAGATTGAAGATTTGATTCGATTAAGCCGTGATTTGACAGAGGTGTTAGAAGATTAGAGTACGAAGATGATGGTGGTTGTATTAAGTTTGTTTTATGCGACCTGTATGGTTGTAGGAACTTCGTTTTGGCTGAGTGAGGGGTTTGAGCTGATTGAGAAGCATTGGGTGTTAAGTTTAGCGATATGGGGCGGGTTGGTTTGTTTGAACATGAGAGTGTTGAAGAAACTTTTTGATTGGCTAAGCAGAGGAGCGAAGCGGAAAGGAAGAAAGAAAGCGGAGAGGAAGGGAAAGACGTTGGCGGGTTCAGCGTGGGCGGATTTGAGGCGGACGAAAGCGTTTGAGAAGTTCAGAGAGAAGCCGTTTTGGGTGAGTTTGATTGTGATGGCAGTGTGTTGGTTGCCGTATGTGGTGGCGTTCTATCCGGCGATTTTGTCGCCAGACCCGAGTAATCAGATTAGGCAGTTTTTCGGGATTTGGAATGATTATTATGAGTATGTAGTGATGATTCCAGACGGGGCGTCGATAACGAACCATCATCCGGTTTTACATACGATATTGTTGGGCGGAGCGGCGAAGCTCGGGGTGATGATGGGGAATGTGAACGTTGGATTGTTTTTATATAGCTGTTGTCAAGTGGCGATTTTGGCGGCGACGTTAGCGTGGACGATTGAGTTTTTGAGGCGGGAGGGAGCAGGAGATAAATATACATTCTTAATGTTGGCAGTATATAGTTTCGTGCCGATGTTTCCGTTGTACGGGATGTCGGTCGTAAAAGATACGATTTTTGGATGTTTGGTGATTTTATATACTGTTGAGCTATATAAGATGGTGAAGGAGACGAAGATTGAGAAAAGGGCGGGGTGGAGAATGGTTGGGGTGATGATTTTAATGATGCTGTTTCGGCATAACGGGATTCATGTGATTTTATTGTCGTTACCATGGTTGTTGATAGGGAAGAGGGGGAGACGATATCGACTGAGCGTGGCGGCGATTTTAGTGGGGGTGGTAGGATTTTGGGGAGTGTACAATAAAGTGGTGTTGCCTTATTTTAAAGTGACACCAGGAAGTGTGAGAGAAAAATTGTCGATTCCGTTTCAGCAGACGGCGAGGTATGTAAAGAAGCATGAGGAAGAAATGACGACAGAGGAGAAGGAGGCGATTGACAAGGTCTTAGGGATAGAGACGTTGGCGGAGAGATATAAAGGGAATATTTCCGACCCGGTTAAGAACGGATTTAATAAGTATGCGACGGAAGAGGATTTAAAAAGATATTGGGAGGTTTGGGGAGAGGAGTTATTGAAAGACCCGAAAACGTATATTGAAGCGACGGTTGAGAATACGTATGGGTATATTTATCCGTTAAAGACGAATTGGTATGTGTACGGGGAGTTTGATGAACGGTTGAACGATAGTGGAATAGATTATCATTATAATGATTGGTCGAGAAAGATGAGAGAGGGGCTGTTGTCGTTTGGGCAGACGTTTTTGTATCTCCCGGTTGTGGGGCTATTGTCGAATATTGGGGCGAATGTGTGGCTGGTAGGGTTGATGGTGGGGTATTTAGGATATAAGAAGAAGTATCGGGAGATGATTTTCTTGACGCCGGCATTAGCATTGGTTTTGGTCTGTGTTGCGTCGCCTGTGAATTGTTATTTTAGATATGCGTTGCCGTTTGTGTTTGCGTCGATGTTGAACTTTGGGTTGTTCTGGAAAGAAGTGATGAGAGAGGGGTGGCGAGAATCGAGAAAGGAAAAGGAGAAAAAATAAGCCCCGAAGGGCTTATTTTTTTGAGATGGTTATTTTTTCTTGGCGAGAAGGTCGCGGATTTCCTTGAGGACGGCGGTTTGGTCGTCTTCAGCCTTGGCTGCCTTTTTATCTTCGACAGGGGCGGGTTCAGCTTTCTTTTTCATGTTGTTGAGCGTGCGGACGATGAGGAAGATGACGAAGGCGATGATGAGGAAGTTGATTAAGGCCTGAATGAAGTTACCGTAGTTAATCGTGGCGGGTTCGATTCCGGAGACGTAAGCGGGAATAGTGATTTTTAAGTTGGTAAAGTCGAAGCCACCGATAATCATGGAGATGACGGGCATGACGACGTCGTTGACGAGGGAATTGACAATCGACGTGAACGCGCCGCCGACGATAATACCGACAGCGAGGTCAACGACGGAGCCGCGGTTGATGAACTCCTTAAATTCTTTGATGACTTTTGGTTCTTTTTTCTTTAAGTTGTCAAGGTTTTTAGAGATATCTGTGGTTTTCATGAGGAGATTATATCATTTTATTCGGAATAAGACGAGAAGGTTTCGTAAAGCTGAGCCAGGGAAGTGTATGAGGAGGAGAGATAGTCACGAGTAGGAGAGTCGGAGACGCTTTCGAGAGCCGCTTCTTCTGCGAGGCTGAGTCGGGAGATTTGGTAAGCGATTTCAGAGGCGTAGGCGCGCTCGAGAAGACCGTTCAGGCGGGCGGATTCGAGTTTTTCGGTCGCCTTTTGGAAGGCGGAAGTTTCGTTAGCGGAGATGGTGGGCTTTTTGATTTTATAGGTTTCGGCGAGGGTCGAGGAAGTCCGAGAGGAGAGGTCGGTTAAGATTGTATCGAGGGTTGTGCCGGCGGCGCGAAGGGAGGGGGAACTGATTTTGGAATTGTAAGTCGAGACAACGGTTTCTAAAGAGGAGGCGCGAGCATAGACGAGGGAGAGGTCGGCGGACGGGTTAGCGGGTTCGGGGGTCAACATGGGGACGAGAACGGCAGTAGCGACGGCGACAATGACGGCGCCAAGGAGAGAGAAAAGAACGATTTTCATCTTTTTATCGAAGAAGGGGAGAGCGGGCTTTTTTTGAGCGGAGGTCGGGGAAATCGAGTTTAAGTATTCTAAGTCGTTCATGGTTTTATTATACACGAAAAGGGAAGAAATGAGAAAAAAAAGAGGGAGACTAGGGGTAGCGTGATATACTGGAGGTATGAATGACGCGAAGGAGGAGATTAAGGCGAGGTTACCGGTTGAAGACGTGATAGCGCAGTATATTGAGTTGAAGCGGGCGGGGCGGACGCTCAAGGGGCGGTCGCCTTGGGGAGTAGATAAGACACCGAGCTTTATGGTGAGTCCAGAGAAGGGGATTTGGCATGATTTTTCCGCGAACAAGGGCGGAGATATTTTTACGTTTGTGATGGAAGTGGAGGGGATTAGTTTCAAGGAGGCGCTGGAGAAGTTGGCGGCGCAGGCGGGGGTTGATATGACGAAATATCGAGGCGGGGACGGGCAGATGGCGAAGCGGAAGGCACGGGCGAGGGAGGCGCTCGAACTAGCGACGAAGTTTTATCAGTTTTGTTTATCGAAGAACAAGCGGGTGGCGGAGTATGTGTTTTATCAACGGAACATGAATCGGGGGACGATTGAGGAGTTTCGGATTGGGTATAGCCCGGCAGATGGGCAGAGTTTGAAGAGGTTTTTGAAGAGTCGGGGGTTTTCTGAGCAAGAGATGAATGATGCGGGGTTATTGAACCGGTTTGCTGGAGATATGTTTAGGGGAAGGATGATGGTGCCGTTTATTGAGTCTTCGGCGTCGGGGGGAGTGATTGGTTATACGGCAAGGGTGTTAGATAAGAGCGAGCCGAAGTATCTGAATACGCCGGAGACGATTTTGTTTAATAAGTCGCGGTTTATTTTTGGGCTGGCGCAGGCGAAAGAGGCGATTCGACGAGAGGGGTTTGTGGTGATTGTGGAGGGGAATATGGACGTGATTTCTAGTCATCAGGCGGGGGTTCGAGGGGCGGTCGCGACGAGTGGGACGGCGATGACGGAGCAACATTTGAAGATTTTAGCGAGATTAACGAACGATATACGATTGGCGTACGACGGGGACGAGGCGGGGGTTAAGGCGACAGAGCGGGCAATAAAGATGGCGGGAGACCTCGGGATAAATCTGACGGTAATTTCTGACTATCAAGGGGCGAAGGACCCAGATGAGCTGATTCAGAGGGGGGCGGAGCTGTGGCAGAAGGCGGTTGAGGAGCGGAAGCCGGCGGTGGAATGGCTGTTAGATAAATATGAGGAGAAGCTTGACCTCAATTCGGGGTTCGGGAAGCGGGAGTATTCGGACATGGCGCTCAAGTTGCTTGAGAATGTGAAAGATAAGATTGAGCGGGCGCACTATGAGGAAGTGGTGGCGCGGAGATTAGGGGTGCTTAGGGAGGACTTACGGGGGAAGGAAGAAGATTTAGAGCGGAAAATGGAGGAGCGACCGAAACGGAGGTTAAAGAAGGCAAAGACGGAAGTTAGAGGAGAGACGTTGAAGAAGTTGGAAGATAATATCTTAGCGTTGGCGGTATATGGAGGGGTTGAGGCGCCGAGCGAGGTCGAGATTCCGGAAGAGGAGACGAGGCTCGAGGAGCTGGAACTGATATTTGACAGTCAATATAAAACATGGGGAAAAGAAGCGATAAAAGCGGAAATGGGAGGGTTGACGGAACGGCTACGAGATGAGCTGGCTAAAAATGAGATTGGAAAATTGCAAGCGGAGTTAGAGAGCGAAGGGATTGATGCGGAGCGAGAGAAGGAAATTTTGCGGAGAATCACAGAGTTGCAAAAAAATAAAAATTAACATAAAATCGAGGGTAATGGATTTAGAAAAAGACGAGATGGCTTTAGAGCCGTCCGAGCCGAACGCGCTCGACCTACAGGACGAGGAAGAGCTTTCTGATGAAGACCTAGAAATTACGGTTGATAATGTTGATGCGTTTGCTGACGATTCAGTGCGGCTATATCTCCGAGAAATTGGAAAGATTCCGTTGTTATCTCCGGAAGAAGAGCAAGAATTGGCGAAGAAGATTGTGGCAGGGGATCGGAAGGCGAAAGATAAGATGGTCGAAGCGAACATGAGACTTGTTGTGTCGATTGCGAAGCGGTATTCAGGGAGGGGACTCGACTTTTTGGACTTGATTCAAGAGGGGAATACCGGGCTACTTAGGGCGGTGGAGAAATTTGACCCGGAGAAGGGGTTTAAGTTTTCGACGTATGCGACGTGGTGGATTCGTCAGGCGATTACGCGGGCGATTGCGGACCAAGCGCGGACGATTCGGATTCCGGTGCACATGGTTGAGACGATAAATAAGGTGTTGAGGACGACGCGGAAATTGACGCAAGAGTTGAACCGGGAGCCGACAACGGCGGAGATTGGGAAAGAGCTGGATATGGAGCCGGAGAAGATTGAGTATGTGATGAGGATTAAGCAAGATATTGCGAGCCTTGACGCGAGTGTGGGGCGAGAGGGAGATGATGAAGATTCAGTCTTAGGGGATTTTGTGGAAGACGAAGAGCGAGTTTCTCCGGAGGATTCGGCGGCGACGCAGATTCTCAAGGAGCAGTTGGCGTCGATTATTTCTACGCTGTCGGATAGGGAACAGAAGATTATTAAGATGAGGTTCGGGATTGGGGGGGAGCGACCACATACGTTGGAAGAAGTTGGTACGGAGTTTTCTGTGACGCGGGAACGGATTAGGCAGATTGAGGCGAAGGCGTTGTCGAAGTTGAGGAAGCATAAAGATACTAAAAAGCTGCATGAGTATTTAAGATAAGAGGGGAACGGAGAAGATATGAGAGAGGTAGTTAAGCGAGTTTTAAGAGGGGCGTTGGCGGGGTTTTTGGTCGGGACGATGATGTCCATGGGACTTGTGGGCGAGGTTTGGGCAACGCAAGCACAGGATTGTAGCAAAGCGGGAGGCACTTGGAGAGGAGAAAGTGGCTCGGAAGCGAATGGGACTTGTACGTATAAAAGTAAGACGAAAGATTGGTGTGAAAAGAATAAAGGGACGTATTATGCGCCGTCATCGTCGGACCCGATTGCGCGATGCGTCGTGAAGCATGGAACGGCGGCGAGTAGTACGGGAACGGATACAAGTTCGGGGACTGATACGAGTACTGATACAAGCACTGGTTCTGGAACAGATACTAGTACAGGCACTAGCACAGGTACAGACACGAGTACAGGAACTGGGACTGGTACGGGTACAGGTACGGATACGAGTACAGGCAGTTCGACGGATGACCCGGCGACGACAGTTGAGACGAGTAATGGTTCGAAATGTGGAGATAATCAGGTCGAGACGTCGATTTTAGGGGGAGACAGCGGTTGTTATGACGTGCAGGGAGACGGGAAAGACATATTTGAGATGTTGGGGATTGTGTTAGACGTGTTGACGTATGGCGTGGGGGCGGCGGGGGTGATTGGGATTGTAATAGCGGCGATTCAGTATGCGACGGCGGCAGGGAATGAGTCGCAGATGACGAAGGCGAAGACACGGATTATTGAGGTGGTGATTGGACTGATAGCGTACGGACTGATGTATACGTTCTTGCAGTGGTTGGTGCCGGGTGGAATGTTCTAGCTGAGGGGAAGGGCAGGAATGAAGCGACTGATTGTTGTGTATAATCCGCGGTCGACGAGGTTTCCAGAAGTTGAGCGAGAGGTATTAGAGAAGGCGCGGAAGCTTCAAGGGTGGATGGTGCTGAAGTTTGAGGTTGAACATCGACCGGTTGAGGAGGAAGCGAAGCGGTTGAAGGAGATTATTCGGAAGGGGGACTTGGTTTTGGCAGTGGGGGGAGACGGGACGGCGGGGATGGTTTTGAACGCGATTATGGAGTCGGGGAAGTTGGCGACGATGGGGGTGTTGCCGTTTGGAAACTTTAATGATTTTGCGGCGACAGTCGAGGAGCCGAGTTTTACGCAAATTATTAAGCGGTTTATGGAGGGGAAGTATACGGAGTTCTATCCGCTTGAAGTGAGGGTGGACGGGAGGAGATTGGCGTATGCGGGGATGTATTTGACAGTGGGGATGTTAGCGGAGGCGGCGGAGCTGTTCGAGGGGGAGAAGGTACGGAAAAAGTTGGGAAAAGTGAAGAGTCGACTGTCGTATGCGGCGAAAGTGACGTTTTTTTGGTATATGAAGAATAAGAAAAGGCGAGATTTTTTGAGGAAGCTGAAGGCGCTAGGAGGATTGACGAAGGAGGAGATTGAGCGAGGAGAAGTGACGGATTATGTGGCGATGAACGGGAGAAGCATGGCGGGGGTCGTTGAGGCGGAAGGATGGTTCCGAGAGCCGAGGCAGTTCCGAAGGGGAGTGATGAAGAATCGGAAATTGTGGCGATTGTTGAAGGTGTTTGTGGAGACGGTTGAGGGGGAGATGCCAGGGGAAGATATCGAGGAAGAGGTGATTGAGTTTATGAAGGGAGAAGGGGAGGTTTGGGTGAACTTTGATGGGGAAGCGAGGAAGCTCAAGGGAGTAACGGAAGTAAGAGTGAGGAAAACGGGAGAGGGGTTAAGGGTGATTGAGAAATAGGGGATTAACAGGGGTAGAAGAGGAGAAGTTTCGGGGATTTCGTACGCGCTACAAAAATAGGGTATAATGGAAGAAACTAGAAGGAGTCGAGATGGGAAAAGCCGAGAGAGATGTAAAGATTTTAGCCTTGGTCGGGATGAGTGGGAGCGGAAAAAGTGTGGCGGTTGATTATTTGACGGAGAAAGGGTATCCGAAAGTGTACTTTGGGGGGATGATTTATAAGGAGATGGAACGGCGAGGGATTCCGCGGACGCCAGACGGAGAGAGTGAGAAGAAGTTTCGGGAAGAAATTCGGGAGACGGAAGGGAAAGATTGGGTCGTGAGGCAGGTGATTGAGGAGACGAATAATTTGATTCAGGCGGGGCAAAAGCGAATTGTGTTGGACGGGGTTTATTCTTGGACGGAATATCAGACGCTCAAGCAGGAGTTTCCAGGGGAGTTGACGTTTATTGCGGTGGTGGTGCCGAAGAGATTGAGATATAAGCGAGTGGCGGAGCGGGTTGAGCGACCGTTTAATCGGCAGGAGATTATTGAGAGAGATAGGAGTGAGATTGAGAAGTTGGAGAAGGGGGGGCCGATTGCGGCAGCCGACTATTATATTTTGAATGATGGAGAGGTAAAAAAGTATCAGGAAGATTTGGAGAAGATTTTGGCGGAGATTGAGTTTTAATGCGAAAGTTGGTTGTTATTGACGGGAAAAGCGTATTTTATCGGGGGTATTATGCGATGGGGGCGCTCAGTACAAGCGATGGGACGCCGACGGGGGGAGTGTATGGGTTTGCGGCGATTGCGATGGAACTGGTAAAACGGTTTCAGCCAGATAAGGTTGTGGTGGCTTGGGACAAGGCGGGGACGTCGGTTGAGAAGCGAGTGGCGATTTATCCAGACTATAAGGCAGGACGGCGGAAGCCGCCCGAGGATTTTTTTGTGCAGATTCCGTTACTCCGGGAGTTGGTTGAGGCGCTTGGGTGGGCGTTTGTGGAGTGTGACGGGTATGAGGCAGACGATATTATAGGGACGCTGGCTTTCCAGACGACACATGCTGTCGGAGCAGAAGATGGTGAGATGGTGATAGTTTCGAGCGATTTAGATATGTTGCAGGTAGTGAGTGAGAAGGTGAAGATGTGTCGGTTGTTGAAGGGGTTTACGGAGCTTCAGGAGATTGATGTGGCGGCGATTGAGGAGAAATACGGGATTCGGAAGGAGCAGTTTTTAGATTTGAAGGCGCTCAAGGGAGATGCGTCGGATAATATACCGGGCGTGCCGGGGATTGGGGAGAAGGGGGCGGTCAAGTTGTTGAATCAATATGGGACGCTCGAGGAGGTATATGAACATCTTGAAGAGGTTCCGGCGGGGGTGCGGAAGAAGCTTGAGGCGGGGCGGGAGTCGGCGTTTATGTCGTATCGGCTGGCGAAGATTATGACAGATGCGCCGGTGAAGCTCGAAGAGATTCCGCAAGTGAGGTGTGAGAGGGAGAGGGTGGGGGAGGTGTTGGATAAGTTGGAGTTTAGGAGTTTGAAGAAGAAGTTTCTTAGTGGTTCATTTTCTGGGCTTGCGAACAGAGATTCTTTTCGAGGTCGCCAGACTCGGTCCGGAACGTCATACGCTGGGCGTCCGGCAGAACCGTCTCCTGCGGAGACGAACCTGTCGGCGCCGTCAGGAATATACGTTGCGTCCCTCGCAGGTGGAAAAGACCTCGAGAAAGAACACTCTGTTCCGCGCCAGGAAAATGAACTGAATAAGACGGTGATCTCTTACGACGTGAAGGAGTTGATGCATCGGGACGAGGGGGTGGCGAGGAAGGTGCTTTACGGGGAGGAGTTTTATGATTTAGGGCAGGGGAAGTTTTTGTTGAATCCGCTCGTGCGAGAGGAGAAGAGGGAACAAGGAGAATTGTTTGAGCCGGGGAGGAGAGAACTTGAGGCGGAGTATGTGCGGCAGAAGGAAGAGTACGCGAAAGAGCCGAGACTGTGGAAAGTATTGACGGAGCTGGATTTACCGATGATTCCGGTTTTGTATAAGATTGAGAAGAGGGGGATGAAGATTGACCGGGAGTATTTCAAGAGACTGCAACGAGAGTATGAGCAGTTGGTAGAGAAGATGACCGAGGAGATTTATCGGTTGGCGGGGGCGGGGTTTAATGTCAATTCGCCCGTGCAGTTGTCAGAAGTGCTGTTTTCTCGACTTAATTTGTCGACGAAGGGAATTAAGAAGACGTCGAGAGGGTATTCGACTGGGGTGAGAGAGCTGGAGAAGTTAAAAGGACAGCATCCGATAATTGAGAAGATTATGGAATATCGAGAGGCGACGAAGCTACTCGGGACGTATATTGGACCGTTGCCGGCGTTGGCGGACGAAGAGGGGCGCGTGCATACGACGTTTACACAAAATGTGACGGCGACGGGGAGGTTGTCGAGCGTGAACCCGAATTTACAGAATATTCCGACGAGGACGGAGGAAGGGAAGCGAATCAGGGAAGGGTTTATCTCGGAAGAGGGGAAGGTGTTGATTTCTGCGGATTATGCGCAGTTTGAGCTAAGATTGGCGGCGGAATTGGCGGGAGATACGGCGTTAATTGAGGATTTTAACTCGGGGGTGGATATTCATACGAAGACAGCGGCGGAAGTGTATAAAATCCCGATGGAAGAGGTGACGAAAGACCAGCGGAGGCTGGCGAAGGTGGTGAATTTTGGGATTATTTACGGAATGAGCGCGCGAGGATTGGCAGATGCGGCAGGAATGCAATTTTGGGAAGCTAAGCAGTTTATTGACCATTATATGGAGGTGCGCAAGCCGATTGGGGAGAAGATGAAAGAGTATCTGGAACAGGCACGAGAGCAAGGGTATGTGGAGACGTATTTCGGGCGGAGACGACCAACGCCAGATGTGAAGAGTGCGAATTTTATGGTTCGAACAGGGGCGGAGCGAGCGGCGCAGAATATGCCGATTCAAGGAACAGAGGCGGACTTAGTGAAGAAAGCGATGATTCAGCTCGACCGGGAGTTACCGGAGGGGGCGGAGATGATTATGCAGGTGCATGACTCGATTATGGTCGAGGCGAGACCAGAGCAAGTTGAGGAAGTGGCGCGAGTGATGACGGAAGTGATGGAAGGAGTGGCGCCGGAGTTTAAGGTTAAATTGAAAGTTGATGTGAAAGTGGGGAAGAATTGGGGAGAGGTCTGAACTTGTGCATTTTTTGCACATGTTGAACTGCGAAAAAAAGTTTCGCGGTTCGAAGCGTAAAAAGGAGAAAAGATGGAAGAAAGTAAGGCGGTGGTGATGTATCAGGGGGAAGAGGGGGAGGTGGTGTTTGATGTGAGTAACGAGGAGGAGACGATTTGGGCAACGCAGGAGCAGATTGCGCAGTTGTTCGGAGTGACGGTCGCGAACGTGAACATGCACTTGAAAAAAATCTATAAAGAAGAGGAACTCGCGGAGAAGGGAACTATTCAGAAAAACTTAATAGTTAGAAGGGAGGGAAACAGACAGGTACGACGGGCGATTAACTTCTATAATCTTGACGCGATTATTTCGGTCGGGTATCGGGTTAATTCGAAGAAAGCGACGAAGTTCAGAGTTTGGGCGACGGGAGTGTTGAAGAAATATATGCTCGGCGGGGTGGCGGTTAATGAGCGGAGAGTGAAAGAGTTGTCGGAGGGGCAACTTGAGGAGATTGAGGGGGCGCTGAAGATGGTACGGCGGTTGATGGAGAAGACGGAGCTTGAAGAGGGGGAGGCGAAAGGGGTACTTGAAGTGATTGCGAAATATGGGAAGGCGCTAGAGACGATTCGGGAGTTTGATGAGGGGAAGCAGCTCGGGACGGGCTTTTTAGAGAGGTCGCAATTTGGAGAGCGGAGGGGTGGAGCGAAGCGTCAAAGACGGGGACTAACGGGGGGAGATGTGCGGAACTTGGTAGAAAACTTACGAGAGGAGCTTGATGAGCGAGAGGAGTTTGGAGAGTTTAAGGACGAGGAGAGGTTCGAGGAGACGCTTAGGGGATTGATGACGGAAGAGACGGAGATGAGCGGAGCGGAACGGGCGGTGAGACTGTTGTATATGATAGTGAAAGAACGACCGTTTAGAGACGGGAATCGGCGGATTGGGGCGCTATTGTTTATTTATTATTTGACGATTAATGATTTCCATTTGAGTGCAGAGGGGGAGACGAAAATTTCTGACCGGGCGCTAACGGCGATTGTGCTACTAATGGCGGAGAGTGAGGAACGGGAGAAGGAATTGATGATTGGGGTGGTTAGGAAGTTGATTGAGGGGTAGAGGGAAATAGGGTATAATCGTGATATGAAAAAAGCAGAGGTAAAGAAGGGGGAGAAAACAGATAAGCAAGAAGGGAAAGAAAATAAGAAGGGGCGAGGAAAGAAGATAGGGATTATTTTAGGGGTAGTATTAGGGGTTTTGATAATGGTGGGCGGGGGGTATATGGTGCTGAAGCGAGAAATAGTTGAGACTGAGGAATTGGTAGTTGTACAAGAGGGAAAAGAGTTTTCTCGGGTTTTTACGGAGTATATTCAGGGGCGACTTGAGGCGACAGAGCTGTTTCAGGAAGAATTTAGGAAGTTGGAAGATGAGGAAATTGTGGAGAAATTGGCGGAGCTGAAAGATACGTTTTCCGGAGTGGCGAAAGAGGTAGCGACGAAGTATCAGGGGACGGAATTTGAGGAAATGGCAGAGATAATGAAAAACGACACGACGGTGTATTTGAAGGAGGTGCGTGAACTGAGGCAGGTGCTGACCGGGAGTGGGGTGAGCGCGGACAAGCAAGTAGAATTGTTGAAGATTACACAAGAGAATGAAGAATTATTGAGGTCGGCGGTTTATCTGGCGGAAAGTGCGTTTCCGGAGGGAGCAAGCGGACTTGGCGGGAAGGGGGTGATGATTGTGCAGGGGGAGATGTTGACTGAGGTCGGGGGCGGAGTGATGAATGTGTTTGTGGGAAATACAGAGAAGAAAGTAGTAGCGGTTTCGACGGACGATTACTCGGAAACCGTGAAAACGATTCGAGCAGAGAAGGCGTTAGTATTTTCCGGGGGAGGAGTGAGGAAGATTGGGGAGGGGGTAAAAAATGAATTGGTGACTGGTAAGCTGAAAGTGGTGACGGTTCAAGAAATGTCGGGAGGGGAAGCGAAGCTCGAGAAGCGATTGATTAGTTTGTTGGGGGAGACGACATGGAGTTTGGCGCCGAAACTGGAAGCGAGGGGGATTATGGGATTGACGGAATAGAAAGGGCGAGACCGAGAGGAGAAGCAAATGCCGGAATTGCCAGAGGTTGAGACGATTCGGAGGGGACTTTCTGAGCGCTTGCTCGAACGGCGAGCGGGGCGGATTTTACGGGTGAAGGTGTTTGAGCCGAAGACGTTTTTAGGGAGGGAGGAGGAGATAACGGGGCGAGAAGCGAAAGGTCTGCGGCGGTTCGGAAAAGCGTTGGTAGTGGATTTATCGGGAGGGCGAAGTTTGTTGATTCATTTGAGAATGACGGGGCAGTTGGTTTGGCGAGGAGACGACATGTTCGGAGGAGGACATCCGAACGAGGATTGGCTCGGGGAATTGCCAAATAAGCATACGAGGGTGGAGATTGAGTTCGAGCGGGGGAAGCTGTTTTTTAACGACCAGCGGAAGTTTGGATTTATTAAAGTGATATCGACGGAAGAAGTGGAGGAAGACGGGTTTGTGCGGAAGTTAGGAAAAGAGCCTTGGGAGATAACGGGGGAGGAGTTATATGAGAAATTGCAGAGACGAAAGGGGACGGCGATTAAGGCGGTGTTGTTGAACCAAGAAGTAATAGCGGGGCTGGGGAACATTTATGCGGACGAGGCGTTGTATTTTGCGGGGGTGAGTCCTATGAGAAAGGCGGGGGAGGTTTCTCGAGCGGAGGCGGAGAAGCTAGTAGAAGGAGCGAGAGTGGTAATGGAGAGAAGCCTCGAGTCGGGCGGGTCAACGATTCGAAATTATGTGCGGAGTGACGGGACGAGGGGGAATTATTTGGATTTGTTTGCGAAAGTGTATGGGAGGGGAGGAGAGAAGTGTGAAAAATGTGGCGGAGAGATTAAAAAGGTGAAAGTTGGGGGGAGAGGGACGCATTATTGTCCGAGGTGCCAGAAATGATTAAAATTTTTACGGGGGAAGATAGGGGGAAGTTGCAGGAGGCGGTTAAGCGGGAGCTAGGGGAGGAGTATGAAGTGTTTGAGGGGGAAGAGCTGACGACCGGGGATTTGCCAGGGATTTTTTTTGGAGCGACGCTGTTTGCGGGGTTTGCGGAGCGCAGGGTAGTAATTCGGGACCTCGGGGAGAATAAGGTGGTGTTTACGGAATTGGGGGAGAAAATTGAAGAGTTTGTGAAGACGGAAGCAAAAGTGATTTTGGTCGAGACGAAGTTTGATAAGCGCTTGAGCGCGGCGAAGAAGTTAGCGAAGGCGGGGGTTGAGGTTCGAGAGTTCAAGATGGCGGGAAAGGGCGACTCGAGGGCGGTGTTTGAGATTTATGACTTGGCGCTAAAAGACGGGGCACAAGCGGTCAGGGCGCTTGAGAAGATTCAGGCGGAGCAAGAGCCGTATATGTTTTTTGGGTTATTGGCGTCGCAGGCGTTGAAACGGTTGGAATGGCGACCGAACGGAACGAAAGAACGGAGAGCGGTTAAGGAGTTGGCGGAGGTGGATATGAAAATGAAAACCACGGCAGTTGAGCCGTGGTTGCTAGTGAAAAGCTTTTTGGTTAGGCTTTCTTCGTTGTAGAAGGGGATTTTTTAGTGGTTTTTGAAGCGGACTTTTTAACGGGAGTCTGGGTCAGTTCTTTAGCGATTTTAGCGAGGCGGGATTTACGGCGAGAGGCGGTATTTTTCTTGAGCAAGCCCTTTTTGACGGCTTTATCGTATTCGCTTTGAACTTTTTTCATATTCTCGGCGGAAGGGTCGGATTTAAAAGTTTTCAGGGCAAGTTTGATGTTTTTCTTGATTTCTTGGTTTTTGGCCTGACGCTTGGTCGCTTGGCGAGCGGCTTTTTTTGCGGATTTAATAATCGGCATTGAGGAATTCCTGTAGTTATAGATGATAATTTTTAGTAATTATATAGTATTTTTATAGATTAGGCAAGAGGAGGAGGCGGGTGAGGCGTCTTGGGGCTTCTGATGGCTTCTTGTGATATGGAAGAGGGTGAGGGGACTG
>JAFRJG010000018.1 GCA_017432365.1 Candidatus Saccharimonadota bacterium
ACTGTCCGCTGCGTGGCTCGCGCCGCGTCCTAGCCTAGCGGGGGCTGCAGTACTCCTCAGCCCCGAATTCCCGGAATCGTCCAGCGTTTCGGCGGAGAATGTGAGAGCTGGAACCTGTGAGAAAAAAATTAAGGAAAGTGAGGAAAAAAATGAGAGACCCCCCTGTTTGAGGAAAGCTTTGCGGAAGACGCAAGGCTTTCTGATTGGGGGGTTGAGAAGTGTGAGGGGATTGGAAGATTCTGGGGCTTGTGGGGGATTGGGGGGATTGTGGGGGAAATAATTTGAAAAAAGGAAAGGGAAATATCATGACCGTAAAAAAGGAAATTGAGAAAAATGACGAGAAAAACGCGGAGAAGAAAGCGTATCTCGAGCGGAAGGAAAAATTGTTTCGGTTCGAGGAAGGGAACTTTGAGAAAGTTGTCATCGTCAAGGGGACGGGGGGATATTGGTCGGTGTTCGGGCATAGTGCGGTGATTTTGGTCAATAAAATTGCGCCGGAACTAAAGATACGGATTGCACTCAGGAGAGATACGGACTTTGGGACGAAGTTTCGGGAAGGAGGAGTAACGTTCAAGAACATCGGGTTCTATAAAGCGAAGCTGATGGAGTCCGAGTATTTGGTTCTCGAACGGGAGATGGAGGATTTTATCATCTATCGTCTAAAGCAGAGGGTGAGCGAGACGGAATATGACCTGCTCCTTCGGAGTAAAGAGATTCGGAAACAGCGACTTGAGGAGATGATAACGAAGGCAGTACCGATGCCGAAGTTGAGAATGAAACTGACGGAAGTGTTCGGGACGACGTATCGACTGTATGTCAAGCACGGGAACGTGTTTGACCGGGAGTTTCTCTTGAGGACGCTCGCGGAAGATGTCCGGAAGGCGCATAAGGTTATGTTGCTCATCGGGCGGGACGAAGTGAACCTTGACGAGGGAGTGAAGAAGATAAAGCAACAGTTGGAACTCGCGATGTGCGACATTGGACAAGTTGCGGAGCTGGGGATTTGGAAAGTGGAGGATTCGACGACGGTCGCGATTTTGATTACGGAAGCGCTTGTGGCTTTAGACTCGGATACGAAGATGGTAAAAAAGACAACAAAAAAGTCTTGACAAAGCGCTAACGGTTAGATATAGTGGAAGATACAAGGAAGTGAGAAAAAAGACCGTGGGTGAGGGGCGGTCTTTTTTAATGAAACATGTTTGAGATTACATATAATGAAGACTGGGTTCGGTCGTTCGGCGGGGAAGAGGACATTGAGAGCTGGCTTCTCGCGGAGTTAGTTCGGGCGTTTTATCTCGCGCGAAAGGCGAAGCGGAGTACGAACGATGAGCAGAGGTTCGAACAGAGGTTGTTTGAGAATCTTTTACAGCTTCGGGACGATATTTTGGACGGGACGTATAGTCCGGGAAACGGGATTGCGTTCGTTGTACATGAGCCGGTGATTCGGGAGATTTTTGCGGCGCCGTTTCGGGACAGGATTGTGCATCACTTTTTGTTCAACGGGGTCGCGGAGTGGTGGGACCGGAGGCTGATTTATGATTGTTATTCTTGTCGAGTCGGGAAGGGGACGCTGTTCGGGGTGAAAAGGTTTGCACATCATCTAAAGAGCGTGACGGAGAATTATACGCGACCGGCGTATGCGCTCAAGCTCGATGTTCAGGGGTATTTTATGAGTTTACCGAGGGAAGGGTTATTCGAGAGAATCGTTTGGGGACTCGACCGGCAGTTTCCGAATCATGGACCGAGGTATGAGATTTATAAACGGGCTTGGAGAGAGATTATTTTTGATAACCCGACGATTGGAGTACGGAAGCGGGGCGCGCTCAAAGAGTGGGATAAGTTGCCGAAGTCGAAGAGTTTGTTTTGTCAGCCGCCAGGGAAGGGAATCGTTATCGGGAATCTGTCGTCGCAGTTGTTGTCGAATATATATCTCGATTTGTTAGACCGGTTCGTAACCTTCGACCTCGGGTATAAGCATTATGGGAGGTATGTGGACGATTTCTTTATTCTTGTAACCGAGGAAGAGTTTCCGCGGGCGAAGAAAGATTTACGCTTAATTTCTGAGTTTTTGACCGACCTTGGGTTAAAGTTACATCCGAAGAAGATTCATATTCAAGAGGTGTCGAAGGGGACGGAGTTTTTAGGGATGGTGATTTATCCGGGGAGGATTGTGCCAGGGAAGAGGATTATGCGGAATTATACGCAAGCGCTGTATCAAGTGCAGGTTGGGATGAAAGATGTGGAGGATATGGTGTCGTATATGGGGCTTTTGAAGCATGTTGATAGCTATATGGGGCAGAAGAGGGCGTTTGAGAAGATGGGGCTGGAATATTTGTAATAATGGGAATGCGGGGCTGAGGAGTACTGCAGCCCCCGCTAGGCTAGGACGCGGCGCGAGCCACGCAGCGGACAGTTAAGCCGTTCGTCTTATTGTTGTTGTTCTGAGGGTTGACGTTGGAGGTGTTGAAGTTCAAGTTGCGGGCGTTCGGGTAGCTGTTAGCCGTAGCCGACCAGAAGTTGCCGTTGTTCCCGCGGTTGTTGAGGTTGCCGTTAACCCAGTTGTAGTTGCCGGTAAAGGGGATAGAAAGTAAGACGCGACCCTCGAGAAGCGACTTGAAACGCCAGGGAACCGTAGTTTCGGGGCGAAGAGATGACCTTGCGCAAGTTCGGCAGAACGACCGGGGCTTTCGAAAGGCGAAGAGCCAAGGAAACGTTCGGTTTTTGTTCTGAAGACTTTCCGAACAGGGAAGCGCGAGGGCGCTTCTGAATTCCCATTTGAGGAAGCGACAAGACGAGCGAATTTTTCAGGGGTTCATACTCGGAGGGCGCTTTATGCCTCTTGTGGTTATTATAGCATAAAAGTTATGGAGCGTTCGCAAAACGTAAAAATAAAACTATAAGTAATGTATAATAGAGGTATGGAAGAGAGAATTAGACGATACGAAAGGTTTATTAAGAAGGAAATTAGGAAGGGAAAGACGGAAGAGCTGATGCGGTTGCATGAAGATATGGTGCGGAACTTTCAACATGAGCGGCTCGTGCATCTTTTGATTATGCTGTTTTTTGTGTTTTTGACGGTTTTGCTAGTGATTTTGACATTGGTTGGGGCGTATGCGGGGGTTGTGTACGGGGGAGTGATGTATTGTTTGCTGATTTTAGATGGTTTGATGGCGGTTTTGTCGGGAGCGTATGTGAAGCATTATTATTTTCTCGAGAATCATGTGCAGGGGCTATATGAATACTTTAGAGAGATAAAGCAGCTCCGCCTGTGATAATTCCCTAGTTTCTGTTCGGGGTTTGTTCGGGAGGGGAAATGAGGAGGAAATGTTGATGTTTTGTTGGCAGCGTGGAGAGGAGGGTGAGGCGGGAGAAAACGTGAAAAAAGGGGAGGGGAAGAGGGAAAAACGGGATTTTTCGAAAATCGGCGGATTTTAGCGGATTTGGAGGATTTTTAGGAGGCGGCGCGGACGATTGAGTTATCGACTTTTAAGCATAAGCGTTATGTCGTAAAATAGACATTGTGCGACGTTTGAGATGGAGGGGGATTCGGGTAAAGATGGTTGCGACAGAAAGCGGAGAGAGAGTGTGCTTCTGTCTGAAAGGCGAGTTCGGAGGCTTAGTTTCGGCGAGCTTGATGTTCTCCATGAAAAAGCCCCGCGAGCGCGGGGCGGGAGCTGTTAGAGGCGGTCAGGGTTGTGCGGTTTCTGGGTCGGGGAAGGTGAAATAGGTACCGTCAGTTTCGATTGTCAGTAGGGGCGACGGAACCTCGAAATCTTCAGGGAGCACCAGAATATCAGGGTAAACGTCCGCGTACTTTGAGAAGAAGACGAGGAAGTAACCGTCGTTGGTGCGGGCTGTGCTTCCCTGTTCGGTCGGAGAGAAGACAATCATGACATAGGACTCGTCCGCGACGTTGAGATAACGGTAATGGTCAATGTAGCCGCTCAGGAGCGTGTGGGACGCGTTCTGGAAGGCTTCACGGAGGCTCGGAAGAGTCTCCAGGGTTTCGCTCGAGACGCCACCAAAAGCGGCGAGGGGCTTTTCTTCAGGATAAAGCCGGGCGAGGGCGAAGCCACCATAAGCGATGACGACGGCGGCGATAAAGACGGTCGCGAGGAGAATAATCGCGTGGGTACCGTCGGTTGTCAGGAGCGGGTCTCCGGCGTCGTTTAAGTTATCGCGGTCGAGAAGCGTGGAGTCGGCGGGGGTAGTTGAGGTTGCGGGGTTCTGAGATTCGTACATAGTTATCCTCCTTCATGGTAAAACAGCTCAAAAAAGTAAAGAGCAACAATAGAGTCGGCGTATATTATAACATAAGTACGAAGAAAAGTCTAGAGAGAGGTGGACTTTTTCGAGCGGGAACGACGGCGAGACTTTTTCGCGGGTCTTTCAGAGGAATCTGGGGATTTCACAGCCGATTTCACAGGGGCTGATTCCCTTCCCTTCGCGGGGGCGGGCTTTTCGGCGGACTTTTCAGAGGCGGTCATTCCCTGTTTTTCGAGGAGTTTTCCGAGGTCTTTAAGACCGGGGCGGTCGGTCTTTTCTTCGGCGGTATTCGGGGAGAGCTTAAGCTTCTTAAAATCGGCTTCTGGGGAGGGGATATGAGGTTTATGTTCAGTTCGGGGTTTGTTCGGTTTGAAAGTGAAGGAGGTAGAAGGGGTTTCAACGTCGCGCGGAGCGGGGATTTTCCCGGATTCAGAGAGTTCTTTTTTATATTTTTCGCTCGCTTCGATAGTTTCGCGAATTTCATCCTCGACGACTTTTCGGGGGCGGGCGAACGCCTTTCGGGAGGCGGCGACGATTTTATCGAAGTTATCGTTCGGAGAGGACGGAATCGAGAGGGTCGTGGCGGAGAAGGCGGGGACTTTCTCACCGTTGATAATCATGCTGATGATAAAGTTCCGGTTCGCCATTTGAATTAGGTCGGAAGCCTCAAAGGTCGGTTCAAACTGTTTTATCAGGAGCGGGGCGTCGTCGGCAGAGACACGGAAGGAGATTGTCGTTCCGACGTTCCCGAAGACGGCATCGCGGACAGTATCGGTCATCTGGGCAGTGTATTGGTTCGCGACGGTTAGGTTCAGACCGTATTTACGGGCTTCCGAGAGAATCGTGGCAAAGGAATCGGTTGCGAAGTTCTGGAACTCGTCAACATAGAGATAAAACGGGCGGCGGTCTTTTACGTCGGGAATATCGGAGCGAGACATCGCCGCGAGCTGGACTTTCGTTACGAGAAAGGAACCGAGGATTCCGGCGTTGTCTTCTCCGATGAGACCTTTCGAGAGATTGACGACGAGGATTTTTCCTTCGTCCATGATTTTTCGGACGTCGAAGGAAGACTTCGGCTGACCGATTATATTGCGAATAATCGAGTTCGCGGTAAAGGCGCCGACCTTGTTCAAGACAGGAGCGATACTTTCAGTAACCTGTTTATCGCCCCAGGTGCCAAATTCTTGTTTCCAGAACTGGAGAACGGTAACGTCCTGGCAATAATTGAGGGTTTCTTTCCGGAAATCTTTGTCGGTCAACATGCGGGAGATGTCGAGGAGGGTCGTTTCAGGACGGTCGAGAAGGGCGAGAAGGGTATAGCGGAGAATATGCTCGAGGCGAGGACCCCAGGAATCGCCAAACATGCGTTTTAAGACGCCGATAACTTCCGAGGAAACGTTCGGTTTCCGGGCGGGGTCGGAGAGTTCGAGAGGGTTAAAGGCGACGGGATGTTCCCGGTCGGCAGGGTTAAAATAGACAACGTCGTTAATCCGGGATTCGGGGACGAAGCGGAGGTTGTTGATGGCAAAGTCGCCATGAGGGTCGATGATACAGTAGCCTTGATTGTAAAAAACATCGGAGAGGGCAAACAGTTCGAGCAAGCCGCTTTTTCCTGCGCCAGTTTGACCAATGATGTAGATATGGCGGGAGCGGTCTTTTCTCAAAATACCGAATTGATGATTGATACCGCGGAAGTTAGTGAGACCGAAGGCAGAGATTTCTTTATCGGTTTCGGAGTTATTGGTAATTAGAGGGAGCTTCGCAGGGGGTTCGGCGGTCTTTGAGCTAGCCCAGACGATATTCGGGGTTTCAACGGAAGTATGAGGGAGGTGATAGACGCTCGCTAGCTCGGAAATGTTTAAGATAAAACCATGGTCGGTGAACTGGCGGAGTTTATAAGAGTCGAGAGCTTCCGGGTCGAACGTGCCGCCGAGCATTTTGAAGCCGTTTAAGTTGGTTGAGTTAAACTGTTTGAAGGTTCCGACGAGAGCTTGCATGTTTAAGCGGGCGTTGATTTCATCGGAGCCGAGATAAGCCAGGCGGATTTTTACTTCGTAACCGAGCTTGGTCGCTTTTTCTTCCGCCTTCGAGATACGGGTTTTATCGCGTTCGGAGATTTCGACAGTCGTTTCGGACTTCGTTCCGCCTTCGGGGGGTTTCCAGAGGGCGCTCAAGATTTCTAAGACATAAGACCAATCAAGACCGAAGAAAGTGAACTTTTTTCCGGACTTTACTGAGGCAATCCAGGAGTCGGAGGATTTATGCCAATCGTCGGCGACGGGGCGGGTTAAGATTTGAATCCAGAGCTCTTCGGTTGAGTCGGTATCGAGCTTGGCGAGGGTTCCAGTAATTCCGGCGAGAGGGTCAACCTCGAACGATTCAAAGGTTTTTATTGGGAGGGCGGAATCTTCGGTCAGAGTCAGTTCGGAAGAGTAGATAATTGAATGATTTTTTCGGTCGTCAACGTAATCGTCGGGACATTCGTGGATTTGGACTGTGGGGTATTGGGAATATATCTGTCCTTCGACGAAAGATTGGAGATTTTTCGGAACCCAGACGTAAAAGCGGATTTGTCCCGCGGTTGAAACGATTTCAAAGGAAAGATGTTCTTGGATACCGCCGGAGGACTTCAGCTCGGATTTATCGCGGAGAATACCATGAAGCGAAGCAAATAACTGTTCCGCGGCAAGTTCCTTTTTATCGTTCGTGCGCGGGATTTCGAGCATCAAGAGGACGGATTCGATATTCAGGGCTTTTAGGGAGCGGTCTTTTTTGTAATTGAGATAAGTTAGGTAAGCAAAAAGCGCCACGAGGGGAACCCAAATTAACGGGGAAAGCAAAAAACGTAAAATCGGCGCCATACGGGACTATTTTAACATATTAAGCTTTAAGACGATAGGCGTTTTTATCCACACGTTCGAATAAAGAGCGGTTTTGAAGATTGAGGAGAATCGTCGTTTCTTTTACCTTGCGGGATTTCATGACTTCGGCAACGATTTCTTCACGGGAAAGGGGGGTGTCGGAGTTTTTCAGGGCTTCGACAATGATTTCTTGAACAGTCCCCTTTTTATAGCCCCAAGAGTCGAGGGCGTAGATTCCGCGTCCGATGAGGACGAAACGGGGGTCTTTTATTAGTTCGTTATGAATGGCTTGGACGGTGACGTTTTTGCGCTTAAAGTTCGACTCGGCGATAGCGGAGGCAATGTCGGTAAAATGCATGGGCTGGCCACGGTTTTCGAGAATGACGTAGATTTTATCGCGGATGTTTTTTGGATTGACGGTGGGCCACTTGGCGAGTCCCCAGAGGTTGTTCAAAGTCGCGAGTTGTTTCGAGACGGAGGCGACAGCGGAGATTTGGGACGGGTGTTCGTAAGTTAGAAGGGCGTCGAGTTCGTCGAGGGAGAGCGGGGCATTTCGTTCTTTAATTAGCTCGACGATTTCGGAGATTTTTTTCTTGATTTCGCGTTCGTCACCGAAGTCGGCAATAGCGATTGAGGCGAAAAACCGGTCGTTTTCGGTAATCACGGTTAAAGAGGGGGAGACGTCGGCGAGGAATATTAAGGCGGATTTTTCAGAGGTCTTAGCGGGGCGACCGAAAAGCCGTTCGGAGAGGGTCGAGAGGCGGGCGACGCGACCGAGTTCGGCAAGGTTCCGGATAATAATTTTCTCCGCGGCGGCGAGGTCGGGGATGTTCCCTTCTTTCGCAGCGATACGGAGACGGACGAGGATAACTTTTTCGAGCTGACGGACACGCTCGCGGGTCACGGACAGGGCTTCGCCAATCGTTTCAAGCGTTTCCTTCGGACCGTTTAGGCCGAAACGCTTTTCAACGATTTTTCTTTCGCGTTCCTGGTCGATGATACTTAGGTTACCGCTTATAGCGCGAGCGATAATCTCCGCGTTTTCTTCCACCTTTTTACTTTTCCTTTCTTCCACCCAGTTGATATTAGGAGCTAGAAAAATTATAACATAGTTTTTATTTTTTTCGGGAAGATGTTTTAGTATTTTTTGAGGATTTTTTGGACTTTGAGGCGGAGGTTTTTGATTTTGAAGTGCGTTTTTTCAGGGCGTCGGCGCCAGGGAGGGCTTTAGTTCCGAAACGCTCCAGAAGCATGTCTTCTGCCTGTTTTTTAGTAATTTTTTTCGGGTCAAGGCCTTTTTTTAATTTTAGGTTATTACGGCGACCGAGACCCTTGATGTAAGGTCCGTAAGCGCCGTTGATAATCAAAATCCCGTTGCCGAAATCCTTGAGTATGGACTTTAATTTTTCGTCATAAAGCGGGAGGGCGGTTTCGAGCGTGATTTTATAAGGGTCGTAGCCCTTGAGCTGGATATTATATTTTCCGGCTTTTAGATAAGGACCGAAGGGGCCGGAGGCGGCAATCAGTTCAGTTCCGTCTTTAGCGAAGCCGAGGGAGCGTGGGAGAGCGGGGAGAGCGAGCTGTTTCAGAGCTTCTTCTAAGGTAACGTCCTTGACGGTCTTCCCTTTCGGGAGGGGGGCGAAGCGGGGCTTTTTTCCGCAGTCTTTTTCGTTATCACCGAGTTGAATAAAGCCGCCGTTTTTACCGATTTTAGCGTAGATTTTTTCACCGGTTTTCGGGTCGAGACCGAGCTCGGTCGCGGAGTTATAACGGTCGAGGAAGGCGGAATGGTCAACGAGTTCGGAGAAGGGGGTATAAAAGTCGCGGAGCATTTTGACGCGTTCGAGTTTCTTTTCGGCGATTAAGTCGAGTTTTTTCTCGACATCAGCAGTGAAACCATAATCAACGATTTGGTCAAAGTTATCGGTCAAGAAGTCGGAGACAAGCTCGCCAACGGGAGTCGGGAGGAGCTTTCCCTTAGTTGCGCCGGATTTTTCTTGAACGATATGGCGCGAGACGGTGGCGTTTTCGAGGATGTATTCGATAACGTCGCGGGGGGTGCCTTCGGATTCGCCCTTTTTGACGTAGCCGCGGGATTGGATGGCGGTCATGATTGAGGCGTAAGTTGATGGGCGACCGATACCGAGTTCCTCGAGCTTTTTAACGAGAGAACCTTCGGTATAACGGGCAGGAGGTTTTGAGAAAGTTTCTCGAGCGGTGATGTTTGTAGCGCGGACGGAATCCCCGACAGCGAGGGCGGGCAGTTCGAGGTCTTTCGACTTACCATAAACTTTCAGGAAGCCGTCGAAAATGACGATTTCGCCATGAGCAACAAAGGTTTTTTCGGGGGAGTTATCGGGAGTGAGGTTAATGGTGGTTTTTGCGACGCGGGCGTTTTCCATTTGAGTTGCGAGGGTTCGGGAGCGAATGAGATGATAAAGTTTTTGTTCGTATTCGGTTTTTCCGGCAGATTCAACTTCGATATGGGTCGGGCGGATGGCTTCGTGGGCTTCTTGGGCGCCGGCGGACTTGGTTTTGAAATGGCGAACATGAAGATAGTTTTCGCCGAAGGTGGACTTGATATAGTTGGTGATACTGGCGAGAGCTTGTTTCGAGAGATTCAGGGAGTCGGTTCGATGATAAGTGATATGTCCGGCTTGATAGAGGCTTTGGGCGGCGGACATGGTCGTTTTCGAAGAGAAGCCGAGGCGGGAGTTGGCTTCGATTTGGAGTGCGGCGGTCGCGAAGGGGACGGGATTAGCCTTAGTTCCGTCGGATTTATCGACGGCAGAGACCTTAAAATTAGTGTTTTTTAAGGATTCGAGCAGAGATTTAGCTTCTTCCTCGGAGGCGGGGGCGGATTTTTCGAGGTTCGCGAGGAAGGAGTCGGTTTCCGGCGAGGTTTTATAGAAAGTCCCGGAGACTTTATAAGTGGATTTTTCTTTGGCGTTTTTTATTTCGCGTTCTTTTTCGACAATCAGACGGAGAGCGGGAGACTGGACGCGACCGGCGGAGATAGCGCCGGGGACTTTACGGCGGACGACGCCGGAAAGGTCGAAGCCGACGAGCATGTCGAGGGTTTGGCGAGCTTGTTGAGAAGAGACCATTGCCATATCGACGGTTCGCGGGGATTTTATAGCGGCTTCAAGGGCGGGTTTGGTAATTTCATGGAAGGTGATACGATAAGTCGATTCGGGAAGATTCAGAACTTTCAAGAGGTGCCAAGAAATCGACTCGCCTTCGCGGTCTTCATCCGTGGCGAGCCAGACGGTATTGGCGGATTTTAGAGCTTGTTTTAATTCGGAGACGACCTTTTTATGACCGGGGTCGATTTCGTACGTAACGCTAAAGTCGTTTTTGACGTCAACTTTGACGTCTTTACGGATGTGTCCGACGCTCGAGAGGACGCGGAAGTCTTTACCTAAGTATTTTTCGATGGTTTTGGCCTTGGCGGGGCTTTCGACGATAACGAGATTTTTTGGCATAAAGATATAATAGCATAGATTTTCTATTATCTGTTTTTCATGTTCGAGTTCGTACAGCGCAACGTAAAAATCACGGGGCACTCACAAAACATTTAAAACAGATAATAGAAAATCTGGAAGTTGCTTCTTTTCTTCTTCGGTGAAGCGGGAGAGGACAAAGTCGATGTCGCCGAGGGTTTTCCGGAGTTCGTCGTTCCCTGTTCCGAGGCGGAGTCGCGGGAAGGCGTCGGTTCCGAGGGTTTCGATAACAGACTTTAAGCCGTTATTTCCGCCGGCAGTTCCCTTTTCGCGGAAGCGAGAAGTGCCAAAGGGGAGATGAAAATCGTCGCAGATGACGAGGAGGTCGGTTAAGTCGAGCTTATAAAAGTTTTTCCATTCGCCGAGGGAGAGACCGACGTTGTTGTAAAAAGTCGTTGGTTTTACGAGGAGAGTACTGTCGAGTTTTTTATAAACGGAATGGAACTTTTCATGAGGTTCCCAAGTTTTGTTTAAGGTTTTCAAATAAAAATCGGCAAGGAGAAAGCCGAGGTTATGGCGGGTGAAGTTATATTCGGCGCCGGGGTTGCCGAGGAAAAACAGGAGTTTCATTTTTTAATTATAACACGCTAGACAAGACGAAGCATAAAGAGTATAGTTAAATATGTATACGCTTAAAACTATATAAAAGTCCTGAAGGAGAAAAATGAAGATAAAAACGAGGTTGTTTCGGCGGATTGCGGAAACGAGCAAGAAAGTCAAGGTCGGATTAGGACTTTTGGTTTTGGCGGTGCTTGGGGGAGGGGCGTATGGGATTGTGCGAGCGACGACGGCGAACGGAGCGACGGTGACAATTGCGTCGGGAACGTCGTACAGTTACGGGACGGATTATGAGGGAGGAGTATATTCGACGAGTCGGTTTACTGTAACGAGCGGTGGAAACAGCTACCTCGGGATGTGTTTACAACCGAGACTGAAGACGACGAACGGAAGTGCGACTGTGACGAAAATTAGTAATACAAGTACGTCGGGCAAGCAGTTGATTCGGATTATGTTGATTTCCGACAGTAGCTTTAATAGTACGATTTATAATGAGTTTTATAGTGATAATCCGAATATTTGGGCGACGGCGGTCGCGACAGACCCGTATCTAACGTCGGCGACGGCGCCGTTTGTGATGGGACATGCGCTTGCGGGGTATGTATATACGGGCGAATGGTTTGCGGTTGATGCGTATCAGACGTCACTCGCGACAGCGTTGAACACGGTTAATAGTTGGTTTAACTCGAACTATCCGAATGAACATAAAAATTGGGACATATATTCGGCGTCCTCAACTTCGAGTGATAGTTGGAACCGGCAAGATATCGGTTGGATAGAATCGAATACGACGTATGGGAAAGTGCGCCTGAAGAAGACCGATACGGACGGGACAGTGTTGACGAATGTTTCGGCAACGTTTGACCTGTATCGAGTTTCCGGGGGTTCATACACGAAAGTTGCGAGCAATATCGCGCTGAAGACGAACGGTTATACGGCTTGGCAGACGGTTGAGTCGGGGTATGAGTATTGTTTCTCGGAGACGGCGGCACCGGAAGGGTATTTGACGGCGGAAGATGTCTGTACGAGTTCGGCGGTAGCGGAAGACGCGACGGTGACGGTGACGATGGAAGATGAGCCGGAAATTACGGTTGCGGGAAAGATTACGATAAATAAGCGCGACGCAGACACGGGCGGGAAGACGCCGCTGGGCGGGGCGAGCTTGGACGGGGCGAAGTTTAAGGTTATTAGTGTTTCTCAGTCGACGTTCGAGACGGTTTGTGGGGGACCGGCAGTGAATTGTATGAAAAATGATTTATCGACGATGCCAGAATATGATAGTTCGGTGGATTGGAAATATAATAAGACATTAACGATTAGCAACAACACGGCGAATACTGGAAAAGTGTTGAGTGCGGGATTTTACTGTGTTTACGAGACTTCGACGGGGACGGGCTATACGAAAAATTCGCAGGTAGCTTGTGTACAGATGAGCGAAGCGCAAGAGACGATTGCTTTTACGTATAATAACACGGTAATTAAAGGCGGTGTGACTTTGACGAAGAAGAAGAAAGTCGGAGATACGACGACGGCGTTTTCTGGCGTTAAGTTTAAGATTACGAGTAATAGCGATTCGAGCTTTTCCGCGTTGACGATTACGTCGAACTCGAGCGGGGTCGCGCAGACTACGACGACAGCGTTACCTTATGGAAATTATACGATTACGGAAGTTTGTGACTCGGCGAACGCGGCGTATGACTGTTCATATAGCGAGACATTCAACGTAACGACCAACGGGACACGTGTAACGCTCAAAGGAAATACCTCGGCGGCGGACGGGACGGTTCTGAACACGGCGAAGACTCCGTCGATTTCTACGAAAGCGACGGTCTGTGACTCGAGCGTTACAACGGTTGCCGTGACAAATTCGGCATGTATTAGCGATGCGATAACGTTGTCGAACTTCGTATCGGGGTCGAAGTACCAGATTGTTGCCTATCTTGCGGAGGCGAGCGGCGTAGCGATTAAGACACAGACGCTGACCTGGACTCAAGGGAGCGAAACGTCGAAGACGATTAAGTTTGAAGGTGTAGATACGAGCGATTTTATCAATACGACGATGTATATTTGGGCGAAGGTGCAGATGTATGACGGGAGCAGTTATGTGGATGTAGCGACAGTGAACCGGAACAACACTGACGCTAACGAGCGGATTACCGTGAGCGGTTACGAAATCGAGACGACGGCGGCGGGGGCGAGCGGGTCGGTCGATAGTAATGGTAACCTGTACGCCGGGGCAGTAACAGTAATAGACACCGTAAAAGTTACGGGTCTCAAGAACGGGACGACGTATAAAATCCAAGGATTTATTACGGACGGAAACGGAGATAAGATTACGCTGACAAACGGCGACTCAGGAAATGAAGGGTTCAAGACCGACAGTTATACGATGTCAGCGGCGTCGGGGACGCAGGTTTCTACCACCATGGAGTTCAAGTTTGATGCGTCGAAGTATATCGGGCAGACGTTGACGGTTTATGAGAAAGTCTTGAGTAGTTCCGGAACGGAATTGATAGCGCACAACGGCGGTTCGACCCAGCAGGTGAAGGTCGTGACGCCGGCGGTTTCTACGAGTGCTAAGAACCAAGAAGATGACACGCGAACGGTACAAATTGGGGACGTAACGATTATTGACTATGTGACGTATAGCGGACTGATGCCGGGGAATACTTATACGCTCAAGGCGACGTTATATAAGACGACCGATACATCAACGGCAGTGGCGACAGATACGAAGTCCTTTACTGCTTCGACTGCTAGTGGGACGACGACCGCGAGCGAAAGCCCGAAGTTTTCGATTAGCACGGGAAGCTTGGCGGGGCAGACGTTAGTTGTGTATGAAGAGCTGTATTATGGAAATACGAAGATTGCGGAGCATACGAACGTGAACGATTCGGCGCAGAGGATTCGAGTCAGCGAAGTTGATATACAGACGATTGCTATGAGCGCGGCGGACGGAAACACGAAGGCGTTTAACGTTGGAGGGAACGTGACTGTGACGGATACTGTGAAGCTCAAAGGCTTAGTCAACGGGACGAGCTATAAAGTCCGAGGATGGCTGGTTGACCAGAGCGGAACGGTCGTGAACATCGCTAGTGGGACGGGCGTGAGTAACAATCAAGTGACCGTTGATTATACCATGACTGCGACGACGGGGACGCAAGTAACAGCGAGTATGGACTTTACCTTCGATTCGGTGGCGTATGCTGGGAAGAAGCTGACGGTGTATGAACAGTTGTTGGACGCGAACAGTAACGTGCTTGCCAGCCATGCGGTGCTCGGGGAAGCGGCGCAGACGATTACGATTACCACGCCAGAAATCGGGACGACCGTTACGCCGAAAGAACTCTATGTTGGAGACCAGACGTTGGTTGATACGGTTGATTATAATAATCTGGTTGCGGGACAGAAATATACGTTAATTACGAAGTTGATGAAGGTAAATAGCGACGGGAGCGTCACGCCGGTTAAAAATAACGGTACGGCGATTGAACAGTCGGGGACGGTACAAGTACCGTCGGGAAGGACAAGTGGACAGTTCATGGTCTCGATTCCGTTCAATACCATTGAATACCAGGGCGCAGACCTCGTGGTTTATGAATATCTCCAATATGATGGTGTCGAGATTGCGAAGCATGAAGACGCGACGGTTGGCTCGACGAACAGCCAGTGGACGAAGGTGAAAGTTGCCGAGATTGGAACGAAGGCGAAGGACGCGAGCGATACCGATAATATTATCGAGCCGGAGAAGAACCAGAAAATCTCAGATACTGTTTCTTATTCCGGATTACAACCGGGACAGAAATATACCTTGTCTGGGAAGATTATGCGAAAAGATACCGGAACGGCGCTGAAGATTGACGGAGAAGAGATTACGGCGACTAAGCAGTTTACAGCGAGTGCGAACGGCGAGGGGACGGTCGAGATGACGTTTACGCTCGACGCGACAGACTTACCGGGAGTGTCGATGGTAGTGTTTGAGGACTTATATATTGGGACGGAAGTGAGCGGCGAGCCGCTGTTGACGCACGAGGACTTAACCGATACGGAGCAGCTCGTAGTGGTTCGTCCGCGGATTGGAACGACGGCGGAAGACGGGCTTGATGGAGACCAGGAAGTCGGGGTCGGGAATGTGACGATTCTTGATACAGTTAAATACGAAGGTTTGACGATTGGGAAGAAGTATATCGCGGTCGGGACGCTGGTTAATAAAGAAACTGGCGAAGTGCTCGAAGTTCTTACGAGGTGTAAAGTAGAAGAAGACGAAGAAGAGACGGACGACGGCGAGTCGAGTTCCTCAGATTCGAGTTCCTCCGATTCTAGCGCTTCGGATTCTAGCGCTTCGGACACGGAGGAGGAAGAAGAGACCTGTATCGTTGAAGATAAGAAAATCCGGAATCAGGTCGAGTTTACCGTGACGGGAGAAGGGACGGCGGTAATTACGGACGGAACGATTACGCCGCTACTCGAGTTCTATCTCTCCACGCGCGATTTGATTGGGAAGGAAGTCGTAGTGTTCGAGGAAGTTTATCTCGCGGACGGGTATGTCGAGGGAGAGAGCGAGCCGGTAGCAGTTCATAAAGACCTGGAAGACGAGTCGCAGATTGTGGTTGTGGCGGAGCCGGAGATTGGAACGAGCGCCGTGGACAAAATCGACGGAGATAAAGAAGTGAATAATAACGGGGTCGTGGTGATTGAAGATACTGTTGAGTATAAGAACTTGGTTCCGGGGACACAGTATATTCTCCGCGGGTCGCTCCGGAACAAAGAGTCGGGCGAAGCGTTGACACTGCTCGATTCGACAATTGACGGGAACGTGGCGAACGGAAAGAAGGCGAAGCTGTCGGATGATAATAAAGAGTTGTCGCTTATCGTGACGGCGGACAGGACGAATGGGAAGTTTTATATGGACTTTGAGATTAACGCGGACGGGCTGTCGGGGAAAGAGCTGGTGGTGTTCGAGACGCTGTATATTGAGACGATTACAGAGAACGAGGAAGAAGAAGGCTATACGTTCGGAGAGCAGGAGATTGCTAAGCATCATGATTTGACGTCCGAAGCGCAGACGGTGAGGGTTCATGTTGACCCGCCAGATACGGGAGCTGTTGCGAAGGATGGTGGGGCGGCGAAAGCGGTTCGAGTCGTTCTTACGTTGACGTTTGTGGCGTTTGGCGGCGCGCTCGGCGGGTACTTCGGAATGAGGATGTATAAGAAGAGGAAGATGAGCTTATAAAAATAAAGCCCCGAGAGGGGCTTTATTTGTCGTCTGAGCGATAGCTGATTTTGATTGGAGTGCCGACGAAGGGATAAGATTCGCGAAGGCGGTTTTCTAGGAAGCGTTTCCAGGACCAGTGGAGCGTGTCGAGACCGTGACCGTGGACGACGAACCAGGGCGGGCAAGTGTCGGTTTGGACGATGTATTTTGGTTTTGGGTGGGTGTTTTTAAGTCCGGCGGGGGGATGCTCGAGGAGGCAGTCGTTCAGGATTTTGTTTAAGTCGGAGGTTTTAACTGTTGTGCGGCGGGCGGCGTCGATGTCGAGGGTGAGGTCGAAGAGCTTGGTGACGTTTTTACCGGTCAAAGAGGAAGTCAGAAGAACGGGGGCGAAGGGGAGGAAGTTAAAGTCGCGCTCGAGGTCGTCGAGGATTTTATCGATTTCTTCGGCGGATTTTTGGTCGGTTTTGGTTAGGACGACGATAATTCCCTTTCCGGCTTCGACGATTTGTCCGGCGAGAGATTGGTCGAGTTTAGAGTGGGGTTCGGTACTGTCGATGAGGAGGGCGCAGATGTCGGATTCTTCAATTGCGGAGAGAGTGCGGAGGGCAGAGAACTTTTCTATGCCAACTTCGCGCTTGCCAGGGCGGCGGAGACCGGCGGTGTCGAGGATTTCTAAGGACTGCCCCTTATATTTTATTTCGAGGCGGTTGATGTCGCGCGTGGTTCCCTGGCGGGAGGAGACGAGGGCTTGTTGTTTTTTACCAAGAGCGTTGAAGAGGCTGGATTTGCCGACGTTCGGGCGGCCGATAAGGGCAATAGCAAGATGTCTTGAATCTGTATTTCTCGCTAGGGAAAATTCAGGCGGAGTTTTCTCGTCGTTCAGGCGGACTCCCGCTCGATCAGCTAATCGCCCTTCGGGCTCTACGCTTACTCGCAGTCGTCCGTGAACTTCTCGAGAAATCCGTGAATTTTCTTTAGTCGCAAGAAATGCAGATTCAAGAGCATCGCGAATAGCTATTTTAAGGTCTTTTGTTCCCTGGCCGGTCGTGGCGGAGGTACGGAAGGTTTGAGTGGGCTTGATGCCGAGCGAGAGGAAGTCGGTTTCTGGGAGGGAGGCGCCGAGGTCGGATTTATTGAGGACGAGGAAGACGGGCTTTTTTGATTTTAAGGCGAGCTTTGCGATTCGTTTGTCTTTTTCTGAAGGGTAGAGCGAGGAATCGAGCGTTAGCAGGAGGAGGTCGGCGGAGGCTATGGCATCTTCGATTTGGTCCTGAATTGAGGCTTCAAAGGAGTCTTCGGGGGGTTTTAGACCGGCAGTGTCGATGAGCAGGAAACGGTCGTCGATTCGAGCGACAACGGAGTCACGTGTCGTTCCCGCTTCACGGGCGACGATGGCGATATTTTTGCGCGCGAGACGGTTAAGAAGGCTTGATTTTCCGGCGTTGGTTTGACCAATTAAAGCGACGATAGGAAGGCGATTCATGATAGTTAATTATAACATAAAGAGTATCGTCTGTCGAGCGGTTGATGAGAGGAGGGAGATATGATAGAATATGAAGACATGGTTCCGTCGTCTAGTGGTCTAGGACGTCTGGTTCTCATCCAGAAAATCGCGGGTTCGACTCCCGCCGGAATCACCAGAACTGACAACGAGAACGCCCGAAGGGGCGGTTTTTGTTGACGTTGGTATATGCGGTTTAGTATTCGACGGAGCCGTAGGCGGGGACGGCGGAAATCCAAGTTTGTCCGGGATTGAGGGAGATTTCGTTATTTTCGGAATCGCGGAAGATGATTTGAGCCGAGGCGGAGGATTTTTCCCAAGTTCCCTTGATGGCGTCGCCGTTTTGAAAGATATATGCATCGCCGGCGCCGATACTGGAGATATCTTCGTGATAATTGTCGTAGGCAGCGCGACGTTCTTGAACGAGCATGGCGATAACGACGGAGGGGGAGAGCTGGACATCGGGACAGGCGTCGGGATTTTCGGTCGCGTCGGAACAACTTTTTACGGTATGGGCGACGCCGGTTTCATAAGAGCGACGATAAGAGTTCGATTCGGCATTGTATTCGAAGACGGGATTGAACGTCGGCATGGAGCCGAAGCGGAGGACAACGTGAGAGACTTTCGGGGAGAGTTCGGAGGTATTCCCTTCGGCGGGTTCGTCGATTTTTAACTTGCGGACGGACTGGGCGTCGATTTTCGCGGTTTTCGTTTCTTCAGGAGTCTTTCGGGGAAAGGACTTTATATCGGAGGAGAGATAACCCTTCGAGATTCCGTAGCCACGGAGGGATTCACCGGTCGTGAAGAGATTATTCCAGAGGCGGTTATAGTTATTTTCGCGGAACATGTAAGAATAATTTTCGTCAAGTTCGCGATAACCGCCGGCGCGGAGGGCGGAAATTGCATCGTCAGCGCCGCCGGCATGAACGATTGTACAATCGAAGGGGGTATCCCAGTTGAGGTAATAAATCCTAAGGGAGCGAATCGGACCGATTACGGCGGGGGGATTCTGGAAAATCGCGGCGAAGCGAGTAATTCCGGCTTCGGCGATTGCTTCGAAGACGATTTTCGCGGAGTCAAGACCGACCTGAGGGCGGGCGCCGTCGACACCGTTCGGGATTTGGACACAGAAGGTCGGAGCGGAGTCGTCTTCGGCGTTTTCGAGAGGCTCGCCGGAGAGACGAGAAAAAGTTTTTCCGGAGTTTACGGAGTCAGAAGCGGAATCGGCGGGCGTTTCTGGACGAAGAATCTCGTTCGGGACGCCAGAGGGGGAGACTGTTTGACTACCGAACGTGTCACGGAAGAAGGAGGCGACGTTTTCGGTTTTTCCTTCAAAGTAGAAATAAAAGAGGGCGGACGCGGTGGCGCCGAGAACGACAAAAACGGAGAGCAGAGTGATAACGAGTTTTTTATGGGACTTTTTTTCTTTCGGCTTCTCAGTCGATTCGAGGCGTTTTTTCGCAAGAGCTTCCGCAGAAGCAACAAGAGTTTCCGATTCGTTCGGGGTTTCCATGAGTTTAGTATAGCATAAGCGTTATTCTCCGTCGAGCAGGAGCGCGGACTTTGTGGCGTTCAGACGAGCGAGAGTAACATTTTTTCCGAGGACGGCGAGAGTTAACTCGAGGGCAGGCGAGAAAGGAGCGAAGGAGACGGCGATACGAATCAACGAGAAGAGTTCGGCGGGTTTTCTTGAGGTCGTTTCAAGGAGGGCGTTCAAAGTTGATTTCAAAGTTTCGGCGTTCCAGGAGGTTTCGGGAACATTCGCGAGGGTTTCGGCGACGGTTGAGAGGAGCGAAACGAGGGCGGATTCGGAAAGACCGGCTTTTTTCAGGAACTTATTTTCGAGGAGGAGTTCGGGACGGATTTCCGGGTCGGAGAAGAAATAACCGGTCATGTCGCGAAGATTGGAGAGAACCTTCAGGCGGTCGTAGATAATCGAGAAAACGCGTTTTTTATAGTTGTCTTCATAAGCTTCCGCGGTTTTTGGCCAGAAGTCTTTAGTTCGGGGGAAGAAAGCGTCAATTCCCTCTTCGGCGACGAGACGACGAATCCATTGGCCGTTATACCAATAAATCTTTACTTCGTCAAAGCGGGCGCCGGAAGATTGGACGTGGTCGAGGGAGAACTTTTTTATTAACTCTTCTTTTGTATAGAGTTCCTGCTCGGTTCCGTCGTTCCAGCCGAGACAGGCGAGGTAGTTCAAAAGGGCTTCGGGAAGGACGCCGGAATCGCGATATTCGGTCACGGACTTCGCGCCGTCACGTTTGCCGAGTTTTTTATTTCCGGTCGGGGCGAGGATATGGGGGAGAGAGGCGAGAATGGGCGGGGCGATTTCTAACGCTTCATAGAGTGCAAGGTAGTTCGGAATCAAAGGGAGATATTCGACGCCGCGAGCGATTAAATCGACGCCCATGAGAAAATCGTCGACGATATGAGCAAAGTTATAAGTCGGGAGGCCGTCCTTTTTCAGGAGAATAATGTCGTCTTGGACCTCGGGACCGGCGGAGAGGTCACCCATGACGGCGTCAGTCCAGGAGCGGGGTTTCGGGTCCGCGACGAAGCGGAGCGGAACACCTTCTTTGTATTCGAAGCAGAGATTTTCCGGGCGGTGGTTACGATAAAGATAGGGGATTTTCTTTTCTGAGTCGGCTTTTCGGTATGCTTCGATTTCTTCGGGAGAGGTAGCGTCGGAGTAGGCGCGGTTCTTTTCGATGAGCTTTTTAGCGAATTTTAGATAAATGTCTTTTCGTTCAGACTGGAAATATGGCGCGGCAGGACCGCCTTTTTCTGGACCTTCGTCCCAGTCGAGCCCGAGCCATTTCAAAGTGTCGAGAATGAGGTCGGTCGCGGAATCGACGTAGCGAGCGCGGTCGGTGTCTTCAATCCGGAGGATGAATTTGCCGCCGGTTTGGCGAGCGAGAAGATAAGGATAAATCGCGGAGCGGACGTTGCCGATATGGATATAACCGGTCGGAGAAGGAGCAAAACGAGAAGTGAGTTTTTTCATAGAGCTATTATGGTAGAAAAAAGGAGAAAAGTCAATTTTTGAGGAAAAATGAAGAGAAGAAAAGCACAAAAGGGTTGCGGGGGGGGGTATTTTAGATATAATTAAACTGTAGCGTCATAGGCGCTAGTGTAGAGTACCATGAAAAATAGAATTGCGAGAGAAACCGACTACCGGGGGAAGTTGGCTTTGCTCATCGTAGGAATCTTCGTGGTTCTGTTTTTGGTGTTCCCAGAACTTTTGCCAGAGAGAGGTGCGGCGGAGCAGGGCGTAGCGCCGGATTTGACACTTGCCGTGTCCGGGACAGGACGGCTCGAGATGACGACGGAGGCGGGACTGTTTACGACGGTTGACGAAACCGTAAGCGTAACAACGAGTAACTTCACCGGTTATGAACTGACCCTTGAGACCGCCGGAGCGACGACGAACCTCGTGCATACGACAAATAGTCAGCTCACGATTCCGACGATTGACCTCGGCGGTGCCGCGAGCGTAACGACGGCAAACTTCCCGAACGGATATGGGTATAGCCTCGACGCGACCAACTATAAAGCTGCACCGACGGTTAACTCTGGTGGCGACGTCCTACGAACGACTAGCGCTGCAAATGCGACAGCAGATACTTTAACCTTAACCTTCGGTGCTAAAGTTCCTGAAGGTCAGCCGAGCGGTTCATACCAAAACGATTTTCTTTTGACCGCTGTCGCTAAAGAAGTGAATTATCAAGTAACGTATGAACCGAACGCTGGCGAAGACACGGTTCTCGATATGCCTTCGCCCTCGACGCAGACAGGTTCGATTTCTGGGCTAACGCTATATCTCGATACGGCGATTCCGAGGAGAAGCGGATATGATTTCTTAGGTTGGGATACGAGCAGTAGCGCGACGGAGCCGGAAGTTGGTCGAACGGACTTGACCTATGACCTTGACCCGGAGACTGCGAACACGATTACCTTTTATGCGATTTGGGCGGAGAACGTTTGTCCGGCGGGGCGGATTTGTTACGTAGGGAACGGAGACGACGGAACTGGAACGATGCCGGAACAGACGGCGAGTTCGAACGCGAGCGTGAGCTTGATTCCTTCGAACTTCTCCCGCTCGGGCTACGGGTTTGCGGGTTGGAACACGGAAGTGGACGGGAGCGGAAACATGTATGGTCCGGGAGAGACGATAACGACTGGCGACTTATCACTTGGTGGTCAGAAGCTATATGCGACCTGGGTGCAGTCGGAAGGGCTGTTACAGAACTGGACTGGCTGTTCGGCGATGAGCACGGGAGACGTAACGGCGTTGACGGACTTCCGGGACGGAGAAACTTATCTCGTCTCGAAGCTCGCGGATGATAACTGTTGGATGGCTGAGAACATGCGAATGCGTCCCGCCTCTATGAGACTCTCCGGCGCTAATACGAACAATCCGACGTCTGACTTTATCAATCTCGCTCAAGTTTCGGCGAGCAGTAATCAGCTCTGTTCATCTAATACGGAGGCTTGTGATAATACTGTTTCTTATAATCTGAACAACATCGACCGGAGTCTGACGGCGGAATATGCGATGGACGGAAATAACTTATCTTGGTATAGCTATGGCGGAACATATAACTGGTTTACCGCGACGGCGGGTAACGGGACGTATAGTATGGCGAGTGGAACGGTTCAGGGGGATATTTGTCCGGCGGGTTGGAGACTGGCGACTGGCGGGACGGGCGGAGAATTTGTCACGCTTAATGCGTTGATTAACAATAATGCTACCGGGAGCGACGCCGGGTTCCGGAAATATCCGGTTAACATTATTCATTCGGGGGATTATAACGCGACAGTATCGACGAACCGTGGGACTGGCGTGAGGATTTGGACAGCGACGGCGTTCAGCACGGCGAATGCGTATCGCTTTGGCGCTAGCGCCTCGCAAGTGACGCCGAAAAATACGTATAATAAATGGGACGCTTTCTCGATTCGTTGTGTTGCGAAATCTAGCGTCCCGTCTGTTTTTGGGAACATTCATTATGACGCGAATGGTGGAACTGGAACCATGGCGAACGATACGAACGTGGACTTATACCAAGCCGCAGCGAAGCCGAACACCTTTACTAAATCCGGCTACGTCTTCTCTAAATGGAATACGGCGGCGGACGGGAGTGGGACGGATGTGGCGAGCGAGGACATGGTCGCGGAAGCGGCGGCAGCGTTGAACGTGTCTGCCGGAGATACGCTGACGCTATATGCGATTTGGGGAGAGATTTTGACGCTCGAATATAATGCGAACGGCGGAACCGGGGCGCCGGAACCTTCGACCGGGATTGGGGACGGGAGCTATGACTTTGTGGTGACGAGTATCGCACCAACGCGAGAGGAGTTTGCTTTTGCTGGTTGGGCAGATGACGATGATGCGACGACGGCGGACTATACGAGTGGAGATACGATTACGGTAACGACGGCGGAATCGCCCAAGATGCTATATGCGGTTTGGCGGCCGGTGGCTTGTGCGGCGGGAACGATTTGCTACCGAGCGAACGGAGCGGACGAGGGGAATGTGATTAGCCATACCGTCAACTCGAACACGGCGACTATGCTAATGCCATCGGACTTTTCTCGGGACGGTTATGGCTTCCTCGGTTGGAACACGGCGGCGGACGGGAGTGGGACAACGTACGGGGCGATGGCAACCTTGACCACGGGAGATATCTCGGAGGAAGGCATGATTCTCTATGCGAACTGGAAGAGCTCGGAGGGGACGATGCAGAACTTCACCGGTTGCTCGACGATGAGCTCGGGAGACGTGACTGCTTTGACTGATAGTCGAGACGGGAACACGTATGCTGTTGCGAAACTCGCTGATGGGAAGTGCTGGATGATGGAAAACTTACGACTCGATATTTCTACGGCGACAGTGACCGCCGCGAATACCAATTCCCCGACCGCAGCGTTCTTGACCGAAGCGGAGACGACTGCCCCGACGACGACCATGTGTACGACGAACAACTCCGCTTGCTTCGACAAAATCCTCTTTGATACAAACAATATTAATCGGTCGTTGAGTACTTCGTATAATAGTAATAACGGGATAAGTTCGCTATATGCTTACGGCGTTTGGTATAACTGGTACGCGGCGACGGCGGGCAACGGGACGTATAGCTTTACGAGTGGGAACGTGGCGGGAGATATTTGTCCGGCGGGCTGGAGACTGCCGACTGGCGGGACGGGCGGAGAAGTTCAAACGCTTAATAATACGGTGAATAATGGAGTACTTAACTCGAGCGTTGGTCTTCGAGCATACCCAGTGAACATGGTTTATGCAGGCGACCATAACGGTTCGAAGGATCAGAGCCGCGGAGTGTATGCGCGGCAGTGGACGGCGACGGTTTCTGACGCGAATAGTGCGTATCGCTTAGGCGTGAGTGCGACGGAAGTGACTCCGGTCAAGGCATATAATAAGTGGGATGCGTTTACGGTCAGGTGTGTGGCGGAGTAGGGCGTTTTGGGAAGTTAAGACCAAAGAAGAGTACGAGAAGAAAGAAGAAGACTAAGAGAAGTGTGAAAATTGGCGATGAGATAAGGACGAGGCGGTTGAGAGAGACTTCGGTATCGAGAGCCTTGAGCGAATAAGACAGGCGATAAACTCCGAGAGCGGGCGCTTCTTCCCAAACGGAGAGAAGGGATTTTTCTGCGTCGGGGAGAAGGACGGTCGAGGCGGAGTCGGAATAAAGAGTTTTTCCAAACAGGGTCGAAACGGAGAAGGCGGACTGGGCAGTAAAGTCAATGTTTCCGGAGTTTTTCACGGTTGCGCCGGCGGTTAAATTGGGGGAGAAGGAAAAAGTTGTCGCATGAGGAGAAGAAACAGAGACGGAGCGAACGGCGGAAGCTTCAGAAATACCATAAAGACGAATTGCGGCGCGAGAAGTGAGCGAGAAGGCGTTTCCGGAAGGGGCAGCGGAAGCGGGCGTAGAGAGGATTTCTGCGTAGAGGAAGGCGTATTGACCGCCAGGCGGAGACGATTCGGGAACTGTGATGGAAAAAGGCACGGTTTTTACTTCGCCAGCGGCGAGCGTGATGGTCGGTTCGGAGAAAGAGAGCCATTCGGCGAGTCGACCATAAGCGGCGTTGTCGAGCCCGGGCGCGGGGCGAGCATAGAGCTTTATGGTTAAAGGTTCGGAGCCGGAGTTTTTAAGGGAGAAGGATTTTTTAAAAGTTGTTTTTTCTTCGAGAGGAAAACGAAATTCGAGCGGAGAGATTTCTAGCATAAACGGTTAAGAAACTTTTTCGCGGACAAGACCGGCGGAGGTGAAATAATAAAGGTATTTATTGTTTTTTGAGAAGACGACGGGGGAGGAAGCGACGACGTCAGAGGCAAGGAGACGCCAGTTGTTTCCGTCGTAATCCGTGACCCAGAGTTCTTGGGCGTCGGTAATTTCGAAATGGAGGAACTCGTCGAGCCAGCTGTTTTCATGTTGAATGGTAAAGGATTGGAGAACTTCCGCCTCGAGGTCAAAGACGGCTTTTTCGGTTCCGTCGGAGTTTTCTAGAGCGAAGAAAAGTCCTTTTCCGCGGGCTTTCAGAGAGGCGGGGGCGAAGGGGAGAGAAGTTTCGGCGACGGTTTCGAAAGTTTCAACGGAGTCAAGAGCGGCTATATCTTCTTCGGGCCAGGTTTTTAAGGAATAGATTTTTAAGTCGGAGTCGAGAGCGAGGGCGAAAAAGAGCGATTCGAAATAATCAGTCCAGGCGAAGCGGACAGAATCAAGAGAGGCGTTCGAGGGGAGAGATTTGAGAAGATAGCTTTCGTCGTCACCGACGCGATAAGTATAAAGCGCAAGCGAGGCCGAGCGGTCGGAGAGGAAAAGTAATTTGTCCTCGTTGTTAGTGAACTTCAGAACGTGGGTCAAGAGAGGCGAGGAGAGAGTCTGAGTCTTCAAATCGAGTTCGAACAATTCGCCAGAGTTCGAGAGAAGAAGCAGACGTTCGCCGGAGCCGGTTTCGAACTTGACGTCGGCGAGATTTCCGGAGGCGAGCGCTTCCGGCAAGAGACTATCGAGCAAGAGAGAGCTAGAAGGGGTCTCGAGGTCGAAGACGGCGAATTTCCCGTCGAGGCGGAGGAGGAGTTTTTTACTGTTGCCGCTCCAGGCGAGAGGCTTAACGGAGGAGACGGTTTCGAGCGCGAGGGCAGCGGGAAAGTCGAGGGATTTTTTCGCGGTTTTCGAGCTAGAGATGTCGAGGGAGGAGAAGGTTTTTGTCTCGGAATCGCGCAGGAGGAGCTTTTCCCCGTTCGGAGTCGCGGAAACAAAAGAGGAGGGAGCGAGTTTTTCCAAGACGGGCTCAACCTCGCGGTCGAGCAAGAAGAGCTTCGGGTAGTTCAAGCGATACATCATACCCTCGGTTATTGTGACGGTTTTCGTCCAGGAATCGTAACCGTCTTTAGTTAAAGAGATTTCATGAGTTCCGGCGGAGAGAGTACGGCTCGTGTTCGTTCGAAGGAGGAGCGGCGTTCCGCCGTCGAGAGTGACGGTCGCACCGGTCGGGGAGGAACTGACTTGAACGAGACCGGTTCGTTCGACGACGGGTTCGTCTTTCCCGAGTTTTGTTAAGTGAAACGAGTAGCCCATGACCAGCATGGTCAAAAAGGCGACGAGAAAAATCACCGAGAGAGACATAAAAATTTCCGTCAAAAAGAGACGGAGACGGGCGCGTTTTTCGATTTTTTCTTGTTCGTCCATAAAAGGTTCCTATTATTATAGCATAGAGAAAGAGAGAAAAATAGCTCTTGCTTTTCCTTTGCGCTTAATGTTATTATAGAGGATAAGAATTATAAAGCGAGGTATAAGAAAAATTATGACTAGCGCAAGCGTTTCCGGTTCGGGAGTTTCCAGTTCTTCGGCGCATCGTAGGACGCAACGCTCGACAACGTTAAATCGGAAATATGTGAAGAAGCCGGGAAAGACGGCAGTTGCGACAGCGAATACGGAAGCAGCGGCGGTTGATTCGGTTGCGAAACGGCGAGCGGAAGACTTAAAACGGCGACAAGCTCTAGCGGAGAAGATTAATCGTGAACGCCTCGCGACGCTTAGGTCAGGGAAATCGTTAGCGCAAGCGCCGACGGCACAGACCGCTCCGGCAAGTGTGCCGGTTGCGCCGAAACCGTTATCGGCGACGATTGAAAAGAGTTTAGTTTCCGGAAAAACGACAGCGAATGAGTCGGCGGCGAAGAATATCAAAGATTCGGCGGTTCAGGATGCGTTGAAATCTGTCGCGACGATGGAAGAAGAGAAGCCGACGGCAGCGATTTCGACCAAAGGCTCGAAAGTTGGAGTGAAACGCTTTGCGTTAGCGTTAGCTTGTGCGGCGGTTGTGGTCGGAGTGGCGTCGTATTATGTTTCAACGAGTACGCCGGATTTGTCGGTGAAAGTTGCAGCGATGCAGTCGGGGATTGACGCGTCGTATCCGGGGTACGTCCCGAGGGGATATAGCCTTTCGGACATTTTATCGGAAGAGGGGAAGTTGACGATGACATTTTCGTCGTCGTCAGAGAACGCGTCGTTTATTCTTTCCGAGGAGAAGTCGGCTTGGGACAATGAGACGCTTGAGACGAATTATGTGAAGAAAGAGTTTGGAACGAACTATACTTCAGTGCGTGAGCAAGGGATTACGATTTATATTTCTGGGTCGGACGCTGCTTGGGTCAACGGGGGGATTGTGTATAAGCTCGACGCGTCGGGGAATAATTTAACAAAGAAGCAGATAAAGACGATTGTGACGTCGCTGTAAAAAAAATAACCCCTTTCGGGGTTATTTTTTTACCATACCTTTACTAGGACTTCGCCACCGAGGCGGAGTTTTTTCGCGTTGCGTCCGGTCATGATTCCCTTCGAGGTCGAAAGGAGGACAAGTCCGCGTCCGGATTTTACGGTTGGGATTTCGTCAGCCGAGACATAAACGCGACGACCGGGTTTCGAGACTTTCGAGATTTCGTTAATCTTCGAGTTTTTTCCAGGTTCGGCGATTAGAACATGGAGCGTGGCACGGGGGCTACGGTCGATTAGCTCGTAATCGAAGAGATAGCCGGCGGTTTTTAACGCTTCAACGACGGCAACTTTCAGCTTCGAGGTCGGGAGGTAGATTTCGGTTTTTCCAACCATCAAAGCGTTGCGAATCCGAGTCAAGAGGTCGGCGAGTTGGTCTGTGGATTGTAATGACATATCTTTTCTCCTTTCTCCTACCAGCTACTTTTGGTTACGCCAGGGATTTCACCCTTACTGGCTTTTTCGCGGAAGGTGATACGGCTCATACCGAAGCGACGCATATAACCACGCGGACGTCCGTCGAGCAGGTCGCGGTTTTTTAGACGAGTAACAGAGGCGTTACGCGGAAGTTTTGCGAGACCTTCAAGGTCGCCGGCGGCTTTTAGCTCGTCGTGTTTCGCTTTATATTTTTCATAAAGTTTCATGCGCTTTTTGTCGCGGAGAACGGCGGATTTTTTAGCCATGTTATTTGTTCTCCTTTTCAAACGGCATGCCGAATTTTTCTAGCAATTTAAGGCTTCCTTCCTTTGAACCATTTTTACTGATAAACGTAATTTCGAGACCGTGGAGGACGGCGGAGTCTTCGAAGGTGATTTCCGGGAAGACGGTCTGTTCGCGGAGACCGAGGGAGTAATTCCCCTTTGCATCGAAGGCTTTACGCGAGACACCATGGAAATCGCGGACGTGGGGGAGAGCGATGTTGATTAAGCGGTCGGCAAATTCGTACATCTTGTCGTTACGAAGAGTGACGAGATAACCGACGGGGGCGCCCATGCCCTTGCGGATTTTAAAGGTCGCGATGGACTTTTTTGCGAGGCGAGAAGTTGGGACTTGACCAGTGATTTTTTCAAGGGTCAGAGCGACGGTTTCGGTAAAGCGCTTGTCTTCGCGTTTTTTACCGACGCCAGAGCTGACGACGATTTTCTTCAGTTCCGGAACTTCATGAAGGTTCTTTAAGTTTAATTCTTTTTTCAGTTCTTCGCGCAGCTTGTCCGTATATTCGGTTTTTAAGCGCGGGGTGTATTTAGATTCGGACATTAGAGAACCTCCGGAGCTAAGCTGATGATTTTAGTAAAGCCGAGGTCGCGGAGTTCGCGAGGAACGGGTCCGAAAACGCGAGTCCCACGAGGGGTCTTGTCGTCGTTGACGAGGACAGCGGCGTTGTCGTCGAAGCGAATCGTGGAGCCGTCAGGACGGCGGATTTGAGCACGAGTACGAACGATAACGGCGCGGACAACGGCTTTTTTCTTGACGCCGCCGGTCGGGGAGGCGTCTTTAACGCTACAAGTGACGATGTCGCCGACGCGAGCGTAACGGGCGCGAGTCCCGCCGAGAACGCGGATAACACCGAGTTCCTTAGCGCCAGAGTTATCGGCAACCTTGAGCCGGGTTTCTGGTTGAATCATATTATTCTTTCTCTCCTTCCTCAGTAGGCGCAATCGGTTCGGCAGACTTTTTTATGCCGACGGTTTCGAGAGCGTCGTGGAGGTTTTCTTGAAGCTCGACCGTGCCGTGGGAACGTTCGAGGACCTTAACGAGTTTATAACTCTTGGTCTTCGAGATAGGACGGCAAGAGACGATTTCGACCGTGTCGCCGAGATGAGCTTCGTTATTTTCGTCGTGAGCGGTATATTTACGGGTTTTAGTGAATTGTTTGCGGTATAAAGGGTGAGTCTCGCGGTTCGCGATTTCGACGGTGATGGTTTTATCGCGTTTATCGGAAGAGACGACCCCGACTAGAGTGTGTGCCATTATGCCTCCTCTTTCTTTATAATTTTCGTTTTCACGGGTAATTTATGACCAGCGAGACGGAGGGCTTCTTTAGCCTGTTCCTCGGTCACGCCAGCGACCTCGAACATGACAGTTCCCTCTTTAACTTTGGCGACGTAGAACTGGGGTTCGCCTTTGCCAGAGCCCATTTTTACGTCGAGCGGTTTTTTCGTGACGGGGGTGTGGGGAAAAATCCGAATCCACATTTCGCCACCGCGTTTGTTGTAGCGAGTAATCGCTTGGCGGGCGGCTTCGATTTGGCGGGAGGTGATACGTTCGTTTTGAAGCGAGACGAGACCATATTCGCCGAAGGCGACTGTGTTGCAGCGGGAAGCCTTCCCAGTGTTTTTACCTTTACGGACTTTACGATGTGCCCATTTTTTCGGAACTAGAAGTGCCATATTATTTCTCCCCCTTATAAATCCAAACTTTTACACCAACGATACCGGCGATGGTCTGGGCGTGATGACAGTAGAAATCAATGTCGGCGCGGAGGGTATGGAGAGGCACGGAGCCTTCGATGAACTTTTCGCGGCGAGACATTTCAGCGCCATTCAAACGACCAGAGACTTCGATACGGACGCCTTTCGCGCCAGCGGTCATGGTTGACTGACAAGCCATTTTTACGGCACGGCGGAAGTTCATACGCTTCCCGAGCTGGAAACCGATATTTTCGGCAACGAGCTTGGCGTTTAGTTCGGGTTTTTTAACTTCTTCGACGTTAATGCGGAGCGGACCGTCAACGATTTTTTCGAGTTCTTTTTTCAACTCGTTAATTCCAGAGCCTTGTTTACCGATAACGGCGCCGGCTTTGGCGGTTAAAATTGTAATCGTGGTCAGGTTCGCGGAGCGTTCGATATTGACTTTCGCGATAGTCGGGCGGGATTTAAACCGGTTCTCGACGATTTCGCGGATTTTAATGTCTTCAATCAGCCAAGTCTTAAAGTCGGATTTCTTAGTGAACCACTTAGAGGACCAGTCTTTACTGACCTGAAGACGATAGGAAATCGGGTTTACTTTTTGTCCCATTATTTCTTCTCCTCTTTCTTTACGACCTTTTTCTCGGCTTTTTTATCTGTTTTCGTTTCAGCTTTCGGCTTTTCTTCTCCGGCGACTTCAACGAAGATATTGGACGAGACTTTTTCAAACGGAAGAGCACGACCGCGAGAGGCGGGAACATAGCGGCGGATACGGGTTCCAGCAGTGACGGAAATACGAGCGATACGAATCGTTTTCGGGTCGATATTTTCGTACTTGTTCATCAAGTTCGCGGCGGCGGACTCGACGGCTTTTCGAACCGGACGAGCGGCGCGGCGCGGAGTATGCTCGAGAATCACGACGGCGTCGGCGACGTAGCGGTCGCGGACGAGCGCGGCAACGACGCTAGCCTTTCGCGGCATCGAGTCAATTTTCTTTTCGTAAGCGTGAGCAAAGCGGGTTTCCATGACTAGTTACCTCCCTTTGCAGCGGCAGCTTCAGCAGCTTTTTTACCGCCATGGCGCTTAAATTTCCGAGTCGGGGCGAATTCTCCGAGTTTATGACCGACCATGTTTTCGGAAATAAAGACGGGAACATGGGTTTTACCGTTATGGACGGCAATCGTGCGTCCGACCATTTCTGGGGAAATTGTCGAGCAACGCGCCCAAGTCTTTATAACCGTTCGGTCTTCAGCGGAGAGAGCGCGGATTTTCTTTTCGAGCTTGTAGTCCACAAACGGACCCTTTTTCAAACTACGAGACATTATTTCCTCTTTCCTTCGTGGCGACTACGCACGATTAGTTTGTTAGTTTTCTTATTATGACGGGTGCGATAACCTAGAGTGAGCTGACCCCAAGGCGTACGCGGAGCTTTTCCAGAGCCGTGACGACCGCCGTCACCACCACCATGAGGGTGGTCACAAGCGTTCATAACGACACCGCGGACGGTCGGGCGGATACCTTTACGGCGGACGCGACCGGCGGAGCCTTTCTTGATGTTCTGATGTTGGACGTTCGAGACGGTTCCGATACTCGCTTCGCAAGTTTCGAGGACTTTACGAACTTCTCCGGACGGCATTTTCAAAGTTGCGTAGCCGTTTTCGCGAGCCATGAGCTGGGCGGAAGTTCCGGCGGCGCGAACCATCTGGGCGCCTTTTCCGGGGGTCAGTTCAATCGCATAAACGAAGGTACCGACAGGAATATCGGAGAGTTTCAGGCGGTTACCGGTTTCGACCGGGGCTTGTTCGCCGGTCTCGAAAGTGGAGCCTTTCGTCATTTCGGTATGAGCGAGGACGTAGTAATAAGTTCCGTTCTCGTCTTTAACGCGGGCGATACGCGCCGAGCGGTTCGGGTCGTATTCGATTTCCTCGACGGTTAGTTTCAGACCTTTCGGGAGGTTATGAGTCAAGAGACGGTAATGGCGTTTGACGCCGCCGCCGCGATGGCGAACGGTGATACGACCTTGGTTGTTTTTTCCGGCTTGTTGCTTTTTAGCGAGGGTCAGGGACTTCAAGGGTTTTTTCGTGGTAATTTGGTCAAAATCTTGAGTCGTTTTCTGACGTTGCGCCGGAGTTGTCGGGCGATAAGCTTTTAACATTATTTCTTCTCCTTGTCTGCATTCGTGTCGGCTTCAGCCGGGGCTTTAGCTTCCTTTGCGCTGACTTTAGTGGGTTTTGAGGTTTCGGGAGTCTCGGCGGTTTCTGGGGTCTTAAAGACGGTTATCGAATCGCCGGATTTCAAGGTAACGTAAGCGAGTTTATGGTCGCGGCGGAACGCCGTACCAGGGTAAGCATGTTTGCCTTTAGAGAAGCGGCATTTCTTTCCCTTTCGGGTTAAGACGCGAACGTCAACGACGGAGACCTTAAACTCCTTTTCAACCCGGGCTTTAATTTCCGGTTTCGAGGAGCCGAGCGGTACGAAGAAGGCGTAAGTGTTCTTTGTCTGTTCGTTATAGGTTTTCTCCGTGGCACGAGGGGTCAGGAGGGATTTTAACTTTAAGGCTTCTTCGGTCTTTTTCGACTTTTCGCCAGCCTTTAAGACGGTTTTCTTTTCAGCCATTATTTATCCTCCTTTTTCGCGGGTTTCTCAGCGGTCTTTACCTCGGTTCCGAGGAGCCAAGTCTCAAGGTCGGTCAGAGCCTTTTCGTCGAAGATAATCCGGTCGGCATTCAGGAGGTCGAAGACGTTGAGATAAGTCGCGCGGACGAGCTTAACGTTTCCGAGGTTGTTCGTTGAACGGAGATTTTCCGGAGTCTTTTCCGAAACGACGAGGAGAACGGCGTCGCTGTCGGCGATTTTGAGGGATTTCAAGAGGGAGACCGTGTCCTTAGTCTTTCCCTTGAGCGAGGCGAGCGAAGCAGTTGAGACGGTTTTTTCGGCGTTTTTCAGCGAGAGAGCTTGGCGAACGGCGAGTTTTTTCGCGTTTTTCGCAAGGGATTTAGTAAAGTTTTCCTCGCCGGTGCGACCGAAGGCGACGCCACCATGACGCCAAATCGGGTTTCGGGTTGAGCCGAAGCGAGCGCGACCGGTTCCCTTCTGTTTCCAGGGCTTTTTACCGCCACCACGGACTTCACCGCGCTTGAGGGTTTTCGCGTGGGAAGAGCGGGAGTTCGCGAGATAAGAATCATAGGCGAGCTTGAGGAGTTCGTGATTTTCTACTTCGAGAGCGAAGATGTCTTTGTTGAGTTTCGTAGTTTCCGCCATATTATTCCTTTCCCTCGAGGGCTAAAGTTCCCTTTTTGGGTCCAGGGACGGCGCCCTTGAGACCGATAAGATTGTTTTCTTTGTCGATATAGGCGACGACGAGGTTTTTAACGGTTACCTTATCATGGCCCATGCGACCAGGCATGCGCTTACCCTTGAAGACCTTTTGAGGGTACATTGAGCCGATTGAGCCGACTTTACGGATGTCGCCTTTGAAACCGTGGGTATTGCGGGACTCCGCAAAGTTCCAGCGTTTAACGGTTCCGGCGTAGCCTTTACCTTTAGAGGTTCCAGTAACGGAAACCTTATCGCCGAGGGCGAAAGCTTCGACGGTAATTACATCACCGAGCTTAGCTTCAGGGGTCGCGTCGAGACGGAACTCCTTTAAGATTTTCGGGTTTAAGTTTTCTCCAGCCTTTTTGACGTGGGCGGAGACCGACTTGCTCAGATTCTTACCCTTACCAAACCCAAGCTGGACAGCGTTATAACCATCGGTTTCGACGGTTTTAATCTGAGTCACTGTCGCGGGGCCGGCTTCGATAATCGTAACAGGGGTCACGACGCCATCGTCGCCGATGATTTGGGTCATACCAATTTTGGTGCCGAGAATGACTTTCATTCTTTCCTTTCCCTTAAATTTGACATTAATAAATCTAGACTCTAAGAGTTTCCCGAGGGACTTTTTAGGTAGTCTAGTTAGTGAGGACATTTTATCATATCTGGAAGATTATCGCAAGAGGGGAAAACGGATTTTTCCGGTAGAGGGGGTTTCTTGCGTAATAAAGAGGGGTTCTTGCGTGACTATTGACTTTTAGCGGGTTATGTAGTATAATATAGGAGTCGTTTTCTTGGAGGTGTTCCAAGATTGAAGTTATTTTTAAGAAAGGAGGACTCGTTATGTGTCTTCTGAAAACTGGAACCCGTATTTTTTCCGTACTTGGCGAGCCGCTCAACATGCCGGATTTTCCGGTACTGCCTCCTGAATGGGCGATTGAGTTTGAAGTCGCCGATTCTAAAGCGGGGCGCTCCGCTGTTGCTAAAGCGATGAATCACGGCAACGCGAAGCTGCCCTTTGCGGAGGTACGCGAGGAAGCGTACCAGATTGGGTGGGTTGCCCGACCGCGCTACCTTCAGGGGCTCGTGTTCAGCGACAGCCCGATTGACGGTACCGAGCGTTACCTGCTCGGGACTACAAAGGTAGCTCCGCCGGAGGATTTGTTCTCCATGGCGGACCCGTCAGGTTACGGGCACTACCACGTATTCTCGTTGGGCTTGGGCGACGCTGTGCCGGAAACTGCGGCGGACATTGCCACTCGATATGCCGAAGGGCAGGGCTTCTTGATGAAGTCCTACGAGGGGAGCCTGATTTTCGCGATTTATCACGAAGAGACTGCGGAAACGCCGGCTTCCTGGCAGGTTTATGGCGGGGGCGGGACGGTTTACTTGCATTTTCTGGAAGAGGCCGTCAAGGACGCCCGCCGGAATGGCGTTCTGTTATACGAAGCCTAGACCTCTTGTCCTTACCTGATTTTGACACCCCATAACCCTCCTTTCAAAACTCCCGCGTAAGCGGGAGTTTTTGCGTGGGGGAGTTTTTTTGATGTTTATTTTATAGGTCCGCGAGTTCGGCCTCGGTCGGAGTGGCAGGGTCGAGAGGGGTAACGCCGGTTCCGACAGGGATTTTACGACCGATGATGACGTTTTCCTTGAGACCGTGGAGATGGTCAACGCGACCGTTGATGGCGGCGTTAATAAGGACGCGAGTCGTATCTTGGAAGGACGCGGCGGAGAGGAAGGAGTCGGACCAAATCGAGACCTTGGTAATTCCGAGAAGGAGGGACTCGAAAGAGGACGGAGTCTTCCCTTCTGCGACGAGGGCGGCGTTTTCGGTTTCAACCGCGGCGCGGGAGACGACGTCGCCGGCGACGAAGGTTCCGTCGCCAGATTCGGTAATCATGACGCGGTTAAACATCTGGCGGATAATCACCTCAAAGTGTTTCGAGGAGATTTCGTGACCCTGGGCGGCGTAAACGGACATGACGTCGTTCATGATATAGCGCTCGGTCGCTTCGGTTCCCTTATACTTCAAGAGGTCTTGGAGATTCAAGGAGCCGGTCGTGAGGCGGTCGCCAGCCTTGACGAGGTCGTCGGTTTTAACGACGAGTTCGGCGGCGTTCGGGATTTCTAAGCGAACCGGAGCGCCAGCAGCGCCGACGAGGATAATTGCGCCTTCAACGAGCTGAGCGTTACCGTCGAACGGGGCGATAATCGGTTCGAGCCCTTTCGGTTTCGAGGCGATAACGTCGCCGGTCTTGACGGTTGCGCCGTCTTTAACTTTCGCTTTACGGTCGCCGAGTTCGATACGAGTCGTTTCGCCGGCTTCCGGGGTAATCGTGACGATGTAATGATTGCCGTCTTCATGAGCTTCAACAACGCCGTCGATTGGCGTGACCCAAGCTTGACCCTTCGGGGAGCGGGCTTCGAGAAGCTCCTCGACACGCGGAAGACCGCGGGCGATAGCACCAGAACCGGCGACACCGGAACCGTGTTTCGTGTCGAGGGTGAGCTGAGTACCAGGTTCACCGAGGGATTGGGCAGCGATAACGCCGACTGGCTGATTCGGTTCAACGAGGGCGCGGGTCGACATGTCAACGCCGTACGCCTTACGTGGGACGCCTCTCGTGGCGGTCGTCGTCAAGACGCTTTGGATTTTAACGGAGTCGATTTTGTCGTCGGCGGCGATTTGGCGAGCGAGGTCGGTCGTAATTAGTTCATCAGCGCCGAGATAACCCGGGACGGCCTCGGCGGTATAGCGACCAGCGATACGAGTTTCAAAGGCGATACCAGTTTGTTCGGTTTCGGATTTATAGACGGCGAAACCGGGGTCGTAGGCTTCTTCGTCGGTCGTGAAGACGTCTTGGGCGACGTCAACGAGACGGCGAGTCAAATAACCAGAGTCGGCAGTTCGGAGAGCGGTCGAGACCTGACCTTGGCGGGCGCCTCGGGTGGCGATGAAGGATTCGAGGGTGTTCAAACCTTCTTTGTAAGAACTTTTAACGGGAAGCTCGATTTCGTTGTTGTTAATATCGACCATGATACCGATTTCGGCAGAGGCGAGCTTGATGTTCGAGACGGAGCCACGAGCGCCGGAGTTGACCATGACGGCGATATCTGTGTCCATGGTTGCGAGTTTTTCCTTGAGAAAATCGGAGATTTTCTTGTCGATATCGCGCCAGTTAGCAATGGTTAAGTTGCGACGTTCTTCTTCGGTCACGAGACCTTGGTTGAACTGGTCTTGAATCAGAGCGGTCTTGGCGTCGCCTTCGGCGATGAAGTCGGCGATTTCCGGATAAGTCGGGTAGTCGCCTTTCGCGGTTGAAACGGAGGCAATTGTTTCGTACTCGAACGCGAGGTTTTTTACGGCGTCAGCGGTTTTTACAGTCGTTTCGGCGCCATAGAGGTCGAAGATGTCTGCCATGACCTTTTTCAACTGCTTTGAAGTTTGGACGGAGTTATCGAACGGATAATCCTTCGGGAGGATTTCGTTGAAGATAACGCGACCGAGGGTCGTATCGCGGATTTCCTTTTTCGCGAAGACGCGAATCGGGGTTTGGAGGGCGATAATTCCCTTGTCGTAGGCCATTTCTGCTTCGTAGATGGACGAGAACGCCTTAACCTGTTCAGTATCGGTTCCGGGCTTATCGTAGGTGAGGTAGTAAATACCGAGAACAACGTCTTGATAAATCGCAAGAACGGGGGCGCCGTCGGCGGGTTTCAGGAGGTTTTTAGTTGCGGACATGAGTTCGCGCGCCTCGGCTTGGGCGGCGTTCGAGAGTGGGAGGTGAACCGCCATTTGGTCGCCGTCGTAGTCGGCGTTAAAGCCGGAAGCGACGAGCGGGTGGAGCTGAATAGCTTTACCGTTGATGAGTTTAGGCTGGAAAGCTTGGACAGAGAGGCGGTGGAGCGACGGAGCGCGGTTAAGGAGGACATAGCGACCTTGAATAACTTCGTCGAGGGCGTCCCAAACGATAGCCTCGCCAGCTTCAATCATACGCGCGGCAGAACGAATATTGCTGGCGGCTTCATGAGAGATGAGCCAAGAAATGACGAACGGCTTAAAGAGTTCGAGCGCCATTTGTTTCGGGAGACCACATTCGTTCAGCTTTAATTCCGGACCGACGACGATAACCGAGCGACCGGAGTAGTCCACGCGTTTTCCGAGGAGGTTCTGGCGGAAGCGACCCTGTTTCCCTTTCAGGAGGTCGGAGAGGGACTTGAGCTTCCGACGCCCGTTTTGAGAGGCGGCGGAGCGGGAGCCGTGGGAGGCGGAGTTGTCGATTAAGGCGTCAACAGCTTCCTGGAGCATGCGCATTTCGTTACGGCAGATAACTTCTGGAGCGTTCAAGTCAAGCAGTTTCTTGAGGCGGTTATTGCGGTTAATGACGCGACGATAAAGGTCGTTCAAATCGGAGGTTGCGAAACGTCCGCCAGGGAGAGAAATCATCGGGCGGAGATCCGGAGGGATAACCGGAACGACGGTCAAAATTAGGTCGGTCGGCTTGATGCCGGCGGACTGCATACCCTCGAGGATTTTCAGGCGCTTAATTAGCTTTTTCGCCTTTTGACCCTTGGCGGTTTCGGCTTCTTCCTTGAGTTCGTTAATCAAGAGGTCGAGGTCGATTTCATCAAGGAGCTTTTTAATCGCGGTCGCACCCATGCCGACTTCGATAAGGTCTTCGTATTCTTCCGGCAGGTTACGATAATCGAGTTCGGAGAGAACGGCGCCTTTATGGAAGCTTTCGAGGAGAGACTTACGCTTGATGTAGTCGGACTCGAGGTCTTCAAGTTCTTTTGTGCGAGCTTCTGCGAGAGCTTTAACGTCGGCGCCTTCGGCTTCCGATTCCTTATCATAACGTAATTTGATGGCGTTACGGGCGGCATCGGTTTGAGCCTCGAGGTCGGCGAGGACTTTGGCGATTTCCGCGTCTTTAGCCTCGGTGATGAGGTAAGTAGCGAAATAAACGACTTTTTCGATATTTTTAACGGTCAAGTCGAGCAAGGTCGCGAGAGCGGACGGGGTTCCACGCATGAACCAGATATGAGTTACGGGGGCGGCTAAGGTAATATGTCCCATGCGCTCGCGGCGAGTGATGGACTTTGTGACGAGATTCCCCTCTTTATCAACGGCAGCTTCGCGAGAGCGGACGCCCTTGAGCTTCGCGTCGTGGGGGTTAATATCTTTGACCGGTCCGAAAATCCGTTCGCAGAACAGACCGTCGCGTTCGGGTTTTTGGGTTCGGTAGTTGATAGTTTCCGGCTTTAGAACTTCGCCGTAGCTCCAGTTGAGAATATCCGCGCTCGAAGCGACGCTAAGTCGAATCGAGTCAAAGTCGGAGGCGGAGATATAGTTGTCTATCCAAGCCATGTTAGAGTTCCTCTCCGAGGTCGACAGTTCCTTCGTCGCCCTCTGTTATGGTTAATCCTTCGGTTTCTAAGATTTCTTTACTTTCTTCCGAGTCGAGGTCAGTAACGACCGGTTCGGTTTCTTCTTTATGAGCGTTATAAATCCGCTGGTCGTCCTTTTCACGTTCGATTTCGCGGGAAGTTTCTTCGATAACGTCGGAAGCGTCGCTCATTTCACCATGGTCGAGGAGGTCAACTTTTAGACCGAGACCTTGGAGTTCTTTGACGAGGACGTTGAAGCCTTCCGGAAGTTTCGGACCTTCGATTGGCTCGTTCTTGATGATGGACTCGTATGCCTTAGCACGACCGTAAACGTCATCGGATTTAATAGTCAACATTTCCTGGAGAGTCGTAGCGGCGCCATAAGCTTCAAGTGCCCAAACCTCCATTTCTCCGAAGCGCTGACCGCCGTTTTGGGCTTTACCGCCGAGAGGCTGTTGGGTGACCATGGTGTATGGTCCGGTCGAGCGGGCGTGGATTTTATCTTCAACCATGTGATGAAGCTTAATCATGTGCATGACACCGACCGAAGTGCGTTCCTCGAACGGTTCGCCGGTTAGGCCGTCGTAGAGCTGGACACGACCGTCGCGGTTAAAGCCGGCTTTTTCAAGCTCGTTCGAAATCGTTTCGTCGGGGACACCGTTAAAGGACGGGGTTGCGACTTTGTAACCGAGGGTGCGAGCGGCCATGCCGAGGTGAGTTTCGAAGAGCTGGCCGAGGTTCATACGGGACGGGACGCCCATCGGGGAGAGAAGGATGTCAATCGGGGTACCATCTTCCATGAACGGCATGTCTTCGACCGGAAGAATCCGGGAGACAACGCCTTTGTTGCCGTGGCGACCAGCGAGCTTATCGCCGACGTCGATTTTGCGCATTTCGGCGACATAGATTTTAATTTGCATGAGGACGCCAGCCTTGAGGTCGTGACCCTGGTCGCGGGTGTAAATGCGGACGCCGATGACTTTTCCGGTACCGCCGGACATACGAACGGAGGTATCACGGACGTCTTTCGCCTTTTCGCCGAAGATGGCGCGAAGGAGGCGTTCCTCGGAAGAAAGTTCTTGTTCGCCTTTCGGGGTAATTTTCCCGACGAGAATATCGCCAGCGGAAACTTCGCTACCGACAGCGACGATACCGTCTTCGCCGAGATGACGCAGGGAATGTTCGGAGACGTTCGGGATGTCGCGGGTGATTTGTTCCGGACCGAGTTTCGTTTCGCGAACTTCGACATCGTAGTCTTTAATGTTGATTGAAGTTAACTCGTCGTTTTCGACCAGGCGGGAGGAGATGACGATAGCGTCGTCCATGTTATAACCACGCCAAGGCATGAAGGCGACAAGGAGGTCTTTACCAAGGGCAAGCTCGCCGTCAGTAACGGAGGCGCCTTCGATAAGGACGTCGCCTTTTTTAACCTTTTGACCGCGGGTGACCTTAGTACGCATGTTGTAGCAACGGTCGTCGTTGTTTTTCTCGAAATGAGTCAGTTTATATTCTTTTTCGGACTTGTCGGCGTATTTAACGATAACGGAGACGCCGTCGGCTTTTTTAACTTCCCCGTCAGCTTCGGCGAAGACGACTTGAGAGAGGTTTTTGGCGACTTCTTTTTCGATACCGGTACCGACTACTGGGGCGTCGGTTTTAAGAAGAGGGACAGCTTGTTTCTGCATGGCGCACGCCATGAGTGAGCGGTCAACGCGGTTCTTTTCGACGAACGGAATTAACGAGGCAGAAACGCCAAGGATTTCTTTATGGGCGGCGTCGATATGGGTAACCTGAGAAGATTCGACTTGAGCCGGGGTTCCGTGGACACGGGCGGAGACATAAGTATCAACAAAGCGACCGGATTTATCGAGTTTAACGGAGGCGTCGGCGATAATCATGTCGTTCTCGAGAGAGGCGTCAACATAGACGACTTCGTTGGTAACTTGACCGTTTTTGACGACGCGATACGGAGCTTCAATAAAGCCGTAGTCGTTAATTCGGGCGTAAGTGGCAAGGTTCAAGACGAGACCGACGTTACCACCTTCCGGGGTTTCTACGGTACAGATACGACCGTAATGAGTTGGGTGGGCATCGCGGACATCAAAGCCGGCGCGTTCGCGGGTTAAACCGCCAGGGCCCATGCTACTCAGACGGCGCTTATGAGAGAGTTCGGCAAAGGGGTTCGTTTCGTCCATGAGCTGAGACAGCTGAGAGGAGGCGAAGAACTCCTTGACGGCGGCAACGACCGGGCGCGAGTTCAAGAGCTGGGACGGGGTTACGTCGTCGAGGGAAGCCATGGACATGCGGTCGAGAATATTACGCTGGAGACGGAGCATGCCAAGGCGGAATTGACGTTGGACAAGCTCGCCGACGAGTTTAATTCGGCGGTTGGCGAGGGAGTCGATGTCGTCAGGGGCGTCTTGAGTATCGTTTAGGCGAATGATTTCGCGAATGATGGCGATAAGGTCTTGCATCTGGAGCGTGCGGTGTGCCGAATCGTTCGGAGTGTCGAAGCCGAGGCGTTGGTTGATTTTGAACCGACCGACGCGAGAGTAATCATAGCGTTTATAATCGAAGAACGTACGTTCAATCATGTCTTTGGCGTTTTCGACAGTCGCGAGGTCGCCTGGACGCAGACGGCGATAAACTTCAATCAAGGCTTCAGACTGACCGCGGGAAGTGTCTTTGTCTAAAGTTGCCTTGAGATATTCCATTTCCGATTCGGAGAGGTCGGCGAATTTTTCCTGGATGTCAGAGTTTTTCGCGACGCCGAGGGCACGGAGAAGGGTCGTGACCGGGATTTTTCGGCGACGGTCGATTTTGACGTAGATGGCGCCGTTCGTGGCGGTTTCAAACTCAAGCCAGGCTCCGCGACCAGGAATAACCTTGGCGCCATAGTAATTTCGGGCGCCAATCGTGTCGGCAGTAAAGAAGACGCCGGCAGAGCGAATGAGCTGGGAGACGATAACGCGTTCGGTGCCGTTGACGATGAAGGTCGCGCGGTCGGTCATCCAAGGGTAATCGCCGAAGAAGATGTCTTGTTCTTTCTTCTCGCCGGAGACCTTGTTCTCGAGTTCGACGATGACGTGGAGCGGAGCGTCGTAAGTCGAGAGGTTATATTTAGCTTCCGCTTCGGTCTCCGAGGGTTCTTTAAAGTAATAATCTTTAAAGCGGAGCGCGAGCTTTTGACGAGTATAGTCCTCGATTGGGTTTAACTCGTTAAAGACTTCGCGGAGACCGGATTTGACGAAATCTTCCCAGCTGTCTTTTTGATGAGAGATTAAGTCGGGGATTGGGAGGGCTTGGTCTCCTTCGGTAAAGAAGAGACGACCAGTAGTGCCGGTTGTTGCCACAGAGAGTCCTTTTTAGTTAGGGTTAGTAATCTTTTAGCTTTTCAGCCATAGCGCCGAAGATTACTGCCGAGATTTATAACCGAGGGTCGCCGGTCCCGCGATTACGCCAAAAAATATCGGCAAACTGCTTCTTTTGATTGATTATATAGAAAAAACATAAAAAAGCAAGCTCTCGGCTTGCTTTTTGGTGATTTTTAGATGTCTAGATCGTCGAGGTCTTCCATTTCTTTTCGCGTGTCTTCAGCGAGAGTTTCGGAAGGGGCGGACTCGGCAGGCTCTTCTTCGGAGGGGTCGGAAGTCGGAGCGTCGTCGGAGTCAGTGTTGACGATTTTCAGGTTATAGCGAGCGTCGTTTTTAGTTCCGAGGGCGCGGAGGAGGGTGCGCAAAGATTGTGCTGTGGCGCCACGTTTACCGATGACGCGACCGACGTCTTCAGGATCAACCGAGAGGGAGAGAAGGACGCCCTTTTCGTCGATTTTTCGGCTTACTTCGACTTTGTCGGGGTTGTTTACGAGGGTTTTTACGATGTATTCTACGAATTGCTGGTCGATGGTCGCCATAATTGCTCCTTTAAGTTTATTGAAACATTATACCATAAAAAATAAGCCCACGGGCTTATTTTTTATTCTGTGGCAGGCTGCTCTTCTTTTGGTTGGTTTTTGCGGAGCTTGTCGGCGTGCTTCGGGGATTTTTGTTTAGTCGGAGCCTTTTTGTACCAGGATGGGAGCTTGATGCCGTTCTTTTCTAACGTGAAGGCGACGCGAGAAGAAGGCTGGGCGCCGTTTTTTAAGTAGAACTCGATTTTTTCTTTATCGAGAACGGTTTGTTTAGTTTCGGGGTTGTAGGAGCCGACCTCTGCCACAACGCGCCCGGAAAGAGGGTGACGCTGGGATTCTTGGACGACTATCCGATACACAGGGTGGTGTGTTCGGCCATTACGCTGCATGCGAATCGCGAGCATAGATTCTCCTTAGTTAATTTCAGGACATTTTAACATAAAGAGACGGAAAAAGGAAGAGGGGTTCGGGCGAGCTGGAGCTAGTTCGAAGCTTCGGTTGTAGAAGTCGTTTCGGTCTCGGTTGTGGAAGTTGCGTTTTCTGTAGTGGTTGTTGTGGAGGATTCTGCGTCGGTCGTGGTTTCGGTCTCAGTTGTAGTTTCGGATTCGGCTTCGGCGTCTTCTTCCTCTTCGGTTTCGAGTTCGGATTCGGTCTCGAGGTCTGAATCGCTTTCGGCGGGTTCTTCTACGTCAGAGGTCGATTCGGTATTGATAATGACGGTTGACTGGGACTCGGGGGAGCCAAGAAGGGAGTTTAGGGCGTTCGGGAAGATGAAGTAGAGGGCGCAGGCGCCACCAACCAAGAGAAGCAGGACAATGAGGAGGATAAACACGAGAGGAGAAGATTTTGCATGGGGAGCTTTCACGCTAGCGCCGGCGAAGGCGGATTCGGTTGACATTGAGACGGCGGGAGTTTCTTTTTCCGCGGCGGCGATTAAATCAGCGGCGGGGTCAGAGGAGACCGGAGCCGGGTCAGCGGAGGCGGTCAGGGTTTCTTCAGACTCGGCAGGAGCGGGTTCGGGCGTTTCTTCCGGAGTCGGTTCCGGAGTCGGTTCCGGAGTTTCCGGAGCAGGAGCTTCGGGCGCTTCGGGCGCTTCCGGCGCGGGTTCACTCGACGGGGAAACCGGCTCGATTGGGTCAATCGGGTCGATTGGCGGAGTTGGCGGGTTATCGGAAGGGTTGTTGTCCATGTAAAAAGTTCCTGTTTAAGATAGTTATGTTTATTCTAACACAAGTTAAGGAGAAAAGTCTAGAACCAAAAAACCACCCCTTTAGCCTTGGCGTGGATTTTTGAACATATAAGCTCTCAACTTTATATATATTTTAAAGCCGACTCGCAGTTAGGCTTTTGTTCAAAACGAACTAAGTTAAGTTTAACGTAAGCGGGACGAGATGTCAAGGCTTTTTCTGGTTTTTATCGTGAGGGTGGGCGGAGCGATAAGCGCGGATGCCAGCCTTGGCGGCGACGGTTTGGGCTTCTTGTTTAGAGTGACCGGTACCAGTTCCCTTGACGACGGGACCGATATAAACGTTGACAGTGAAGGTTTTATTATGGTCGGGACCTTCTTCTTTAATAGTCCGATAAACTGGGGTTTCGTTATCGTATTTTTGAGCGAGTTCCTGGAAATAGGACTTTGGGTCGCGCCAGGTACCTTCTTCGATAATGGAGTCGATTTTACTGAGGATGTGCTTTTCGATAAAAGCCTTTGCCTCGGCGTAGCCTTGGTCGAGATAGATAGCGCCAATAACGGCTTCAAAACAATCGGCGAAGATGGTGTCGTGGGCACGGCGAGAGTCGCGTTTTTCGCCGCGGGAGAGGCGGACGAGCGGGGTGTAGCCGAGTTCTCGCCCGGCGGCGCCGATGGACTCTGTGCGGACGAGGGCGGCGCGCCAAGCGGTCATGATTCCCTCAGGTTCGTCGTAATTGCGGAAGAGAAAGTCGCTCGTGACGAGTTCGAGAACGGCGTCGCCGAGAAATTCGAGACGTTCGTTATGTTCATGAGCGGATTTCTTGTGCTCGTTGACGTAGCTACGATGAGTCAGAGCGGTAATTAAAAGGTTGATGTCGCTAAACTCGAAACCGAGTTTTTCTTTGGCAAATTCACGGTAGGGTCTTGGGTCCAATTTAGTATTCTCCACTTCTTATTTTTTTCTTAGCGATTAACATGAGCTTCTCGATGTCTTCGTATTCGATAGCGTCGAGGGCGTCGGCGAACGAGAACCATTTAATTCCGTTCATCCATTTTTCCTTAGTTGGGGTTTCTCGGGGGTCAAGGGAATGGACGAGGTAAATCTGAGTCGTCATGAGGACGAGTTTGTCGAGGCGACGGTATTTAAAATGGATTTTTCCGAGCCAACAGAGGACGTTAATATGGAAAAGCCCAGCTTCCTCACCAATTTCGCGAACAGCGGTCTGTTTCGCGGTTTCGCCAGGTTCGATATGACCCTTAGGAATCGTCCAGCGGTTTTTCGAATCTTGAATCAGGAGGATTTCGAGGTCCTTTTTATCTTTTGAGAGGCGAAAAACGATACCACCAGCGGTCGGTTCGCGGACGATTTCTTGAATCACCGGCTTTTTACGAAAGACGGTTTCGCGAAACTTAGCAATCGGGGAGGGTTTATATTGTTTCGGAAGGGCTTCCGGAACTTTCAGATTCGTTCCCTGACGCGTCGACGGAGCTTTCGGCTTCCGGGACGGAGGATTCGGAGATTGGTTCTGTGTCATGATTTACGTGTTCGGAGTCGGCGAAACCAAGATTACGAAACGCAGTTCCGAGGACACCGTTGATGAATTTTGAGGAGTTTTCCGAGCCGAAAGCCTTGGCGAGTTCAACCGCCTCGTTAATGGCGACTTTCGGGGGGACGGATTCCTCAGAGTATTTTAATTCGTAAAGCCCCATGCGGAGGACGTTGCGGTCAATTGAGGCAATCGAGGCGATTGGCCATTCCGGAGCGAGCGGGGCTAACGCCTCGTCAAGCTCGGGAATATGTTCGACGACGCTACGGGTCAAGCGATAAACAAATTCGGTATCGCCCAGCGCTTTTTCGTATGGGATGATGTTTTTTGCGACGATTTTATCGATTTCGGCGTCGGGGTCGCCCGCCTTACTCCGGAACTCGTATTCGTATAAGCTCTGGAGCGATATAATTCTACCTAAATGCCGATTCGAAGCCATTATTTACTCTTTTTTGTGGTTTTAGAATTTTTAGCCGGTTTAACGGACTTTTTAGCGGTTTTTACCTTCAGGTTAGGGGTCTTTTTCTTGGTTTCAAAAGCCTTAACGGGGGAAATCTTGTTCACGGCGCGAGCCAGCTCGAGACGGAGATGGCTTCGGCGAAGACCGGTCTTCCGGGGGCTCGACTGTTTTTTAGGTTCAGGCATAATGCTCCTTTAATATAGATACGTTAAAATTATCATATCATATTTCTAATTGTGATACAATAGAGGGAGCTATGATAGAAGTTAAAGCGAGCGAAACGTCACAGATTATCAAGGGGCTTTCGGGAGGGCAGGTCGTGGCGCTTCCAACAGAGACGGTATATGGGTTGGCGGCGGGGCTTAATTCCGCGACGGCGCTCGAAAAACTGATTTATCTCAAGCGACGCGACTTAAAGAGTGGGAAGGTTTTTACATTAGTTCCGGAGAGTCGCGAGGTGATTATGAAGTATGCGGTTGTGACGAAGATGGCGCGGGAGTATGTGAAAAAATATATTCCGGGGGAGATAACGCTGATTTTGCCGAAAAATCCGGAGTTTTCGCATCCGTACTTTGACCATTTTGATACGGTTGGGATTCGGATTCCGAAAACGCCGCTGTTTTCAACGATTTTACCAGAGGTCGGTGCGCTGTTTTTAACTTCGGCGAACCCGCGAGGAGACGAGCCGGCGGTGAAATCGGAGACCGTGAAAGAGACGTTGCCGAAAGTCGATATCTTAGTCGAGGGGGCGACGCCGAAGGGGGAGCTACCGACAACGGTACTAGATTTGACCGGGAAAAAGCCGGTCATTGTGCGTCAGGGGAAGCTAGAAATAAAGTTATAATATGGTATAATTTTCAGATATGACAAAGCGGTATAATCCTTTAGAAATTGAGAAAAAATGGCAAGAGACTTGGGAAAAGACGGGGGAGTTCCGAGCGGAAGACGGAGATGATGGGCGCGAGAAACTATTTTTAGCGGAGATGTTTCCCTATCCGTCAGGGGCGGGATTACACGTGGGGCATGTAAGGAACTTTTCGATTGTAGATGCGTTAGCGCGATATTATCGCCAGAGAGGATTTAATGTTTTGCGTCCGTTTGGGTATGATACGTTTGGACTGCCGGCGGAAAATTATGCGATAAAAACCGGAGTGTCGCCGAAGGTCGCAACAGAGAAGAATATTGAGAACTTCCGGAAGCAGTTGAAGCGGCTCGGGTTTGCGATTGATTGGAGTCGGGAGATAAATACGAGCGACCCCGAGTATTATCGCTGGACACAATGGTGCTTTTTGCAGTTGTTTAAGAAGGGGTTAGCGGAGCGAAAAGAGAGCTATCAATGGTGGTGCCCGAAAGATAAGACGGTTTTAGCGAATGAGCAAGTTGAGAATGGGAAGTGTTGGAGATGCGGCGAGGCGGTCGAAAAGAAGAAAATGAAACAGTGGTTTTTCAAGATTACGGAATACGCGGACGAGTTACTTGAGGAGATCGACGGGCTGGACTGGCCTGAGAAGATAAAAACCGCGCAACGGAATTGGATTGGGCGGAGCGAAGGGGCGCTGATTAAATTCAAAGTTCAAACGAAGGGGGCGATTGAGGTCTTTACGACGCGACCAGATACGATTTTCGGGGCGACGTTCTTGGTATTGGCGCCGGAGCATAAGATGGTAAAGAAGCTTGTAAATGAGAATACGCGGGAGGAAGTCGAGGCGTATGTAAAGGCGGCGCTCCGGAAGAGCGAGATTGAACGACAAGAGAATAAAGAGAAAACCGGAGTGTTTACGGGGAGCTACGCGACGAATCCGCTGACGGGGGAGAAAATCCCGGTTTGGGTGGCGGATTATGTACTCGGAGGGTATGGAACGGGGGCGATTATGGCGGTGCCGGACGGAGATGAACGCGACCGTGAGTTTGCGGAGAAGTTCGGTTTGCCTGTTGTAAAATTGACAAAGTTCCCTTCTGAGGCGGAATTGGAGAAATTGGGCGAGAAGAAAGTGATGTATAAAATGCGGGATTGGTTGATTTCTCGACAGAGGTATTGGGGGTGTCCGATTCCGATTGCGTATGATAAAAATGGGGAGCCGCATGCGATTCCGGAAGACCAGTTGCCGGTTTTATTGCCGGATGTAGAAGACTTTAAGCCAGATGAGAGCGGGCGGTCAGCGCTCGCGAAGGCGAAGGATTGGCTCAAGGTCGAGATTGATGGGGAGGAGATGACACGGGAGACAGATACGCTCGATGGATATGCTTGTTCGAGCTGGTATCTCTGGCGGTATGTGTCGCCGAGAGATAAAGAGGCAGCGTGGGACTCGGAATTGATTGAGAAATGGGCGCCGACGGACGTATATTGTGGGGGCGACCATGCGGTAGCGCATTTGTTGTATATTCGATTTTGGGCGAAGTTTTTCGCTGACCAGGGGAAGTTGCCGTTTCGGGAGCCAATAAAGAGGCTGTTGTATAACGGGTATATCAATGCGCCGGATGGGAAGAAGATGTCGAAGTCAAAGGGGAATGTGATTGACCCGCTTGATGTGATTGATTCGGGGTATGGGGCGGATACGCTGAGGACGTATGAGTTGTTTATCGGACCGTACAACGAAGATGCGGCGTGGTCAACGAAGGCGATTGGGGGAGTTTATCGGTTTTTGAGTAGGTGTTATAACCTCGTGGAGGCTCGTTCCTCCTCGTCTGCGAATAACGAAGTTGTCCGACACAAGACGATAAAGAAGGTGACGGAGGATATTGAACGGGCGAGCTTTAACACGGCGGTCGCGGCGTTGATGGAGTTTGTGAATGAGTTGTATAAAACAGGGGCGAGCGAGGAGGACTTGACGGTTCTCGGGAAGCTGTTGAAGCCGTTTGCGCCACATCTCGCGTCGGAGATTTTGTCCGCGCTCGAAAAAGACGATACTTGGCCGAAGTTTGATGAGGGGAAGCTTGTTTCTGATACGGTCGAGGTTATTGTCCAAGTTAACGGAAAACTAAGAGCGAAGCTTAACGTGGGGGCGGAAATGTTGGAAAAAGAGGAGGAGTTGGTTCGGCTTGCGCTCGAAAATGAGAACGTGCGGAAATTTGTACCGGGGGAGCCAAAGAAGACGATTTTTGTTGCGAAAGCGCGGTTGGTGAATCTTGTAGTATAATAGATTCATGAGTGAAAAAGTGGAGGAGAGAACGCTCCAGCCGAGTGATTTTGTGCATTTACACAATCACACCCATTATTCCCTGCTCGATGGATTGACGAAGATTCCCGAGCTGATTGATTTTGTGAAAGAGAAGGGCATGGAAGCGGTCGCGGTAACGGACCACGGGACGATGTCGGGGTTGGTCGAGCTTTATAAGACGGCGAAAGAGGCAGGAATTAAGCCGATTTTGGGGCTTGAGGCGTACGTCGCGGCGCGGAATCTCGAAGATAGAGATCCGGCGCATGACAAACAGCGGTTCCATATTACCTTACTTGCGATGAATAACAAGGGGTTTGAGAACCTCTGTCGGTTGATGTCGAACGCGGAGATTAACGGGAAATACTATAAGCCGCGGACTGACCATAAAGACATGGAGAAATACAACGAGGGGATTATTTGTCTATCGGGGTGTGCGGGGTCGGAGATTTCTGAGGCGATTCGGGCGGACGACGAGGAGAAGGCGCTAGAGCTGATTGAGTGGTATCGGAAGGTGTTTAAGGACCGGTTTTATCTCGAGATGCAGGACCATGGGCATCCGGATTCGCCGACACATTGGGCGGAGCAGACGAAGATAAATAATTGGCACATGGAGCATGCGGAGAAGCTCGGGTTGCCGCTAGTGGTGACTTGTGATGCGCATTATCTGAAGCATGAAGACCAGGACGCGCACGAGGTGCTCCTCTGTATTGGGACGGGGTCGAATTTGTCCGATACGAATCGGATGTCGCTCAAGGAGTTCCAGCTCCACGTGATTCCGCCGGAGGAGATTATTTCGAGATGGGAAAAGACTTGTCCAGAGGCGATATTGAACTCGAAGCGGATTGCGGAGAGATGTAATGTGGAGCTTGAACTGGGGCGGATTCTGATTCCGAAGTTCCCGGTTCCGGAAGGAGAGACAGACAAAACATATCTTGATAAGTTGGTGTTTCGAGGGCTAGTGTTCCGCTATGGCGGAAAAACCGAGGAAGAAGCGGAGAAATTGAGTGTCGAGGAGTGTCGGCAGATTCTCGAGGAAGTTGATAAGGGGCGAGACGAGCTATATAAACTGCTTCCGAGAATTGATTATGAGCTGTCGGTTGTGGACAAGATGGGGTATAACGGGTACTTTTTGATTGTTTGGGACTTTATTAACTGGGGAAAACGGAAAGGGATTATTTATGGGCCGGGGAGGGGTTCGGCGGCAGGGGCGCTTCTCGCGTATGCGATGAGAATTACGGAGCTTGACCCGATGAAATATGACCTTTTGTTCGAGCGGTTCTTGAATCCAGACCGGATTTCTATGCCGGATATCGACACGGATATCCAAGATACGCGACGAGATGAAGTGATTCAGTATTGTACGGAGAAATATGGGTTCGGACGGGTTTCGAACATTGCGACGTTCGGGAAAATGATGGCGAAAAACGCGGTTCGGGACGTGGCGCGAGTGCTCGAAGTTCCCTATGCAGAGGCGGACAGGTTGGCGAAGTTGGTGCCGGACCCGGTCATGGGGCATCATGTACATTTGCCGGACGCGATTAAGGAAGTGCCGGACCTGAAACAGGAGTACGAAACCAATCCGACGTCAAAAGAGGTGTTGGACTTTGCGAGTCGGCTCGAGGGGACGATTCGGGGGCACGGGGTACATGCGTGCGGGGTCGTGATTGCGCCAGATGACTTGGTGAAGTTTGTGCCGCTCGAAGTGTCGGCGAAAGGTCCGATTGCAGCGCAGTTCCCGATGGGGACGATTGAGGAACTGGGTTTGCTCAAGATGGACTTCTTGGGGCTGTCGAACTTGTCGGTGATTAATAATGCACTAAGAATGGTACGGAAGGTGTATGGAGAGGACGTGGACATGTACAACGTCCCGCTTGACGATAAGTTGACGTATGAATTGTTACAGAGAGCGGAGACGACGGGGGTGTTCCAGCTGGAGTCGGCGGGGATGAAACGATATCTGAAGGATTTGAAGGCGGACCATTTCGAAGATATTATCGCTATGGTGGCGCTGTATCGACCGGGACCGATGCAGTTTATTGAGTCGTTTATTCGGCGGAAGCACGGCGAGGAGGAGATAACCTATTTACATCCGGGACTTGAGAATTCGTTGAAAAATACGTATGGGATTATGATTTATCAAGAGCAGTTCATGCAGATTTCTCGAGAGTGGTGTGGGTTTACCGGGGGACAGGCAGATACGCTCCGGAAGGCGGTCGGAAAGAAGAAAGTTGATTTGATGAACAAGGTGAAACCGCAGTTTATCGAGGGGGCGGTTAAAGTCGGCGGGGCGACGGAGGAGATTGCGGAGGAGTTTTGGCGACAGCTACTCGATTTTGCGAACTATTGTTTTAATAAGAGCCACGCCGCGTGCTATGGGTTGGTGTCGTATTGGACGGCGTATCTCAAGGCACACTATCCGGACGCGTATATGGCGGCGTTGATGACGGCGGATATGAGATGGACAGATAGGCTCGCGATTGAGATTGCGGAGTGTAAGAGGATGGGGCTGAAGGTCCTGGGACCGGACATTAATCAGTCGTATGGGGATTTCGGGATTGTAAAGGGAGAAAAGACGATTCGGTTCGGATTGTCGGGGATTAAGGGAGTCGGGAAGGCGCTGGTGGAGGAAAAAGTGATTCCGGAGCGGGACGCAAATGGTCCGTTCAAGAGCGTGTGCGATTTTGCGAAGCGGGTCGATTCGACGAAGTTTAACAAGAAAGCTTGGGAATCGACGATTAAAACTGGGGGGTTCGACCGGTTCGGAACGCGGAGCGATTTGTTGTTTAATTTGGAGAGTATTCAGGCATATGGGGCGAAGATGCAGAAGGACGCGGCGAGCGGACAGACGGACTTGTTTGGGGCGCTCGGAGTAGCAGCGGCGATTCCGGAAGTTGAGATAAAGCCGGCGCCGACGCAATATAGCGAGAAGGAGCAGCTGCTTTGGGAACGGGATTTGATGGGATTGTATATTTCTGCACACCCGTTAGATAAATATGACACGTTTTTTGAGGAACAGACGCATCCATATTCGGTAGTGACGGAGGAGAACGACGGGAAGTTGGTGGTGGTTGGGGGGATTATCACGAGCGTCAGGACGATTTTGACGAAGAGCCAGACGAAAATGGCGTTTGTGAAGATTGAAGATAAGAACGGGGAGCAGGAAGTGATTGTGTTCCCGAATGTATATGAGGAATATGGCGGGAAGTTGGTGCAGGATAATGTAGTAAAAATCACGGGGAGGGTGAACGCGCGGGACAAGGCGGGGAATCCGATGTCAGATGCGAAAGTGTTAATGGATTCGTGTGAGGTGATTTCTGACGAGGTGTTAGCGGGGTATCAGCCGACGGGGACGAGACTAGCGCCGCCGAAAGACGTAGCGCCGAGATATGCGCGCAAGTCGAGGACGAGTGCGGAAGGGGTTAGTGGCGGATATAATACGGGGGGCGGGGCGAGCGCGGAGAGTAGAGGGGAGTTTGAACGAGTTAGGGCGCCAGTTGCGCCGCCGAAAGATACGCGGAAAGAGCGAGTGTATGTTTTGGTAAAGAAGCCGGACGATGTTGAGGTACTTTCGGCGATTAAGCGGGTTTGTGACCGGAACTTGGGAATGCAGGAGATTGTATTAGTTCTCGACGAGGGGAGCGAGAAAAAGGCACTCAAGATGCCGTTTCGGGTCGAGGGGAATGCGGAGTTTTTGAAAGATATGAAGGCGGTCGTAGGGGAGGATTGTGTGAAAGTGAAATAAAGATAGAGGTTACGAAGAGAGATTGGTTTGATAGCGGGGCGCTGGTGTTCGAGAAGATGAAGCGCGGGAAATAAAATCTCCCCGCAAGGGCGGGGAGCAAAGGAGGTGTTTAACGATTAACGTCGGCAAAGTCACGGTCGTCAACGACGACGGGCGTGCCGACAGTGGCATGCTGTTGAAGCCAGAGTGCTGTGTTGTAATCGACACGGACACAGCCGTTGGTCAGTTTTCCGGTCGGGTAATAATCCCGATTGACGACCCAGTCGTACCAGGTTTTCTCGTTGGCATCATAGCCGAACGAATGAATCCCGAACTCGGATTCGTAGGTCGAGCTGTCATCGCCAGGGGTTGCCGTCACGGTATAAAATACCGGGGCATAATACCACAGTCCGCCATGTTCGAACGCGGTGTCTTGGCATGACCAGATTTCATGATAGCCAAGCGGGGTGATATTGCCGTATTCGGTACTTGCGCCGACAACGCAGGCAACTTGAAGCGTGCGTTTCCAACCCTGGTCGGTTTTATGATAGACCGTGAGATGAGGGTCGTCACCGCAATTTACGTAGTAGATGAATTCACAAGGAATTACATAAGCTACGTGCTTCAGGTCGGCAGTGTACCACATGGAGCTAAACGTCCAACGTTCGGTGTTGAAGTTTAGCATGTCGTAGGTGGCGTCACCGACGACGCCGTCGCAAGCGAGGCCATAGTCGAGCTGGAACTTCTTGACCGACATACCGGTATCTTCGTCGAAGCGGCCGGTGACAGGGGTGTAATATCCGTATTCGGTCAAACGCTTCTGGAGCGCGTTGACTATGGTTGGGTCGTATTCTGCGCGATCTGGAAAGATATCGAACGCGGGGTCGGTCCGGTAATCATATTCCTTCGACGGGGTTGTCCCGGCGTTGTTAGCGTTTCCGGTAGCGCCGGAGACGGGCGACGAATCGATAGCCTCAGCCGCCGGAGCCGGAGCCGGTTTTTGGGTTGACGCGGCGGGCGAACCATAAGCCGGCAACAGGATTTCTTCGCTGTTGGCTTCGGCGTTGGTCGCGAAAGCGAAGGCGACGAGCAAGGCGCCGATAACGATAACGGCGAAGATAATCAGCCAGCCGCTTCGCAACTGGTTCTTGATGAAGGTTTTGAGGTCAGTGGCACCGACCGTGAGATGGATATGGTGACGGCGGCGAAAACATCTGGACATAAACTGCCCTCCTTTCTTGTAAGGAACAACAAAAAGTAGCTCTTTTTATTATACCATAAGAGCTACTAAAAGGCAAGAGGTGTTGGGTCGAGAGAGGGATTTAACTCTTGGCGGTTTTATCGGTTTTATGTTTTTTGACAACTTCTTCCTTGGCGACGCCTTTCTCGACGAGTTTCTCGACGGCGGAGAGGGCGGTGTCTTTAGCGATAGTTCCGACGGAAGTGAAATCTTTAACGTTGTCGACGACTCCTTCGGTTTTCTTCGAGATACGCTGACCGGTGCGTAAGATGATACGGGCTTCGCCCATGAGGGTTTTCATATCGTCGGAGAGACCGAGGAGCTTAACGAGGAAAATAATCCCGAGGACGAGGAAGACAAATAAGGTTAATGAGAGGATGGCGACGATAATCCATTCAGCGACGTCCATGGGGTTCTCCTATTTAATTATTTTTAACGAAGTCACGGAACTCATCCGCGAAGGGTTCAGAGTCGAGGATGTGCTTGGCGAGGGCGAGAGAGTAGTTTCGGGGGTCGCCAGTTGTCATCCAGAGACCGGAAGTCTTTTTCGCGAAGACTTTTTGAGTCGGGACGAGGCGGGCAATCATTTCCGGGAGCCAAAGCTCGTTATCTTTTCCAGTGTTCTCGGGCTTGAGATAAGTAAAGATTTCCGGAGTCAAGAGATAGCGACCGTATGAGGCGAGGTCGGAGGGGGCGGAGTCAGGTTCGGGTTTTTCGATAAGGTCGTTTAAGATTTCGGTTTCTGGGTCAAAATCAACGGAAGCATATTTTTTTATTTCGGCGTGAGGAACTTCCTGGCAACCGAGAATCGCAAGAGCGTCGGGATGTTTCTCAAAGGCGGCGAGAAGGTCTTTAACGGCGGAATCGCCGAAGACGACATCGTCAGACCAGAGGGCGATAAAGGCTTCGTCTGGGTCGATGTAATCTTTAACGCTGGCAATCGGGGAGCCGTTACCGTAAGGATAAGAAGGGTCTTGAATGACGAGCTTTATTTCGGGGAGGTCGTTGAGAACGTGAGAAACGGGCGCGAAGCGGTCGAGTTTCCCCTGGGAAGAGAGGAGGGTATAGGCGCTTTCAGCGGGGTCGGTGAAATAATGTTCGTAGAGAGGTTTCGAGCGGTCGGAAACGACGAGGAGAATCTCTTTAATTCCGGCGGCGGCACACTCCTCGATAACGAGTTCGATAATCGGACGACTTCCGAGGGGGAGCAGACCTTTAGGAATGGTTTTAGTTAAGGGGAGGAAGCGGCTCGCGAGACCCGCGTCGGTAATAACGGCTTTTTGGGGTTTTTTGTAGTTCATAATGAACTTATTATACTATTTCTTACGGGATTTCGTGGATTTCTTTCCGGAGTTTCGGGAGTTTTTCTTCGCGGTCGTTTTTCGAGAGGAAGCGGCGAGGCGGGCGGATTCTTTTCGGGCAGCTTTATCTTCAAGTTGTTGAGCGCGGTTATGAACGGCGTAAACTAAACCGGTCAAGCCGAAGATGAGGAGATAAATACCAAAGAAGCGAATGAAGTATTCTCCGGAGTTCAGAATCACGATTCCCATGACGGCGCCAGAAACGCCGGAGAGAATCCAGAGGAAGCGGTCGGTCGGGTCAACCGTGGCACGGAAGCCGGAGATAATTTCAAAGAGACCGCGGACGAAGGCGTAAAGAGAGATGAGGTAAAGATGCCAAGAGAGGTCTTGACCAAGGGTAAAGAGGAGAGCGAGAGCGATAACGGCGTCGGCAATTGCGATACCAACGGAGACGGCCCAGCCGGTTTTCGAGCGGGCGCGATAGAGAGAGTTGATAAATTCAACAATCGAGAGGGAGAGGAGGAAAATACCGGAGACGGAAATCATGAAATCAAAGTCGCGCTGGACGCTGAAGATGGTTAAGATTGCACAAAGGGTCGCGATTGTCCCGCGGATGATAAAAATCAGCCAGTGACTATCGATATATTTACGGTTGATATGAGCCATGTTTATTTTTCTCCTTTATTGGTTAAACGTTACGGTTTCTAGGATTTTATTAAAATCGTCGCGATAAGCCTCGGCGTCGGTCTCGAGAGTAACGACTTTATCGCGGATTCGAAAAATCACGACGGAACCGACGAGTTTATTGGTAATTTGTCCGTCGTAGCGAGTCGCGTCAACGCCACCGACGGAAGTAGCGGAGCTTGAGACAGTTCCCTTTTTCAAGGCGGAAGCATAGCGCTTCGAGACGGTTTCAAGGGTCGAATCTTCGATTTTGATTCGGAGGGCGATAATTGTTTCGTCAGAAATCGGCGGGACTTCGCGAGGGTGAAGATAAGCTTGGAAAGTTTTTCCGTCGGAAGCGTCGTTCGAGACATAAACGCTCCAGGTCTTCGGGTATTCAAGGGTCAGAGAGCCGTAGTCCTCGGGTCCAGAGAAGGAGCGATTCGGCGTTTTTTCACGCTCGGCGAATTCCGCTTCAAGTTCGTCCTCGCGGTCTTTCACGGCGTCAAGAACGGCGGATTTTATCTGGCTATCGAGGTTCGTCGAGGCGGCGCGATATTCGGTATAAAGATAAAACGAGAGAAGAAGGGCGCCAATAAGAAGGAGGGAAAGGAGGATAATAATAACGATTTTCAAGAGGGAGGACTCGCCGTTGCTCATTTTCACGGGCTTTACGTTCGGGACAGCGTTTCCGGCAATTGGCGCGGAAGGAGCGGCAACACCCGGCGTCGGAGTCGCCGAAGGGGGGACGGGAGGAATCGAGCTTGCAGGGGTTTCCATATGAAATTATCTTATCATAAGTTTTTTAAGTCGTAAAGCTTTTTGAGAGAACCTCGATGTGGTTTTTCAGATTGGTGAGGTCAGTTTCGATTTCCTTGGCGAGGGAGAGGGCGGCTTCGTAATTTTTCTGGGCGGAGTCAAGGGAGAAGTCGTCGGAGTAAAACCAGGCGATTTTTTCGTCGAGGGAGGAGAGTTTTTGATTGATGGAGGGGGATTTAGCGCTTGGGGCGGACATTGATAACCTTTGCTTGGATTAAGTTAGTGAAAGTGGCAATTTCGAGGGTTTCGCCGGGGGAGATGTTGCCCGAGAGAATAGCGTAGCCCTTTTTAAGGACGGATTCGGGGTTCAGGGAGTTGAGGAGGGTGGTTTTTGACTTCAGGGAGTCAGAGGAAGCGGCGAGGGTTTCAAGGAGCTTTTGAGTCAGGCGGTCGAGGGCGGAGCGATTCGCGGAGAGAGCGGAGTCGAGGTAATGTTTGAGATAAGTTTCGAGAGAACCGAGAGTGGAGCGGATTTTGGTGAGTTCGGCGGTTTTATCCCGGGAGAGGAGTTCGGCGGCGTTTGAGGGGGTCGAGGCACGGAGATCGGCGGCCAGGTCGACGAGCGAGACGTCGATTTCGTGACCGATACCGGAGACGACGGGGATTTTCGAGGCGGCGACACGGCGGACGAGTCGCTCGTCGTCGAAGACCGCGAGGTCTTCGGTCGAGCCGCCGCCCCGAAGGATGACGAGGGCGTCAACGGGGAGGGATTCGTTAAAGAAGTCGAGCGCGCGGAGGATTTCATCGGCGGCGGAGAGACCCTGGACGCCGACGTTGGCAACTTTCAAGTCAAGTCCGCCCCAGCGGGCGCCGAGGATTTTGATAAAGTCGGCATAGCCGGCGGATTTAACCGAAGAGATAATACCGAGGGAGGAGAGGTCGCGAGGAATCGGGCGTTTTCGTTCGGGGGCAAACAGCCCTTCTTTTTCTAATTTCGCTTTTAAGAGTTCGCGAGCTTTTTTGATAGTTCCCTCTCCGACGAGTTGATAAGCGGTAATGGTAAAGGAGAAACGACCGAGCTTGGTTAATTTCGGCGTGCCGCGAGCGATGATTTTCATGCCGTCTTCAAGCGGAGTTTTTAAGCCGTAAACAGTCATAAAACAAGGGAGAGTCGAGGCGGAGTCTTTCAAATCAAAGAACACCCATCGGTCTTTGGAAACTTTAAAACTGGAGACTTCCCCTTCGATTTCGATACCGGAGAAGGCGTAGCTCAAAGTTTCGTTACCAACGGCGAGAAAGTCAGAAACAGAGAAACGAGGAACTGTCCTCTCGGAAGCAGAAAAGCTAGGCGACATGAGAACTTTCAGAGCTACGCTTCAGGCGCATGGAAGCTTGGTAGAAGAGATGACCGAAGAGGAAGGTTTCGCCAAGGGAGACGACACGAGTAATAACGACGATAAGCCCGGCGAGACCGAGGTCAACGCCGAGAGACGCCATGGCACCAGCCATACCGAGTTCGTAAAGCCCATAAGGGAGAATCGCGCCGGCGATAGAGCCGACAGCTTCGCCAATCATGATTTCGGGGAGGAACTCGGGGTGTCCGAGGCTAATCGAGACGACCCAATAAGTCGCGATTTCGAAGAAACTGTAAATTGCGCCCCAGAAGATGGGCATTTTGAGAATGTTTTTGTTTTGTTTCGCGGTTGCGTAGGTCGTGTGCATTTCGAGAATGAACGATTTTATCGTTTCGTAATCGGCAAGTTTACGTTTTTTACCGAAGGTAACTCTACGGACGAGCCAGTTTAAGAAACGAATGATTTTTTCAGCAAACCAGAGGGCGCGGCGGGAATTGGAGATTAAGATGATAAAAAGCCAGAGGAAGAGGGCGGTTCCGGCGGCGAGAATGGCGGCGAGAATGAGCGTGCCGACGCCAGCGCCGGTTTGAGGGCGGAAGAGTAAAATGAAGAAAATTGCGAAGACGGTCTGGAGCTGGTTAAAGGTGATAATGGCGAAATAACGGAGGAGGTAAATGAAGCTGGTCTGGGGGGCGGTAAAACCGTAGGGTTTCAGGCGCCAAGAGAGATAGGCGGCGGAGGAGACGCCTGCCGAGGGGAGGGCGGCGCGGACAAAGTTCGATTCGAGAGAAATCCGGACAACTTCGGGGCGACTCGCGGACTTAAAGGTTTTTAACTTAGCTTTAGAATAAGCGGCGTTGAGGAAAGAGAAGAAGATTTCGCCACCGGCGTAGAGCATGACAAGCTGTTCGGGGATTAAGAGGAGGAAAATGGCGAGGTTTGTGTCGCGGAGGTGGTCGATGGTGGTTTCGATATCGCCGAGGTTTTGATAGATGACGACGGCGACGATAACAAAAGCGAGGAGAGAGAGGAGGTTCGTCCAGAGGGCAGAGTGTTTATGTTTTTTTGAGGACATAAAAAAATTATAGCACATGATATAATAATGGAGATGAAATATGCAGCTTTACTCGGGAGGCTTCCGAGTTTATCGATGACGGAATTAGAAAAGTTTTATCCGGACGTACGTCAGGTTTATGCGTATGCGCCGATGCATGCGAGTGAGGCGGAGGCGGCGGAGAATCGATTAGCGATTTTTACAGCGGAAAAACGCCCCGAGATACGGAGATTCGGAGGGGTTCTGAAGTTTGGAGAAGAGATAACAGGGGGAGAGAAAGGAATAATTAGCTATCTTAATTCCCTGCCGGAGGGAAAAATTGTGCTAGGCGTGTCGGATTTTCGGAATCGGGGCGGAAGACGGCGAGCACAAGAAGAAGCGCTGAAGTTGAAGCGGATTCTACAGAGGTCAGGTAGGTCTGTTCGGGTTTTGGAAAATAAAGAAGCAGTTTTGTCAACGGCGACAAGTCATCATAATCAACTTGCAGAAAAGAAGAATCATGTTGAAATTATGTTGACAGATGTGGGAAATTTCAAGTTGATTGGCGTTCAGAATATTACGGAGTATGCAAAACGAGACCAGGCGCGTCCGGCGAGAGACGCGAAGGTCGGGATGTTACCGCCGAAGTTAGCGCAAATGTTGATAAATCGTCTCGGGGAGCTGCCGGAAGGGAGCGTGATTTTAGACCCGTTTTGTGGAACGGGGGTTGTGTTGCAGGAGGCGTTGTTAATGAGATATCGGGCGCTCGGGACGGATAAAGAGCCGAGAATGGTCGAATATAGCCGGAGAAATCTCGAGTGGCTCAGCTCGGGAAAGTCGGGCGTTAAGATTCCGGAGGGGGCGAGTATGGAGTTTGAGACTGAACCGGGAGATGCGACGGAGATGGATTGGCGAAAGTCGGCGAGTCTGAAGAAGCTCGGCGGGAAGATTGACGGGGTTGTAGCGGAGGTCTTTCTCGGGAGTCCGATGTCGAAAGTGCCGACGGAGATGAAGCTGAAGGAGGAGAAGGAGAGGTGTCGAGGGATTTTAATAGGGTTTTTGAAGAATCTAGCTGGACAAATTGAGCGAGGGACGGGGGTTGTGCTGGCGGTACCGGCTTGGAGGAGGGAAAACGGGGAGTATGAGACGCTCGGGATTCTTGACGAGGTTCAGGAGATGGGGTATAATTTAGAGAAGTTTAGAAAATCGAGGCGAGAAGACCTTCTCTATTATCGAGAAGGACAAATTGTCGCTCGACAAATAATCGTACTAAGGAAGAAATAAGATGTCACATGTTAAAGCGGGCGGTACCGCGAAGAACGTACACAACAACGCTGGTCAACGGCTCGGAGTTAAGCGCTTCGGGGGACAGAAAGTGCGCGCCGGAGAAGTTTTGGTGCGGCAAACCGGAAGCACGAAGATTGCCGGAGAGGGGACGTATATGTCGCGGAACTTTACGATTCATGCGAAGAAAGATGGGGCTGTGACGTTTGTGAAGACGAAGAAGAGTCATTTTTCCGGAAAAAGCGTGCCGCGAGTCAGGGTTGAAGTTAGATAACGTAAGATAACGCCTTGCGCGAAGCTCCGTCCGTGTCGCCGCCGTCCTCGCGCCCGTCGTTACGGGGCTCGGCGGCTATTGCTCGGTCGTAACCTCCGCGATGCGCCACGACCGGAGACTTCGCTCCGGCGTTTTTTGTGTGGTATAATTAAAGCATGAGCAGGATTTTGATTATCGGAAATGTGTTGAAAGATAGTTATTTGAGGTTGGACGAGCGGAAAGAGGCGGTTGAGCGAGATGAGGCGGGGGTGAATTGGGTGAACTGGGGGTTTAACGGGAGTTCGCATGAGTTTTTTCGTCGAACGAGCGTTTATTCAGGGGCGGTGGTGACGTTGGAGGTGCTCCAGAAATTTGGAGTTGAGGCGGAGATTTTTGGAGAAGTGGCGAAGGCGAACGGCGAGGCGGTAAAAGTTGATGAGATGAAAGTTCGGGATTATCGGTATATTCTGTGCGCCGGAGAGGGGATTTCTTATCTTGCGCCGAGCGAGAAACAGATGACGGAGTTTTCTGGGGAGATTCCGGCGGGGATAGATATGGTGTTTGTGGACCGGTCGGCGAACTTGACGCGGGGGGCGGTGGAAAATCTGTTGACGGCGTTGGAGAAAAATCGGCGGGCGAAACTCGCAGTTTATGCGCCGAAGCGAGGTGGGAAGGTGATGAAAGAGTTGATTCAGCGAGCGACTTTGGTGTTTTCCGATGTGGAGATAAATGACGCGGAGACGCGAGAGAAAGTGTGTCAGATTTTTGAGGAAGGAGTCAAGTTTAAGGGGAAGGAAGTCCGATTTAAGGGGATGAAGCGGACGGAACTGTTGACGCATCTGACGACTTATTCGATTGTGGCGGCGAGTGTACTCGGAGCGAGTTTACGGGGGAAAAGTGTTAGTGATTCCCTGTTGATGGCAAAGTTGAATATCGAGAATACGAAATTAGACCAGACGGTGCCGTTTACGGAGCTTGAGGAGATGCTTCGGGAAGAGAAGAACGGCGGAGTGAATCTGAAACAGATGGCGGCGCAGTTGTTGGCGCGTGGAAAAGGGATTTTGGCGGCGGACGAGAGTGGAGGGTCGATTCATAAGAAGTTCGAGGGGATGGGGATTCCAGACGATTTTCAGCATCGGCGAGATTATCGTAATCTGTTCTTTACGACCGAAGGATTGGAAAAATATGTGAACGGGGTGATTCTATTCGATGAAACGGCGAGACAGAAAGCGGATGATGGGCGGACGTTTACGGAGTTTTTGACCGCGAAGGGGGTAATTCCGGGGATTAAAGTTGATATGGGGCTGGCGAATTTTACCGGTTCGACGGAAAAATATACGCTAGGACTGGCGGGGTTACCGGAGCGGCTGGAAGAATACTATCAAATGGGGCTGAGGTTTGCGAAGTGGCGAGCGGCGTTTGAGGTAACAGAGATAACGCCGACGAAGCAGGCGGTGTTGAAAAATGTGGAGATTCTGGCGGAATACGCAAAAGATTGTCAAACGGCGGGGATTGTACCGATTGTGGAGCCGGAATTGGTCTTTGATGGGGATTATTCGATTGAAAAAGGGGCGGGACTGACCGGGATTATTTTGGGCTATCTCTTTACAGCGCTCAAAGAGCGAGAGGTACAGCTTAACGCGACGATTCTGAAGGTGAACATGGTTCTGGCGGGAAAACAGTATAAACAGCAATCGACGGCGCAAGAAGTTGGGGATTGGACGGCGAAAGTTTTGAAACGGTTTGTACCGAAAGAGCTGGCGGGTGTGGTCTTTCTGTCCGGGGGGCAGACGCCGGAGCAGGCGACGGAGAATCTTCAGGCGGTAATCAATAACGGACCATTTTCCTGGCCAGTCACGTTTTCCTTTGCACGGGCGCTTCAGGGACCGGCGCTCGAAGCGTGGAAGGGGAACAACGCGAACTATCCAGAAGCGCAGAAGAGGTTTTTAGAACGGCTCGAAGCGAACTGTGTGGCGTTGAAAAAACATTAAGATTGTGGTATAATAAAGGGATAAAGCGTTCTTTAACGAAACTGTTGTTTTGTTTCCTCTAGAAAGGGGGTATAGATATGTGTACTCGAGCAGAGGCGCATGAAGTAGCACTCGGGATTAAGAAAGTTCAGAGGCAGTCGGACCTGATTGCGCACGGAACGAAGAATCTCGATGCGCTAACGAGGCATTGGGAGTATGAGCTGCAAGTCGCGAAAGCTGAGCAGCGGAGAATCTATCGCGAGTTTTCCCGAGTTCAGAATCGGGACCGGGCGCGAGCGGAGATTGCTTCCGTAGTACGGCTGGACGTCGGTAGCTTTATGAAAGTCGCAACGCATTACCTTGAGATTATCAAGGAAGTGCGTTGGAGGACGCAGGAGTCGGTTCCGTATGTGCCGTTTTTGCGTCCGACGACGTATCTGAAAGAAGGAGATACCGTGCATGACCTTGAGGGGATTGCACGGGTAACACAAATCGAGGCGGAGGCGACGTATCAGACGCGCCGGGGACTGAAGCCGGAGGTTTGGGTTCATGCGGAACGGGTGCCGAAGGATTCGAGGGAAGCCGACGATGAGGGGGTACGTCGCGAGATTCGCTTTTCGCTCTGGGACGAAACGGTGTTCCGGGGAGACGAGTGGCTGTATTTAAAACAGCATCGCGAAGCGAAATATCTGATTCTTTCGTCATTTGAGGGGGTCGAAACGGCGTATGCCGTGAAAGAAGCATTGAACAGTAACTACTAATCAAGAAGCCCCGAGGAATCGGGGCGATTTTTATAGGTATTTTTTCAGGTATTGACCGGTCGGAGTTGTGGCGAGTTTGGCGAGGTCTTCGGGGGTACCTTCGGCGACGACGTAACCGCCGTTTTTACCGCCTTCGGGACCCATGTCGATAATCCAATCGGCGGACTTGATGACGTGGAGGTTATGTTCGATGATAATCATGGTATTACCGCCGGCGACGAGTTTATCGAGAATAGCGAGGAGATGTTTAACGTCGTGGGTATGGAGACCAGTCGTCGGCTCGTCGAGGATATAGAGGGTTTTACCGGTCGAGCGGCGAGAAAGTTCAGTGGCAAGCTTGATTCTTTGAGCCTCACCGCCAGAGAAAGTCGTTGCGGGTTGACCGAGGCGGACGTAGCCGAGACCGACTTCTTGTAAGGTCGAGAGCTTTCCGGAGATGGCAGGGAGGTTCGAGAAGAACTCGCAGGCTTCGTCGACGGTCATATTGAGGACGTCGGAGATGTCTTTACCTTTGTATTTGATTTCTAGGGCTTCGCGATTGTAACGGCGACCGTGGCAGGCGGGGCAGGTAACATAAACATCGGGGAGAAAGTGCATTTCTATCTTATTTACGCCGTCGCCTTGGCAGGTTTCGCAACGACCACCGCGGACGTTAAAAGAGAAACGACCGGATTTATAGCCGCGGACTTCCGCTTCGGGTTGGGCGGCGAAGAGGTCGCGGATAGCGGTAAAGACGCCGGTATAAGTCGCGGGGTTCGAGCGGGGAGTGCGCCCGATTGGGGATTGGTCAACGATGACGACTTTATCAAGATTGTCGATGCCGTCGATGCGGTCATGGAGACCCGGGACGGTCTGAGCACGGTTCAGACGGGCGAGAAGCTCCTTGGCGAGGATTTCGTTGACGAGGGTCGATTTTCCAGAGCCGGAAACACCAGAGACAACGGTCATGACGCCGAGAGGAAAGTTTACGGTGAGATTTTTGAGATTATTTTCGCGGGCGCCGACGACGGTGAGGAACTTATCGCGCTTCGGCTTACGGCGGGATTTTTTAGTTTCGATTTTTAGCTCGCCCTTGAGGTATTTTCCTGTCAAAGAGTCGGGATTGTTCATGACTTCCTCGGGCGTACCGGCGGCGACGAGGCGTCCGCCGTTTGAGCCGGCGCCGGGACCGATGTCGACGATATAGTCGGCGGCGAGCATCGTATCTTCGTCATGTTCGACGACGAGGACGGTGTTTTTTAAGTCGCGGAGATGTTTTAGAGTGCCGATTAGCTTATCGTTGTCGCATTGATGAAGCCCGATTGAGGGTTCGTCAAGGACGTAAAGGACGCCTTGGAGTCCGGAGCCGATTTGAGTGGCGAGGCGGATACGCTGGGCTTCGCCCCCGGAGAGGGTGTTTGCGGCGCGACCGAGTTCGAGATAGCCGAGACCGACGTCGTGCATGAACTGGACGCGTTCGCGAATTTCTTTCAAAATCGGTTCGGCGATGACTTTTTCGGAGTCGGAGAAAGTCAGGTTTTCGTTGAGGATTTTTAAGGTTGAATCGACGTCGAGGGAGCACATGTCGACGATATTGAGGTCGTGGACAGTAACGGCGAGGACGGCAGGCTTCAAGCGGGCGCCATGACAAGTTTGACATTCGCGGACGCGCATGAAGCGTTCGATGTCCTTTTTGATAAATTCGGACGTGTCGGGGTTATGGTAACGGCGTTCGAGGTTCGGAATAACGCCCTCGAAAGTGGTTTCGTATTGCGTACCGGCGGAGAACTTCCCTTTTCCGGAGACGGTAACTTGATATTTTTCGGCGCCGGTTCCGTAGAGGATTTTTTCGATGTCTTCGGGTTTCAAATCGCCGAGGGGAACATGGACGGAGAAGCCGTGGCGTTCGCCGACGGAGACGAGACGCTTGAGCCAGTAAGAGTCATAAGTAATACGGTTAAAGGGGCGGATACCGCCTTCGGCGATGGTTAAGTTCGGGTTCAAGACGAGGGCGGGGTCGATTTCCATGCGGATTCCGAGTCCGGTACAAGTCGGACAAGCGCCTTCAGGGGCGTTAAAGGAGAACAGGCGGGGTTCGAGTTCGGGAATTAGCTCGTCGGGATGAAGTTCGCAGGCGTAGCGCTGAGAAAAGGAGAAGATTTCTTCACTTTTCGCGGGGGATTTATCGGAAATTGAGGTCGAGTTGTCGGCGATTTTGAGGAGTTTAATAATTCCCTGTCCGAGGTCAAGAGCTTGTTCGAGCGAGTTGGCGATTCGGGGACGAAGGTCGGGAGAGAGAACGAAGCGGTCAACGACGAGTTCGATGTCGTGGCGTTCGTTCTTCTCAAGGGCGGGAAATTCGTCAAGGGCGTAAATAATTCCGTCAACGCGGACGCGAGAGAAGCCCTTAGGGATAAATTGGTCGGGGATATGAGCAAATTCACCTTTTTTTCGCGAGACGAGGGGAGCGAGGAGAAGGAGCTTCGAGCCGAGGGGGAGTTTCAAAACTTCTTCCACGATGTCGTCAACGGAGCGGCGAGAGACGGGGCGATGACAAATCGGACAATGGGGGACGCCGATACGAGCGAAAAGGAGGCGGAGATAATCGTAGATTTCGGTGACGGTGGCGACGGTCGAGCGAGGGTTACGGGAAGTGGATTTTTGGTCGATGGAAATTGCGGGGGAGAGACCAGAGATAGTATCGACGTCGGGCTTATCCATGACGCCGAGGAACATGCGGGCGTAAGAAGAGAGAGATTCGACGTAGCGGCGTTGACCTTCAGCGTAGATTGTGTCGAAGGCGAGCGAAGATTTTCCGGAGCCGGAGAGCCCGGTCAAGACAACGAGTTTATCGCGAGGGATGTCGATGTCGATGTTTTTTAGGTTGTGTTGGCGGGCGCCGCGAATTTTAAGATAGTTCTCGTCCATAATTAACGCGAACATTATAGCGAATTTTGGGGAAAAAGTCTAGCTAATAGTCGGCTTCTTGGAGGGATTGATAATAGAGAGAAAGTTCTTCAAGCAAGAAGGAGTCGGCGCCTTGGTTGCTGAAGGTTTCGAGTTCCTTGAGGAAGGCGGGGGCTTGGCGGGTGAGGCGGGCGGTGCGATAAGACTGCCAGGCTTCGGCTTCGGATTCGGAGAGAGACGTAGGAAAGTTTTTAGCCTTGTAATGGAGAAGGAGGTCCGGGAGACGGTCGTCGGCGAAGTTAGGGTGGAAATCGGCAAATTCTTCAGGTGAGGACATGGCGCGGATGGCGGAAAAGCGGAGCTTGTCGGAGTCGGGCGGGAAGGCGTCATAGAGCGAAGCCTCGACATCGATCGGCGGACGGTCGAAGGAAGAGGAGCGAAACTCGGTTTTGAGGGTTTCTAAGAGGTCGGGGTGAGACATGAGGATTTTGAGGTGTTTATCGACGATGTCTTTTGTGAGGTCGAGCTTTTGCCAGCCGTCCTTCGCTTCGAGGACGGAGAGCGGGGCGACGGCGGGGCATTTGTTCGGGGCAAGTTCTTTGAAGAGCGGGAACAGGCGGTCTTTGAGGAGGGGAGACTTAGGGTCGGACGCGGATTCGAGTTCGGCGAGCTTTTCTTCGAGATTATAGCGGAGGTCAAAGACGAGAAGGTTGTCGTTCTTGGTATGGAACAGCGGAAAAGCGACGGTTGTGAAGTTATGAGCGGAGCCGAAACGACCGGAAGTATAGACGAAGGGGGCGGGACGGTCGAGGTTGATAAGAGCTTTGACTTCGCGCTTGTCGCGGAGGCGGAAGAGGAAGTTGAAGAGGCTCGGCTGTTTTTCTTTGATAAGGCGGGTAACGTCGATTAAGGCGTTGACGTCGGAAAGGGCGTCATGGGCGGATTCGTGGGAGATACCGTTTGCCTTGGTTAAGAGTTCGAGACGGTTGGTCGGTTTTCCGTCTTCCGTAAAGCACCAAGTGATGCCTTCGGGGCGGAGGGCACGGGTCATGCGAACGACGTCGAGCATATCCCAGCGCGAGCGACCGTCTTTCCATTGCCATTCATACGGGTCGTAGAAGTTGCGCCAGAAGAGGTGCTGAAGGAAGCGATCGTCAAAGCGGACGGAGTTAAAACCGAGGATAATCGTGTCGGGAGTGAAAATGTCTGACATGAGGAACTGGGCGAGTTCGCGTTCAGGGATTCCCTCTTCGAGGGTTTTCTGGGGAGTGATTTTGGTTGTGAGAATGGCACCGGGGGAAGGGAGAGTGTCGTCGTCGAGTTTAACGAGGAGATTGACCGGGTCGCCGAGAGGCTGAAAGTCGAGCGAAGTACGCTGACCGGCGAACTGCATGATGCGAGCGTCGGACGGCGAAAGACCGGAGGTTTCTAGGTCGTAAAAGAAGAAAGTCGGGCGAGACATAAAAGCGGCTATTCGTCGGCAGGGACGGATTCTTCGTAATCGTCGGAATAATTCGAGTAGCTCGAGGCATAAGCGGCGGAGAGGGCGGTGTAGATTTTATCGAGTTTTTCGTCGATTTCTACGAGCTTTTCGTCACGCGGGACGGTATAGATGACGAATTTCAGCGGGGAGTTCGTACCGCCGCAGATTTCCATAGAGTCGCCATAAGCGAGAGAACCAGGAATCGTGACTTCGCGGACGCCGCCGAGTTTCATACCTTCGGTTCCGAGGTACCAACCTTCGATTAAGGAGTCGGGTTGAATCAGGAGCGGAGCGTTCAGGGCGGTTGGCTCGTCGGCGTTATCGAACGACGAATCGAAAATAGTTTCGTCGGAGCACCAGCCGATGTAATAAGCGGCGTAGTTATCGTTCGTTAAGTCTTCCCCGTCGCCTTCTTTGAGGTCCTTGGTTTTGATTCCGTCGGAGTTCGCAGAGGCGGAGTTAAACGCCTTGACGCGGGATTTATAGGTTTTAAAATCTTCAAAATATTCAACGGAGAGTTCCGCGCCGCGACTTTCGTATTCGCCATAAGCTTCTTCGTAGGCGGTTTGGAGCTGGTCGGTTGTCATTTTTGAGTAATTTACGGACGTACCGCCGTTAAGAACAATCATGACATAAACCGCGACGGTCGAGCCGAGCAACAAAAGCGCGACACCGAGAATAATCAAGCGTTGTTTCCAACTGGTTTTTAGTAATTCTTCTTCCATATACCTCCTTTTCAGAATCCTAGACTACTTCCGCACCGAGCGCCGAGAGATTGTTAATAATTTTTTCCATTATATCAGAAACTTCCTGTGAGTCGAAGGTTTTTTCAGGGTTCCGGAAAGTCAGACGGAAGGAGAGGTTTTTAACAGGAGAGAGCTTTCGGTGATAAATCGAGAGAGGTTCGAGTTCGGAGAGGAGTGCTTCTGAGGAGCTCAAGGTCGCGAGAGCGGATTTTAGGGCAGATTCGACGGTCGAGAACGGGGTTTCGACCGGAAGTTTCAGAGTTAAGTCGCGAGAAACAGCGGGGTATTTCGAGAGTTTCAAGGACGGTTTTTCATGAGCTTTAAGTTGGGGCTCAGAGGCGGAAATACAGGGGTCGAGAGCTATTTCAAGCGCGGAGAAAATCCCCGAAAGTTTAAAGCGAGAGAGGACGGAGGATTTTAGTTCGCCGAGGGTACCGACGAGGATTTCGAGGTCGCCTGATTTTAGATAAATCGCAAGCCCGCGACGCGGCTCGAAAAGATGAGCATCGCCAAAGGGCTTCAAAACGAACTCGGCAGGGAGGACGGGTTTCAAATCGCGGACGAGTTCGAAGAAGAGGGACTTTATCTGATAAAAGTCGCCAGGGAGAACGAGCGCGAGCGAGGTTTTTACGGCGGGAGTCCCTTCCGGAGTGAGTCCGTAGAGCTTTTGAGCGACCTGGTTCAGTTCATAGAGGGTAAAGTCGCGATGACCGGCTTTTAAGTTCAAGCGAACTTTGTCGAGGAGGGAGGGGAGGAGTGACGGACGGAAGCGTTCGAGTTCAGGGGAAAGAGAGTTGACGATTTTATAACAATTTTCTGGGTCGAGATTAGCTTTTTCGAGCAGAGCGTCGGAGACGAACGAATAAGTTAAGATTTCGTTCGCGCCGAGACGACCAGAGAGTGAGTGGCGAATAGCGGTTTTTAATTTCAGGAGCGGGTCGAGGGAGGGGGCGATAAACGGACGAGACGGGAAAGAGAGGGGGAGATTATCAAAGCCGAGGAGTCGTCCGATTTCTTCGATAACATCTTCCTTGATATGGATGTCGGTACGCCAGAAAGGAGGAACGACGTTGAGGGGTTCCGAGGGGTCTGCGGTTTTTGAGGTCTTTGACGAGGCGGTTGAGACGCGGAAGCCGACGTTTTCGAGGGTTTTTGTCATGAGTTCGGGGGAGTAATTACTACCGAGGACAGAGTTGACGGTTTCGGGAGTAACGGCGATTTCGGAGGAGGCAACAGGGGCGGAGGCAGTACAGCCGCGGAGTTTCGGGGAGACCTTGAGCGAGTTTAACGCTTCTTCGAGAACGATTGGGGCGGCGGCGGCGGGCTGACCTTTAGTAAAGCGGGTAATCGCTTCAGAAAAGAGACCGTGGGTCATCTGGGTTTTACGAAGGTTATAAAGGGAGAACGAGGCGGATTCTAAGAGAACGGTTTTAGTTCCTGCGTCGATTTCGGTCGATTTTCCGCCCATGGCGCCGGCGAGTGCGACGGGAACGTCGTTGCTCGTAATGACAATGTCGTTGTCGGTCAAGGCGACTTCGCGGTCGTCGAGCAGAACGAGAGATTCGTCGGGGCGAGCGAGGCGAACGCGGACGTTTGGGGATTTCGAGCCGCCAACGGCGAGAAACTTATCGAAGTCAAAAGCATGGAGAGGCTGACCGGTTTTTAGCATTAAGAGGTTTGTTAAATCGACAAGGGGAGAAATCGGGCGCATGCCGGATTTATAGAGGAAGACGTCGTCGGGGGTTAAATAAGCGGGGCGGGAGTTGAGAGAAGCGGGGACGTCGAAGACGGCGCAAGAATAACAGGGGCAGAGGCTCGGGTCGGCAACGGAGATTTCGAGGTCGGAGTTTATAGAAGCGGCTTTAGAGGTTGTTTCGGAGGGGGGAGTAAGTGGGCGATAAAAGTCGGGTTCGGAGAAAGGTTGACCGAGGATACCGGCGACCTCGCGCGCGAAGCCGATAAGACCGAAGCAATCCGGGCGATGGGTCAGGGATTTGTTTTCGACCTCGAGGATTTTATCGTTCAAGCCGCAGGCGTCCGCGAAGAGGTCGCCGGGCGTGAGCCGCGGGTCGAGTTCGAGCAGACCGGAATGGTCGTCGCCAAGGGCGAGCTCGTCGGCGCCGGCGAGCATACCGAAGGACATGAAACCACGGAGCTTCCGGGCAGAGATTTCAAAGGGTTCGGGGGTCGCGAAGGTCGCAGGAACGACGGCGCCAGGAGCGACCCAAGCGGCGACCATTCCCTCTCGAACGTTCGGTGCGCCACAGACGACTTGAATATAATTTTCGTGTTCCGGGTCGATTTCGGCGTTTAACTTCGCGCCAGCGTCGATTTGACAAAGGGAGAGATGAGTTCCTTCGATTGGCTCGGTCTTGAGGACTTTAGCGACGTAAATCTTTTTATATTTCAGGAATAAATCTGCGACGGATTCGATTTCGACTAAGCGGGAGCCGATAAGCTTCAAGAGCTGGTCGTCGGGGAGGGAGATATTGACGAGGCGTTTAATTTCGTTAAGCGAGATGAGCATATTAAAACTCCTTTAGAAAGTCAAGTTTTCCAGATTCGAAGTAGCGAACGTCGTTGATGCCATATTTCAGCATGACGAGGCGGTCGATACCGCCACCCCAGGCGAAGCCGCGATAAACTTCAGGGTCGATTCCGGCGGTCTTGAGGACGTTAGGATGAATCATGCCGCAGCCGCCCATTTCGAGCCAACCGTCACCTTTACCACCGAGAGAGGCAGGTTTTTCGATTTGGAACTCGAGCGAGGGTTCCGTGAACGGGAAGAAGCCGGGCTGGGTCTTGATATTGAGTTCTTGGCCATAATAAGTCTCGAAAAAGTTTTTCCAGACAGCGAGGAGTTGACCGAGGTTAGCGGTTTTGGAAACGAAAATCCCTTCGCATTGATAAAAAGTATGTTCATGGGTCGCGTCGAGGTCTTCGTTGCGGAAGACGCGCCCGGGAATGACGACGGCAATTTCGCCCTTCTCCTCGAGGTCGGGACGGAAACGGGTCAAGGCGCGGTATTGCATGGTCGAGGTATGGGCGGGAGGGATAAAGCCTTCTTCGGTTCGGAAAGTGTCATAAGAGTCGCGCGCGGGATGATTTTGAGGGAAGTTGAGGGCGTCGAACATGTTAAACTCGTCATCGAGTTGGACGGATTCAATCACAGAAAAGCCCATGTCTTTCCAGATTTCCGCGACGAGGTCGAGTTCAGCAGAGAGGGGGTGAATAGTGCCGCGAGGAAATGTGGGTTTTTCCGCATTTTCGGCGAAGGGGGCAGAGAGGTCGAGAGGCTCGAGATTTTCCGAGACGGCACGTTCGGTTTCGCGACGGATTTCCTCGAGGAGGGCGGATTTTTTAGCGTTTAATTTTTCACCGAAAGATTTTTTTTCGGCGGCGGGAAGGGTTTTTAATTTGGCGTATTCTTTCCCGAGGGACTTTAAAGCAAGTTTGAGGTCTGCAAGCTGTTTAGACATATCAGGGAAATTATATCACTTCTCGGGGGATTAGAGAAGAATGATAAAGGCGAGCGACGCGAGTGCGAGGGCGATTAAAACGAACCAAATCCAAGAGAAGCGCCCGGTTTTTTCATAATCGTCGAGATAAGCGACGTCTTCGGAAAAGTCCGGGTCGTCGCCTTCAGGAGACTGAGTTCGAGAAACTTTTTCGCGCAAGTCAGAGTTTATCCGGTTAGTTAGTTCGAGGTTATCATCATTTTTTTTCGTGACAATTACGCCCACGGTAATCTCCTTTTCTTCTTCAATTCAATAGAGTATTACAATTATAGCATACGTATGATATAATCCAGAGAAATATCATTTAAGGAGGTTTATGGCTAAATCGAAAAAATCTGGAAAGAAGCCGAAAACTACACGAATTTCCGCGAAAGACGACGAAACCTTTGAGAAAAAGGAAGTCCGTGAGGAAATGACTGAGAAAAAAGAAGTTAAAACTGAAACGAAGGCGGAGAAAGTCGCAGAAAAAGACCAAGAAGCCGCGAAGAAAGAAACGGCGGAAAAAGCTGAGTCTGGTTCGGAAAAGGCGATTGCCTCTGCGAAAGCAGAAAAATCCGAGAAGAAAGCGGAGAAATGTGGCTTTTGTAAGCGGTTCTTCGCGAAGAAATATGAAGAGCAAGAGTCGGTTTTGACGATTTTCAAGCAGAAGAAGATTTGGGGAGCGTTGCTTGGGGAAGTCTTCGGGACGATGATGCTCTCGATGGTGATTTTGACGCTAGGATTGTATCAGCCGTTGTATATGTTCTTTATTTTGCTCGCGATTGTTGCGGCGGTTGGGAAGTTGTCGGGAGCGGTGTTGAACCCGATAAATACCGTCGGGCTTATGGCAACACGCCGGATTTCGGTTGTGCGAGGATTCTTGTATCTTTTGGCACAATTAGTCGGGGCGTGGGCTGGGTTCCTCGTGGTTGCAGCGTTTATGAACGTGGCGGCGGGGATTTCCGGGACGGAAGCAGAGCTGCCAGGAATGACGATGGCAACCGAGGGGTATTATTGGGTCGTGACGTTCCTCGAGTTCCTTGGCGCGGCGATTGTGGGCTTCTTCTTTGCGCGAGCCTGGGAAGCTAGGAAAACCAGTTTAGTGACCTTTGGCGCTGTGGCGGCAGGTGGGTTGACCTTGGCGATGGTCGTGGTTTATCTGTTGTCGTATCAGACCTTTGGGCTGACTGGGAACTTTATGTTGAACCCGGCGGTGGCGCTGATGTATCAGATTTTGCCGACGAGCGCAGATGGGGTTTCTGAGTTGTTGCTTGAGATTGTGAAGGCGCTGTTTACGTATGTGGTGTTCCCGATGGTTGGGGGAGTGGTGGGCTTTTATCTAGCGGACCTGGCGGACAACTTTGATATTTAGCGAATTTCTGCGTTAAAGCTTGCGGTACTCAAGAGACGTACGTTGAAGTACGTCTCTTTCCGTTCCTCGGCTTTGCCTTGAACTTCATCTAAATATCAAAGTTGTTTAGTTAGCGACCGGATTTTGGGAAGAGGGGAGGGAGAGGGGAGATGGTGGGGGCGGAGAGGGAGGCGAGGAGATGGTTCGAGGTTTCGGGGAGGAAGGGAGCGAGGAGGGCGACGGCAGAGAGGAAGTCTTTGAGGAGAGATTCGAGAGATTTATGGGCGGTTTCGGGGTCGGTTTTAGCGAGAGACCAGGGCTTTTCTGTGTCGATGCGCTTGTTTAGAGCTTGGAACTTCGACCAGACGTAATCGAAAGCTTTAGAAAACTCGAAGGAGTCCATGAGCGTACGATAAGCTTCGTCGGAGGCGAGGGCGGAGTCGAGGTCAGCGCGGGCGTTCGGGGAGAGGGCGACGGAGTTTTTTGCGCAGAGCGTGGCGAGGCGCGAGGCGAGGTTTCCGAGGTCGTTAGCGAGTTCGCCGGAGTAGGCGGCTTCAAACTTGTCCCAGGTGAAATTAGAGTCGGCGAAAGTATCAACATGGCGAAGGAAGAAGTAGCGGAGCGGGTCGAGACCATGGCGCGCGAGAACGTCGAAGGGGTCAACGACGTTGCCGAGGGACTTGGACATTTTTTGACCGTCGTTTAAGACGAAGCCGTGGGAGAGAACAACTTTCGGGAGAGGGAGATTGAGGCCGAGGAGAATTGTGGGGAGAATAATGGTATGGAAGCGGAGAATGTCTTTTCCGACGAACATGGCGGTCGGAGGCCAGAAGTCGGCAATATCGGTTTCCGGAAAACCGAGGACGGTGAGGTAGTTTGTTAAGGCGTCGAGCCAGACGTACATGACTTGAGAATCGTCGCCAGGGACGGGGATTCCCCAGGGAAGGCTCGATTTCGGGCGGGAGATAGAAACGTCGGGAGAATCTTCAAGCAGATTCAAAACTTCTTTCGCGCGGAAAGCAGGGAGGACTCGCATAGTTCCGGATTCGATAGCGGTTTTTATTTGGGGCTTAAATTCGGAGATTTTGAGATAATAATTTTTTTCCGAAAGGCGTTCGAAGGGGGTCGCGTGGTCGGGGCAGACGCCGTTTTCGTCTTTATATTCGCTGTCGGAGACGAAGCGTTCACAACCAGAGCAATACCAGCCTTCGTAGGAGGCGGAATAAATATAGGGTTTTAACTGTTTCCAGATAGCGCTTGCACGGCGGACATGGGCTTCGTCGGTTGTGCGGACAAAGTCGGTCGGAGTAACGCCGAGTTGTTGAATAAACTCGCGGAAGCGGGCGGAGTTGTTATCGACATAAGTCTGGACAGGGAGGTCGAGAGAGGCGGCTTTATTCCAGATTTTTGAGCCGTGTTCATCGGTTCCGGCTTGGAGTCGGACGGAGACACCGAGCGTTTCGAGATAACGTTTATAAACGTCGGCGAGGAGATAATCAAGAAGATGACCGACATGAGGGGCGCCGTTGACATAAGGGATAGCGGTAGTAAGATAGGCGGTTTTGGACATATATACAATATATAATATGTCGGGCTAGAGCGCAAACGCGATTAAGAGGACGAGACCGATAATGATAATTGCGCTGCCGCCGACGATAAGGATGATAGGATTGAGCTTTTTGACTTTGTCGGAGATTTGAGAAAGGTCGATAGTTCCGGGTTTCTGGGTCTTAGGTTCGGTTCCGGGAGCCGGGGCGTCGGGAGCGGCGGCGGGGTCGTTAAAGGCGACCGAAGGAGTCGATTTCGGGGCGTCGGCAAAGGAGGCGTCGGGGGTTCCGGCGCTAACACCGTCAGCCGGGGCGGGAGACAAATCGGCAGAGGGAGCGGTCGTAAAGTCAGCGGAAGGGGCGGCAACATTGGCAAACGGAGAAGCAGAGCCGAGCGAGTCGAGCGGGGTCGCGGAGGCGTCCGGGAGCGGATTTTCGGTCGCTTCCTTGGGGACGTCAGCGATAGCTTCTTGAAGAAGGGAGGGGTCAAAAGTCGGGGCTTCCGGGAGAGGAGACGCCGCGAGCGGAGCCATTTCGGGGGCCGGGGTCGGCGCGGTTAGCGGGACAGCCGCTTCCGGGGCGGGCGCAGGAGCCGGAGTGAGCGGAGGAGTCGCGAGGGTCGCGGGATTAGGCGGGGTTGGTGTTAAAGGGGCGTTCGAATCGGGGTTCATTCTATAAGGCTCTCCATAGCGTTAAAGTTATAATGAAACTTATACTTAGTTTAACGCGTTTTTAGGGTTTTTACAAGGTTTAGGTAATTTTCTAGGGAGAGGTCGGAAGGACGGGCGTTCGGGGAGAGGTCTTGAATAGAGAGGAGTGTGATGAGTTCCGAGGCGGAGAGACCGAGCGGAGCGAGGTTTTTAAGCAGTTTTTTCCGAGGGCTAGAGAAAGCGAGTTTGATGAGATTCTCGACTTCTGGCGCGAGAGCGGGAGGGAGTTTAGGGGAGACGCGGGGTTCGAGAACGAGGACGCGAGAGTCAACTTTCGGAGAGGGCGTGAATAATTCCCTTTTGACGACAGGGCCAAGCGAGGCGGCGGCGAGATTATCGACGTAAAGCGAGAGCGAGGAGGAATGACGAGGGTCGCAGAGCTTTTCGGCGACTTCTTTTTGAACAAGGAGAACGATTTTTTCGGGCGGGGTCTTGAGCGAGAGGAGGGACTTGAGGATTTTTGAGGTAATATAATAAGGAATATTTCCGGCGACGACGAAGGGTTCATGGATTTCATGGTCAAAGTCGAAGGCGAGGACGTCAACGTTTTTAACTTCGAGATTTTTTCCGGGGAAGCTTTTGGGGAGGTTTTCGGCGAGCATCGTATCGAGTTCGAGAGCGAGGACTTTTTTAAAGCGCTTGAGCAGGCTCGACGTGAGTGTACCGAGTCCGGGACCAATTTCGACACAGAGGCGGGGCGGGTTTTCGAGGGCGGATTCGGGAAAATCGGCGGCAAGGTCGGCGATGGTTTCGAGAGTAGGGCGGTCGTGGAGCCAGTTTTGACCTAGGGATTTTTTATTTTTAAGCGCCATTAGCGTCCGTCGTGGTTAGTCCAGTCGGTCGCGAGGTCGAACTGCTCCGGGTTCGAGGAAGCGAAACCGCCGGTATCGTAAACTTTTCCGGGACCGAGCGAAGTCTCGACAATGGAACAGCGGGGGTAACGAGAGAGATTGGCGGCGACGAGAACGTAGCCGTCTTCATCGACCTTGGCGCCGTCTTCGCGGACGGTATAGGAACTTTTACCACAATAACTCATGACAACAGACATCGGGAGGTCATAGAACGTTTCTTGGCGTTCAACGGTTGTGCCGGAGAGATTGGTTGTTGTATAACGGTTACGCCCCATCGAGGGGGTTAGCGGGTTTTGGGAAAGTTTCGGGGCGCCAACGGCGACGACGCGGTCAACGGGGGCGCGGAGAGTTTCTTCAGAGATGAGTTCTTTTTCGACTTCTTGACCGTCGATTGACTTGATACGGAAGACGCGGCGGATTTTACCGAGTTCGCCGAGGGACTCGACTTTTTCGGAGCCTTCGGGAATATCATAGGACTTGACGGTTTTAGTCTCGAAGGGTAAGTCTTCTTCGAGGGTGACGGTTTTTCCTTCGCCGCGAATGATTTTTAGAGCGGAAGAGACGCCGGCTTCGAGAAAGTTGGCTGCGGAAACGGTCTCGACGCGGTCTTCGTCATAAACGGTAAAGCCGGCAGAACGGACGACGGTTTTTGGGTCAAAGCTCGAAACGTTGACGATTTTCGAGACGGCGCCGTCGAGAATCAGGACGGGGCGAGAGCGATAAATGTTAATGAAGAAATTATCGGCATCAATTCCAGTTTCGAGCGAGGGAGAAACCGAGTCGGTTTCGGAAAGAACGACGTTCAGGCGATCGAGAAGGTCGCCGACGGTCGAAGCGGAAGAGCGGACGGTGCGCTTCGAGGAGCCATCGAAGACGGTGATGAACTTTTCTTCAGGGACGAAAGCGTAGGTTTCGGATTCTTCAAGCGAGTCTTCGGTTTCGGCGAAAGTCCGCTTCGAGAAAGAATAAAACGAGAAGCTCAAAATCAAGCCTAAAAGGAAGGCGGAAAGGAGATAAAGGGACTTTTTCGAGTTCAAAACAGTCCGCATATGGTAATTTTATCACAATTCAAGGGCTTTGTCCATCTGGGGATCGCGAGAATGGTTTGTATCGTCGTAAGTATTGACAACTTCGACGTCCGGTTCGATACCGGTTTCGTTGATGGTGTTGCCGAGAGGGGTGTACCAATGGGCGGTTGTGACTTTTAAGGTCGTTCCAGCGGAAAGGTCGAGCATGGTCTGGACGACGCCCTTGCCGAAGGTCGTTTCACCAAGGACGGTGGCTTTTTCATAATCTTTCAGGGCGCCGGTGACGATTTCGGAGGCGGAAGCGGTCGAGCCGTTGACGAGGACGACAGTCTTCGTATTGGCAAAGAGAGCTTGGTTTTTGGAGGAGTAAGTGATTTCGTCGGCAGAGGAGAGCTTTGATTTTTGAATCAAAACTTTTTCTCCGTCAAGCCAGAGCGAGAGAAGGTCACGTGCGGCGGAGACGTAGCCGCCGCCGTTATTGCGGAGGTCGAGGATGATTTTTTTCACGTTATGGTTCAAAATGTCGTTGGCAAAGCTCTGAACCAGGGTTCCGGTATCGGTATCGAAGCGGTTGATGGTGATTACGGCGATATCCTTTTTGTCGCCCTTGAAATCGTAGTAGGCGGAGACGTTGTTGATAGTTTCACGAACGAGGTCGAAGCTCTTTTCTTCTCCGTCGCGTGCGACGGTAAGTTTCACGGAGGTTCCGGCTTCCCCGCGGAGCTTTAGAGCGATATTTTCGGTTGACCAAGTATAAACCTCTTCGTCGTCGATTTTATAGATGATGTCGCCGGCGAGAACGCCAGCTTTTCGCGCGGGGTTATCGGGGAGTGTGCGGAGGACACGAACATAGCCGTCGCGCAGTCCCATTTCGATTCCAACGCCAGCGCCGACGTCGCCATGGAGAGATTTGTTAAACTCGGTCGATTCATCGCGGGTCATATAGACGGTGTATTGGTCGCCAACGGCGGAGACGAGTCCCTTTTTCGCGCCTTCGATGATGTCGGCTTTGGTAATTTCGCCGTCATAATTCGAGACGAGGGAGTTATAAACTTCGTTTAAGTCGGACCAAGAGATAGACTTTTCGGAGGAGATTTTTCCGCCGAGATAAGGGGAGTAATTATCGAAGGCTTTACCGAGGAAGAAGCCGACAACGAGCGTTAAAGCGGCGGCGATAATTGCGCCGGAGAGCGAAATCTTTTGAGGCTTCCATTCGGTCTTTTTCATCTAACTTATTCTAACATGTTTTGAGACGAAAAAGTGTTGTAAAAAGAGAGAAGGGGCTAATTATCGAAATGAATAAAGACGAGACCAGCGGTCGAGACGCCCATGCGATAGCCATAATCTCCGGGGAGACCAGAGGCGGCGCTGTAACTGTTGTTATATTCGGAGAGGTTAATTGTGCCGTTATCGTTGACGGATTCAACCCACATGACATGCCCCCATTCGCCAGAGTTCGAGACGGCGACGGTAAAGGGGGCGGGATTTCGGTCAACGCGATACCCGCGGGCGACGGCAGATTCATCCCAGCTATAAGCGTTTCCCCAGTAGGCGATATATACGCCCCAATGTTCGAAGGCTTTATAACCAGCGTAGGAGGTACACTGGCAGACATAGCCCCATTGAGTTCCATACCAGAGGTTTTTCGCGGGACAGTCGCCTTGATAAGGGTAGGTATTGGTTCCGAAACCGGCGATACCGGAACTGTTCAAGCGGGCAACTTCTTCGGCGATAGCGTTTTCCTTAACTTTTCGGGCGGCTTCGGCTTCTTCGGTAAAGGCTTCGGCATTGTCGCGGTATTGAATCATGAGCTGATTTTGTTCGGCGCGCTTTTCGGCGATAACTTGTTTTTGATTGGTTTGGTCAACGAGAATACGGTCAACTTCGGCTTTTTGAGCCTCGAGTTCGTCCTTAACGGCTTTGATGTTTTTAGCGGAGAGATTGATTTGTTGCTTGACGGTATCGGCGCGAGACTGTTTCTCGGCGAGATCGGAGAGACTTGTCGAGCCGGCGATAACCATGATAGCGTCAGGCTCGGAGTCAAAATGCATCTCGACGAGGAGAGAGGCGAGAGCGGATTTTTGAACTTCGAGTTTCTCTTCGTTTTTAGAGATTTTTTCGGCAAGTTCGGCGGCTTCGGCTTCTTTAGCTTTAATCTTAGCTTCGAGAGCGGCGATTTCGAGTTCGAGACCCTGAATAACGTCTTCGAGAGATTCGGCGGCGGAAGAAGCGGCGGCGGCTTTTTCCCTAGCCTTCGCTTCGGCGGCAGCGGCAGCTTGACATTCTTCGGAGGTACAAAAATCAACGGCGCGAGCAACGTGGGAAGAGGTTTTCAAGATAAAGAAGACTGACGAAAAGGCGACGACAGAGGCAACAAGACAGATTTTGAGTCTTCTAAGTATTACCATAAGTTTATAATAATACTTATTTTTAGAATAAGCAAGAAAATTATTGACGAGGAAGGGGTTTGGGGGCGTGGATTATTTTGTGGCGGAGCGCATGTATTTATGGACGGCGAGACGAGCGGAGATAGTACCGATTAACATTCCGGCGAGAATCATGGTTAAGACGACATAGACGATTTTATTAGAGTCTAAGATGTTCGAGACGGTCGCAACGCTAATTCCGTAGTTTGCGAGGCGCGGTTCGAGGAAGCGGAAGCCGGCGTAAGCGAGTCCAAAGGAGAGCAGTCCGGAAACGACACCAGAGAGCTGCGCTTCGACGAGGAAGGGACCGCGAATAAACCCGCGGTCGGCGCCGACGAGTTTCATCATATAGATTTCTTCTCGGCGGGAGAAAATAGCCATGCGGATTGTATTGAAGATGACGAGGACGGAGATAACGAGGAAGACAATAGAGAGGACTAGCCCGCCGGTTTTGGCGATTTTTGCCCAGCGAGTAATCGTTGCAATTTCGGAGGAGTTTACGTCGTATGTCGGTTCTTCAGTCGTGTCGAGGTTTTTAACGAAGAGAAGGTCGGAAGCGACGATGTTTTTTATTGAATCGAGATTGTCCGGGTCATAGACCTTGAGGCGCATGGTGGACTGCATGGTGGAAATCATGGTTTCGCGCATGTTCATTTCCGGGTCTTCAAGAGTTTCAATCAAGAGGGAGTTATCGGCGTTTTCTTGAAGGAAGTTTTGATATTCTTCTTCGGAGGTTTTGACTTCGGCGGACTTGACGTTAGAGTCAGCGAGCATGGTATTTTTTAGCTCTTCGAGAGTCTCGGCGGAAGTCTCGGGCTTGAAGAAGAGGGTAATATCGATACGGTTTTTCATCGCATCGGCGGTCTCGGAGAGAACAAGAGTTGCGACGAGGGTAATCGAGAGGACGATTAGCGTTAGAGTCATCACGAGGGTCGCGGCGGTCGAGAGCCAGATGTTCCGACCGAAGTTGATAGTGCCGTATTTGACGATTCGGGAGACGTTGCGGAAAGATTTACGCTTGCTGTTTTTAGTCAGGGTTTTTAAGTGTTTTTTGGTGACTTTTTTCGTGGCGGAGGGCATTATTTTTTCTCCTTTTTAGGACTACGGGACTTGGCGGAGGAGACGATGGGCTTTGTGTTGATTTTAATTTCGGAGGCGGGGGAAGGCGACGTTGGGATTTTTTCTTCGTCGAGGCGGTAAATACCGTGTTCCTTTTGGTCGGCGACGATTTTCCCGTTTTTCAAGGTTACGACGCGCTTGTTAAGGTTGTTGACGATGGCCTCGTCATGAGTCGTAACGAGGACGGTCGTTCCGAAATCGTTGATTTTTTGAAGGAGGGAGATAATTTCGGCGCGAGTTAACTTATCGAGGTTTCCGGTCGGCTCGTCGGCGATAAGGATTTTCGGCTGACGGGCGACGGAGCGGGCAATCGAAACGCGCTGTTGTTGACCGCCGGAGAGTTGAGCTGGGAACTTATGAGCCTGGTCGGAGAGGTCAACGAGGTCGAGGACTTTCGGGACGGTTCGGCGGATTTCGCGGGAGGACATTCCGGCGATTTCGAGAGCGAAGGCGACGTTTTCGTAAACGGTACGGCGGGGGAGGAGCTTGAAATCTTGAAAAACGACGCCGAGGCGACGGCGGTAATGAGGAATGTGGCGGCGACGGACATAATCGAGGTCAATCCCGCCGATGATAATTTTTCCGACGTCGGGGTTTTCCTCTTTTGTAATCATTTTCATCAAGGTCGATTTTCCGGCGCCGGACTTTCCGACGAGGAAGACAAATTCGTTCGGTTCGATATGAAGCGAGACATCGTCAAGAGCGGGCTTTTTATCGCCCGGGTAAATCTTCGTGACATGGTCGAGAAGAATCATAATCTCATGTTAGCATAAAAAGTTTCAGGATTCAAGGAAGGCGTTAATGAAGGGCATGAGGTTGCCGTCGAGGACGGCATCGACGTCGGTTTCTTCGTGCTTCGTGCGAGTATCCTTGACGAGTTTATAAGGTTGGAGGATATAGTTGCGGATTTGTTGACCCCATTTGGCAGATTCGCCGGCGCGGAGCTTGTCGATGCTTTCGGCTTGCTGTTCGAGCTTGAGCTGGGCGAGCTTACCGCGGAGGATTTCCATGGCTTTTTCCTTGTTCTGGAGCTGGGAACGTTCGTTTTGGATTGCGACGACGGTATTGGTCGGGAGGTGAGTAATCCGGACGGCGGAGTTGGTTGTGTTGACGGATTGACCGCCATGACCGCCGGAGTGATAGACGTCGATACGGAGGTCTTTATCATCAATAACGATTTCGTCGTCAGAGTCAATAATCGGGAGGATTTCGACGAGGGCGAAGGAGGTTTGGCGGAGGTTGTCGGCGTTAAAGGGAGAGAGGCGAACGAGGCGGTGGACGCCGTGCTCGGATTTTAAGGTACCATAGACGTTTTGACCCCTGACCTCGTAAACGGCGGTCTTAATTCCGGCTTCTTCTCCGGGGACGCGCTCGACGAGGCTCGACTTAAAGCCGATTTTTTCGAAGAAGCGGAGATACATGCGCTCGAGCATGGACGCCCAGTCCATTGCTTCGGTTCCGCCAACGCCGGCGGTTAAGCGGAGAATAGCGTGGTTTTTGTCAAATTCGCCCGTGAAGCGGAGAGTCTGTTTTAACTCGGCAAAGTCGGTTTCGAGCGTGGAGAGCTGGCGGTCGAGTTCATCGAGGAGGTCGTCGCTACAAAGGTCGAGAAGTTCGGCGAGGTCGGCGACCTGGGTATCGAGGAGGCGCCAAGGAGTCAGTTCGAGGTCGAGACGCGAGAACTCTTCGTTAAGTTTTTTTGCGCGGTCGGGATTGTTCCAGAGATTGGGGTCAGAGATTTTTTCCTCAAGGGATTCAAGTTCGATAAACTTATCGTTCAAATCGAGCTTTTTCCAAGTTGTGCGGAAAGCGGTAGTTAAGAGGTCGAGGCGTTTTTTGAGGTCTTCCATGGCGGGCTATTTCAGGGCATTAACGAGGGACTTAAATTCGTCGCCACGGGCTTTATAAGAGGTAAACATGTCAAAAGAGGAGGCGCAGGGGGAGAGGAGGACGAGGGGCGGGAGGATTTTAGGTTCTTTATCGACGAGGCAAGTGTCTGAGTTTTCCTCCTCCCTTTCTAGCTCGGCTTCGGCAAATTCGCGAGCCTTCTCAACGGCGAGCGAGAAGTCAGTTCCGGCGAGGAAGTATTTTTCAGGGTCTTCATTTTCGGCGAGTTTTTCGGCAGTTTCGCCGATTAAAACGGCTTTAACGAGATTTGGGTGGTCAAAGATTTTTCGTTTCGCGGGGGCGAGGTCGAAACCTTTATCTTTACCGCCGGCGATGAGGACGATTTTTTGGTCGGGGAAGGCGTCAAGGGCGACGTCGAGCGAGGGGAAGACGGTCGAGAAAGAGTCATCATAATACTTTACGCCGTTTAATTCGCGGACGAACTCGAGATGATGAGGGAGAGGGGAGAAGTTTTTAGCGACAGCGGTCAGGGCGGATTCATGAGTTGCGAGGAAATCGGCGAAGTCGAGAGAGTTGTCGGAGAGTTTCAGGGCAGCGAAAGCGGCGAGAAGAGCAGCTTCGAGGTTTTCGCGGTTGAAGGTTCCGGGGATTTGAAGCGCGGAGAGAATCCCCGAAAGAGCGGGAGGGCGGTCGGCGGGTTTTAAGGGGTAGGGGAGTTGTTGGCTCTTAGCGGCGGAGACGAGGTTACGGGTGTTTTGGTTTTCGCGGAAGTAGATACAGAAGTCAGAGGGAGATTGGAAGTTGATGATGTTTTTCTTGGCGGCGAAGTATTCTTCGAGGGAGTCATGGACGTCGAGATGGTCGGGTTCGAGGCGGAGGACGACGGAGACGGCGGGAGAGCGGTCGAGGTCCCAGAGTTGGAAGCTTGAGAGTTCGTAGATGACGAGGTCGTTTTTCGTTAGATCCGGAAGGACGTCGAGCGCCGGCTTGCCGATGTTGCCAACGAGATAGATATTTGGCTCCGCCCCTATGGTAGCTAATATGTTGTGTATCATTGTGCAGGTTGTACCTTTCCCTTTTGTGCCGGTGACGCCGATGATGGGGCAGGGGCAGTTATGGAAGAAGTATTTAGTGACGGAAGTGAGTTTTTCGGGCGGGGCGGGGACGAATTTCGGGGGGATGGACGGCGTGCGGAAGATGAGGTCGTATTGAGCGAAGTCCTTGAAGAGAAGCTCTTCTTTAGTGAAAGAGTCGAGAATGTCGATTTTAACGTGTTCGGAGAGAGAGGGGTCGGATTTGAAGTAGGTTTCGACGGACTTACCTTCGAGTCCGTAGCCGAGAATGAGAATATTCATGAAAAAATTATAGCACGTTAGAGCTTTAAGCGGTCGGCGAGGGAGGTAATCAGAGATTTTTCGCAAGAGCTGACGGCGGTGAAGCCGAAGACGTTAGAGTCGATTAGCTCGCGGGCGAGTTCGACGATTTCGGTTTTATCGACGGTGCGGACGATGTCGGGGATGCGCGAGTAGTTTTCGATTTCGTCGGACTTGAAGTATTCTTCGGCGTAGAGGTCGGCGATTTGACCGACGGTTTGGGCGGACATCTGGAAGCGACCGAGGCAGTAGCTACGGGCGGCTTCAAGGTCTTTTTCTTCGATATCGCCACTTAAAACTTTTGAGAGCTCATGGCGAATCAGGTCAAAGAGTTCTTCGGCGTTTTCTTCGTCGACTTCTCCGTCGAAGTCCCAAGAGGTTTTCGATTCGTCGAGATTGAGCGAGCTACCCATGCCATAAACGAGACCACGACGGCGAGCTTCACCGAAGATGCGGGAAGACATGGTGCCGGTTAAGATATGGTTCAGGCAGGACATGGCGATAGTACAGGCGGAGTCGAGCCGACGAGGGGTGATGAAAGAGAAGCCGAAGGTGATGTTCGAGGCGTCTTTACGCCGAATTAAGACGGCAGGTTCGGAATGAAGGTCATCGAGAGGAACTTCGAGGCGTTCGCCGGGCTTTAATTCCCAGTTACTTAGCATTTTGATAATTTTGCGACGACGAGAGAAACCAAGAGCGCCGGCGATGACGAAGCGGAGGTTTTTTGCGGTGTGGGTGCGGCGGTAATGCTCGCGAATATCTTTTAGCTCGATATTGGGGAGGGTCTTTAAGCGTTCGCTGAGGTTTTCGACGCGTTCGCCGATGGACTGTTGAAGGCGAGGCCAGAGGAGGCGGTTATAATCGTTAAGATAGCCGGTTAGTTCGGCTTTAACGTTTCCCTTTTCGCTTTTTAATTCTTCATCGTTAAACTTCGGCTCGCAGATAGCGAGGCGTTTCAAGTCGAGGATGCGGTCCCATTCAAAATCCGCACATTCAGTTTCGTAACAAATCGAGAGGTCAGAAGTCCAGGCGTTATGATAGGCGCCGTTTTTGGTAAATTCGGCTTCATATTCGGACTCGGACTTGTATTTTGAATTGGCGCCGAAGGAGAGATGTTCGACAACGTGGGCGATTTCGTAAAGGTCAGGTTTTTTAGCGTAGCGAAGACCGCCGCGAAACTGGACGCGGGTTGCCATGACGCTGGCGCCGGGGACGTTGATGAGTAGTCCGCGGGCGCCGGATTTTAGCTTTACCTCCTCGATATAATGTCTCACTTCTGGAGCTTTCTTTTCATTTCTTTCCTTTCCGTTTTTTTCGTTTATTACGGTTTTTAGTGCGATTATTCTGTTGTTTGGCGGATTTTTTAAACTCGGAGTCGAGGTTTTTATCGCCGGCGGAGATTTCATTGACGCCTTTTTCGGTTGCGGTTTCTGCCATTTTCGTTAATTCGGAATCATATTCTTCATCAGAGAGGGTTGAGTCGGCGGCAACTTCTTGTTTCGTCAGGGTCAAGAGGACGCGGAGGACTTCTTCGCGGAGGTTGCGCTGGAGCGAGTCAAAGAGTTTCTGGGACTCGGAGCGATATTCGACGAGCGGGTCGCGCTGACCGACGGAGCGCCAATGGATTCCTTCGCGGAGATGTTGCATGTTTTCGAGATGTTGCATCCAGAGAGCGTCGAGGACTTTGAGATAGACTTCGCGTTCGAGCTTCCGCATAGTTTCGGGGGAGATTTCGGCTTCCTTTTCGCGGTACTTTTCTTCAACGGCGACGCGGGCGAGATGGGCGCGTTCGAGTTCTTTGCGTTTTTTACCGATTTCATCAACGAGTTCGGCATCGAGGGTCGGGAAGACGTTCTTGAACTCGGTTGCGAAGTTTTTATTGACGCGGGAGGAGAAGAGCGTTAAGTCGGCGGTTGCGTCTTTTATCAAGCGCATGATTTCCGGGCGAATGTCCTCGCCTTCGAGGATTTTTCGGCGCATGCCATAGACGACTTTACGATGGCGGTTTATCACGTTGTCGTATTGGACGACGTTTTTCCGGGAGTCGAAGTTAAAGCCTTCAATTTTTTTCTGGGCGGATTCAAGGGTTTTGGAGATGGATTTGGTTTGGATTGGGGTGTCTTCGTCGACGCCGAGGCGGGACATTAGCGAGGCGACGCGGTCGCCCTGGAAGATACGCATAAGGTCGTCTTCACAGGAGACGAAGAATTGGGTCGTTCCGGGGTCGCCTTGACGACCACCGCGTCCGCGGAGCTGGTTATCGACACGACGTGAGTCGTGGCGAGCGGAACCGATAACAACGAGACCGCCGAGTTCCTTGACGCCTTCTCCGAGTTTGATATCGGTTCCGCGTCCCGCCATGTTGGTCGCGAGAGTGATTGCGCCCTTTTCTCCGGCTTTTTCGATAATGGCAGCTTCACGTTCGTTGTTTTTTGCGTTTAAGATTTCGTATTTGATACCGCGTTCGTCGAGGTAGCGGGCGATTTCTTCGTTGTTGGCAATAGAATCGGAGCCGACGAGAACGGGCTGTCCCTTTGCGTGGTATTTTTCAATTTCGTTGGCGATAGCACGGATTTTTCCGGCTTTCGTACGGAAAATTAAGTCGTCTTTATCAACGCGAGTAATCGGGCGATTGGGCGGGATTTGGATAACGTCGAGAGCGTAGATTTGTTGGAACTCCTCGGCTTCGGTAAAGGCGGTTCCGGTCATTCCGGAGAGCTTTTTGTAGAGACGGAAGAAGTTTTGGAAGGAGATGGTCGCAAGAGTCATGGACTCTTGTTTTACGGCGACGCCTTCTTTCGCTTCGATGGCTTGGTGGAGACCTTCGTTGTAACGGCGACCTTGCATCAGGCGTCCGGTATGTTCATCGACAATAATAACTTCGCCGGAGTTTGTGACGACGTAATCTTTATCGCGTTTAAAGAGGACTTCCGCACGGAGTGCTTGTTCGAGGTGATAAATGAGGCGAGTGTGTTTAACGGAGTAAAGTTCGGAAATTCCGAGAATTTCCTCAACTTTTTCAACGCCTTTGTCGGTCAGGGTAACGGAGCGGTGCTTCTCGTCGAGAACGTAGTCGTCGGGGGTGAGTTGGGAAGCAACGCGAGCGAATTGATAATAGGAATCGGGGTTATCACCGGCGGGAGCGGAGATAATGAGCGGAGTTCGGGCTTCGTCAATGAGGATTGAATCGACTTCGTCAACGATAGCGAAGTTCAGCTCGCGTTGGCGGAGGTATTTAACTTCCGAGGTCATGTTATCGCGGAGATAGTCGAAACCGAACTCGTTGTTTGTGCCATAGGTAATGTCGGCGTTATAAGCGTCTTTCCGGGTTGCGGGTTTTAGGTGGCGGAAGCGGTCGTCGGCGTGGTCTTCGTTGATATAATCTTTATCGTAAACGAACGAAGCGTTGTTAATGATAACTCCGACAGAAAGACCGAGAAAATCGTAAACCGGACCGTTCCAGCCGGCGTCGCGCTGGGCGAGATAATCGTTCACAGTAACGACATGAACGCCTTTTCCTTCGAGGGCGTTTAAGACGGCGGGGAGAAGGGCGACGAGGGTTTTCCCTTCGCCGGTTTTCATTTCGGCAACGTTGCCTTCATGAAGAACCATACCGCCGATGAGTTGGACGTCGTAGGGGCGCATGTTAAGGACGCGACGAGTCGCTTCGCGGGCGAGAGCGAACGTGTCGGGGAGAATCGCGTCGAGGGAAGATTTTTCGAGCTTTTTCCGGAGTTTATCAGGGGTTGCTTTTAAGTCGTCGTCGGAGAGCTTTTTGTATTTTGGCTCGAGACGGTTGATTTCTTGAACCTTTTTATAGAGGCGACGAAGGGTCTTTTTCTGGGCGTCGCCAAAAACGCCCTGGAGGAATTTTTCGAGAGCATTTCGGTCGGAGAGCTTATCGGTCGGTTTCTTTTCTTTCATAATAGGGTAATTATACACTATTTTCGAGAGAAGAGACCACGAAGCCCGCGTTTTTCTTTCTTGAGATGAGGAGTTTGTTCGAGCTTAAAGCGGCGGATTTGACCGGTCAACTTCGCCTCGAGGATGTCGATTCCGGCATAGAGGTTTGAACATTCGTCTTTTCCGGACAGAACTTTTCCGCCGGGGATTTCCATAGCACAAGAGATTTCGTATTTATTACCTTTATCGCGATTAACTTCGGTGACGACGACTTTCGCGACGACGTCCTTTTTATGACCGCGAGGGAGATAGCGGTCGAGTTTACCGATTTTTTTGGTGGCGTATTTTCTAAAGCTTTCTTCGACTTTATAATTCGAGCCGGAGACATCAATTTTGCTAATCATTTATAACTCCTCTTTATTATTAAGAAACGGGCGAAGAACTTTCGGAACGGTTAACTTTCCGTCGGGGCGAGCATAGTTTTCGAGAATTACGACGAGAGCGCGGGCGAGAGGAATCGCAGTTCCGTTCAAGGTATGAACGAACTCGAGTGAACCGTCTTTACGGCGGACGCGGCAGTTAACGGCGCGAGCCTGGAAATCGGTACAGTTCGAGCAAGACGTGATTTCTTGGTATTTTTGATTAACGGGCGACCAATATTCCATGTCGTATTTTTTCGCGGCGGGGGAACCGAGGTCGCCGGCGGCGATGTTAATGATATGGTACGGGATTTCGAGGCCTTGCCAGATGTCTTCTTCGATTTTAAGGATTTTTTCGTGGATTTCTTTCGACTGTTCGGGGAGACAGAAGGCGTACATTTCCAATTTATTGAATTGGTGGACGCGGAAAAGACCGCGGGTATATTTTCCATAAGCGCCAGCTTCTTTGCGGAAGCAGGCAGAATAGCCGGCGTAAAACTTCGGGAGGTCAGCTTCGTCGAGGATTTCGTCCATGTGATAGCCGGTCAGAGGCATTTCGGCAGTCGCGATTAAGGCGAGGTCTTCGTTCTCGACAAAGTACTCGTCGGACTGGTCCGAGGTACGGGGGTTAAAACCGCAGCCTTCGAGGATTTTCGAGGAGACGAGGTCGGGGACGGTCATGTAAGAGAAACCGGCTTCGAGAACTTTCGAGAGTCCGTATTGGAGTAGGGCGTTTTCGAGGAGGGCGAGGTCGTTTTTAAGGTAATAAAACTTATTTCCGGCGACCTTGGCGCCACGTTCAAAGTCGAGCCAGTCACGAGAAGTCGCGAAGTCGAGATGGTCGATGCCGGAAGTTTTCCTTTCGCCCCAAGTTTTGATTTCGACAGAATCTTCCTCGCCGCCGAGAGGAACGTCATCGAAGATGATGTTCGGGACGGACTTGAGCGAAGACGAGAGAGCAGATTCCTTTTCGGCGAGGGTTTTTTCAAGTTCGGAAAGGGAGGCTTTAATCTTTTTTCCGGTTTCAATCAATTTCGGGTCGGGTTTTCCCTTCGAGGATTTTAACTTTTCGGCGTTTGCATTTTTTTCTCGTCGGAGGTCCTCAACTTTTTTCAGAGTGGTTCGGCGAGAGTCGTCGAGCTTCAAGAGGTCGTCAATCGAAACAGAGTAACGCTTTTCGCGAGCGGATTTTTCAACGAGGTCGCGGTTTTCACGAATGAAGTTTATGTCTAGCATGATGAGGATATTATATAACAGAATGGTTAAATGTGGTAGAATGAAGATGTTTGGTTCTTCGGAGCTTAGTGAGTCGATTATTCATAAGTAGTGATATTTGTGGTTCGAGAGAGGCTCATTAAAAAGGCTATTCTAGGCGAGTCAGAGTCTCGGAAAGGAGTAGGTATGTTTCAAATTGGTTTGTTTATAATCAATAAGAAAGACCGAAACGATTCGGATAAACCGAAAAAGAAATCTAGCAGATAGCTAGATTTCGAACCAAACATTTATAAAAGAGGAGTTTCTAGAGCTTCTCTTTTTATGTAGTTAGTTTATCATAGTAGCGTAATAAAAACAAGTTCGGAGGCGATAGACCGCCTCCGTTGAGACAGTTTCCGAAGGAAACAATCTACCAGCCGCCTCCGCCGCCTCCGCCGCCCCCGCCGCCGGAGAAGCCGCCGCCTCCTCCGCCGGACGAGCCAGAGGAAGAGGAGACCGTTGCGGAGGAGATGGATGAAGAAGCGGAAGAACGGAAGGCGCGGAAATCGGAGGAGGAGAGGAGGTAACCGGTCATGAGCCAGTCGGGGTCGGTTACGTCGGGCATTTGGTAGTATTTATTCAATTCTTCGAGCCAGGTCGTTTCACAACCGAAGATAATCGCGTAGGGGAGGAGTTTTTCGTAGAGTTTCGCGATTCCGGCGTTAGAAACGTCGAGATTCGGAACAGAGTGGAGAAACTTTATCCGGTCTTTTTCGGCGAGTTCGATATATTCTTTTAATCCGTCGAGATAGTTCGAGACTTCGATTCCCTTTTTCGTACGTTTTTCGTATTTGTTGTATTTCGGGGCGAGGAGAAAGAACTTCTTATTTTTCTTTTCCTCGAACAAGCCCTTCGAGAGAAGAGTCGATTCGACGTTCGTTAGGTAGCTCGTCGCGAGGCGGGCAACGTGGGAAGAGTAGCTCTGGGTTTTTACTTCTATGACGTCGCCGGTTTTGACTTTTGAACCGCCGTTAAGAATATCGAGGACGTTCTGCTCCTCGGAGAGGATTCCGGAGAGGTCTTTAGTATGGATTTTCCAGACGTTTGATTTTCGTTTGAGGATTTTTGAAGTTTTTTCGGCTTTTTCGAGCTCGATTTTATGACGAACAGCGAGTTCGAGGAGAGTGGCGATTTTTAAGTCGCCGGAAGGGGTCTTAAACCAGACAGTCGCGGCTTCGGCGACGGAAAGACCTTCGGGAGGGGTGTACTGGGTCGGTTTCGGGGTTTTAGCGAGGGCGACCTTTTCAGAATTGCGGGACTTGGCCTTGAGATGAGAACGGACAGAGGCGATGACGAGAGCGAGAAGTCCCAGGAGAAAACAACAGAGAGTCGCGAGAGGGGTTATATCTTTCTTGACGACGAAAGACTCGGGGGCGAACTCGAGGTCGACAGTCATCGTCTCGCGAGGAGCGAGGGCTGAGGCGGTCGCGAAGGAGTCCTCGGCAAATTCGAGATCGACACTCATGGTCTCTCCAGGGAGAGTCGAGGTCTGGTTTTTGAAAGTAATCGTTAAACCGTCGGCGGAGGTTTCGGTCGTACAGCGAGAAGTGGCGGCGGAGCCGGAAGTTCCGTAGGCGCCGATATAACAAGAAGTTGAGCCGAGGAAGGAGGATTTCAGGGAGGGGTTGAGATGAACCCTGGCGGTTAGATTATGAAAAGGTTGGTCCCAACCGGTACCGTTGATGTCCCAGTAGAGTTCTTGGTTCTCAGAATTATCGGGGGCGAGAATGACGTTGTTGAGGGTGTAATCTAAGGTATAAGTTTGGGTCCCGTGGACATAAGAGGAGGCGGAGCCGATGCGGAAACAAGTCAGCTCGCCGTCGGTATAGGTCGAGAAGGGTTCGGCATAATCGGAACGAGTCAGAGCGTGTTCGCTGGCGCTCGTTCCGTCTTCGGTACGATAGACGGAGAAAGAGGATTTGTCGAGGGATTTAACGCCGCGGTATTTGGTCGGGAGGCAGCGTTCGATACCGTGGTTTTGGTCATAGGTGGGAAATTCGGCGGTCAAGACTTCCTCGACGCGCATAGTCGAGGAGCCGTCGGAAGCTTTCGAGAGATAATAATCGAACGTGGCGTTCGAGAAGGAGAAGTTGTTGGCGTTCATAAGTTTATTATACGTGAATTAGGCACGAACGCGAAGGGATTTTATGGCGGATTTTAAGGTGTTTACGGATTTTTGGTAGGAGATACCTTCCGGCTCGGAGAGCGGAAGGTCGAGGCGTTTCAGGGCGCCACGGCGACCGACGACGGTCGGGAAGCCGATAAAGACGTTTGAATTATCGTCATAAGAAGAGACAGGGAGCACACGACGTTCGTCGTTCAAAATCGAGGAGATGATATGGGTCGAGCAGACACCGATTCCGTAATGGGTCGCGCCCTTTCGGGAAATGATTTCGTAGGCTTCGTTTCGGGCAAAGTTTTCAATTTCGGCGCGGGCGGGGGCGGAGAGGAGAGAAGAGAGGGGCTGACCCGAGACGTTCGCAAGCGACCAGAGCGCGAATTCCGAATCACCGTGCTCGCCGACCATATAAGCGTGAATCGACTTCGGGTTCAGGTTCAATTTTTCGGAGATTTTTAGGCGGAGGCGGGCGGAATCGAGGACGGTTCCGGAGCCGAGGACATGGTCGGAGGGGAGTCCGGAGTATTTCCAGACGAGGTAGGTCATGACGTCCATCGGGTTCGTTACGACAAGGAAGATACCGCGGAAGCCGTTTTTCATGACTTCTTTTATCATAGGGCGGAAGATGGCGGCGTTTTTCTTCAGAAGGTCGAGACGGGTTTCTCCCGGCTTCTGGTTCGCGCCGGCGGTAATGACGACGATGTCGCAGCCGCGCGAGTCTTTATAAGAGCCGGACTTGATTTTTAAGAAGCTCGGAGCGACAGCGAGAGCGTCGCGGAGGTCCATCGCCTCTCCTTCGGCATCGGCGGAGTTTATATCGACGAGGACGAGCTCGTTCACGGCGGTTCGTTGGTTCACGAGCGAGAAAGCAATCGAGGCGCCAACGTTTCCCGTTCCAACAATCATGACTTTGTTAGACATATAATTATTATAGCATAAGGATTTTATTTTTGGAATTATAAACTGGGTTGTCTGGGCTTCGGGGAAGTTTCCGGAGAACTTCACCATAGTAGTAAACAGGGGATTACGAAAGTACGAAGGGAAAACCAATCGAGGCTTCACAATAGCGTGTAATCCATTTTTTGAAACCCAGACAACTCAAATTACAAAAAGTATATTATAGAGGCTTGAAAGTGCTTTATTTTTGTGATAAAATGGGAAGTTTTATAGAGGTAGCGTCATTCCGCTTATGCTTTGCAAATTGTGTATATAAATATATACACATATTTACAAAACACAGTTCGATATTAAGGTTAGGGGGCTGAGGAGTACTGCAGCCCCCGCTAGGCTAGGACGCGGCGCGAGCCACGCAGCGG
>JAFRJG010000019.1 GCA_017432365.1 Candidatus Saccharimonadota bacterium
CGGCGTCCTCCGCGCCGTCATTATCGGCAACAGCGCCAACACTACCTTCCTCGCCGATTATATCGCGAAAAACCCCGCCTCCGGCTATCGCATCGCCGGCATCGTCGCTGGCCGTCGCTATCTCCCCCGCGATTTGAAGATACATCAATATCAGTCATTAAAAGACGCCCTGCGCAAGTCCCACCCTGACGTTGTCGTCCAGACCGACGAACGTCAGACCGAATATGTCTATAAACAATCTTTGAACTACCACCTCCCCTACTATTTCGTTCCTAGCGAAGCCGCCCTCTCCTCCCAGCTTGGCGACCTCGAACTCGTCGGCAACATCCCCGCCATCCTCGTCAAGGTCACCCCTCTTTCTGGCCCCATGCGCTTCATTAAACGTTTCTTCGATCTTCTCCTCGGCGGCCTCGCCACCCTCCTTGCCCTGCCGATTATGGCCATCGTTTTCCTTCTGGTGAAACTTTCCGACCCCCGCCACCGCGCCTTCTACTCCGAAATCCGTCTCACTCGCCACAACAACAAATTCAAGATTTACAAATTCCGCACCATGAAGCCCGAATTTTCCGGCCTTTCCCCCGAAGAGGCTTTTATTAAGATGAACAAGCCCGAATTGATTAAGAAATACCGCAAAAACGGTGATTATTTGGAGCACGACCCTCGCGTCACCAAGCTCGGCGCCTTCCTCCGCCGCTCCTCCCTCGACGAACTCCCCCAGCTTTTCAATATCGTCCGTGGCGACATCTCCCTCGTCGGTCCCCGCGCCCTCGTTCCAGGCGAGCTTCGCAACTACGGCGACCGTAGTCTCCTCTTGTCGGTCAAATCCGGTCTTACCGGTCTCGCCCAAGTCTCCGGCCGGCGCAACATCTCCTTCGCCGAGCGCCGCTCCATCGACCTCTACTATGTCCAAAACTGGTCGCTCTTCCTCGACTTCCAGATTTTGCTCCGGACCATCGGCGTCGTTCTTCGCGGCGAGGGTGCCAAATAATGAAAGTCGCCCTAGTTTGCGACTGGCTGACCAACGTCGGCGGGGCCGAACGTGTCCTGAAATCCATCCACGACCTCTATCCTTCCGCTCCGATTTATACCTCACAATACAATCCGAAGGAAATCAACTGGTTCGCCGATGCCGACGTCCGCACCTGCTGGCTCAATTTTTTTCCTTCCTCCCTCCGTCGTTTTCTCGCTCCGCTTCGCTCGTTCTATTTCACACATCTCGACCTCTCCGACTACGACCTCATCATTTCCGTTACTGGCGCCGAAGCCAAGGGCGTGAAAAAGGGAAACGCCTGCCACATCTGCTACTGCCACGTCCCGACCCAATACTACTGGCAGCTCTACGACGACTATGTAAAGAATCCAGGTTTCGGCTTCCTCAACCCCTTCGTCCGCTTCTTCTTCAAGGCTCTCGTCCGCCCTCTCCGCCGGGCCGACTATGCCGCCGCCCAGAGGCCAGATTATTACGTCACAATTTCGACCTATGCGCAAGGGCTAATTAAAACATATTACGGCAGGGAATCAATAGTCATTTTTCCACCAGTGGCTGTGGAAAAGTTTTCCGCTGTGGATAAAAAGGGAACTAAAATCCCGCGAAATGACAACATGATTATTACTTCCCGTCAAGTTTCTTGGAAAAAAATCGACCTCGCCATCCAGGCCTGCAAGAAAACTAACTGGCCCCTCGTCATCATCGGCGAAGGCCCCGAGCACAAAAAGCTAGTGAAGCTCGCCGCCGATTCCCCCTTGATTAGTTTCAAGCCCCTGATGACTGCTGACGAGCTCCGCGCCGAGCTTCACTCCGCCCGCGCCTATATTTTCCCCTCCCTCGAGCCCTTCGGCATCGCCCCCGTCGAGGCTCTCGCCTCCGGCTGTCCAGTCATCGCTCTAGCCAAGGGCGGCTCTCTCGACTACGTCATCGACGGCGAGAACGGCCTCCTCTTTGGCAAACAAACCGTCGCCTCCCTCTCCTCCGCCCTGTTAAAGATTCAGAAACTCTCCTTCGACGAGCAGAAAATCGTCGCCTCCGCCCTTCCCTTTAGCGAGCACAATTTCCAGACCAAACTCCAAAAGTTTATCATGAAGGCTCTAACCATCTATGCGAAAAAATCTCTCTAAACTCCCCTCTCTTCGTCTTTTTCTTCTCTGTTGCTTCCCTGTTGCCCTCTATTTTTCCTTCTATCCTCGTATCTTCCTCGCCTCGACCGAGACCATGGATCTCGAGCTTTCTCTACCTCTAATTCTTCTTCTTCTCTTCGCTCTCCTCTCTCTTCCCTCCGCCCTCCGGATGGCCGCTAGCTTTATTAAGTCCTTCCTCGCCGCCCCCAGCCTCCGCTCCTTCGCTCCGCTCGCCCTCCTTCTCTTTCCTCTCTATACCGTCCTTTCGCTCC
>JAFRJG010000004.1 GCA_017432365.1 Candidatus Saccharimonadota bacterium
CACCTTGATTTCCCCCGTTATTTCCCCCTCTGTCCCCCGCGGCTGACGTAAAGTTAAAATCTTCTACCACAATTTCCACTCTCGACCGCTTCTGTCCAGAGTTTTTATCTTCCCAACTCCGCTGGTCAAGTCGCCCGGACACGAGAACTCCCGCCCCTTTCTTGGCATACTGCCCAATCATCTCTCCGAGCTTACCCCAAGCCGAACAATCGATAAACGACACGGACTCTTGTTGCGTTCCGCTCGAATCGCGATATACTCGATTCACTGCGACCGAAAACGAACAAACGCTTGCTCCGTTCGGAGTCGTCCGAAGTTCCGGGTCTCTGGTTAAGTTGCCTGTGATAATAGCTTTACTAAAGCCACGCATATATTATTCCTCCGTTGTGGTTTCTTCTTCGCTAGATTCTTCGCGGTTTATCCGACGCGCCTTGCGCTTCGCTTCCATCTTCAGCTTGCGCTCATCGACAGCCACCAAAAGATATCGTAACACGCCCTCGGTAATATTGAGAACGGTAGAAATCTTTGCTGGCGCTTCGCTCGGTAAGCTCAGCTCGAGATAATAATAAACCGCATATTCTTGTCCCTGAATTGGATAGGCTAATTTCTTCTTCCCCTCGTTAGCCTCCTTAGTCACTTTTCCCTCGTTCGCATCAATCAATTCCTTGACCTTGCTCACGACCGTCTCAGTATTCATCTCTAAATCAGGATGAATCAAGAATGTCAGCTCGTAATTTTTCATACGCTCCTTTCTCCATTGGTTAACGGAAGCGCGGCTTAACCCGCTTCCTGAGTTAATATCCCCCTCATTATATCATAAAATCTTTATAAATCCAGACTCTATACGCAGTAATTCGCTAATTTGAAGCTAACTGGTCGAACTCGTCCAGGCTTTTAATAAGCATATCTCTCGGTCTATTCCCATTCTGCGGTCCAATCACCCCAATCTCCTCAAACCAAATCGCCAACCCCGACACAAATCCATGTCCCTTCCCTAAATACGTCTGCAACATCGCCGTAGAAAACTTCCCCTTAGAAATCGAAATCTCAACCGCCTTCCTCACAACTGGGTCGTTCGGGTCATATTTCCGCCCCAAATCACCAATCGCTCCGCCCTCACTTGGTCCCATACCCTTAATTTGCACTGGTTGCGCCACCACTTCGTCGTTATACTCTGGCGGTCTCTGCTCTCGCATAAAGTCCGTCAGCCTCGCCACGTCCTGGTCGCTCGCCCACGCCCCCTGAATCCGTTGCGGCTTCCCCATCATCTCGGTCGTCAACATCAACATATCTCCCCGCCCGAGCAATTTTTCCGCACCCCCCATATCAAGCATAATTCGCGAATCCATCTGACTCCCCACCGCAAACGCAATCCTTCCCGGAATATTCGCTTTGATTAACCCCGTAATCACTTTTACTTCCGGCCTCTGCGTCGCGAGCACTAGATGAATCCCTGCCGCCCGTCCTTTCTGCGCAATTCTCACAATCAACATCTCGAGGTCTTTCCCCGCCATCATCATCAAGTCCGCCATCTCGTCAATAATTACCACGATATACGGCATCTTCCCTTCACTTGTCTCTTCGTCGCCCTCTTTCGCTCCCTTCCCCTCTCGCGCCTGTTCCATCACCTTCGCGTTATAATCCACAATATTCTTCACTCGCTTCTCCGCCATCAAGGTATAGCGTTTTTCCATCTCGTTCACCGCCCATTTCATCGCACTCAACGCTTTCTCTGTTGACGTAATAATCGGCGTCAACAGATGCGGCACATCTTCATACTGCGCCATCTCCACTTGCTTCGGGTCCACAATAATCAATTTTAAATCCGCCGGCGAATTACGATACAGCAACGAAGAAATCAAGGTATTCGTCATCACTGATTTCCCTGAACCCGTCGTTCCCGCAATCAACAAGTGCGGCATCTTCGCCAAGTTCGCCACGACCGCCTTCCCGGAAATATCTTTCCCAACCGCAAACGTCAGCGGGTCTTCTGCTTTCTTCCATTCCGCACTTTCAATAATCCCCCTCAACCGTACATCCGCACTCCTCACATTCGGAATCTCCACCCCCACGCTTCGCGTTCCCGGAATCGGCGCCTCAATCCTAATCTTATCTACCGCCAAATTAAGCGCCAACTCTTTATCTCGCGCCACAATTTTCGACAAGTTCACTCCCGCCGGCGGGCGCATCGTATATTGTGTTACGCGCGGTCCAATATTCGCCCCTTCCATTTCCACGTCAATTCCAAACTCCCCAAGCGTCGATTTAATCACGACTGCATTTTGCTGAATATTCCCCGCGTCCGCCGGACTCTGTTTCTTCTCTAACAAATCCGAACTCGGTTTTTTCCAATCCATATCTGACACTGCCACCAACGCCCCCTGTTTCTTCGGCTCTTCCGGTTTCGAGACGACCACCCCTGCCGTCGTTCCTGCCGTCTTTGCCCCCTTCCCGAACAACCCCCGTTTCCTCGGCTCTTCAACTTTCTCCGGTTTCGCCCCCTCCGGTTCCTCAATCGCCACCCCCTTATTCACCTTAAACTCAAGCTTCTTCCGTTTCGTCTCGCCTTCTTCCTCCTCATCTTCATCGTCTTCCACCACCTCAACCGCCTTCTTCTCCTTCGCACCCAACGCTCGTTTCGCCCCTCTCACCATCGCACTCGGCGTCTTTTGTAAAATAAACAACATACACACAAACATCAACAGTGCATACACAAAAATCGCCATTCCCGATCCAAACATCGGTACGAACATTTCGTTAATCCATTCCCCGACCGCCCCCCCGTGCGCTCCTTTCCCCGCACCGTACGTCGCCACTCCGCTCGCCCCCGCCGCAAACACAATCAACAGTAGCGACACAATCCATACAATCGTCGGAATCCGATTATCTTCCGCCCGAAAAATCTTCACCGCCACATACACAAACAAAAACGGAATCACATATAATGCATTCCCGATAATTGAGAACAGAATCTTATACGCCTGATTTTCTTCCATAGAAAACCACGTCGCCACAACCAAGACCGCCACCGCAATCAACACCAGCGCCACCACCTGCTGCCCCCATCCTCCCGGCAGCTCTTACTTCTTCCGTACTTCTCGCGTACTCCCCCGGTTCGCCGTCCGCCCCCGTGAAGCGCCCCTCGTCCCCCCACGCGAAGAACTTCTCGATGTCCTCCTCCCTCTCGCTGAACTAGTCTTCTTCTTTGTAGCCATAACCATATAATAACATAAAAGTAGAAACTCGCTAAATATTTAATTTTTTCATCGACAACGACAAACGTCCCTTATCGTCAATCGCTACCAACTTCACCTTCACCTTCTGCCCAACCTTCACCACATCTCCTGGCTTCTCCACTCTCTTCTCACCCATCTGAGACACATGCAACATCCCGTCCACTCCCGGCAAAATATTCACAAACGCCCCGAAATCCTTAAGCGTCACGACCGTCCCCTCATATATCTTCCCCACTTCCGGCTCTTCAACTAGCCCCCGAATCCACTCAAGCGCCTTTTGAATCGCCTCGTTATCATTTCCGGAAACCGTCACCAATCCCGAATCTTCCACATCCACCATCGCCCCCGTCTCAGTCGTAATCTTATTAATCGTCTCCCCGCCCTTCCCAATAATCGCCCCAATCTTGTCCGGTTTCACCATCAACTTCTCAATTCTCGGCGCATACTGAGAAATCTCCTTTCTCGGCTCCGGCAACACCGACAACATGTGCTCTAGAATAAACATTCTCCCCTCGTGCGACTGTTTAATCGCCTTCTCCAAAATCTCCACCGGTAACCCATGCACTTTCATATCCATCTGCAACGCCGTCACCCCCTCCGTCGTTCCTGTCACCTTGAAGTCCATGTCCCCCGCAAAGTCCTCTGCGTCCATCAAATCCGTCAAGACATACGCCTTATCAATATCTCCTGCCGTAATTTCCGCTCCTTTTTCCACATCCACCATCAATCCCATTGCCACTCCCGAAACCGGTCGCTTTAATGGCACCCCCGCGTCCATCAGCGCCAAGCACGAAGAACACGTCGCTGCCATACTCGTTGACCCGTTCTGCGACATAATCTCCGTCACGCTCCGAATCGTATATGGGAACTCTTCTTCGTCCGGCAACACCGGCTTGAGCGCCCGCTCTGCGAGATACCCGTGTCCAATCTCTCGACGCCCTGGACTTCCAATCCGCCCCACTTCCCCGACCGTATAGCTCGGTGCATTATAGTGATGAATATATCTCCGCTTTCCGTCCGTCACTTCCATCGTATCAACCAACTGCGCAAACGACAGCGGCGCCAACGTTACAATGTTCATCGCCTGCGTTACCCCTCGCGTAAATAGCGACGAGCCATGCGTCCGCGGTAAAACCCCCACTTGACTCGACAGCGGTCGCACTTCCGTCGTCTTCCGTCCGTCCGGTCGCACTCCTTCCTCTACAATCGACCGTCGCACTTCATGATGTACTGCCAGCTCAAACGCCTGATTATATTTATCGCGCAAATTCTCGTCATACCATTCCACTTTCTCATTATCCGTTTCCCCTTCTCCTAACTCTAGCGCAAATTCATCATGCATCTGATATTTCATCTCGTCCAAAATTCGGCTTCGTTCCAATACGTTCCCTCGCACTTTCTCTCCGAATTTCCCTTCCGTCCATTTGTCAACCCGCGCCTGAATCTCCGGGTTCGGCAACACCAGTTCATATTCTTGCTCCGGACAATTAACCAACTTCTTCAATTCTCTCTGCAAGTCTAACACCGGCTGCACTTTTTCCACTGCCCAATGCATCGCCTCAATAATCATCTCTTCCGGCACTTCTTTTGCCCCCGCCTCAACCATGACAACTTTTCCATCCTTACAGGCAACCACCAAGTCAAGTGCCGACTTCTCTCGCTCTTCCGGCGACAAAAACGCCTTAAACTCCCCGTTCACTCGACCAATTCTCAACCCCGTCACCGGTCCATCAAACGGCACCCCCGCATTCATTAGCGCGCTCGAAGCCGCAATCATCGCCACCATGTCCGGTCTGAACTCCGGGTCCATCGACAAAACCGTCGTTACGACCTGAACTTCCTGTCGATACCCCTTCGGGAACAACGGTCGAATCGGTCGGTCAATCAATCGCCCGACCAATACCGCCTCATCACTCGGCTTCCCCTCGCGCTTAATAAACTTTGAACTAGAAATCTTCCCACTCGCATAAAACTTCTCTTCATAATCAATCGACAACGGGAAGAAATCTTGCACAACCGGCTTCGTCCCCACCACCACCGACCCCAAGACAACCGTATCGCCATATCTCACCAATACGCTCGACGTTGTCCGAAATCCCACTCGATTCACTTCAAGCGACAGCTCTCTCCCGAGCCATTCTGTCTTTAACACTTGCGTCGTTTTCCCGCTTGGGTTAATAATCTCCATCTCTGGATTATCCTTTCTTGAGAAAACCTCAGAAACTCGCTCCGACTGTCTTCTAGCCTCCTGCTTCGGAAAAAATTTCTGCCGTTTTCTCACGTTAAATTACCTCCCGAGTATAACATAAAGCCCTTGACATTAAAATCCTCCCGTCATACCATTGTGCTATGCAAGTAACACAGTCCCAGTCTGCCGCTCTCCACTTTAATTTCAGCAGTGGCGAGCCTATCTATCTCCAGTTAGCTGAAAAACTGGAGCTACTGATTGTCTCTGGAACTTACCTGCCAGGAGATAAACTCCCGTCGGTTCGCGAACTTGCGCTTGAGGCTAAAATCAATCCTAACACCGTCCAAAAATCCTTGAGCCTTCTCGAGTCCAACGGTCTTATCTCGACCGAGCGCACGAACGGCAAATTCGTCACCCAAGACCGCGACCTAATTGCCGCCCGAAAGCTCGCTCTCGCTAAAAAATACACCACCACGTTTCTTCTGAAAATGGCCGAAATCGGCTTCCATCCTTCCGAAGTCGCCCGTTTTCTCAAAACCACTGGTGATAACTTGAAAGGAAACTCTAGTGAAGAAAACTCATTCTAGTCCCCTTCTCGAAATCTCCTCTCTCGGAAAAACCTTCGAGAAAACTCCCGTCCTCTCGGACATTAACTTAACCCTTGAGTCTGGAAAAATCTACGGACTCCTCGGTAAAAATGGCGCCGGAAAATCGACCCTCCTTAAACTCATCAACGACCTCCTTGTTCCAACCACAGGTAATATCCGCTTCAAGGGTCATCCTCTCGGCGTCGCCTCAAAATCCCGTATCGCCTTCCTCCCCGAACGTACTTATCTCGACCGCCAAACTACTGTCTTAGACAACCTCGACCTCTTCGCCACCTTCTATTCAAACTTTGACCGGAAAAAAGCTTATTCCATGCTCGCTTCCCTCGACCTCGACCCTTCCATAAAACTCTCAACCATGTCCAAGGGCATGCAAGAAAAACTCCAGCTCGTCCTCGTCATGTCTCGTCACGCCGACCTCTATATTCTCGACGAACCCCTCGGCGGTGTCGACCCCGCCACGCGCGACTTCGTCCTCGATTTAATCCTTGAGAACTTCGACCCGTCCTCCTCTATTCTTATCTCTACTCATCTCATTTCCGACATCGAACGCATCCTCGACGAAATCATCTTCTTGAGCCACGGCAAAATCACCTTAACCGGCTCCGCCGACGCTCTTCGCGCACAATACAACCAATCTATTGATAAAATCTTTCGGGAGACTTTCAAATGCTAAAACATCTTTTCAAACTCGATTTCCTCTTCATCAATCAATACCTACCTTATTTCCTCCTCGGTGCCGTCGTTTCCCTCCTCATCACTCGTCTAACCGCCGACGCCACTATCACCTTCTGGATTGTCATCTCCAACATCTTCAAAAACCTCACCATCTCCTGTACTCTCAGTTTTTTTATCAACATTCTCGCCCGAACCGTCTTTCGTTTCCGCAATAACTTTTATAAAGACGAAGCCTATCTCACCCATACCCTCCCCGTCGCCAAATCCTCCCTTTACCTCTCGAAAGTCCTCGCCATGCTCGCCTCTGTCGTTCTCTCTAGCGCTCTCCTCCTCGCCCTCTTTTACTTCCTCTTCCCCGATTTTCAAGACATCCTCAAGGTTAACCTCGACCAGTCCCTCGCTTCCTCCCTTCTCATCGCCCTCATCTTCCTCTTAGAAATCTCCTATTTTCACTTCGCAACCTACGTCAGTATTCTCCTCGGTCATCGCTCCTCCACTCATCGTACTCTGCGCTCTGTCGGCTGCCTCATCTGCCTCTATTCCCTGCCTCAAACTTTCCTCCTCAGCATCATCTACCTCTTGAGCCGCGTTAGTCCCGACTTCTCTTTCATCTTTGAAGCTGCAACCCCCGACGCTTTCTCCCTCCGCTCGGCATACCCCCTCGCCTTCCTCGTCTCCGGTTTTTACCTCCTCTGTGGACTTCTTTATGGCTACCTCGGCTACCGTCTCTTCCGACGTGGTGTCGACGTCGAATAATCCTTCCCTCTCACTCAAAAATCCCCCGGTCAAACGGGGGATTTTTCTTCCGACCAAGCCAGATTCTTGCCAATCGAACCGAGCCGAAAGTTCTATCGGCAGTATGCTATTTCCGCAAGCCCAACTTCTCAATCGTACTCTTGTACAACTCGAAATCAGTTCGCTCAAGATAGCGGAGGAGCTTTTTACGCTTCCCAACCATCTGCATCAGCCCTCGCCGCGCCATAAAATCATGCTTGTTCTGCTTCACGTGCTCAGTCACTTCTTTAATCCTCTCGGTCAAGATAGCGACCTGCACTTCCGGCGAACCCACATCTTTCTCCGACCGCGCGAGCTGCTTGATAGCTTCTGCTTTCTTATCTTTGCTAATCATAAAAAAATCATACCACATCTCACCTCTTAACACAAGCCGCCCACCCCGCTCACATTTTCATTCACGCTCGCCTCATCACCCGTCCCGCTCATGTCTGCACTCACATTCATATCATCACCCGTCCTGTTCGCTCTCCGCTTGCCACCTGGGATAAAATTTAGTATAATTACAGCCGTGATTGGTCCGGTAGCTCAGCTGGTTAGAGCACGAGCCTCTTAAGCTTGGTGTCGAGGGTTCGAGTCCCTCCCGGATCACCACACTCCAGTCTTTCTACCGACTATTTTCCACTTGATAAATCAAATCACCATCTTCATCACCCGTTCATCTTGCACTGTATATTTCCCTACCTGCGTCCTTCTCAATTCCGTCAAATACGCCCCTGTCCCAAGCGCCTTCCCTATATCTTCCCCAAGCGCCCGAATATACGTCCCGCTCGAAACTTTCGTTCTTAGCACCAACCGTGGATATTCGTATTCCAACACCTCAATCTCATAAATCCTCACCTTCCTCACCGGCATCTCTACTTTCTTCCCCTTCCGAGCCAACCGATACGCCCTTTCCCCGTTTATCTTCACCGCCGAATACACCGGCACCCTCTGAGTAATCTCCCCCAGAAACTCCTTCACAACCGTCTCGACATCTTCTCGACTCGGTTTTTTGTAGCGCGTATCAAATTCCCGAACTACCTCCGTTATCTTTCCTTCCGGGTCACCCGTCGTCGATGTCGCTCCGAGCCGTATTTCCGCCACATATTCCTTGTCTAACTTCAAAAACTCTCCGCTCCGTTTCGTCGCCTTCCCAACCAACACAATCAACAGTCCCGTCGCAAACGGGTCCAACGTCCCCGCATGTCCCACTTTTAATCGCTTCGGCGGCGTCTCCCCTCGCCGCTCATATTCCTCACGCATCTCCTGCGTCAACTCTCGCCGCACTCTCGCCACTACCCCAAAACTCGTCACCCCCTTCGGTTTATCAACCAACAAAATCTCATCCATATACATTCTATATTAGAACGCCACCGGCGGTATCTGGAACGCTCCCGGGTCAGTCCCTCCGGACGCGCTCGGCGCACTTGGCGTCCCCGGCAACGCCCCCATTGTCATTCCCGTCCCTGGTACTACCGCTGGCGCTCCTGCCGGCACATCAGCCGATGCTCCCGCCCCTGGCATCGTCGTTGCTTCCGGTACTCCCGGCATTGTCGAAAAATCTGGCATCGGCGGCGTTGGCGGCGTCCCCAACTCTTGACCTGGCATCGGCAACCCTCCGCCCATCGGCTGGATTTGCGGTTCCGGCTGCACGCTCTGCTCAACACGCCCCTGCGTCTCCGGTTGCGCTTGCGGTTGCGACGTCTCCAACGGACTCAAGTCCATCTGTGGTACATCTGTCGCCGGACTCATCATCGGCGCACTAATCGCCGGCACACTCGCCGGATTTACCGATGACCCACCCCCCGGTATCACCGTCGGCAATTCCATTCCCTCTGGAAACGCCGGATTCGTATTCGCCTGTCGAATCACGTCCATAGCCGCCGCTTCCTCCTGCGCCGAATCTACTGGCATCGCCACATTCGGTTGCATCGTCATACTCGGCGCCACCATCGCCCTCGCATCTCCGGCTACTGCTCCCCCCTCTATCGCCCCTCCAGCCCCCATTCCCGAAGCCGCCATCTCCCCAGTTCCCACCCCCGGAACTCCACCCGTCGCCCCCTGCTCCCCTGGCATCGGCTCTGCAGAAACCTGATCAATCATCTGTCCATAATCCGGTCGCTTTTGATTCTGGATTTTATTCAAAATCTGGTCTGCCAAGCTCTCCCCTTCAACCTTCTCTTGCCCTTCTTCCGGCGTTACAATCACATCATTCCGCACCGGCTCTTCCGTCGCCTCTTCCCCTTCGACCTCCTCTTCTGCACCCTCTCCACTCACATTCCCCGGTTCCAACTCTAGCCCCGGCATCGTCTCTCCGCCCGCCCCTCCGACTCGTTCCGTCTCTCTCTGTAACTCTTCCGTCGCCGAGCTAACTTCCGCCTCTGCTACCTCTCGTTCCACATACTCAAGTTCCTGAGAAATATTCTTAAACACCTCTTGTTGATTCGCGCCGAACTTCATCAACTTCGCCGCCAACATCATCACTTCCGGCGTCGTCGCATCATTCGCAAACTTATCTGTCGCCGCTACAATCCCTGTCAACAACGCCGTCGCTACGCTCGTATCTAGCTCCTCTTTCAACTCGAATGCCAACTCCGCCACCATCTCCGACACCGAACTCGCCTTCGGTTCAACCCATTCCACGTCGCCGAACTTCCCCGCCACACCATTCGTCACGTTAATCGCCGTCGCATCATGCATAATCCGCCCATATTCCCTAAGCGCCGCATCAAGCTCCGTCGCCGCCGCCACATTAAGCGAAATTACTAAATCAACGTTAAAATCCCCTCGAGAAAACGCCAAATCCCCCTGCGACAAGGTCGTCCGATAAGGCGTAATATAAACTTTTACAAAATCCCCATCGACCTTATATCTCAAATGGTCAGCTTTCTCTTTGTCTAGCTCAATAATAAAATCTTGCAACCCATTCGTATTCGTCTCAAACGTCTCTTCTGGTCGCAAAAACTCCAGCACATTCGGCGTCTTCCCCGAATAAATCGCCGTCGCATGCTTCCCGAGCGACTCCAACAAAATCGACAGCCCAATCGCCGCCGCCATCTCATCCACATTTGGGTCATTCGACAGCGCCACCAAGACATTTTCTGCCTCACGCACCTTCCCCGCCACATTCTTCAACATCGAATCCGCTTCCCCTCCCTTTGCCTTCTTCGTATCTGAAGCTCGCACATTCATCGAATGTGTCCCCGAACTTTTTCCGCCGTCTCCATTTCCCGCGCTTCTCCCTCCATCAACCGCTTTCGCTACGCTCGGTACATTTGGCGCCTGAGTCTCTCGATTATCATCTTTCATATTATATCTTCAGTTTAACACAACCGTGTTTTCCTCGCACCCCTCCCC
>JAFRJG010000005.1 GCA_017432365.1 Candidatus Saccharimonadota bacterium
GCCGGATGTATCGGCGGACATGTTCCAGCGCCGTGACGGGTTCCTGGCGGACTGCGCTCATGTCTGCGGCAACTGCGACAACTGGAACTCCGAAATATTCGCGTGGGACGAGTGCCGTATATGCAAACTTTCCGGCCAGATGCGGGAGGCGGGTAAGAGGTGCAACATCCGAAACGGGGAGGTGGTCCGCGAATGAACGCGAAAACATATTTATCGCAATACGGGAATATAAAAGCGAGGCTCCGGGCTATCGAGGTAATGATCCGGGAGATTCGGGAAGAACTGACCAGTATCGAAAGTGTTTCGCTCCGGTCCGCGTGGCCGGACGGTCAACCTCACGGGACAGGAACGACCGACCCGACCGGTACGCAAGCGGTTAAGGCGGCGGTCTCAGAGATCGAAGCACACCGGGACAAGCTCAAGGGACAACTGCAAGACCTCGAGATCATGGAGCTAAAAGAGCAGGCGCATTTATGGTCTAAGCGGGCGAGGATAGAAAATACTCTCGGGCTTGTGTCGGACCAGACGCACTACGAGGTATTGCACCGGCGTTACATCGAGGGGAAGAAGTTCGAGGTTATCGCGGTCGAGATGTCGTACTCGTTCCGGCACACTATCCGACTACACGGTGAGGCGTTGCGGGAAGTCGACAAAATCTTGAAAAAGACTGGAAAAAAGTAATATGTCCTTTTATGTCACATTGAAACTGTAATATTATTAAGATGCCCGGAGAGGGCAGAGAGGGATTTGTAATCACCTACTTGATAATCTACACATTACACAGGCGCGGGCCAGATCGGGTCCGCGTTTTGTGTTGGAGGGAGCAAATGATTATAAACCACGAGCACCCGGAATATATCCGCAAATGGAACCAAGCCGGGAAAAACAAGTACAACGGCGCGTACTACTACTCAAAGGAGATAACCGACAAGATTATCCCAGCGGTCAGCACGGACCGGAACTGGATAACGGTCAACCTCAAAGGAGTCGGGTGCGACCATGCGGTTGTTTTTATCCACAACAATATGCACCCGGAAAACTACGAATGGTTGAAAAAGTACGATGACCTTGTTCTGGTCTGCGGCGTACCGGAAACGGTCGAAAAGGTGGCACATATTGGGAAGGCGATATACTTGCCTCTGTCAATCGACACCGAGTATGTGAAACGGTTCAAGGTAAAAGAAAAGGACCGACATGGGGTCGCGTTCGTTGGCAGACCGGCAAAACGACGGATGGCTGGCGTGAAGCTACCGAAGAACGTGCGACGCATCGAAGGGTTGCCACGGTCAGAGATGCTTCGACAACTCGCTCGGTGCAAAAAGGCGTATGCTGTCGGCCGGATCGCGATAGAGGCCAAAGCTCTCGGGGTTGAGGTATTGCCATACGACGCAAGATTCCCGGACCCGGACAGGTGGGCGGTAATCGACACGATGGAGGCCGCGGAAATCCTACAAGTCAAACTCGATGAGATAGACAAACAGGACGAACCGGTTCCGTCGATGGACTGGACCAAATCGGAGTTAATGGCATGGGCGGACGACCACGGTATAGACGTTAAACAGCGGGACACGAAAAAAATGATACTGGAGAAAATCAATGGCGAAATCGTTTGCCCGTAAATTTTATTCTTCGAAGGCGTGGCAAGATTGCCGGAACGAATACGCCAAGCGACAGCATCACCTATGTGAGAACTGTCTGCGTCGGGGGATATACAAGCCGGGCGTTATAGTACACCACAAAATAGAAATTGATCCGGTGACAATCGAGCGGCCAGAGATCGCGCTAAACTTTAACAACCTCGAGTTGCTATGCCGAGACTGTCATGCCGAGGCGCATGATCTGACCGGCGGACGGTGGACGAAAATAAATCAGAAAAAGCGCGAGGAACGAGATAAGCGTCGGCGGTTTTCAATCGACGAAAACGGAAAAGTTTTTTCGCGATAGCCCCCCATGATGCAATTTTGCATCGAAAACCATAGAC
>JAFRJG010000006.1 GCA_017432365.1 Candidatus Saccharimonadota bacterium
CTCTGCATGTTTGGCAGGGCGATGAAAACCATCAAGAAGATTAACCCGGCAATCGCGAGCACCAAAACGACCTCAATAATCGTAAAGCCTTTATAAGATTTCAGTTTCATAGGGTTTAACTTGTCCTTTCTATTTATGCTTGGTTATCATTATTAGCTCCATCAAAAAAAACGACCCCCGCAGGGGTCGTTTTTATAGGCTACGAGCGACTCTTCAAATGCCAATGCTCTCCAAACTCACACTTATATACGTCAAGCCCTCCGAGAATCTGGTGGTCATGTTCTGCAACCCGCGCCGCAACCTCTGCTTCTTCCCGCGTCGGATAAGAAATCTTATGCGCCTCCCCGACCCAACATCGAGGAGGCTGAAAGGTCCCCAATCTATTAACGTCGAACTTTCTGCTCATGGGTATAGATTATACCACAGGCCGTCGCCGCCGCTACAATCATCAAGAACGCTCCGAGTTCTTCGAACCCATAGCTCGTCTCAGGAGAACCGTTGACTCCCGTGTTCGGCGCCTTGAGTTCGACCGGCTTCGCTTCCGACTCTTCCTCGGTAACTCCGCCTTGACCATCATCGGCCTTAACTTCTTCCCAAACCGCGTAAAGTACAGTCTCCCCCTCGACGAAGACAAACGTCTTCCCCGGGTCATAAGTTGTATCCGGCACGGTCGCTTCCGGGTCGGTTGCCCAGCCCAAGAAGTTATAACCCTCCCGCGTCGGCTGAACCGTCATAATCGTCGTCTCAGTCGTAATTCGCCCGCCGTCGACCATAAAGTCCTCGCAACCTTCATAATTGCAGTCATAGATGAGACCTCCATAAATCGGCGCCCATGTCGCGGTCAGGATTCTCCCGCCGGAAACGAGCTCAATCTCACTCCCTGCCTCGACCATATTCCCCTCCTCGTCAATCCAGCCCACGAACTGATAGGTCTCCATCGAAAACCCGTTCTCGGCGACCGTTGTCGTCTCCCCAACGAGACCTTCCGTTCCCTCGGTTGCTCCTGTCGCCGTCTCTTCGAGTTCCTCGTCGCCGGCCATATAAATTACAAAGCTCTCTTCGTCCCAAATCGCATAAAGCTCATTCGTATCTCCGAGCGACAGTGCGAGCATCTCCCCCGCTTCGTAGCTCTTTCCGCTACCGTCGGCTTTCGTATTCCACTCCTTGAACTGGAACCCGTCACGGACAAACTCGTTCTCGCGAATCTCATAATCGTGATTGTTCTCGACTACTTCTTCCTCGCTCACGCTCGTTTCGGTCCCATCATTCGCAAAGTACGTAATTGAGGCTTTCTCGATTTCTTCGCCATACTGCGCGACGAGCTTAATCATATTCTCTGCATCTGCGAGAGCTTTTAGAATCTCAAACGTCTCGTTCGGCAGTAGTGTTTCGCCATTCAGTAGCCAACCGATAAAGACTTTTTCGAGGTTTTCATACTCCGCGACAACTGCTTCCGCGCCTTCGATATACTGTTTTTTGTCGGTCGTTAGCTCGGTTGTTCCGTCTTCGTCAAGGTAAACAACTGTATATTTGTCTTTAATGTCAATCCACTTCGCGACAAGTACGAGGTCTTCCGTTACCGGTGTTTTCTCAAAGTTAAACGGCGTTCCGTCTTCGAGTGTCCAACCCGCAAATTCGTATCCGTCCCGCGTCGGGTCGCTCGTTGGTTTCTTAGCCAGCTCACCATACTTGGCAGATTCGTCCTCAATCTCCCCTTCGCCGCCGTTCATATCAAACGATACAGTAAACGTCTTTGGTTCGAATTTCGCGAACAACATTAAGCTATTTTTCGGCATCGTCGCTCCGGAAAAGTCAAACTCGTTCAATCTCTCGCTCTCCATGAACCAACCGACAAACTCCATACCTTCCGGCGCTTCCGGCGTAAAGTCTTTTCCGGAAATATCCGCCCCGTGCTTCAGTTCCTCGGTCTTAATCTGCTGGTTATTTTCGTCGTTAAACGTGAGCGAGAACTTATCGCGCTTATAATAGAACTTCAGTGTACTTCCGTTGCGATAGTTCGAGTAGGAACTCTGGTGTCCGTTCGAAGCGTCAACAGTGAAGCCTTCGATATTCTTCGCGCTAAATGTCCCGCCGCTCACCCGAACGTTGTTCTGGCTTAACTCGGTCGACAGGGAATAGCCCTCGTCCTCCGCATTCTCGAGATAATACTCGACATTAACCACGACATTCCCGCCGTACTCCGCCGAATAAACTGTTTTTCGCGAGTTATCCGTGTTATAAATCATGTCTTTAGTCAGGTTCACCCGCTTCGTCACGTTCAGCGTACCTTGCGAACCGCTCGCCGAAGATTTTGGACCTCGCCACCCCTCGAAGTTGCTAGCATTTTTTATCTCTGTCGGCCAAAGGCTCGAAATATCTTGCCCGAGCTTCGCCGTAAACGACGGCGCCTGTGCTCCGCGCGTATTTCTATATGTCGTTCCGTTAATCGTCATTTCATAGTTGCTATACCAAGTCGTATTCGCGTTAAAATCAAACTCAATCGTATATGCTTTCCGCGTATAATATACCTTCAAAATCGCCGAACCATCACCCTCGACCGTTACTGTCGTCTCGGATTTATCCGCGTCATATTCATAATAATCCTTATCCGTAAAATCCCCGACGAGTTGACGAATTGACGCCTCGGAATGAGTCTGCTCCGTCCCCGCTTTTGCAGTTCTCTCAATCGTCTTAATCACATGATAATCCCCCGTCTCGGATTCCGACTCATCTTCCTTATAGATATAAATCTGATATTTAACATTTTTCGCTTCCCACTTCGCGTAAAGAGTCTTATCGTCCGTAATTGCCGCATTTGTGTCGAAAGCCGTCGAAAGCCCCTCGTCTTCATACCACCCCTTGAACGTATAACCGTCGCGTGTCGGTTCCGGCATCGCCGCTCCTCCGAGCGTCATATTCGCACTATCGCCCGGCTTGACCGCGACCGGCATCACTTCCGTTCCGCCGTTAGATTCAAATGTCAACCATTTCACCTTCGCAATCACCGGATAAAGTTCATAGACAAACTTGCCGGTCTCTTCGGAAAAGACAATCGTATCGTCAAGTTTATAACTCGGCTCCGTCGCGCCTTCGCTCTCCGCCCAACCAAGCAATGCTTCGTCGCTCTTGACCGCGAACTCGACGTCGGTCGCCACCGTCTCTCCCTCGACGCCAGATTCCTGACGGTAAACTGTCCACTCGTCCATCAACTCACGCAAGAACGTGACGACGAAAATCCGGTCAAACTTCGCATAAACAAGCTGGACCTCGTTATCGGTCTCAATATCATTAACCGTCGCCGTAAAGTCAATCGGATTGTCGCTTTCATCAACCCAACCAGCGAAACGATATCCTTCCTTGACGGGAGTCGCCGGGTCAAGGAGCGTGCCGCCGTTTTTAATAACCTGCTCGTCCCAGATGTCGAAATCTTCGCCATCCGTGACTACGAATCTATATGTTCGCCGCTTTGTCTGTTCTTTAGTCTCAATATCATAAACAACTGCGGCTTCTTCCTGGTTCTCGGTTTGCGACTGGTCGTCGTTTCCGTCTGTCGTCTCCGGCGTATCGGTTTCTTCCGCGAACGTCGACTTTGCGCTAAGTCCGACAATTAAAAAACTCGCCAAAACTGCGAGGAAGCCTAGTTTAGATTTTTTCTTTAAGCTCATTTTCTCTACCCTTTGATAAAACTTAAAATTATTGCCTAACATATATCAAACTACTTAAAAACTTGCAATCATGAGCGTAATATGGTTTAACATAAGCTAGAAAAATCATCTCGCCTATGCTAAAATCAAAACATGAACTCGGAGGTCCTCGTTCGACTCGAAAAAGTCGTAAAAAGTTTTGGCGAAAAAACGATTATTGAAAATCTCTCCCTCGATATTTTTGCGGGCGAGTTTCTGACTCTCCTCGGGCCTTCCGGCTGCGGGAAAACGACCGTTCTCCGGATGATTTCCGGTCTCGAATCCGTCTCGAGTGGTCGCGTTTTTCTCGAAGGGAAAGACGTTACTGACCTCCCTGCCGCGAAACGCGAAGTAAATACAATTTTTCAGGATTTCGCCCTCTTTCCCCATCTTACCGTCTGGGAAAACGTCAACTTCGGTCTGAAAATGAAAAAAGTCTCGAAACTTGATAGCGAAAAACGGATAAAATCCGCTCTTCGTCTCGTGAAGCTCTCCGGGTTTGAAGACCGTTACCCGTCTCAGCTCTCCGGCGGTCAGAAACAGCGTGTCGCGATTGCTCGCGGAATCGTCATGGATCATTCTATCCTCCTTCTCGATGAATCGCTTGCGTCTCTCGACTTGAAATTGAAGCGCGAGATGCAGCTTGAGCTGAAAAAACTCCAGAAAACCCTCGAAATGACCTTCGTTTACGTTACTCATGACCAAGACGAAGCTTTAACCATGTCCGACCGAATCGCGATTATGAACGCCGGGCGGATTGTCCAACTCGGAACTCCGGAAGAAATCTACAAAAACCCGAAAAACGCCTTCGTCAAGTCCTTTATCTCCGACATTGACCTCATCAACTTCAAGAAAACTCGCATGTCTCGCTATGACCAGAGTAAAAAATAACCATAACCGCCCCTTCTCGTCAACTTCCGAATTGCGCGAGAAGACTCCGAAACTTTCCTCGTCAAAAACCGTTTTTGACGGGATAAAAGTTTTATTTACGCTCCCGGTTATTCTTTATGCGCTCCTGCTTATCTTTCTCCCCTTGGTTTATATTTTCTTCTTGAGTTTTCTAAAATCCGATAGCTACGGCGGTTTTCTCTTCGAAATTACCCTCGATAATTACCTCGAGAGCTTTGATCCGACATACCTCGGCATCTTTGGAAAAAGCGTCGCAATCGGTCTGGTAACGACCGCGCTTTGTCTGCTCATTTCGTATCCCTTCGCGATTTTTCTCCGTGATAAACCAGAACGTACCCGAAGTCTGATTATTACCCTCGTCATGATTCCGTTCTTGACGAACTCGATGATTCGAACCTATGGCTGGATTACGCTCCTTAGAAAAAACGGCGTAATAAACTCCGCTCTGCTCGGACTCGGCATAATCGACGCTCCGCTCTCGCTCATGTATAACTCTCTCGGAATTATTATCGGTATGACTTATACTCTCCTCCCCTTCATGATTCTGCCGGTCGTCTCTGCCGTTTCGAAAGTTGACCAGTCCCTCCTTGACGCCGCGGAAGACCTCGGTGCCGGTCCGCTGAAAAAGTTTACTAAAGTTTATCTCCCGCTGACGCTTTCCGGCGCCTTTAACGGTTCGCTCATGGTCTTTATTCCCGCCATTGGCTATTTCTTCATCGCCGATATTCTCGGCGGCGGAAAAGCCATGATAATCGGAAACCTGATTAAAAATCAGTTCTTAACCGCGCGGAACTGGCCTCTCGGTGCCGCCCTCTCGATTTTGCTCCTCATCTTAACCTTCGGTCTCGTGAAACTATACGAAAAAATCGGGGGCGACCTCGACGAACTCGGAGGCGCTTAGATGCCGGCGCTTGTTCTAAAAGATTATGAACCTCTCCTCGAACGTTACGCCGTGGAAAAACCCGGCAACCGACCGCGTCGTGGTTTCTGGAAAAACCTTTATCTCCTTCTCGTTCTCGTTTTTCTCTTTCTCCCAATTTTTATTCTCGTGATTTTTAGCTTTAACGAGTCAAAATTAAACGTCGTTTTTACCGGTTTTACGTTCGACTGGTATAAATCCCTCTGGGGTAACGCCGACCTTCTCGAAGCCTTCCGAAATACCTTGCTCCTTGCCGCCGTTTCGACGGCAGTCTCGACCGTCCTCGGGACGCTCGCTGCTGTCGGTCTGAAAAAATACCATTTCCCTGGAAAAAAGTTTATCGACAAACTCCTCTATATTCCTATCGTCATTCCGGAAATCGTCCTCGGTATCTCTCTCCTCTCGGTCATCTCCCTCTTGAACCTCGAGCTTGGTTTCTGGTCGGTTTTCCTCGCCCATATTACCTTCTCGACCCCGTTCGTTTTAACTAGCGTTCGCTCGACTCTCTTCGCGCTCCCGCCTTCGGTTGAGGAAGCCGCCGCCGATCTCGGCGCTTCTCGCCTTCAAGTTTTCTTCCGCGTTACGCTCCCCTTGCTAAAACCCGGGATTCTCTCCGGCGCGATTCTCGCTTTTACGCTCTCCCTTGACGATGTTGTCGTTTCTTATTTTACCGCCGGACCCGGAACGAATACCCTCCCTCTCTATATTTACAGCATCATCAAAACCGGTATCACCCCCGACGTTAACGCCCTGACGACGCTCATGCTCCTCGCGACGATTCTTCTTCTCGTTCTCTCGAACCGAATTAAAACCAAACGCCTAGAAAAGAGGGAACTATGAACACTTTTCGTGATTTTCTAACTTCGAAAAAGTTGCTCCTGCTTTTCCTCTTCTCCCTTTTGGTTATTTCTTTCGCTTCGGTTTTTTTCGTCAACTTCCGTTCTCGCTCCGACGCTGACGAACCGACTTCTGAAAAGGTTCCGACCCTGAACGTCTTAAACTGGACAAGCTATATTCCGAGCGAAGTTATTTCCGACTTTGAAACCGAATACGGGGTTAAGGTTAATTACGGGACCTACTCCTCGAACGAAGAGCTTCTCGCGAAAGTCTCGAGCGCAAAATCCGGAACCTACGATTTAATCTTCCCGTCGGACTATATGGTTGATTTAATGTCTTCTCGTGACCTTCTCGAAACCCTCGACAAGTCTAAGTTGAAAAACCTCGACAACCTCAACCCTCGCTTCCTGTCTCAAAGCTACGACGAAAATAATCTCGTCTCGCTCCCTTTTCTCCTTGCAACTTCTGTGATTCTTTATGACTCGGAAAAAATCTCCACTCCGCTCACGTCTTATCATGACCTCCTCCGAGAAGATTTCCGTGATAATCTCGTTCTACTCGACGACGAACGAATTACTATCGGTAGCTTCCTGCTCGCTTCCGGCGCCGACCTGAACTCTGTCGAAACTACGGCTCTCGAAAACTCCCTCGCCTTTTACGAAAAATTAAAACCGAACGTGAAAGCTTTTGATTCCGACTCTCCGAAAACCTTTTTTATCACCGGTGAAGTTGACGCCGGGATTATCTGGAACGCCGAGGCGCTCCTCGCTCAAACTGAACGAGAAAATCTCAAAATCGTCTATCCTTCCGAAGGCTTCGCCCTCTCGATGGATAACTATTGTATCTTGAAACACGCGAAAAATCCCGACCTCGCCTATCTTTTCATTGATTATCTCCTCCGCGACGACGTTTCTCAAGCCATCGTTGATGAATATCCGTATATCTCCCCGAACCGTAGCGTGACCTCCCTGCCCGATTCGGAACTCGAGACAATCCTCGCGCGCGGTACTTACGTCAAAAACGTCGGTAACGACATTAAAAAATTCGATAAACTCTGGGCAAAATATAAATAACCTGCTAAACTAAAATCAGCTAATCGGAGGTAAACCATGAGTAAATTCGACGACCAATATATCGACCTTTGCCGTCGGATTCTCGCGGAGGGGGAAGAAATTAGAAACTACAAATCCTCCGACTCTCGCGAAAAGTCTGTCGCCTCTGCTATCCCGAACCACGCGGCCCAAGGCGCTTCCTCTTCGGAAACTATTCGGCTCCCCCATGAAGTCTTACGCTTTGACCTCGAAGACGAGTTCCCGATTCTCGTCACGAAAAAAGTCGCGTTCAAAACCGCTGTTCTTGAACTTCTCTGGATTTTCCAAGTCGCTCGAAACGATGTCAAGTGGCTTAAAGACCGTAACGTGAAAATCTGGAATGAATGGGAAATCCCGGAATCCGGACTCTACGAAGGAAAAGATTATAAAAAACTATATAAAGAAAAGGGAATTGCCGGCTCTCCCGTCGGTACAATCGGCACGGCGTACGGCTGGGTTGTCAATCGTTATAGCTTGGTCAAAAACCTCCTCGCGACTCTGAAGGAAAATCCCGGGAACCGCCGTATGGTTCTCTCCCTTTGGCAAAACGAATGGCTAGAAACTGCTGCGCTCCCGAGCTGCGTTTGGAACTCAATGTGGAACGTAACGAACGGTCGCTTGAACGCTCTCGTAACCTCGCGTTCCTCCGACGTCCCCCTCGGCCTCCCCTTTAACGTTGTTCAATACTCCGTTCTTTGTGCCCTTCTGGCGCAAGCTTCCGGCTTTCGTCCCGGAAAACTGACTTTTATCACGAACGACGCCCACATTTACAAAAACCAAATCGACGGGATAAAAGAGCAAATCCGTCGCTATGATGAAGCGAAAAAATCCGGAACTCTCCCGCCTCCGCCGACCCTCTGGCTCAATCCCGAAATTACCGATTTTTATGCTTTTGATAATTCAAAGGATTTGAAGGACATCCGTCTCGAAAACTATAATCATCTCGGCGTGATAAAAATGCCGGTTACGGAGTAGTTATGATATAATTCCTCGCCCCCGTCAAACTTATTACTCTAAAGAGAGGGAATTATGTCTTTTTCTATCATCGCCTGCATCGGTCAAAACTCTGAACTCGGTCGTGAAAACGGTCTCATTTTCCACCTCCCGGAAGACATGCAATTTTTCCGTGCCATAACCAAGGGACATAAAGTCCTCATGGGCTACAATACCTGGCAATCGATTGGTCGCCCCCTGAAAAACCGCGAAAACTTCGTCCTCTCCCGTCACGACCATGTTTTCCCGCCCGAAGTTGTCCAGATTCGCGACCTCTCGGAGTTCGTCTCTCGTTATTCTACTGCGCCTGAAGAAGTGTTCATTATCGGCGGCGCCAACGTCTATCGCCAATTCCTCCCGTTTGCGAAAACTTTATATTTAACCGAAGTTTTTGCAGTAGATAAAACCGCCGACGTCTTCTTCCCGCCTTTTGACCGCCAAAAGTTTCAGGAAAAAACCTTAAAAACCGGTACCGACCCCACGACCGGTTTAAGCTACTCAATTATTAAATATCTTAGAAAGGAAATCTAATGTCCGACCCTGTTTTTAACCTTATTAACTCCGAAAAAACTCGTCAACAAGAAGGTCTCGAGCTGATTCCGAGCGAAAACTACGTCTCGAAAGCCGTCCTCGAAGCCGCCGGCTCCGTTTTAACTAATAAATACTCCGAAGGCTATCCGAGTTTCGATGGCATCGGCAAAGATGGCGAATTCTGGGACGAAGCCCGCGTCGCCGAAGAACAACTCAAAAACTTCCGCTATTATGGCGGTCAAGAAAACATCGACCGTATCGAACGCCTCGCTATCTCTCGTGCCTGCCGTCTCTTTCACGCCGACCACGCCAATGTCCAACCCCACTCTGGCGCCAACGCTAACGAGGCGGTTTATTGGGCTTGGTGTAAACCCGGCGATAAAATCCTCGCGATGAACCTGTCCGCCGGCGGACATCTCACTCATGGCTCCCCCGTCACTCGCTCCGCTCATATTTATCACTTCCTCGCTTATGGCGTTGATGCCTCCGGCGACATCGACTATACCGCGCTCGAAAAAATCGCCCTTGCAGAAAAACCGAAAATTATTCTCGTCGGTTATTCCGCCTTCATGAAAATCCCTGACTTCGCCCGGATTGCAAAATTAAAAGACAAACTTCCCGATACGCTCTTCATGGCAGATATGGCGCACGTCGCCGGTCTCATTGCCGGCGGCGTCCACCCCAATCCGCTCGATTTCGGCTTCCACGTCATGACAACGACGACTCATAAAACCCTTCGCGGACCTCGTGGCGGGATGATTCTCTCGAAAGGTAATGTCGCCTCGCCCCTGAAAAAACCGGAACATACTCTCGAAAATATCCCGATTCTTATCGACCGCTCCGTTTTTCCCGGTACTCAAGGCGGTCCGCTTGAACATATTATCGCTGCGAAAGCCGTTGCTTTTGGTGAAGCGTTAAAACCTGAGTTCAAGACCTATGCTAAAAACATCGTAAAAAACGCGAAGGCTCTCGCCGATGCCCTGAAACAAGAAGGCTTCGTACTCGAGGGTGACGGAACCGAAAATCATCTCGTCCTTGTTAACGTTAAGCAGAGCTTCGGTATCGACGGTAAGTTTTTCGAAAAAGCCCTCGACTGCGTCGGACTGAATCTGAACGCTAACGCCGTCCCGAGCGACAAAGGCGCCGCCTTCCGTCCTTCCGGCGTCCGTCTCGGTACGCCCGCGATTACGACCCGCGGACTCGGCGTCGCGGAAATGAAAGTGATTGCCCATTGGATGAAACGCGTTATCAATATCTGTGTCGGCATAGGCGAGGAAGCTCGCCTTGACCTCGGAGAAGCGGAGTTCGCGGAAATCAGAAAAGAGGTTAAAAACCTCGCGCTCAAGTTTCCTGTTCCCGGAATCTAATTTTATGTTATAATCAGAGTGTCGGGGACGTAGCTCATCTGGTAGAGCGCAGCATTCGCATTGCTGAGGTGGTCGGTTCGAGTCCGATCGTCTCCACCATCTCTGATTTATCAAAAAGCCCGGGAATCCGAGCTTTTTTCGTGCGGTTATGCTAAAATAGAAATATTAAGGAGGTTTATGGCTGCCGCAGCCGCGATGCTGAAACAAACTCGAATCACGATTCTTCTATCCGTTAACGCCGCGGCGATTTTGATTGCCGGCGTTTTGATTGCTGCTGCTCTCTGGGGTGGAGAACACGAGTTTCGCGCCGTGAACGAACGTTCCGACGACGTGAGTGACTCTCTGGAGAACGTTGAACTGATAAAATCCGTCTCCGACTCGACCGAAGGAACGAGCGTCGGCAACGGTGGCGCCGGCTCCGGAAATTATAGTATCGGCGCGAACGGTTGGATTTCTAACGACCCGGTCGGCAGTAGCGAACTCTGGAATGAAACCTCGGTGACAATTTATATAACCGCCGATATTGACCTCTGTGTTGGTGGCGGGCTTTCCGACCTCGGCTCAATGTACTGGCAGTCCTCCGACCCTTCCGTTATCTCCGGTTTTTATTCCTCCGCTCGTACTTGGCTCGGCTATTCTTCCGACGTCTGCCGTTACCCCGTGATAAAGGGAACCGGAACCACGACCGTGACCGCCGGTACTTATGACGGGCGTCGTCGCGACTCGATAACTGTCACCGTCATCGATGTTCCGGTCGAATCCTGGAAACGCGAAGTCCTCGACCTCGTTAATCGAGAGCGAGAAAAGAACGGACTCGACGCTCTTGCCTGGGGAACGACCTGCGAAGCCGCTGCTGATGTCCGCGCCCGGGAACTGATGTCAAGCTACTCTCATATCCGTCCTGACGGCTCGAGCTGGGAAACGGTCTGTCCGTTGCCCGACTCTGGCGGAGTCGCCGGAGAAAACTTGATGGCGGGAAACGCCGCCGTCTCGCCGGAAACTGTCGTCAACGCCTGGATGAACTCCCCTGACCACCGCGCGAATATTCTCAATTCCAACTTTACCAAACTCGCCGTCGGTTTTGTCTTTGACCCCGATAGTCAGTATAAAACCTACTGGTCTCAATACTTCTCGACCTATTAAAATCAATCCCGCCTCAACCGCTCATGCTTTTGTACTGCACGCGCCCCCTATTCGCCATAATATATATATTACTCTAGCTCAAGATAAGCGGCCAGCGCCTCATCAACCAGACTCCCGAACTCCCGAATCCGGTCAACTGTCGGGAACTTCCGCGACAGGAATGCAATCACAAAATGCCGGTTATATTGTGGGTACTCCACAATCATCACATCGTTCCAAGGCGTCCAATAAATCCCGTTCCACCCCCAGCCGACTTTATTATAAACTTTCGCCGTCTCGGAAAAACCCGCCGGAACCCCCATTCGCCAATCACAAACTCCCCCTTCGCAGTCTTCGCTCTCGGTTTTTGGCTGGTTCAACATCGAATCGGCTAACTTCGCATAACTCGCCTCTGATAATTCCTTATGCTTATAAACTCTCGTCATAAACTTCGCCATGTCGCTCGCCGTTGTTACGAGTCTTTCGACTGACGTATTTTCGAGTCCATACTGGCTCCGTATAATCTCGTCAAGCTTCTGCTCTCCAATCCGCGCCAACAGATTCTCTGCGCACCCCGAATGACTCTCGCGAATCGCCTTGTCAAGACAGTCCCCGACCGTCATCCCGCCATAGCTCTCGTCCGTTTCTTTCCACTCTCCAAGCTCAACCCGTTGATAGCCTTCGTAAACTACAAATAACTTATACAGGCTCGCCGTATCAAATTGCTCGTTCTCGTCCAAGTTACCAACCACGCGCTCGTTCTCGAGGTCATAAATCACGATTCCTTTTTCCGTCTCCCGCGAGAAGCTCGAAAACCAAGAATTGATGACCGACTGTAAAGTTATCTCTCGAGTCTCTTCTTCGTCGTCCTCTTCCTCAACCGGCGCCGTGACGACCGTCGGATTATTTTTTTCGGTATTTTCCGGTTTCACGTTCGTCAACTTGAACATCGCAAATGTCGCTCCCGCCACTAACAACACTACTAACGCATCGAGCGCCAACGTTAGTCCTCTCTTTTTCTTCTCCCCGTTTTTTTTCGTTGCGTTCGGACCCTTTTTCGGGGTATAAACGAGCGGTCCCGCATCATAATTAGTTCGTCCTAGCATTGTTCAACCTTTCAATAAAATTCATTTCTTCCTCCTCGGTCATCAGCCTTGTTTGTAGCTCCGCATCATAAACCGTTCCGAACCGCCGCGTCTGCAATACCTTTCCGTTCCAAATATAATGAATCAGTCCCAAGCTCCGTGTTGTCCCTGGCCACCAACTCTGGTCAAACAAGAGATTCCCTAGCCCATAATAAATCTCCCCCTCCTGATATTTTTCATAAGTCTGAGGCTGGTGCGCACTTGTCCCGACAACCACGTCCGCCCCCATCTCAATCAACCCGCGAAACCGCCCAATCTGGTCTCCAGCACTTGAATCGGCATAATCACAGGTCGTATCTTCCGTCGTGCTTGCGTACTCGCTACATTCATAGTATTGCATATCGACAATTACTACGTCCCCCGCCGCTTTCGCCTCTGCAATCCGCGTCCGTGCATCTTCCTCATCAAACGGATTCGCCCCCGGCTCGTCGCCACTTGTCGCTCCTCCCGTACTCTCGTTATAGCCCAACAGCGTTACCGTCACTCCGCTTTTATGAGTTTCTTCATCTGTCAATTTCAAAGGATGTCGCGCGTCTTCTAAATCCTCGCCGCCACCGAAATACAATATCTCATTCGCCTTCAAACTTTCAACCGTCGCAATCGCGTCGCTCGCTCCGCAGTCAACATTATGATTTCCAGTCAACTCCACAATATCAAGCGACAAATCTAAAAACGTTGTTAAAAATCTCGGGTCCGAACAAATGTTTTCTCCTGTCGCCATGTCAGAAAACGAACTTTCGTTGCTCGTATGAACGAGGTCAAATTTCCGGAAAAACTCGCGCAATCCTGAAGAAAAATAAGTCGCGTCCCCAACTTCGTTTAATTTCGTGTTCATCCGCCGCGCTAACGCCGTTACTCCCGTCTGAACTAACGATAACGTCGTCGTCTGCCCCGGGAACTTCTCCTCCGCTCCGCCGAACTTTGGATTTAACGCCTCAGTTACCGCCGCCACATCTTCCGTATTCTCCCCCTCCACGTTCAAATATTCAAACTCCGCCCCGCTCGAAAACGTGTCCAAAAAATACTCGTCTCCGACCGCGAGCAACTTCACGCTCGAATCGAGTTTCGTCACGGACATTACCGACTCGTCATTCTTCGCGACTAGCTCTCGAAACTCCTCCTGAGAAATTCGCTCTTTTGTCTCATAAAAATCCGTGGTCGGAACTAAAATCTCGGTCAAAAACCCAGTCTCTTTCGTCGTCTCCGACATACTATAAAAAATCTTCACGTCTTCCGTCAGTTTCAGCTCGGCTAAAAGCCCTCGTATCTCTTCCGCTTTCTCCTCCGTTACGGTCTCGTCGAAAACCACTTCTCCTTTCCCTCCGAAGAGCTTTCCTAAGATTTCCGACGCCCCTCCGCTCAAGACCAACTTCAAGCCGAAAAATCCCATCACCCCTGCCAGAAGAAAACAAACCGCTCCGACTATTAACTTCTTCTTCATATATAAATATATTATCACGAAACGCCCCGCGACTAGTCATTTTCTCAAAATCATATATAATGTTCTTATGGCAAAATCGCGTAAAGGTTTCTGGAGGTGGCTTGATTATTGGCGTCGCCCGAACTCTGATATTGAAAAAAAAATCCTTTCTCCGAATCGGCACGTCTGTCTCCATGTTTCTCTTCGTCAGGGTCATATTACGTACTCCGTCACTAAGGATAACGCCGCTATCGTCCGCGAATCTCGTCTCGGGCTTTCTCTTCGTAATCTTCCCGACCTCGGCGACTTCCTCGGTCTCGTCCGCGCGACCGAGCGTAACGTTTCCGACTCTTGGGAAACCGTCTGGGGGGAAGACCGCGTTATCGAAAATAAATATCATGAACTCGCCCTCTATCTCGCGGAAATCTCCGGCGATAAGCGCCTGTTTACGCTCCGTTTTCGCGTGTTTGACAACGGTGTCGCGTTTCGTTATGAACTCCCGCCCCAGCCCGCCTTTTCTCGTCTCGAAATCGAAGATGAGCTGACCGAGTTTAACCTCGACCCGAACGCATACGCTTGGAAAATCCCCGCGTACCAGCCTGACCGCTATGAATATAATTACGAACGCGTCCCGGTCTATGAACTAATTAGCTCCGTCCATACCCCCGTAACTTTCGAACTCCCGAATAAAAAGTTCTGTGCAATTCATGAAGCCGCACTTTACGATTACGGGGAAATGACTCTGAAGCTTGACGACTGGAAAGCTCTCCGCTCCGATATTACTCCGCTCTCCGACGGATTGAAGGCTCGCGTCGAACTCCCCTTTAATACCCCTTGGCGCATGATTCTTATCGCTGATCGCGAAATCGACTTAATTACGAATCGTATGATACTGAACCTAAACGACCCTCCGAAAGAAGATTTTTCCTGGGTGAAGCCCCTGAAGTTTCTTGGGATTTGGTGGGCAATGTTCGTTGGCGAATGGACTTGGGCGCCCGGTGAGCGTCACGGCGCGACGACTGAACACGCGTTTGATTATATCAACAGTTGCCGCCGTCTCGGGATTCCCGGGTTGTTGATTGAAGGTTGGAACGACGGTTGGGACGGCGACTGGCTCGTCAACGGAAAAACCACGAATTTCCTCGCCGCCCAGCCCGACTGCGACATGTCGCGCATTTGTAGCTACGCTCGCCAGATGGGGGTCGAAATCATCGGTCATAACGAAACTGTCGGCTTTGTCGATAATTACGAATCCCAAATGGAAAATGCTTTTCAATATTATCAAGATTTAGGGATTCATTATCTAAAGCCCGGTTACGCCGGTTCGATGATGATGATTCAAGGAAACAAAGAATATCATCATTCCCAGCTCGGCGTTCGCCATTACCAAAAGACGCTCGAACTCGCCGCGAAACATCATATCTGCCTCGACGTTCACGAACCAATCAAGGGAACCGGTATCGAACGAACTTTCCCGAACCTCCTGACCCGAGAAGGCGCCCGAGGTCAAGAATACGAAGGCGGCGCCCTGAATCCGTCTCACGCCTGTATTCTCCCGTTTACTCGTCTCCTCTCCGGCGCCATGGATTATACCCCTGGGATTTTTGACATTACAAATAACGTCCGACGTCTCTCTTCGACCCTCGCGCGCCAGCTCGCCCTGTTCGTAACGATTCCGTCTGGGATGTTAATGGCGGCAGACCGCCCCCGGTTTTATGAAGAAGTAAACCCCGCCGCGTTCAAGTTCATCCACGATGTCCCCGTCAACTGGGATAAAACCGTTCCTCTGCTTGGAAAAATCGGTGAATATTACGTCGTCGCACGTAAAGACCGCGCCTCGGATAACTGGTATGTTGGCGGACTGACTAACGATACTGCCCGGAAAATCCGTCTTGATTTTAGCTTCCTCCCGGAAGGACGCTATGTCATCGAAATCTTCCGTGACGGAGAAAATGCTCATTTCCGCGATAACCCTCTCGCTATAAAAATCGAGTCCCGCGATATTTCTCGCACGACTCCTCTCGACCTTTGGCTCGCTCCCGGCGGCGGTTTTGCTCTCCGAATTATTCCAGCATAAACAAAAAGCCCGCGACAGCGGGTTTTATATAACTGGCATGGGTGGAGGGACTTGAACCCCCGACACTCGGTTTTGGAGACCGATGCTCTACCAACTGAGCTACACCCATATCCACTAAAATCTTACCATATTTTCCGCCTTTTTAGAAGCGTTTGTGCTAAAATAAAAAAGATGAAGATTTTGATGTTGGGTTGGGAACTCCCCCCGCATAACTCCGGAGGACTTGGCGTTGCTTGTCTGAATCTTTCTCGCGCCCTCGCGAAAGACGGCGCCGAGATTGACTTTGTCGTCCCCTATGAAGCGACCCATGAAGACATAACTTTCATGCGTGTCCTCTCCGCGTCTCATCTCGACCCGCTCTTCCGCTATGGCATCGGCGCTTATGACACGAAATATATCGAAGACTTGATTATTCCCGACGTTCGTATCCCCGACGCTATCTCTCAAGACCAAATTTCCATCCGCCATATTCAAAAAACCTATTGTGACTTCGTCGAAAAGTATCTCATGGAATATCGTCCCGACCTTGTTCATGCTCATGATTGGCTCACGTTTGAAGCTGGCGTCCTCGCGAAGAAAAACTTCGGGATTCCGCTCGTCGCTCATGTCCACGCGACCGAATTTGACCGCGCCGGCGGTAACGGCGGTAATCCGCTCGTCCACGAAATCGAATACGAAGGCTTAACCCTCGCCGATAAAATCCTCGCTGTTTCCGAATCAACCAAACGGATTATCGAAGAAAAATACGGTATTCCCGGCGAAAAAATTGATGTCGTTTATAACTCCCTTGATGAAACCTTCTTAAACTCCGTCTACTCTCTCGATTCCGAAGAATATCTTTACCTCAGACAGCTCAAATCCGCTGGCTTTACGATTGTCTCGACCGTCGGTCGCTTCACGATTCAGAAGGGCCTTTCTCATCTCCTCCGTGCCGCCGCGAAAGCCGTTCGAAAAAACCCGAAGCTCCTCTTCGTCTTCGCTGGCGACGGGGAAGAACGCAACGAGCTTGTTGCTCGCGCCGCCGAACTTGGCATCTCGAAAAACGTTATCTTTACCGGCTTTATCCGTGGGAAACAACTCCGTGATATTTACGAGCTCTCCGACGTCTTTGTTATGTCCTCAATTTCCGAACCTTTCGGTTTGACTGCCCTTGAAGCTGCCCATCACGGCGACGTCTTAATTTTGACAAAACAGTCCGGCGTTTCCGAGGTCATTCGCTCCTCTCTTAAATACGATTTTTGGGACGAGAATAAGCTCGCGAATGCGATTCTCTCAGTCGCTAATTCTCCCGCCCTCCGTGAAACCCTAAAAGACGGCATCAGAGCCGAATATCAAAAAATCAGCTGGGGTGACGTTGCGCAAAAATGTCTGAACGCGTATAATAATATAAAACATAAACGAGTTTAAAATGCGCGGTATTTGTCTCTATCTTCATATCCATCAGCCTTTTCGCTACCGCGGTTACTCGATTTTTGACGTTGGTGCGAACGAGAATTATTTTTTTGACCCAGATTATAACTCTAAACAATCCAACGAACGAATCTTCAAAAAGGTTGCCGAAAAAAGTTATTATCCGACTTTTTCTCTCCTCGAAAAAAATCTCAAGCAACACCCTGGCTTTAAGTTCTCTCTCTCGATAACCGGTACTTGGCTCGAGCAGGCGGAAATGTGGGCGCCTGACTTGATTGAACGTTTGAAAAAAATGATAAAAACCGGTCGCGTTGACCTCGTCGCCGAAACTTATTATCATTCCATGTCATACTTTTACAATCTCGACGAGTTCAAGTCCCAGGTCGAGAAACAGGTCTCGACGTTTAAGCGCCTTTTTGACTACTCCCCGAAAGTCTTTCGCGGAACCGAGCTGACCTATAACGATTCCATGGGAAAAGTCGTCGAATCTCTCGGGTTTAAGGCTTGCCTCGCCGAAGGCTGGGACAAAATCCTCGGCTGGCGTTCTCCGAACTTCGTTTATTCCGCCGCCGGAACAAAGAGCTTAAAACTCCTGCTGAAAAATTACCGTCTCTCCGACGACCTTGCCTTCCGCTTCTCTGACAAAAACTGGAAAGATTGGCCTTTGACCGTTGAAAAATACGAAGCTTGGCTTAACGACGCTTGCTTGAACGGTAATGTGATAAATCTCTTCATGGACTTCGAGACCTTCGGCGAACACCAATGGAAAGACACCGGGATTTTCGAATTCATGGATCGCCTGATTGCCTCTTGGCTTTCGAAATTCGACAACCAGTTCTTGACCGTCTCCGACCGCGCCACGGAATCGCCAGCGGGCGAGCTGTCTTTCCCCTGGACTGTTACCTGGGCGGATACCGAACGCGACCTCTCCGCTTGGATGGGCAATAAACTCCAGGACGAAGCCATGTCGAATCTTTACGCCCTCCGTGACCGAATTTATCAGTCCAAAAATCCGGAGCTAATCGAAGATTTCCGGAAACTGACCACTTCCGACCACGCCTATTACATGTGCACAAAATACTGGAACGACGGCGATGTTCATGCCTACTTCTCCGCCTATGACTCCCCCTATGACGCTTTTATGTATTTTCTAAACATTCTTCATAGTTTAGAATATAGATTGTCCTCATGAAATGGTTATACGACCGACTAGAGTATTTCTGCATCATCTTCCTTTTTGGTGCTCTCTTTTTTTTTATTCTCACCCATTACTCCCCCTCGCTCGCCACTAAAACCTATGCTGAAACCCTCTTCGACACTTCCCGCGTCCACCGTATCGACCTAATTCTCGCCGCTTCCGACTTTGACCAAATCCTCGAAAATCCGACCGAAAAAATTAAATATCATGCCGACATCACGATTGACGGAGAAACCATCCATGACGTCTCTGTCGCGACTCGTGGTAACGCTACGTTGTTCTCCGCTGCTGCCCTCGACGACTTCTCAGCTTATTCCTATAAAATCAATTTTGAGAAATGGAACGAAGCGACGAATTATCGCGGACTTGACGCCCTTTATCTCAATAACTTTTTCAGCGACCCGAGCTACCTGAAAGATTTTCTCGCGTTTGAACTGATGCGCTCCGCCGGCGTAGCGACGCCGCTCGTCGCCTATACTGAAGTTTATATCAACGACTCTCTCCAGGGGCTTTATCTCGCCGTCGAGGGTTACGATAAATCCTTCCTCGCTCGAACCGGAAGCGAGTCAACCGCCGCCCTGCTCAAGCCCGAACCGCTTGCTCATGACAACTTCCGCCTCAATGCTTTATCCTCGAACTCTCCCGACGAAGCGAGCCTGATTGTCCGCGACATTTATGACGAAGGCTACGACACCGGCGGCGCCGACCTTAAATATCGCGATGATAATCCCGCAAGCTACCCTGCGATTTTTGAAAATAGCCTCACCAAACTCACCTCCCGCGACCAGGCTCAAGTTATCTCCGCGCTCAAGTCTCTCGAGACTGGCGACGCTCGAGAGTATTGGGACTTCGACGCCCTCGCGCGTTATCTCGCCGTCCATAATTTCATCGTCAGCGACGATTCCTATATTGGTCTCATTCCTCACAACTTCGTTCTCAGGCTCTCTCAAGACCGGCTTTCCTTCCTCCCTTGGGACTATGACATCGCCTATCGCGTTAACTGGGATATTGAAGCCTATCCGACCTTTGAAAATCTCGTCAATATCTCTCTCGACTCTCCGCCTATTGGTCTCCCCGAAGAAAGTCGTCCGCTCTGGGCAGTCCTTAAACATGACCAAGCTTTCCAAAGTCAATACTTCTCCATCGCGCGCGACTTGCTCAGTCGCGAAGTTCTCTCCGGCGCCCTCTCCGAGAAAATTACTGCGACTCGAGGGCTGATTTATAATTACGTCCTCGAGGACCCGAGTCGCCGCAGCGATATGTCCGAGTTTGAGTCTAGCGTTGACTATCTTGATGAATTTCTCTCTCTCCGCGCCAGCTTCTTGATTGACGACCTTAATAGCTCCGAACTTCTGACTTCTCTCGACCTCCGTGCTTCTCCTGCCGAGTTTTAAGCCTTAAAAAAGCCCCGATTGCTCGGGGCTATATTTAGTTAGTAGAGTTTTTTCAGTTCGCTTGGGACTTCGCGTCCGAGCCGCCGATATAGCGCCTCAACAACAAGAATCAGAATCGACCGATAAAAGTACCCCCGGGTTAAAATTAGCCAGCCGGCATAAGCCAGGCTCACGCCGTCGCCCTGCCGTTTTAGCTTATCGCCGAGAATCCGAAATGCTCGCTTGTCGTACGGTCCGAACCCATACAACTTCTCCGCCAATTCGAAATCCGGACGACTCCCCTTCAGTTCATACCAGCCAATCGTCATAACGAACGCTAGCTTGTCCATGACGAAGAGAAATCCTTTGTCACGATAAAACGGCTCCATCGTCCTCAAAATCCGCCGACGTGTTTCGGACGGGTAGAACTTCAGGTATCGCTGCATCAGCTTCTCTTCGACTCTATTCTTCTCGTTGCGGTCGCCTTCTCCGTTATGGGGAATATCCCCCAGCAGGTTTTCCGGCACATCGTGCAGTTTCGCTGCTTCGCTTTCATGAGCGAAGTTAACACCGGGCATCCACGCCCCGTAAAACTCGCCCGTGAGCCAAATTAAAAAGTCCACCATTAGTGTATGCTCATAATCATTTTCTTGATGTGGCTCCGCCTTGCGCGTCTCGGGGTCCACTTCATCGTAACGAATACGTCGAAAGCATAACCTTTGAAACCCTACCCTCGGAATCAACACCAAGTCCGTATGCTCGATAAACGCCGCAACCAAATAATCCGCCATTACCTCCGGGCTTTCATACTCAAACGACTGAATCGTCTCTACGTTAAAGTACTCCATAAACCTACCACCTTTCTCTAGGAAACTTCGATCAACGGGAACCCCCTCACTATACCATACCTCCCCTAAAAATAAAAACAGAACCCAAACGGATTCTGAAAAGTTGGTGGAGTGCAGGAGATTCGAACTCCTCACCTCTTCCATGCCATGGAAGCGCTCTACCAAATGAGCTAGCACCCCAAACACCTTTTTATAGTACCACGTCTTGTGTTAAAATGGAAGTATGAAAACAATCCTCACCGGTCTCCGCGTTAATAGTGAACTCCACCTCGGACATTACCTCGGCGTTATCAAAAAACTGGTCGCTCTCTCGAACCGCTACTCTAAAACAGGCTACGAAATCAACCTCTTCATTCCCGACCTTCACTCTATCATCACCCCGGTTGATGACGACCTCCAAACTAATACCCTGAAAAACATTAAATACTTCCTCGCCTCCGGTCTCGAGCTGAATGACCACGTTCATATTTATCGCCAGTCCCGCGTTCCCGCACATGCCGAACTTGCCTGGGTTTTGAACTGTTTCGCGACGACCGGAGAACTTTCCCGTATGACCCAGTATAAGGATAAAAGTGCCGGAAAGACCTCAGTCGGCGTCGGGATTTTTGATTATCCGGTTCTGATGGCAGCCGACATTCTCCTTTATGACGCCGAATATGTCCCCGTTGGCGAAGACCAGTTCCAACATCTCGAGTTAACTCGCACCCTCGCGGAACGCTTTAATCATCGCTACGGGGAAACTTTTACTCTCCCTCTCGCCCCGAAACAGCAGGTTGAGTTTATGAACCTTGAGGCTGGCGTCCGGATTCGCGACCTCGTCAATCCTGAGAAGAAAATGTCAAAATCGACCCCCGCAGAGAACTCAAAAATCATGTTGAGCGACTCTCCCGAACAGGTAAAGAAGAAAATCATGTCCGCTACGACCGACTCTTTCGGAGAAATTGACTTCGACTTCAAAACCCGCCCAGGTATCTCCAACCTTCTCGTGATTGAGTCTCTCTTGAAAGACGAACCTCTCGAAACAACCCTCAGTCGTTGGCGGGGAACGACGCGCTATGGCGACCTAAAAGCCTCCGTTGCCGGAACGCTAGCTGCCTTCCTTTCTAATCTCCAGTCCAAGGCTGCCGAGATTCCTGACGCTGACGTCCTCGCTATCTTCCCGGAGGGCGAAGCCTACGCTAATAACCTCGCTAACCAAAAACTAACTAAAGTCTACGAAAAACTCGGACTTCGCTAACCTCTAAATCATGATAATCACCGGCAAAAAATTCTCCAAACCCGCCATGTCTCGCGTTATCAACGGCGATACCGTCTTGAAATCCGCCGCCGAAAAACCCGAAAAGACTCGCCTCGACCTCCTGCTCGTCGAAAAATATCCCGAATATAACCGCTCCTCGCTTCAAACTTTCATCAAATCCGGCTTCGTTAAAGTCAACGGAAAAATCGCTCAAAAACCGAACGAACTTTTCGAAAAAACCTCTGTTAATCTCGAACTTTCCGTCCCCGAAAAGCGCGTTTGTAGCGCGGATGAAATCCCCGAAATCCTTTTTGAAGATAATAACGTCAAAGTCCTCAATAAGCCCGCTGGACTCCTCAGCATGACCAAGGGCGAATACTGCCCCGAACCAACTCTCGAGGATTTTGGTCTTCTCGTCCATCGTCTCGACCGCGACACTTCTGGTGTTGTTATTCTCGCCAAAAACCCCGAAACCCAGACTTCCCTCAGAAAACAATTCCAAGACCGAAAAACTCATAAAACCTATCTTGCCGTCGTCGCCGGTCGCCCGAAACTCGACGCCGCCAAAATCGACCTCCCGCTTGCGCGCAATCTGAAACGCCCGACAACTTTTCGCGTTGACCCTAACGGTAAGCCTGCTACGACTTTTTACAAAGTTCTCAAGACTTCCGGCGACCTCTCTCTCCTTGAATTAAAGCCCGTGACCGGTCGTACTCATCAACTCCGTGTTCATCTCGCCTATCTCGGAACTCCTATTCTCGGCGATTCGGTCTATAAAACCTCCGCTTCCGAGAAACTTCTCGCCGTCCTCGAGAAAACTCGCCCGAACTTCCAGCGTCGTCTCTTTCTCCATGCTCAGAGCCTCGAAATTACCATTCCAAAAGGGAATCGCCGAACGTTCGAAGCTCCCGTCCCGCCCGACTTTCTTAATCTCTTCAGTTAATATGTTTTTCTCCGACCTCTCGCAACTCCCCTCACTCGCGCGAAAAACTAACTTTTCTATCTTCGCTGTTGACCCCGCCGCTGTCCGCCCCCTCTTAGAAAAAGTCTATCAAACCTCTTGTCTTTTCTTTTCTCCCGATGAAAAAACCGGCAAACTCTCCGTCGAGACAATCCGCGACCTCTCGGCGCTCACCGATTCTCAGGAAACCGCCGACCGCTTTTTCTGCGTTGAATTCGCCGAGACCATGACTCCTGCTGCTGCTAACGCCTTCCTCAAAAACCTTGAAGAGCCTCGCCCTTTTTGTCATTTTGTCTTCCTTACTCCGTCTCCGTCTGCCCTCCTACCGACCGTTCTCTCTCGCGCTCAAGTCTTCTTTCTAAAAAACCCTTCCTCGCTCGACGCCCCCGTTGCCGCCGATGAAAAAACCAAAGCTCTCGCTAAACAGCTTATCGTTGCTGACCCGAAAGCCCTCATCTCCCTAGGTAACGACCTCTCCAAGAAAAAAGATAATGCCCGCGCCCAAACTCTTGCCGTCGTCGGCACCGCTATCGAAATCCTCTATAAAAGCTATTTTAAAACCAATCAGGAGAAGTTCCTCAGCCGCCTGCCGAACCTCTTGAAACTCTACGAAAATCTTTCCAAAAACGGTCATATCAAGCTTCATCTCGTTGCTGATATGATATAATGTCCTTATGTTAGGCGCTTTGCTTATCTTGTTATTCCTCGTCTTCCTTATTTTTGTCTATCCGCCGCTCCTCGCGAAGAAAAAGGTCGAAACTTCGAAATCCCCGCGTTTTGACGCTCAAATGAAAAAACTCTGGAGCATTGCTCAAGAATCCATCAAAGACCGAAAGCCTCTCCGTGCCGAAAAAGCTCTCTTGACGATTTTGAAGTTTGACGAAAAAAACGCCGCCGCTTATAACCGCCTCGGGATTCTTTACGCTAAAGAACAGAAGTTCAAGGAAGCTATCGAATGTTTTGAAATCGCCCAATCCCTCGATAATAACCCGTCCTCGCTTCATAACGCCGGTTTGATTTACCTCGAAACTGGTGCTTATGAAAAAGCTGCTATGGCGTTTTCTCAAGCCCTCGAACTCGAAGGCGGAATCCCCGCACGTTTCCTCGCCCTTGCTAAGGCTTATGAAAAGCTCGGTCGGACGAGCGAGGCAATTGAAGCCCTCGAATCCGCCTATGAACTTGATGCCTCGACTACGACCCTACGCCAAATCCTCGCCCTCTATGAAGCCTCCGGCGATAAAGAGGGAATCGAAACGACAACCCTCCGAATCAACAATCAGCTCGCTGCTCTCGAAAAGAAAAAACGTCTCGCCGCCTCGAAACACCGCCTGATTCGTCGCCCCGGATACGCCCGAGCTACGAAACCCGCCGTAAAATCCGCCAAGCCTGCCGTTAGACCCCTCCCCCCGCGCCTCTCCCGCCCGAAAAAATAATTGTAAAATTCGCCTAGATTTGTTAAGATATTCATATGTCATGACGGTTTAGTCTCTGAAAGGGAGGCTGTCGTGACGGCGCATCCGCGCATAGCGCATTGTATGCCGTGATAGCTCAGTTGGTAGAGCGCATCCATGGTAAGGATGAGGTCCCGGGTTCAAATCCCGGTCACGGCTCCACAATTATTGGCTGCTGGAATCGTGTAGCGGCAATCACAGGAGACTGTAAATCTCCCGCCTTCGGGCTTCGTAGGTTCGAGTCCTACTTCCAGCACCAACCCAATAAAACCGACCCGAAGGGTCTCTTTTTATTGCGAGATAAACAGAGAATATTGAGCCCGATCTCCGGATTATCTATATATCTATATCAAGACCCCAAGCCAAGAAAAACCCCGCCGAAGCGGGGAACTATTCATCTCAGAAAGTCGAGGTATGCGTGCCAAGCCAAGACTGGTCCCGTGTGAACCATAATCGGCTGAGACAACCACTGAATCTCCGGCTTTGCACCGACTTTCGTCAACATTTTCGCAAACTTGTTCGCAAGCTCAAACTCATGCTCGCCCGCAAACTCAATAATCACCTCCGGTCGAACTGAACATTCTTCGAACAATCCTGCCCAGATAGCCAACATCCGCTTCTCCGTATGCAACCTGGAAAAGTCCACCTTCAGGGAGTTGTCGAAGGGCAAGAACATCCACGGTAGCCAACGATGCGCCTTCATGAGCGTTGCCGCTCCCGATACGAGCGTCCGACCAATCCCATTATATCGCCCAGACCTCACGGCAAAGCTTAAATCCGGTTCAGTAAACGTATGATGGATATGGCGAGAAGCCAGCATAATCGCATTGTCGTCTGCTAGGTCAACTTCCCCGGAGTCCATCAACTTCAAGAGCAATACCTGCCCGTGGCTCGTTGCTCGCGAATCGACATAGCGAATGTTCTTTCGACCAGTTTCTTCAGTAACTGTGTTTACCGCGTTCATCATCACAGACGCAAGCGAGCTAGAAATATAGCTCGACGTAGAAAGCACAATAATTGCGCCAGAAAACGACTGTGCGGCCTCGCGGACTACATCCGCCGCAGCCTCCAAACTTGCGCTCGCACTTTTCAAGCGCCCGGGCTGATATTTTCCGGACTCAATCCTCGCCGACAACTCTTCTGACGATAATTCAATTTCCTCGTCGTCATAAGTTATCCGCGCCTTGACAAGTTCTGGGAAAATCCGACTTCGGGGATTCTTTCGCAAATATTCCTCAAGCTCTGGCTCGGAAAAACCCGCGTTGTCGCTAACGATTAAAAAATCATCCATTCTCACACCTCACTTTCTTATAAAAGAGCTTTTCTATCTAGAGAATCCCAAAAATTATACAACAAAACTTGAAAATCGTCCACCTTAAGCTCCATATCCACATCGAGACCTTGACCGACAAATCCCCAAATGCTAGACTAAACCCATGCCGTGTTAGCTCAGTTAGTAGAGCAGCCGCCTTGTAAGCGGCAGGTCGTCGGGGCAGAGCCGACACACGGCTCCAACTCGCAAATTGTTTACAAATTTAATTAGATATGTTAAGATAAAACCCAATTATGGCTAAGAAAAATAATACCAAGCGTAAACTCGTCGGTCTCGTCTCGGAAGAATCCGGAATCCGTCAGTATTATACCAAGAAAAACACGATGAATACCCCGGATAAGCTCTCGCTGAAAAAGTATGACCCGGTTCTCCGTAAACACGTTATTTTTACAGAAACGAAAAAGAACCTCGGTCGCAACGAAGTTAAAGAAAAGAAACGCTAGACATTTTCGCTTTGATATCCTAAAATACCCTTACAGCGCCTTGGCCTGGATTCGTTCCCGCCAAGGTTTTTTGATGCAAGATTTATTCCGCCCTTGCTTACTTGACGGCCGTATGATATAATTATGTTATCTACTTAATTGGGAGTAGTCTATGAATCTACGGGTCATATACTCATATTATTCAATCTTATTCCTGCTTTTCCTCGGTCTCGCCGGGCTTTCTTCCCGTTATAATTTCTCTTTGAATCATTCCACGGCTATTCGTGACACTTCCGACTTCTCTACCGACCTCGGCGAAGTCGCAAAAATCAACCTCGACCGAAAAACCGAGTCTGTCGCGACTTCCTTTGTCGCTCCGGCGACATCTTCCGTCTCTCCTGCTCGAACCTCTTCAAGCCCCTCTTCCTTTGTTATATCGAATCCTTCGCCCGTCTCCGACCCCTCTATCGATGCTGGAACCGGCATCAAACGTTACGGCTCCCGGTTTCTCTATGGTCATTCTTCGCTCGCCTTCAGCCCCTTAAAAACCCTCTATGTCGGCGATACGTTAACCGTCGAAATCAACGGAGAAGCCAAAACCTACGCCGTCTCGCGTCGCGAAGTCTTCTCGAAAGCTTCTCTCGATACCAATTCCGCTCTTCGTAGCTCGATTTACTCTGCCAACTTCCGCGGCAACTCTTATGACCTCGCGCTCATGACCTGTGGCAACGGCTCCAACGACGACCCGACCTCTCGTCTCGTCCTCTTCATCTCTCAAGTCTAGCCCGCCTCCAATATCCTCGGAAACCAACGCAGAACCACCTCAACCCTCCACCAACCGAAACGCAGCTCACACCCCCGGAGAAAACCCTTTAAGTCTCCGGCGATGTTCTTTATATTTAGCATCGTGCCGAAACACCTCCGCCCAAAACGCTTCGCTATGGTCCATATGGTTCAAATGCGCCAGCTCATGTACAATCACATAATCACGTAATACCTCCGGCACATTCATCAATCCAATGTTCAAGGAAATCGTCCGATTACTCGAACAACTCCCCCATCTCGTGTTCGCATGCGACAATCGACATTTCTCATATTCGTATCCATATAACTTCGCCAAATACTCTAACCGATACGGCAAGTATTCTCGCGCCTGCCTCATCAATATCTTCTTTTTCGCATCACGCGCTCTTTGCGCGGTCGGGTCAGCAAGCGGCAACTTTTCTCGAATCAGCTCCCGGTTCCGTTTCAAAAACCTCCGTGCTAAAAACTCACTTGTCCCGCTCGGTACCGACATTGCAAGCCGTCCGCTTGTCGAAACCGAAAATTTTACCCCCTTCGACAGGGGATTTTTTCGTACTACCACCTCACCAAATTCCTCATCTTTCAAAATCATCTTCAAAAACAGTCAACACCCCCTGAAGAAACCGCCCGAACTCTATGCCAACTGCGTCAGCACGTGCCTTAACTGCGTCTCAAACGTATGCTTGCCTGACAGCACAATCGGCGCCTCAATTTCGCTCGGCGCTTCCATTCCTTCAATTCTCGTCTCATACTCCGCCTTCGCCTTCGCTGCACTCCGATTCTTTATCTTGAGCCGCTGCTTGATTGTCTGGACATCAGTCTGAATCCAAACCAACGACGGATTATATCCCGCTCGTCGCAACACATTTCGCACTTCCGTCCGCTCCTGTTCCGTGTCTAAAATCCCCTCAATCACGAGCGTCACGTTTGTCCTCGCCACCTGCTCCAAAACAAACAACGTCGTATTTCGGTCTAACTGATTCTCTCGTTCTAGCTCGCCCAAGTCGAAAAACGCCGCGTGGAACTTCTTGCTAAACCTCTCGGAAAAAGTCGATTTCCCGCTCCCCGGCGCTCCGAAAACTAAAATCGCTCTTGGTTGTACCTTATTACCTTCCATACTATCCTTATTTTACCACACCTTCCTAGAAAAATCCTAGATAAAATCAACAATTCTGTCAGAATCTTAGAACAAATACTCTAAATAATCTTTCAACATCCGCGTCCCGGAAATTATCGGCAGATAGTTCGTCAGCTGCTTCTTTACCCAAAACTCAAGGTCAAAATCATTCTCCCAAGCCCTCGCTGCCTCGTCCATTCTCGCATACAAACTCTCTACCTCTTCCGTCTCGTTCTTTCCCGCCACGGTCAAATAACTCTCCGTCGGCGCATCTGCCACTCCTCCGTCATGCGTAGAAACCAACAGACACATATTCGCCACATCTTTTTCCCAACTCGTCCCGCACGCCTCAAGCCCCACAATCGGTACGTTGATTGAAACATTACTCCCGACCGACAGCGCCCGCGCTAACTCCTCATCATAATCCGGAATATAATGAACATGCTCACGTAAATACTCGTCACTCCGTATCTTCTCTAAAACCTCATCTAGCCGTCGCATCATCCGTTCATCTCCCTGATGTACTCGTCCGGTTAAAATATAACTCGCCCGATGACTTTCCAAAATCGTTCTCAGCCGTTTCAAATCCGTAAACGGCAACCACGGACGTTTATAATCCACAAACCGCCGCTTAAAATCAAACACAATCTCCCCTGGCTCGAACCTCAGCACGCGCCCCTCTTGGTCTGGACGCCCCGCCAACACTTCATTCATCGCCTCGCGTCCCCGTTTCTTTATCTCACGAATCTGCCCCGCTTCAATCTTCGCCACTTGCGACTCATACGCCTCTGTCGGTAAACAAAACTTATCTAAAATCTCTGAATCTTTATAAAATCTCACTACATCTGGCAACGTCCAATAAGGAATATCAATTCCGTTAGTTACGGCTTTGAATTTTACTTTTTCTCCCGACAAATCATGATAATTCGCCACCCGCGCATGCAACTTCGACACCCCGCTCTTTAACTCTGCAATCTCAATCGTCACCGACGACAGTCGAATCCGCCCTTCTTCGAATTTATCTCGAAGCCACTTCCGTACTGCTCGCGATTTCAGATTCGGAAAGACAAATCGTTCGAACTGCTCCAGAGAGAACGACGCCTCCGCTGCCTGAACTAAGGTATGATTCGTATATAACGTATGTTTTCGGGTATAAACAACTGCCTCATAAAAATCCATTCCGTTCGTCGCCAACTCGTCCAACCTCGCCAACGCCGCGAAAAACGTCGCCACTTCATTAAGTTGCATAATCGCCGGTTTCAGCCCAACCAACTTCAGCGCCTGATACCCGCCGAACCCGAGCGCCACTTCTTGATACAAGCGGTGGTCTCCGCACGAATCTCCAGAATATAGCTCCCCAAAGTTCGGCTCCGTAATCGCCAAAATCCGCGTTGACTTAAACGCCTTCTCAATCACTTCTAGCCGACAAAGTTGCCCGTTACATTTGATATTGACCGTATCGACCAGCTCAAATCCGAACCCACGATAATCAACTTTTCGACTCTCATCAACACTCCGCCCATTTTCCATTTTCTGGTGTAACTCACTCGGATAAAACGGCGTCAACAACACAAACGGCACATTCATCTCCTCCGCCACCCTCCTCGTATCAGCGGCAAGAATCCCCAATCCACCTCCGCCCCGAATCCCGTTTTTCTGGTCGTATAATTCAATCGTCCAATACGTATAAGGTCGCTCTTCCGACAGCGCCTTCGTCAAATGCGTTCGCTGAATCGCATTATAAAACTCTTCTACGTCTTCAATATTATCTAACCTATGCCGAGCATTAAAAACCATATTATTATATTATCATAAGCGTTTTCTCGCCTCAAGCCCTTGAAATTTCTCCCTAAACTCGGTATAATACGAATCACCCGTTGGGGATTCGCCAAGTGGTAAGGCAGTGGGTTCTGGTCCCACCATTCGGGGGTTCGAATCCCTCATCCCCAGCCACAGACAACCACGGAATGTAAAAATAACCCTTCCCAACTTCCTGCTTTCGTGATATAATCCCCTTGACAGTCTGGTAACAGACTATTTTTATTGGAAAGAAAGGACTCGCGTGGCTAACATCACCAAAATCAAAGCCGAAGACAAAGACTCCGAAAAGCCGAAACCGACCAAGGTCGTCAAAAAATCCGCAAAAGCTTCGAAAGCGGCAAAACCGACCAAGTCCAAAAAACCGTTTCTCCTCTTTCGCCCGTTTGTCGCTCTCGGTCGTTATCTTAAAAACTCATGGAAAGAGCTTCGCCAAGTCCACTGGCCCACACGAAAAGCGACCTGGAAGATGGTTCTCGCTATTTTCGTGTACACCTTCCTGTTTGGCGGCTTCCTCGTCGCCCTCGATATTTTATTCGATTTCATATTTTCTAAATTATTAGGATAAGGAGAGAAAACCTATGGCAGTTAACCGTTATGATGATACCCGCGCTTGGTACGCAATTTCGACCTATGGCGGATATGAAGATAAAGTCGCCGACTCAATTCGTCAGCGTATTGACTCAATCGAATTTGCCGATAAAATCTTCGACGCTATCGTCCCGAAAGAAAAACAAATCGAAATTAAAAACGGCAAGCGTAAAATCGTCGATAAAAAGATTTTCCAAGGCTACGTCCTCGTTGAAATGAAACTTTCTGATGAGACCTGGTATATTATCCGCAACACCCCTGGCGTTACCGGCTTTATCGGTAACGGAACTCAGCCAACCCCCGTTTCTGAAAAAGAAATTACCAAAATCAAAAAGCGCATGGGCGTTGAAGACCCGAAATATAGCGTCAGCTACGAAATCGGCGAAGTCGTCTCAATTACCGACGGTCCGTTCAAGGGCTTTGATGGCTCCGTCTCCGAAATCGACCAACAAAAGGGCAAGCTCAAGGTCATGGTCTCCATGTTCGGTCGCGAGACCCCCGTCGAACTCGACGCTCTTCAAGTTGCCAAACTCTAAAAATTTTGATATAATTATAAAGTTACGCATTCTTCTTTAATTAAGGATATTTTATGGCAAAACAAGTTATTGGCAATCTCAAACTCCGCGTCATGGGCGGAAAAGCAACCGCCGGTCCGCCAGTTGGCTCGACCCTCGGTCAATGGGGTCTGAACATGATGGACTTCATTAACCCGTTTAACGAAGCCACTAAAGAATACATGGGTAAAAACGTCATCGTTCATATCCGTGTTTATGACGACCGAACCTTCGACTGGACCTGCCTCGGTCAGCCAGTTGACGACTTAATCCGCGAAGCAATTAAAATCCCCAAAGGCTCCGGAAAACCGAACACCGAAAAAGTCGGTAAAATCTCTCGAAAACAACTCGAAGAAATCGCCGAGAAAAAGATGAGCCAGCTCAACGCCATCGACCTCGAAGGCGCCGTTAAAGTCGTCGCCGGAACTGCCCGTTCCATGGGCGTTGAAGTCGTCGATTAGCTAGTCACTAAAATAATTTAACAGTGGGAGAGCTTAACCTCGCTAGAACCACGAAAGGAATCTTATGAACGAATCAGAAAAGCAAACCGCTCCGGAAACTGAAGCGCCAGAAACCGTCGCAACTCCGGTTGCCGAAACCGAAGCCGTTGAAACTCCGGAAACGACTGAAAAATTTGCCAAGTCCGGTAAAAAGTCCAAAAAACATCTTGAAGAAGTTAAAGCCGAAGAAGAACGCCAAGCTCGTAAAGTCGAACGCGCCAAAGAAGAGGCTGAAGCCGCGGAAAAACCGAAAGGCGCCACCCCGATTGTCCGCCCGCTTATCGAACGCCGCGGTAAGAACTATCGCGCCTCTTTCGCTAAAATCGAAAAGGACAAAGTTTATTCTCTCGCCGATGGCTTAAAACTCGCAACGGAAACGTCTCCTGTGAAGTTTGACGCCACGGTCGAGGCTCACGTCCGTCTCGGTGTTGACCCGCGCCAAGCTGACCAGAACATCCGCACGACCGTCGTTCTCCCGAACGGCAACGGAAAAACCGTTCGCGTCGCCGTCTTCGCCCCGCTCGACCTCGCCAAACAAGCCAAAGCCGCTGGTGCCGACCTCGCCGAAGACGAAGAGTTCTTGAAGCGTCTCGAAAAGGGAACTATCGACTTTGACGTTCTCATCTCAACCCCGACTTACATGCCGAAACTCGGTAAGTTCGCTCGTCTTCTCGGACCGAAAGGTCTCATGCCGAACCCGAAAGCCGGAACCGTCACAACCGACCTCGAAAAAGCCGTCAAAGAAGCAAAAGCCGGAAAAGTCGAATACCGCGTCGATAAACAGTCTATTGTCCATATCGGACTCGGCAAGGTCTCCTTCGGCGCCGAAAAGCTCCTCGAAAACGCCAACGTCTTCTTCGACTCCCTCAAGAGTCAAAAGCCCGCCTCCCTCAAGGGCAACTACGTCAAGAGCGTTTATCTTTCGACCTCTATGGGTCCCTCGATCCAAATCGAGAATATCTACGGCTAATTTCGCTCGAAAGAACCCCCGACCGGGGGTTCTTTTTTTGTGTTATACTAATGCTAAATGAAGAAGAAATCTCAAAGAGTCCTCGTCGCCCTTGCCGGAACCGCCGCTCTCGCCGCGTTCATCGCCTTGAACCCGAACTCCTATGAAACTTCTCTTAGAACAACCGACTCGCTCGAATCTTCCGCGACTAATCCCGTCGCAAACTCCTCTGCCTCCGATGACACGCTTGCCCCGCTCGGAGAATCGACCTCAAACGTCTCAACTTCTACTCTTCTCGCTCGCGACCTCCTCGACCGCCTCGAAGTTAAAGGTCGCTCCGCTAAAACCGGCTACGACCGGACAAAGTTTTATTCTTCTTGGCCCACCCTCGACGGCTGTTCTCTCCGCCAACGCATTATTAAACGCGAACTCGGCGATTCCGCCGTCCTCGACTCGAGCGATAACTGTACTGTCGTCTCTGGCGAATTTGACGAACCTTATACCGGTTCCCACATGATTTTCTATCAAAAATCCGACTTCACAAAAGGTCTTCAAATCGACCATGTCGTTGCTCTCTCTGACGCCTGGCAAAAGGGTGCCAAAAACCTCTCCTCTGAAGAACGCTACAATCTCGCAACCGACCCCCTGAATCTGCTCGCTGTCGATTCAAAAACCAACCAAGGCAAGTCCGACGGCGACGCCGCGACTTGGCTTCCTCCCAATAAAAAGTTCCGTTGTACTTACGTCGCTCGCCAAGTCAGTGTCAAATATAAATACTCTCTCTGGGTCACTTCTGCCGAAAAATCCGCGATTGAATCCGTCCTTGAATCCTGTCCGAACGAACCCGCCGTCGGAATTACCGAATAATGTTATAATAAACCTTATGAAATCCCCGAAAACCCCGGCTTCCGTTACCGTTAACCGCCGCGCTCGCTTCGACTATGTTTTAGGCGACGAGCTAACCGTCGGTCTCTCCCTCTCTGGACCCGAAGTTCGCCTGATTCGCGACCATCATGTCACTCTGAAAGGTTCTTTCGTCACCGTTCGGAATCACGAACTCTGGCTCAATAATCTCACTCTCGGCTCTGATACCGCCCGCAATCTCCGTCTTCTCGCAACCAAAAAACAAATCCTCGCTCTCGAAAAACAAAAAACTGCCGGTCTCACTATCGTCCCCGTTAAACTCCTCGCCGGCGGTCGCCATATCAAGCTCGTCATCGCTCTCGGCAAGGGAAAGAAAAAATACGACAAACGCGAGACTATCAAACAGCGCGACCTCGACCGTGGAAGGTTTTAACATGTCCGCCTCCTTGACTTCGCTTCGACTCTTCTCTTGGAACGTCAACGGACTCCGCGCCGTCCTTAAAAAACACGCCCTCCAAGACTTCCTCGCCCAACACTCTCCCGACGTCCTCTGCCTCCAAGAAATCAAATGTCGCCCCGACCAGCTCGCTCCGCTCGAACTCCACGAACTCGAACAATCCTATCAAATCTTCTGGCACCCCGCCCAACGCCCCGGCTACTCCGGCACAGCGATATTGATAAGAAAAGCAATTACAAAACATAGTTTGTTTTCTGAGTATAAGGAGTCTAAAATTGCGAAGCAAATAAATATGTTTTGTAATTTATCAATAGCCGAAGGTCGTGTCCAAATTCTCGATTGCGGACGCTTTTTCCTCATCAACGTCTATACCCCAAACAGCAAACCCGACCTCTCCCGTCTTCCCCTCCGCCAAACCACTTGGGACCCCGCCTTCCTCCATCTTCTCAAATCCCTAGAAACAAAAAAGCCCGTCATCACTTGTGGTGATTTTAACGCCGCCCACACCGACCTCGACCTCGCCCGCCCGAAACAAAACCAACACAACGCCGGCTTCACACCCGAAGAACGCCTCGGAATCGATAATCTCCTCTCGGCCGGCTTCCTCGATACTTTCCGTCTGTTGAACCCCGACGCTAAGCGCTACACTTGGTGGTCTCACTGGGGTCAAGCCCGAGCGAACAACGTCGGCTGGCGCATTGATTATTTCTTCACTTCCGCCTCGCTGAAACCCCTCATCAAATCCGCTAACATCCACGAATCTGTCCTCGGCTCCGACCACTGCCCCGTTTCGCTCGAACTCGCCCTCCCCGCCTAGTTATTTATACATTACCCCTGCGACGAGCGCCTCGACTCGTTTCTTCGGATTGAACTTCAAGAATGTCCCGACTTTCGCGGCAACTTCTCCGCCCCAAAGCGTTATCGGACTATATTCCGTCTCCTCAATCGGCACAGAAATTACCTTTCCGTCCGCCGCCGCCAAGACCTGTCCTTCATGAAACGTCACTATGAGCGTCCGATACGACAACGTAAACTTATGCAACGTCTCGACAACCGGAAACAACGGCTGACTCAAGAGTAACGGTCGCGGATAATACGTCGCTTTTAACACCTTCTGTAACTGCGCCAAGCTCCCAACCAACACTAGCTCTTCTCGCTCCAAAATCCGCTCCATCTCCGCCACGACCAAGTCAATCGTATCTCGCGTCAAAACCGTTAAAACTGCATCGTTTCGCTTTAGCGTCTCCACCACCGCGATTGCCGTCTCGCTATTTCGAGAAAAATCTCCCGAGAAAATCGCTACGTCCGCTTTTAACAGGGAATTATATAACTCCGTGCTTCGCGCGAATCCACCCGCTTCTGTTGCCGGCGCAAACTCTAGCCCCACAAGCCCGCTCGGAAACTTCGTTTTTAAGCTCTCCGGAAACACATTTTTTATTTCTCGGAAAAACGGTAACTTCTGGGCAATATATTCCGCCAATTTCACCTCGAGAGAAAACCCCGCCGTGCTTCCGCCCAAAATCGTCACCTCCCCCGTCTTCTGCTCTGGAAAGTTCCAGAGCAGCTCCTCTGCTAACTTTAACTTCTCCCCATGTTTCGTCCAATATGTCGGCGTTTCTATCATACGACTATTATATCAGCCTCGCCCAGAAACCCTTAATATCTCGTCGGCATACTCTTGAGGTAAGTCACGCTCGGTTCGCCGACTTGGGCTTCGTTACCAGCAAAGAGGAGGGAAGTTCCGGAGAGGGCCGAGCGTTCACCTTCCTCGGCAACCATTGAGGGACTGGCGGAGTTATCTGCTCCGTATGTCCGAGTCAGGTTTAGCGTTCCGCCGACGACCGGTCCGTTGATGATGAGTCGGTTCGTGCAGTAATTGGCGCTCAGGCGTCGGTTGCCAGCCGCTGTCGTGCCGCTTGTTTGGTAGGTCTTTTCTGTACTGCCGTCGGTATAGGTACAGGTATCGACGGTACCATTGGCGATAAGCCAAGCATCGACTCGGGTTACCGCTTCGTTGACATAAATATTGCCGTCCGCGATAATCACAACTTGCGGAATCGCTCCGGAACTAGTGTAGCTTCCTATGTTTTCGATATTGTTCTTAATCACGCAGTTTCCGCTACAATAGACAACCTTCGCTCCGCCTCCCGCCGGGATTGGTCCGTTCGTCACGCCGGTGCCACTCTTGGCAATACCTTGAGCTAAGTCTGCCGCGAAGTCAACGTTGGTCACGTACCGAGCGTTGGAGGCATCAACATATTTAGCTTTCATCTTCTCGTAGATGTTGACGTTACTCTCGAAGCCGGCGTTTCCGACTGGGTTACTGCCGGAACAGCCCGTGTTCGCAATTGTGAGCGGAGAATAGGCTTTGCTACAAGGTAACCCACCGTAACCGCTGACCTTGGTTCCGTTAGTGCTCGCCCGACCCGAGGACATCTTATTGACGGCTCCCGTCGCAATAATTCCGAGGTCAGTCCAAGAGCCATACGGACGTTTATTATTTCCGCCGCTCGGATCCACATTCGTTGTCGACGTTTTTATAGCTCCGCCGGCGGAAACTGACCCTCCCCAGACATGGGCGCTCGGTTTCTTGACCACGTTTGTACAGTACGAGGCAGAAATTACTGCGTTAGTACTGGTTGAGCTTTTTCTTGAAGCGCCAACCGCTACACAGAACTTATACCCAGGCTTGATGTTCGGCACGGCCAGGTTATCCTGAGTTAAGGTACCGTGATAGCCGTCATCCGTTCCGGTTGCAGCTTTAACCCAGTTCTGCCCGGTTACGCCCGTAACGTCATAATCAAAGTGTCTTTCCGTGGTGTCCATCTGGCAGCCATATTCTCCAGTCCCATCGGCAAGATAACTGCCGAGCTTGCTCTTGAAGAAGCTACAATAAGAGTTCGGGCTACTCGCGTTATTGTTATAGGTTGCTCCGACTAAGTCTCCGTCCGTAGCACTCTCTAGGGTCGTATAGTAGTTGTCGTCCGTCCCGCTTCTGCTTTTGACAACATAAGTAATCACGGTCAATTTCTCGTCTTCTCCGGTACCGGTAATATAGCGACGGTTCAGGGCGCTCGTCCAACCATAGCCCGAGGCGCTTGTATCGTAAGCATTCCAACCACTGTCTTTCTTAATCCCTGCGGTAAAGGTCACTGAGAAATCTTCTCCGGCGGCGAGAGTCTCGTTATCGCCACTGTTCGGCAAGAAAGAGTTAATTGCAAAGTTGTAATCTCGGCGAATCGTCCCCTTTAGCTCGGCAGAAGTCGCGTTTGTACTCGTATCTTCCGCCAAAGTTGTCCCGCCGCGTTTGGTGTTCACATAATATTTCTCGCCTCCCGACGCTGCCGTCGCATCACAAGTTCCTGCTGCATAGACGTTCGAACAATATGCCTCGACGCGGTATTTATCGGTATAGCTCAGAGTCCAAGTCTTTGACTGGTTATAGACTTTCTGGGCAAATTCTTTCTCATCTCCCGCGTTGATGTTTCTCCAAGCGTTCGTTCCGGTCAAACCGTAACTAAGTGTCATGGTTGTCCAACCATTCTCCGTCGTACCGCCCGCTGCCGCTGCCGCGTCATAGTTAGTGGATTTCCAAGTCGTAGAGGCAGAAGTCCCTGAACTCCAGGTCGGCGCGCTAATGGAATCGGTCGCAAACAATCCAGTCGAGTTATCACCGCCTTGAGGTTTAACGTCATGACTACCACTCGTTCCGACTCTGGCAATCCCTTTGTAGTTCGTAACAACTCCCCAATTGCTGATTGCCGGAGAGGAAGCAAATATTCGGTTGACTGCTCCAGACGAATCGGTAACGCTTCCCGGAGCAGCTTCGTTGAACCCACTATCGGTTCGGGTCATAGCGTGCTTGAACCGAGCAGTAGCAGATACGCTCTTCATGACGTATTTACTCTGAGTCGATGACCAGACCGCGCCAGGGACGCTTGACTCCGTGGTAAAGCCTGCCCATTTGGGAGTGTTTCCTGTCACCGTTACTGTTCGAGTATTAGTATCGCCGTCAGTATTGTTCCAAGCAGGATTGCGGATAATCACACAAGCCTCGCTTGAACTTGTCTCGCCACTTACGCCCGTACGTTTACCGATTTTACTACTGACTTTCTCACTAGAATAGTTAGCAGTACCATAATACGCCAATCGCTGACAGACGCGAGCATACTTACCGCTTCCTGGCAAGTCAAGATCGACTGTATCGGTTATGGCACTTCCCCAGGTATCTTGAGCGACTGACAAAGAGTGGTTGGTATAGACAGACGTTACATCCGTCCAGCTCGTACTGCCGCCCACACGTTGCTGGATTTTATACTGAGTCGAGGGATTATTCTCAAGCCAAGAAGGTTTGGCAGTATATTTGAGGTAATGGTTGAACTTGACGAGATAATGACCAGTTCTGCTTCGTTGAGTGTATTTGAGCTGCGCTTCGATTGAGGAATAACTGCTCGTCGTCGGACCGCTGTCGAAGTTGAAGGTGTTAACTTTCTGGAGATAAGAGGTGTTAAGTCCGCCAGTACCGGTTCCAGTATAGAGTCCGGCTTTGGAGAGACCGGAAAAACTTGCTGAACCGGTCTGAGCAGTGTTGTAGAGATTAATACAGGCTTTGGCGGTACCGGTATTAGCCGCAGCTGGTGGACGGGTACTGGAAATCGTACCGTCAGTCCAGGTAACGGTCTTCTCGAACCGGAAGGCGCTACAGACAGTCACAGGAGAGGAGGAGGTGGTGCCAATGGGGACGGAAATATCGGATTTTGTCTTCGTGCTTGCCCGCGACTTGTAGTCCGTCACTCCGCTTGATGTCGTATATGGGAAATTATTCGCTAACGCACAGGTACTCGAGTTATTAGATAGAGCCGACGCCGCCGGCGCTGTTGCACTCCAATCAGAAATTCGACAATAAGGTTTAACGGTCGTCCCAGTAGGAAAAGTGCTTTCTGAATATAGCTTATGCGTCGCCTTCACATCAACAGTATCCGTTAACCCCCCGAGGTCATGACTATACGTCCGATTCCCCTCCGAGCCGGAAGCAGAACCTTTGTTAAAAGTGACGTCACCTTTGAAAGTAACGGACTGCACCGTCTGGGAACGAACCCAAATACAAGCGTTCGACGTACTCTTCGTACTATCTGCCCGAACAGTTTCCGAAGCAACGTTAACAACTCCGTCAGTTGTCGTATAAGAAACCCCCTTCACCGACGTCGCCGCACACACCTTCGTCGCTGTCGCCGTAATACTTTTCGTAAAACTATTCGTTTTTACCTGAGTATAGCTACTGCTTTTCTGCATATTAGGCTGCTTCGTCCAACTCGGACTCGACGGCGCCGAATCCGTATCTGTCCCTGCCCACCAATAAAGCGGCGCTTTCGTCGGAGAGTTCGAATCCGTTCGGCGAATTTTATGTGTCGTCGCAAAGGTATAAGTCCCCGCCGACGAAACTACATACGGGTCGCTCTCCGACCCCGACCCCGAAGTTGCTGTCGTCCCCGATAGCGCAATTGTTGTACTCGTGCTTCCGGCAACATTGACACTCCCTGATACTGGAACGTGTGTCGGACCTTTCACATAAATACATTTTTGGTGGGTTCTCCCAGCTTTCGTTCCCCAAGCAATCGGATTACCCCAGCTCGAACCGTTCCACTTATTATAATAAGACCAGGTCTTTCCGCAAATCTGTTGTGCACTGTCATCCTCCGCCACAGCCACCGTCAATGTCGTCGTAAAATACTTTGAACCGCCACGCGCAATCGTTTGACCAGACTTCGTCTCGCTAAAATCATTGGTACTACTAGATGGCGCACCCCCTTTCCGAGCACGTCCAATATACTGGAACTTGCTTCCCGAAGCGCTAACCGAATCGTCTCGTGTTACCTTAAACGTAAAATTAATCGTTTTGTTTCCTGCCGAACTAAACACGTACGGGTCTGTGCTTGTTCCCGACCCCGTATAGTCCGTCCCCGCCGGCGTTACTGTTGTCGTCGGTTTTGGAGAAACATATTCTTCCGTCGTTGTCGTTCCGTCTGTCGTTCCGCAGAAGTACGAATAAACGCTATCAACAAAAATCTCGTTCTTCGGACTTTTATATGTTCCACTATAATCGCTGATATAGCCATAACAAGAATTTGCGCCACTCCCCCAACATTGTCCTAAGCCCGTCGAGGTGTCATCTCCAGTATATACCCCCTGCGTACTTGCCGGGCCGAAGGGCAACGGACTCGTCTTTCCTGCCGGAATCAATGCACTGTTAATTGCGCTATTATTATAAATCTCATCGTAAATCACCTTAAAATTCAAAGGTGTCACAATTCTATCTGGCTCTACTACGTCGTTATAGTTATCACTATTCACCATATTCTTCGCCGTAGCACCCGTTGCGTCTGGTAAATAGCTGGCGAAGCCGTTATTCGCCGCTTTCATCTCCCCTAACGTCGCAGAAGGTCTCGCACTACCTCCCGCCTTGTTTGTACTTAAATCCGCCCATTCCACATGCCAAAACCCGCCCACTGCTCGACAATCGTTACTAATCGTTGTGCTGTTCGCCCCCATTGGACTACTCGACGTCCCTACGACTGCCGTTCCAGAAGTCTTCACATATTTATAATGGACCAACGCCGCACCAATACTACCCCCACCTCCGCCTCCGGACGGCTGAGTTCCGTCTCCCCCAATTACTGCATACGCTTCATGAGTACCAAAAACTACCCCCACTCCCGAGAGCATCATGAAGCCTAACAAAAACAGCCCGCTAATTTTTCCATAGCCCCCTCGACTCAAGCGTGCTCGACGCTTCATATATGACCTCCTGTCCGCTCTCGCGTAAACAATTCTATAGCTTATTTCTTACTCTAACTTTACCATAAGCTCCGTCAATTTTTCAAGCACTTTATTTTTTTCACCAAATATGCTAAAATACCCCTCACAAAATCATTAACATATCTCTCTCTAAAAACTCACCGGCTCGGAACTTCTTTCTCTCCGAACCTGAGATTATAGAGAAGAAAGGAAACCATGCCTGAAAAAAACAAAGACGAAGGTCTTAAAATTCGTATCCGCCTCAAGGCTTATGACCATCGCGTCATTGACCAAAGCGCAAAACAAATCGTTGATACGGCGATTCGTACCGGCGCAACCGTCTCCGGTCCCGTCCCTCTCCCGACGAAGCGTTCAACTTTCACCGTCGTTAAATCCCCGCACGTTTATAAAACCGGCGGCGAAGCTTTCGAAATGAAAGTTCACAAACGCCTCATCGACATTTCTAACGCCACCCCGAAGACAATCGAGTCCCTTCAAAACCTCGCCCTTCCCGCCGGCGTCGATGCTGAAATTAAAATGTAAAGACAAAAAACTTGCCGAGTCGGCAAGTTTTTTTATGCTATACTAGAACAATATGAGTCCGAAACGAAAGCTTAAACAGCGATTTTACCTAATCTTCGCGCGCTACTTCCGTTTCTTCGCCAACTTCTCCCTGAAACGCTGGAACCCTCGAATTATCGCCGTCACCGGCTCTGCCGGAAAAACGACGATGCTGAACATGCTCGAATTTGAACTTGGCTCCGAAGCTCATTATTCCCACGACGCCAACTCTGCCTTTGGTATCGCCTTTGACCTCCTCGGACTCCGCGGAATTACCGGCTCCAAACTCAAATGGCTCTTTCTCGTCTTCGCCGCCCCTGTCCGTGCGCTCTACTTCTCGCATAAAGAGCCTTATTATATCGTCGAAATCGACGGCGAACGCCCGAAAGAAACCAAATTCCTCGCCTCCTGGCTGAAGCCCGAAATGACCCTCTGGATTTCCTTCGGTCTCTCCCATGCTATCCAATTCGAAGAAGAAGTTAGAACCGGAAAGTTTCCCACTCTCGAAGCCGCCATCGCTGACGAATTTGCCGAACTCCCCCGCCATACCTCCTCGCTCGTTTTTATCGACGCCGACTCTGAACCGATGAAAAAATACACCTCCTCCCTCCCGACCAAAGCGAAAGTGATAAAAATCGACAAGTCCGCCATGAAAAAATACCTAGTGTACCCGACTCGGACTGAATTCGCCACGCTCGATACCGTCTTTCGTTTTCCGAACCCCGAACCGCGCGACCTCGCCGTCCAGCTCCTTATGTTAAAGGAACTCATGAAATATCTCTCCCGCCCGCTAAAAACCGACTTCTCCGCTATGTCCTTCCCGCCTGGTCGCAGCACTTTTCTCGAAGGTAAAAAGGGAATTAAAATCATCGACAGTTCGTACAATGCTCATTTAATCTCCATGGAAAGTATCCTCGATATGGCGCGCTCGCTTCATGCCGCCCATAAATGGCTCGTCATCGGCGACGTTGTTGAACAGGGAAGTATCGAAGGCGCCGAACATACTCGCCTCGCCGATTTAATCGCCCGTGTTAATCCCGAAGAAGTTATTCTCGTCGGTTCCCGAACCAAAAAATACACCGCCCCCCGTCTAAAAGAACTCGGTCTCTCCCCGAAAACTACCGTTGATCCGAAAAAGGCGCTCGAATATCTCGAAACTCATCTCACCGGTTCCGAAACCGTCATCTTTAAGGGGTCTCAATATCTCGAATGGCTCATCGAAAAACTCCTGAAAAATCCGGAAGATGCCGGAAAACTCTGCCGTCGTGAACCCGCCGCAAAAAAGCGCCGCGAAAAGAAAGGACTTTACTAATGTCAGCGATGCCGAGTTTCCAAAAATCCGGTTCAAAAAAGCTCTCCCGGAAAACATTATATATTATCCACGGCTGGACTTATACCGTTGAACCCTGGAATAAGACCCTCGCCCTTCTCAAAAAGGCGGGCGTAACCGTGAAAATGCTTCATGTCCCCGGCTTAACCGCTAAAAGCGATAAAATCTGGACTATTCATAACTACGTCGCCTGGGCAGACAAAAATCTCCCCGAAGACGCTATCGTCCTCGGGCATAGCAACGGCGGTCGTATCCTCCTGAATCTTTGCTCGAAAAACCCGACCAAACTCGCTCATCTTATTCTTCTTGATTCCGCCGGAGTTTATGAACCCTCGAAAAAACGCGATTTCCTCAAAAAACTCGCCAAGCTCGGCGCTCCCCTAAAAAAAGTCCCTCTCTTCGCCAAAGTATTTCATAAGCTCATCGGTGCTTCCGATTATGACCGCGCCCCCGAAAACATGAAACAAACTCTCGCGAACATGCTCGAAAGTGATAAGAAACTCGTCCTCTCCTCCGTCGTGACCCCGACAACGATTCTCTGGGGCGAAAACGACACAATAACCCCTCCGCGTCAAGCCGAAATCTTAAACTCGAAACTCCCCAACTCCACTCTGAAAATCTTCCCCGATTGGACTCATGCCCCCTATATTTCCGACCCCGCCGGACTCGCCAAAGCTATCCTCGAGAGTCTCCAGTGATTTTCCTCGGCCTCGCCTCGAACTACTCGTTTCAGGACGTCCTACGTCATTCTTTTGCTCTCGGATCAAATCGCGACTATAACAATCTCGAGCGCGCCCTCGCCGAAAAATATGCCGCCCCTCTCGAAAAAACCTCTCTCATTTATTCCGGTCGCTCCGCTATCTCCCTCGCATTAAAATCCTTTATCGCCTCCGGAAAACTTCATACAGGCGACTCTGTCGTCATCAATTCCTTTACTTGTCATGCCGTCCTTGAAGCCGTCAAGTCCGCCGGACTAAAACCCGTTTTTGCCGACCTTGAACGTCTCAAAACCGGCGAAATCCTCCCGAATTATTCCGCAACAACTCTCGCATCCCTCGTCAAAACCAATAAAACCGTCAGGGCTTTCATTCTCCAAAACACCTTCGGACTCCCCGTCAATATCAAGTCCTTCGAAACCGTCCGCAAAAAATATAATCTACTTCTCCTCGAAGACCTTGCTCATTGTGCCGGTCGTAAATATCCCGACGGTCGCGAAATCGGTACAGTCGGCGACGCAACTTGTCTCTCCTTTGGCAAGGGAAAAAGCCTCGACACAATTACCGGCGGCGCCGTCCTCCTTCGGAACCCCGACCTTTCTTTCCCGAAATCCTTTTCTAAATCCGCTCTCAAAAAACGTCGGAAAACCGGCGACGTTCCTCGCGCCTCTTGGTATCCTCTCCTCGGCGCTATCGCTCGCGGCTTATCTTATCTCCATCTAGAAAAGTTCTGGCTCGGTTTCCTCTTAAAAACTCATTGGCTCGAGCGCTCTGCCGATACAAAACTCGACGAAAGCACAACCGTTACGAACTGGCAATCAAGACTCGCCCTCCGTCAACTCGAAACCCTCTCGACAACCGCGAAAACTCCGCTCCGTCGCTATTTTCTCGTTGACGACCGCGACACTTGCCTGAAAGAACTTCGCAACCACGGCGCTCGCCTCGAAGAGTCCTGGTATGAAGTCCCCGTTTCTCCCGTTCGTTATTATCCGTCTGTCCATTTCCCTGAAACCTCTTGCCCGAACGCCGTCTTTTTCGCAAGTCACGTTATCAATCTCCCAACTTGGTACACTTCTCCCGCGAAACAAAAACAGGTTAAGCTCGCCGAAAAAATCCTTAAATCTCACGCTTTAAAACCGGAGGACCAACATGCCTAATTTCCCCGAAGCCAATTTTCTTCAAAGCCCGCTCTGGGCAGAAATGAACCGTCTCCTCGGTCATAAAACCGTCAGCGAAACTTTTTCCGATTCCGCCTCTTTTCTCGGTATCGTGAAGGACGCAAAGCGCGGCCGCTATCTCGAAATCCCCGGCGGTCCGCTCCTCGACTGGACTGACAAAAAACTCGCCAAAACCGTTTTTATGAAAATCGCTGATGTCGGAAAAACTGAAAAATGCGTTTTTGTCCGTTTTCGTCCTCAGCTCGAAAACTCTCCTGAATCTCTCCGCCTCGTTCGCGACGCCGCCAAAGCCGCTTCTCTCGACCTTCGCCCCGCCCCAATGCATCTCCACGCTCAAAACACCGTAATTCTCGACTTAACTCAGTCTCTCGACGATCTTCTCATGTCCTTCCGTCGCCAAACCCGTTATGAAGTCCGCCGTGCAGAAAAGCTCGGTCTCGAAGTTTCCCGCGACGAGTCCGAAGCCGCGTTTAAAACCTTCCACGAAATCCAGCTCAAAACCGCTAAACGTCAAAACTTCGTCCCCCCTTCCTTAAAGGAACTCCTCGCCGAGCGTGAGGCGTTCGGTGATAACGCCCGTCTTTATCTTTCCCAGACTCAAGACCATGAACCCCTCGCTTACGGTCTCATTCTCGGAGCCGAAAAAGAAGCCGCATATTTCGAAGCCGCCTCAACCGACCTCAATCGGAAGCTCCCTGGAACTTATGCCCTCCTCTGGACAGCTATCAAAGACCTGAAAGCCGCCGGCTTTGAACGTTTTAACCTCTGGGGAATCGCACCCCCCGGTGTCGAACATCATCGTTACTCCGGCGTAACTACTTTCAAAACCGGCTTCGGCGGTCAAATCGTCGAATTTGTCCCCGCCCAAGACATCGTTCTGAATAAACTCCGCTATAAGCTCGACGAACTCGTCGAAACCGCTCGTAAGAAAAAAAGGAATCTCTAATGCCCGCCTCAAACGCCATCCAATCTAAAGTAACCTCCTCAAAATCCCGAACCGTCACCTTCCGTGACGCGACCGACCGCGCCGCCTGGGACGCGTTCGTCACCTCCGACCCAACCGCGAATTTTCTCCAATCCTGGGATTTTTACGAGTTCCACCTCTCTCGCGGTAAACAAGTCGTTCGTCGTCTCGCCCTTGACGACTCCGGAAAGCTCCTTGCCGCTTATGCCGGCGTCGTCGAAACCGCCAAGCGCGGCACATATCTCGCTATCGCTGGCGGTCCGCTCCTCGACTGGACTGATAAACCTCTCATCAAAAAGGTTTTCGCCGACATCAAGGAACAGGGAACTATTCATCATTGTACCTTCGTCCGCGTCCGTCCTCAGCTCGAACTTTCGGAAAACTCCCTCCGGCTCATGTCTTCTCTCGGTCTAAGAAAAGCTCCGATGTATCTCTCTGTCGAATACGCCGGCATCCTCGACCTTCATCAATCCGAAGCCGAAATCCTCAAAAACGCTTCTCAAGGCTTCCGTCGAAAACTCCGTAAAGCGGAAAAATCCGATATAAAAATCGAAGTCTCTGCCGCCGACTCTGCTATCGCCGCTTTCTGTGATCTCGAAACTCTCCATGCCAAACGTCAAAGCTACGTCCCCTTCTCGCGCAGTTTTCTCGAAAAACAATTCGCCGCGTTTAAAAAGCACAACGAAGTTCTTATCTATACCGCGACAAAAGACAACGAAATCCTCGCCATGAACTTCATGATTTTCTATGGTCCCGAAGCTAGTTACCACTACGGCGTCTCCTCTGAACTCGGCACAAAATACTCCGCTGCCCCCCTCCTTCATCTCAAAGCCATGGCAGAAGCTCGCGACCGCGGCATCTTCCGCTATAACCTATGGGGTATCGTCGATCAAGATGACACGAGCCATCGCTTCTTCGGCGTCTCCGAATTCAAGCGCTCGTTCGGCTGTCAAGAATTAAAATATACTCCCGCCCACGACCTCGTTCTCTCGCCTCTGAAATATCAGCTCACCAAAGTCGTCGAAACTACACGTAAAAAAATCCGCAAAGTTTAGCTTGAATCTGCTATAATATATAGTCTATGTTCAAACTGCTCAAGTATCTGAAGCCCTACTGGCTCTCCGTCTTCCTGCTGGTTACGACCCTTGCCGGTCAAGTTTTCTGTACTCTCCAGCTCCCCGCTCTTATGTCCAAAATCGTCAACGACGGCATTCTCACGGAGAACCCCGATATTACCTGGAAAATCGGGGTCAACATGCTCGGCTTTACTCTCCTCTCTATTCTCTTTGCGCTCGCGACTCATTTCTTCTCCGCCCGCGTTGGCGCTGCCTTCTCGCGCGACCTGCGCAACGCTTTTTATCGCCACGTCCTCTCCCTCTCCTCTTCTGAAATCGAAAAGTTTTCTACCGCCTCTTTGATTACCCGTACCACAAACGACATTTCTCAAGTCCAGAGCGCGACTATGATGATGTTGACCATGCTCCTACGCGCTCCGCTCATGGGAATCGGCGCCATTATCCAAGCTTTCCGTACCGCCCCCGATATGACCTGGATTATCGCTCTCGCCGTCATTGCGATTTTAACTTTCTCCATCTCCATTCTCGCCGTCGTTATTCCGAAATTTAAAATCTTCCAAAAACTCCTCGATAAAATTACTCTCCTCGCCCGCGAAAACTTAACCGGTCTCCGCGTTATCCGCGCCTTTAACAATGAGAAAACAGAACAGTCAAAGTTCTCCGCCGCCAATTCCGAACTGACCAAGCTCAATCTGTTTATCTCCAAGCTCATGTCGCTTGAAGACCCGCTTATTGGCATCGTTTTGAATGGCACGACACTCCTCGTCGTCTGGGTCGGTCTCCGCCATCTCGAAACTGACCTGTCCTACCTCGGTAACACTATCGCCTTTGTCCAATACGCCACGAGCGTCATCATCTCCTTCTTAATTCTCACCATGCTCTTTGTCGTCCTCCCCCGCGCCAACGTCTCCGCCGGACGTATTAACGAAGTTTTCAAAACCAAATCAAAAATCAAATTCCCCGAAACCACCGCCGGCTCTCCCGATAAAACTCCTTCAATCGAGTTCAAACACGTCTCCTTTGCCTATCCCGGCGCCGAAGCTGACGTCCTCTCCGATATTTCTTTCTCCGCCCATTCCGGCGAAACAACCGCTTTTATCGGCTCAACCGGCTCCGGAAAATCGACCCTGATTTCTCTCGTCCCCCGCTTCTTTGACCCGACCTCCGGCGAAATCCGCCTGAATAACCTCCCCTTAAAAGCGTATAGCGAAACCGACCTCATGCAAAAAATCGGTTACGTCCCCCAGCGCGGCGTCCTCTTCTCTGGAACCGTTAAATCCAATATCGCTTTCGGCGTCGAAAACCCCGACGATGCCCTCCTGAAAACCGCTGCGAAAATCTCCCAATCTGAAAACTTTATCGCGAAACTCGACAAAAAATACGACGCCCATATCGCCCAAGGCGGCACAAACGTCTCCGGCGGACAAAAGCAGCGTCTTTCGATTGCTCGCGCCATCGCTAAGCGTCCCGAAGTTTATATCTTCGATGACAGTTTCTCTGCTCTCGACATGAAAACCGACAAGACTCTCCGCGCCGCCTTAAAGCCCGAAACAAAAAACTCTATCGTCCTTGTCGTTGCCCAAAGAATCAACACCATCAAAGACGCCGACCAAATCATCGTCCTCGATAACGGTAAAATCGTCGGCAAAGGAACTCACTTCTCCCTCTTAAAATCCTGCCAAACTTACCGCGAAATCGTCAAAAGTCAATTCTCAGAAACTGAATACGAAAGGGAACTACGCCATGCCTCGAAATAAATTCGCCGAATCGAAACCTAAAAACTTCAAGACCTCGCTCCGCCTCCTTTTTGGCTCTCTGAAATCCTATCGCTTCGCCCTTCTCGTTCCTCTCGTCCTCGCCGTCGCCTCGAGTCTCCTCACTCTCCTCGGACCCAAAATCCTCGGCAACATGACCAACTCCGCCGTCGCAAGCGTTACTTCGACCGGCTCGCTCGACCTCGCCTTCTTAAAAACCTCCGCACTCCAGCTCCTCGCACTCTACGCCCTCGTTGCCGTCCTGAGCTATTTCGAAAGCTATCTGCTCGCTCGTCTTACCGCCCTCTATACAAAAAACCTCCGCGAAAAGATTATCGAAAAACTCGCTCATCTCCCGATTTCTTATTTCGACCAACACCAATTCGGTGACACCTTGAGTATTCTCAGCAACGACGTTGACGTCCTTTCTAGCTCTCTCTCCGAGGAACTCGTCCAAATCCTTACCAATCTCACGACCGTCGTCGGTTGTCTTATCATGATGTTCATTATCTCCCCGACCCTGACCCTCGTCGCCCTCGTCGTCCTCCCGCTCTCAACCTTCGCCGTCGCCAAAACCGCCAAACGCGCCCAGTCCCATTTCACCTCCCAGCGCACCGTTCTCGGCAAACTTAACTCCCATATCGAAGAGGATTATTCCGGTCAACTTATCATCAAGGCTAATTCCCACGTCCCCGCCTCTGTCGCCGAGTTCGAAAAAACCAACCAAACCCTCTACGAAGATTCTTGGCGCGCCCAATTCCTCGGCTCCCTCGCCTTCCCCGTTGTTCATTTCTTCACTAATCTCGGCTACGTCGCTATCTGCGTCCTCGGCGGCAACTTCGTCCTCGAGGGCAAGCTCCTCGTCGGTGGAGTTCAAGCTTTTCTTCAGTACGTTTCTCGCTTTAACGAACCCCTAACTAGCCTTTCTCAAATCATCGCCACCGTCCAACAAACCCTCGCCGCCGCCGAACGTGTCTTTACCTTCCTCGCTGAACCCGAAGAACTCCCCGATCCCGTCCCCGCCAAGACCGTTTCCAAGGTCAAGGGCGCTATCGAATTTCACGACGTTTGTTTCTCCTACGATAAACAAACCGAAATCATCAAACACTTCTCCGCTAAAATCGCCCCTGGTTCTCAAGTCGCCATTGTCGGTCCGACCGGTGCCGGAAAAACCACTATCATCAACCTCCTCATGCGTTTTTATGACCCTGACTCCGGTTATATTACCATCGATGGCGTTCCGACCCGCGAAATGACCCGCGCCTCTGTCCGTGCCCTCTTCGGCATGGTTCTTCAAGACACTTGGCTCTTTTCCGGCTCCGTCAAGGACAACCTCGCCTATGGTAACCCGAAGGCAACCTTAAAAGACATTCGTCGTGCGACCTCCGCCGCTGGCATTGACCACTTAATCGAGTCCATGAAAGGCGGCTATCGCGCCGAAATCTCTGAAGACTCCGACAACATCTCCGCCGGCGAAAAACAACTCTTAACTATCGCTCGCGCCATGGTCGAAAACCCGCCCATGCTCATTCTCGACGAAGCAACCTCGAACGTCGACACTCGCGCCGAAGAGCTCATTCAACAAGCTTTCGAAAGACTCACCCGCGGTCGTACCTCTTTCGTAATTGCTCATCGCCTCTCGACCATTCGCAACGCCGACCTTATCCTCGTCATGAAGGACGGCAACATTATCGAGCAGGGAACTCACGATTCGCTCCTGAAACAAAACGGCTTTTATGCCGAACTCTATAACTCCCAGTTCGCCGACGCCGACTAACTCTCTCCCCTCGTTTTCTGCGTTTTTTGTAGCGCGGACAAAATCCCCGAAAAAATCTGCGTTTAACCCCTGTTATTTTCATCCCGCTTAACTTTGAGTTGAAAACGCTTTGAATGTTATCCTTGTCCCATGAAACGTTTTCTTTTTTATCTCTTCTCTTCCGCCTCTCTTATCACTTTAAGTCTCTCCAGTCTTGCCCCTCTCTCCGCCGTTGCGACCGAATCCCCCGACCCCGCCGCTTACTCCGGCTCACTCACGACCAAACTCGAAACCGACATCAACCTCGCAACCGTTACTCTCGACAACTACGTCGGTCCTGAATTTAACATCGACTATTCCTACGTCGTCATTTCTTATTCCGGCGACAACACAATTACCTTAACCGCTAAAGACGGTCTCTCCGCCCCAACTGCGACCGGTGTCTCCTTCGCTCCTCGCGACGCTGATTCTCGCCTGACCATTATTCAACCTTCCTCTGACCCCGATTCTCTCGCCCTCAACTGTCCCAACGCCATTTTCTCTGCCGACGGAAGCAACATCCTCAAAATCTCCGCCGACCACTCTCGCGTCGCCGTCAACGCCCGCAGTTTCATGACCTCCGTTTCTGGCGTTCGTTTCATCAACACCGACCCCGGCTACGAATTTTATACCGTTAATTTCGATAAAATCGTCGAAATCTCCTCTCTCGCCTCCGCCCGCTCGCCTTTTTCTTTCGGTCTTCCCGGAACCGACATCGACTCCGACCACTTCTCCTATGACCAACCCAATATCACATATTCCTACTCTATCAACAACGGCGTCGGCACTTTCTCCCTCCTTCACGAAATCCGCGGCGTCAACGCCAAGCTCCCTCTTGACAACCTCCCCGAGTTTCCTGACCTCGCTTCCGCCGAGACTTATCTCAAATCCACTCTCTCTCGCGACGACGATAACCCCGCTGTCCTTGAAGACGATATCTCCGCTCAAACTATCAACCCCTACTACGAAATCGATCTTGAAACCTCTCGTCTCCTCGAGACTGCCGACGGCTCTTTCATCTTCCGCCTCACCTTCCGCTCCCTCGACCCGAAATATGGCTTCACTAACCTCTCCGACTTCTGTCCTATCGCTTGTTTAACCCTTAATGGCGAAACCTCCGAAGGTAGTGTTTACTCTCGCACTCGCTCCGATGACGGCTACCTCGAGACTTTCGACCTTCCCGTCTCTCTCCGCCTTTCCACCCCCGTCGAACCAGAAGAACCAGAAGAACCAGAAGAACCAGAAGAGCCAGAAGAACCAGATACCCCCGACGAAGAACCAGACGACACTCCAGACGAAGAACCCGAACAAACCGAACAAGAAACGCCCGAACAACCCGAACAAACCACTATTATAATTCCCAAAGCCCCAAATACCGGTAAAGTGCTAAAATAAAATCATGTACATCGTTATCGAAGGTCAGGACGCGACCGGAAAAGATACTCAAGCGTCCCTCTTAAAATCCTACCTCGAATCAACCGGCACTCCCGTTACTGCCTACTCAGAATCCGGAACCAACTCGCCCGACCCCTTCATCTCTTCCATCGCCAAGTTAAACTACCAGTCCGACTTAAATCTCGACAAAAAAACTCGCGTCCTCCTCTACCTCACGAACCGCTACGAACAATGGAAACGCTTCGCCGAACCAGCTCTCAAGCGTGGCGAAACCGTCATCTTGACCCGTAACTGGCTCTCGACTCTAGTTTACGAAGGCTATGGGACTGGCGTCTCGAAAACCTTGATTGAAAAACTCCATAAAGACCTCATGCCGGAAAAATACTTCACTCCTGATAAAATCGTCCTTTTCACTCTCTCCGAATCCGAACGCAAAGACCGCCTGATTTCTCAGGGAAAACGTAGCTCTGAATTTTTCAAGTCAAAGGACGCTGAATTTCAACAGACCTTAAACCGCGCCTATCTAACCGTTGCCGAAGAATATCATGTTCCCACTCTCTCCGCCTCCGGCGCTCCCGAAGAAGTCTTCACTCGGCTGAAAAACCTCTTTTCAATTTAGCATAAACGTCATATAATAATCTATATGTTAATCGGTGGGTCGTATAGTGAATAAAATCGCGATTTATCTCAATCGCCATCTTTCCGGAAATGTCTTCGATAAAGACAGTATTCTTGAAAGCTACGCGACCGACCGCTCCCCGCTAAAGATAAAGCCCCGCTTCGTCGCTCTCCCCGAATCGACCTCCGACGTCCGAAAGCTCGTCCGCTTCGTTTCTCAACTCGCCGAAAAGAAATATAGCCTCCCGATTTCCGTCCGCGGTTCCGGTCTCTCGAAAACCGGCGCCGACCTTTCCTCTGGTCTCGTCCTTAGTACCGAAAAAATGGATCGCGTCCGCGAGCTCGACGCCCATGACCGCCTTGTCCATGTCCAAGCAGGAATCTCTCTCGAAAAGTTAAACGCCGTCCTCGCTCCTCATGGTCTAACCCTCCCGGTCTCTGCCGACCCAAAAACAACAATCGGCTCGCTCATCTCCGAAGCCCCCCTCGATAAGTTCTCGAAAAAATACGGCGGAATCATGAATTATGTTGACCGCGTCGAAGTCGTCCTCTCCTCCGGCGACATTCTCCAGACTTCCCGGCTCTCCCGCGGAAAGCTTGCCGCAAAAAAACGTGACAAAGGTCTCGAGGGCGATATTTACGAAAAACTCGATAAAACCCTCATCGACCGTGCCGAGTTCCTGAAAACCGTCTCCGACTCTTCTCGCCTCGGCTATCCCGCTCTTAAACACATCCGCCGTCTGAACGGTAAAGTCTTCGACCTCCTCCCCGCTTTCTTCGGCGCCGAAGGCTCTCTCGGCGTTATCACTGAGGTCATTCTCCGCGCGGAACCCCTCCCGCCCCGTCCTCATCGCCTCTTCGCCGTCTTTTCCACGTTCAAGTCCGCTCAAGAATTTGCCGAATACGCTCAAAAACTCTCTCCGCTCTCCGTCGAACTTTTTGACATGCGCATTTTTAAGACCTCTGATAAATTCGGGAAAAAGCCTGACCTCTTGACCCGTAAACTCGAAGACGGCTTCCTCGTCCTCGCCTCCTTTAACGATAAGTCCCGCCTCTCTCGGAAAAAAGTTAGAAAATGCGTCAACTTCCTCCCAAAATCCGCCTACGTCGTCCCGGAAACCCTGAAAAACTCCGCCGACTTTGAAGATTTCGCCGCCGCTCTCGCGAGTTTCTTAAACGACGAAGCGAAAGGCGAACGCCTGAACCTGCTTCATGATTTCTTCGTCCCGCCCGAAAAACTCGCTTCCTTCCTCCAGTCAGTAAAAACCCTCGAGGCCTCCTCGAAAACCTCTCTCGAACTTTTCGGCTCGTTCTCGACCGGGATTTACTCTTTCCGTCCCGACTTTGAACTCGAAAAAGTTGACGCTCGCCGCGCCGCCTTGACTCTCCTCCGTGACTTAAACGACGTTTTGAAACAACACGACGGCTCCCTCGTCGGCGGTCTCCCCGAAGGTCGCCTAAAGTCCATCATCATCTATCCCGACCTCTCGAAAAAAGAAAAAGACCTCTTCTCGAAAGTGAAAAAAATCTTTGACCCGAACGGTATCTTCGCTCCCGAAATAAAAACCAACTATAACGTCCGCTCGACCGTCCGCCATCTCCGAACCGAGCCCAATTCTGGTATCATCTCTTAACTTATGATAAAGTATATCTATGAAAATACAGTCAAAAAAGCTATCCGATACCCGGATTAAAATTACCGTCACTCTCGACGCTCAAGATTTATCCGCCGCCCGCGAAAAAGCCGTCGAACGTCTCTCGAAAGAAGTTAAACTCGAAGGCTTCCGTAAGGGAAAAGCTCCGCGCGAGCTGACCGAAAAACTCCTCGATGAAAACCGCGTGAACTCCGAAACGATTGACCATGCTGTCCGCTCGACCGTTCCTCTCGCTTTTGCCCAAGTTGAAAAATCCCCCCTCGTTGTCCCGAAAGTCGAGGTCACGAAATACGTCCCTGGCGAGTCTGCCGAATATACCGCCACCGCCGATATTCTCCCCGAAGTAAAACTCGGCAACTATAAATCCCTTAAAGTCAAAAAGACCGAAAATAAAGTCGCCAAAAAAGACATCGACGAAATCGTTAAAAACATTCAAAAAGCCTACGCCGAAAAGAAAACCGAAAAAGCTCCTGCCGCCCTCGGCGACGAAGTGATTATCGATTTCACGGGCGAAAAAGACGGCGAACCTTTCCAAGGCGGCTCCGCCAAAGATTATCACCTCGAGCTTGGTTCTAAAAGCTTTATCCCTGGCTTCGAGGAGGGAATCGTCGGACATTCTTCCGGCGACCGCTTCGACCTCGAATTAACGTTCCCGAAAGATTATCACGAAAAAACTCTCGCCGGCGAAAAGGTCGTCTTCAAGACCCTCGTAAAACAAGTTAATAAAATCACCCTCCCTCCGCTCGACGAAGCTTTCGCGAAAAAGTGTGGTCCGTTTAAAAACATGGACGAGCTTCGCGCCGACATCGAGAAAAATCTGAAACTTCAAAACGAGGCGAAAATCCTCGAAAAATATAAAGACGACCTCGTTGAAGCTCTCGTAAAATCCTCGACTGTCGCCGCCCCGGAAATCCTCATCGACGACCAACTCCGTCTGATAAAAGACGACATCGCTCGTAACGCTGCCGCCTCTGGCGAAAAGTTTGAAGATTATCTCAAAGCCAATAATCTCACCGCAGAAGCCTGGGAAAAAGAAGCTCGCTCGGTCGCCGAAAAACGCGTCAAGGCTTCTCTCGTTCTTCAAATCCTCGCCCGCGAAGAAAAAATCACCGTTAGCGATGACGACGTCGCTGCTCAACTCGCCGAGCTTCGTGAAGTTTATAAGAAATCCCCAGAAGCCCTGAAAAATCTTAAAGACCCCCGCGTCAAAATGGACGTCAGAAACCGCATGGTCATCGATAAAACCCTCAACTTCCTTGTCGAGTCCAATAGCGAGAAAAAATAACAGAAAAGTTTGAAAAAAATTTCCTCCTAATATATAATTAACTATAAGTATATTAGGAGGTATTTTTAATGATTAGACTCGCCATCAACGGCTTCGGTCGTATCGGGCGTAACGCCCTTAAAATCGCGCTTGAACGCCGCGACGTTGAAGTCGTCGCTATCAACGACCTGACCGACCCGAAAACCCTTTCGAAACTTTTAAAGTACGATTCGAGCTACGGAACGTACGACCTGCCCGTCTCCTTTGACGACACGAACATCTTAGTCGGCGATAAAAAAATCCGCGTCCTCGCGGAAAAAGACCCCGCCGCGCTCCCTTGGAAAGACCTCGGAGTCGACGTCGTTATCGAATCGACCGGTCTCTTTACCGACCCCGAAAAGGCAAAGACTCATCTCTCCGCTGGCGCTAAAAAGGTCGTCATCTCCGCTCCCACGAAAGGCGAAGGCGCGAAAACCATCGTCATCGGCGTCAACGAAGATACCCTCGACGGAACCGAAACTATTATCTCCAATGCCTCCTGTACTACGAACTGTATCGCCCCCGTCATGAAAATCCTCGAAGACAACTTCGGAATTGAAAAGGCGATGATGACCACGGTCCACTCTTACACCGCCTCCCAGCGCCTCCAAGACGCCCCGGCGAAAGACCTCCGCGAAGCTCGCGCCGCTGCCGAAAATATCGTCCCAACGACGACCGGCGCCTCGAAAGCCGCCGCCCTGACTATTCCGACCCTAAAGGACCGCTTTAACGGTCTCTCCGTCCGCGTCCCGACCCCTGTCGTCTCCCTCGCCGATATCACCGCCCTCGTCAAGCGCAACACTACCAAAGAAGAAATCAACTCCGTCATTAAAAAGGCTATCGCCGAACCATATTACGAAGGAATCGTTGATGCGACCGAAGAAGAGCTTGTCTCGACCGACTTCCGCGGCAACGCTCATTCCGCCGTCGTTGACCTCCCGTTGACTGACGTCGTCGGCGGGAACCTGATTAAAGTCGTCGCTTGGTACGACAACGAATGGGGCTACTCGAACCGCCTCGTCGAACTCGCTATCGACTTCGCTAAAGGAAAGGAATAAAATGCCCTCGGTTTTTATCGCTGCCGACCATCGCGGTTTCGAGTTAAAAAACCGCTTATTAGCCCTCTATCCAGATTTTACCGACCTCGGTCCAAAAGCTTATAACCCCGACGACGATTATAACGACGCCGCCCTCGCCGTCTCGCGCAACGTCCTCGAGACGCCCGACTCGTTCGGCGTTCTTATCTGTGGCTCCGCTATCGGCGTCTCGATTCAAGCCAACCGCTTTAAAAAGGTACGCGCCGCCGTCTGTTCCTGTCCCGAATCCGCGAAGCTCTCCCGCCTTCATAACAACGCCAACATTCTCTGCCTCTCCGCTGACCGCGTCAAGACCGACGCCGACTTCACTAAAGCCCGCGACACGCTCGGCGCCTTTCTCACGACCGCCTTCTCGAACGAACCGCGCCATCTCCGCCGGATTAACCGCCTCGACGAGGAGACTCTTTAATGGCTCAAATCGTCCCCACAATCCTCACAAACGATAAAAACCTTTACCTCCGTCAATACGGTCTTTACTCGACCTTCGCAAAACGCGTTCAGGTCGATATCTGCGACGGTATCTTTACCCCGACCCAGACTATCGACGTCTCAAACGCCTATCATCAAGCTGACTGGGCAGCGATGGATTTACACATGATGGTCATGAGTCCGTCCCAGTTCCTCCCCTTTATCCTCAAAATCAAGCCCTCCCTCTGCATCTTCCATGCCGAAACGAACGAAAATCTCCTGCCAACCTTCGCGACTTTAAAACAAAACGGCATCAAAGCCGGCGTTGCGATTTTGAAACAAACTTTCCCCGGTCGTATCGAACCCTATCTTAAAGAAGCTGACCATTGTCTGATTTTCGCCGGACGTCTCGGCGCTTACGGCGGAGAAGCCGACATGATGCAAGTTGAAAAAATCCCCATTATTAAAGACCTCGCTCCTCATATCGAAATCGGCTGGGACGGCGGCGCAAACCTGAAAAACGTTCGCGCTCTCGCTCGCGCCGATGTCGATATCATCAACGTCGGCGGCGCAATTGCGAACGCTTCCGACCCGAAAGCCGCCTTCGACGAGCTAACCGCCGACCTGGAAAAGTTCGGAGTCGTGATTTAATGGCGCGTATCGTCTCTCTCGGCTCCGCCCTTGAAGATATTTATCTCATCGACCGCGATGACTTCGGCTCGATTGAATTTGAAAACCGTTCTATGTTCAAAACCCTTGAACTCGGTTCCAAGTTCGACATCGACAAAATGCGCTTTTTCATCGGCGGCGGCGGAACGAACTCCGCCGTAACGTTCGCCCGCGCTGGTCACGAAGTAATTTATCTCGGCAATCTCGGTCATGACCCCGCCGGCGAAGCAGTCCTCGAACGTCTCGACAAGGAAGGCGTCGATACGAGCTATATCTCTTACCCTCCCCGTGGCAAAACCGGCTGCTCCGTGATTCTCCTTGACTCGAAGTCCGGCGAACGCACAATCCTCACTTTTCGCGGCTCTTCCGCCAAGTTTGACAATCTCTCCCCGAAAGACCTCGAATACATAAATCCCGACTGGCTCTATATCACAACCCTCCGGGGCGACCTCGGAACCCTGACTAACTTCCTCTCGACCGCCAAGCGCCTCGGTACAAAGGTCATGTTCAATCCCGGCGTCCTCGAACTCGCCAATCCCGCCCTCTTGAAAAAGACCTTTAACGACCTCGATATCCTCCTCCTGAACCGTCGCGAAGCTTCCTCGCTCGTCCCTGGCGACTCTCTTGAAGACCTCTTGAAAAACCTCAGAAAACTCGTCCCGACCGTCCTCTTGACCGCCGGTAACGACGGCGGAATTGCGACCGACGGGAAAAAAGTTTATCGCTTCGGGATTTACGATACCGTCAAAATCAAAGACACGACCGGCGCCGGCGACGCTTTCGGCTCCGGCTTTCTCGCGAGCTTCGCCAGTGGTAAAAGTTTCAAATCCTCCCTCGTCTTCGCTTCCGCGAACTCAACCTCAACCGTCCAACATCTCGGAACAAAAGACGGGCTTCTCCCCCTCTCGACCAAGCTCCATCCCATGCCGATTCAAGAACAACTTCAAGAACAACTTTAAGGACTAGATTATGGAAGAAAGATTAGACGAACAAAAATTTAAACAGGCTCAAGTCGCCCTCGCCGAACTCGAGTCCGCCGACTATGACCGCGCTCAAGCTTACGCTAAAGACCTCCTCTCTGGTCTTAAAATCATTCGTACTTTCCCCCAGGGCGTAACTATCTTCGGCTCCGCCCGCCTGAAAGAATCCAACAAATACTATAAATCCGCCCGCGAACTCGGCGCTCTCCTCGCCAAAAACGGTCATACCGTCATCACCGGCGGTGGTCCCGGTATCATGGAAGCCGCCAACCGTGGCGCCTTCGAATACGGCGGTCGTTCTATCGGTCTCAATATCACCCTCGCCCACGAGCAGTCTCCGAATCCTTACCTAACCGACGTTCTCCAGTTCGAGTATTTCTTCGCCCGAAAAGTCATGCTCGCCATGTCCGCAAAAGTCTATGTCTTTTTCCCCGGCGGCTTCGGCACTATGGACGAGTTTTCCGAAGTTCTGATTCTCATGCAAGAAAAGAAAATGCCCATCATGCCCATCTTTCTCTTCGGTAAAACTTTCTGGCGCCCTCTCGACCGTTTCTATGCCACGAAAATGACCGCCCTAAAAACCATCAATCCTTCCGACCGAAAAATCTATAAGCTGACCGACTCTGTCGAAGAAATTGTCGCCGCCGCCAACAAAATCGGTCACCCAAAAGTTAAATCCAACTACTACGACGGCTTCGCTTCTGCCCAACATTCCATTCACTCGAAAATCTGACACTATAAAAATCCCTCGCCTCGCGAGGGAATACCTTTTAACCAAACAGTTGCTTCAAAAGTCCGCCTTTCGCGTCCTGCATCTCTTGCAGTCTCTTTCCAGTACTGTTGGTCGACAAATCGACACGATGACCCGCCTGATTTAATTGGTCAAGTTTGTTCTGTGCCGCGGCATAGCCACTCGAAGAATCAAAAAACGTATACGTCTTACGCGTCGTCATGTCTTTAATAAACAACTTCCCCACATCTTCACCCCCTTTCGTGTGGAATAGAAAAAATTATAGCAATCTGTTATGGGCGGAGTCAAGTTCTATCGGCTCAACAGCAGCTCAATAAACGCCCGAATTTCCTTCATTCCGCGACTCTTCTCCGCCTCAATAAACAACTCCTCATCATTCAAAAACTCAAGCGACGTCGCCTGCCGATACATCGCCTTGATAATTTCCTTGAGTCGTTCCTCATCTTTTACATACCCCGCCTCGGTAAAATCGAGCGCCTTATCATAAACCCGCCCCTCCTCGTCCGGCGTCACAAACAAAATATGCCCTCGCGTTACCTGATACTTCCGATACGTCGCCGAATTTTCCAGCAACAACTTATAAAACCCGAGCTGTAACGAATACTTATATAGCGAATTAACACTCCCCCACCTCTCCTTATGATATTTCCCAGTTTTAAAGTCATAAATCTCAATCGTCTTCGCTTCCTCATCAATCTCGATATGGTCGAGCTTGCCCGTCGCCGGAACCCCGTCAATCTCAATATGCTCCCCCCGTAAATCAACTTCTGCTCGCGCGTTTGTAGCGCGGATAAAATCCCCGAAACTCTCTAAAGAAATCTTCAGCGCAACCTCTCCCTTCTCTAACAAACTCTTCCGCTCTCCCGGCTCCAGCTCCGCCCCCTCCGCCTCTTGGCGATACAACTTGAGCGCCTCTTCATCAGAAATCCCCTCCCGCGTCACTTTCTCAAACACCAAGTGAATCAAGTTCCCAAACACCATACTCTCCGTCGCCGGCGGTTGTGGCGCCCGTAAAATCCGATTCTGATAAAACTCGACCGGTCCCCCGTACGCGATATCAATAAAGCTCGTCAAATCGCTCGCCGTCAACTGATAATTTTCCATTCTCGCTCGCAGAATCGGCAACAACTCCGGCGTCCGTTTCGCATACCTCGCCCGCCAGCTCTTCCGCAAATCGACTTCCTTCCGCACCTCTTCCATGTCTTCATAATGTGTCACAACTTTCGCCCCCAACAACGGCGACATAACCTCTCCCTCCCCGTCTTCATACTCTTGTAAATAATCCAACCGTGCCGGACTTTTTCCCGAAAAATCCTTCAGGGAATTGGTTAAAACCAACCCCCGCTTCGCCCGCGTTAACGCGACAAACAACAACCTAAGTCGCTCATCATCCGTCATTCCCGTATGCCGAATCTGTATCACATTCTTCGGCAAACTCAACATATTATTATTCCCCTTCGCCTTCCCCCAGCTCAAATTATCTGTCGCCACCAAAAACACATGCTCATATTCCAGTCCCTTCGACTTATGCGCCGTGACAATCTGCACCGCGTCCGCCGAATCTCGATATGGCGACGTGTTCGTAATCTCCGCCCCCGCTTCTTCATAATCCTTAACCGTCTCAATCAAGTCTTTCAGCCGCAGTCCGCCCGCCTTTTCCGCTCCTCGATGTCGAATCACCACCTCGCGCAATACTGCCAGATTTTCATACAACTCAAACGTCTCATAATCCCCCTGCTCCTGCGTATAGAACTCAACAAACCCCGACCGAAACTCCCGCTTCCCCCGTCTTAACGCCCCCTCTTTCGTTATTAAGTCCCCCGTCTCCTCGGTCTCCGCGCTCGCCGTCGCCTCCTTCAGCTCCACCGCCGCCGTCCCGACGAAATAATCCATCATCAACTCAAGCGACGTATCGAAACTCCGCATCGCAAGCGTCGCCAAGAACTCCCCTAGTTCCCGCAACTTCGGCGAATCCGCCTTCAATAAATAATCCAGTCCGACTTTATGGTCAGCTTTCGCCCGATAAACCGCCGAAACCGCCTCCGCCGCCGGAATCTCAAAAAACGGAAAACTTAAAATCTCCAACAGCCGCGCCGACACGTTCCGTCCCTGGGATAAATCATATATAAACCGCGCCAGCGTTAAAATCTCCGCCAGTCTCGGGTCTTCAAGCAAGTTATCTTTCTTCTCATACGCAATGTTAATCCCCGCCCGCTCCTTGAGCCAGGGTAACAGCGGCGCGATATATTTATGCTTCGGCGTAATTATCGCAATCTCGCTCTGTCTCACTCCGCTTTTTATCAAGCGCTCAATCTCCCCCGCCACAAATCGATATTCCTGGTCGCTCGTCAGAAACTCATGCCGTTCTATCGTCGCCCCCGCCCCCTTGAACGCCCTGAGTCGCTTTATCACTCCCTGCTTCTTCTCAAAACTGTCCTCAATCTGGTCTGCCACCTTCCGCGAAAAGTCTAAAATCTCTTGATTCGACCGATAATTCTCCTCAAGATTTACGACCTTCGCCTGATAATACTGCTGAAACGACAACAAGTTCGACGCGTCCGCCCCCTGAAACTCAAAAATCGCTTGGTCGTCATCCCCGACCGCCATCACATTTGGTTTTTCATAATCCGTCAACAACTTAATCAGCTCCGCCTGACTCGGATTCGTATCTTGAAACTCGTCCAATAAAATATACTGAAACCGCTCCGTCATCGTCAGCCGGAACCCCGTATCCTTCTTCAAAATCAAAATCGCCTGCTCAATCATGTCCGAAAAATCGAACAACCCCTCGCCCTTCAACTTCTCGTCATATTTCTCCATAATCCCCCCGAGGCTCTGCAATTTCTTATTCGCAACCCGGTCTTTGAGCCGAAAATGTCCCTCGTCGTCCTTCTCGAACGTCGCCTCTTTCCACCTCGAAAGCGGCGTTACCTTCGGCTTCTCTTTCTCCCCCTCCGCATCAATCAGCCGTTTCAGCTCCCGCGCTAAAACGTTTCCAACCGGCTCAATCTCCCCAACAATATTCTCCCCCGACGTGAAACTAGCTAGAACCTCGAGTATCGGCATATAAACCGTCTCGACCGCCTCTTGAAACCTAAGTCGTTTTCCCGCCTGCTCTAAAATCGGCGACGCCTTCCGCGAAATCTCCGCCGAATCTTTCGTGTTTCGCTCCGCAATCTTCTTCAAATCCTCTCCCGAAAGCCGCGCACTCTTCGCACTCCCAATCGCCGACACGACGTCTTTCGTCGCTGCTGATTTTAAAATATCCAGCGCCGAAAGCTCCCCCTGAATCTCTTTCACAATTTTAAACTGCGCCACTTCATCAATCGCCGCGTCAAGCTCCCGGTCGAACTCCTCCGCATAATTTTTATACTGACTCAACAAATCCGCCCCGAACGCATGATACGTATGAATCTCAATCCGCCTCGCCCCCGCCCCGACCGTCGAGAGGAGTCGCTCGCGCATATTCGTCGCCCCACTCTCCGTAAACGTCAAACAAAGAATGTTCTCCGGATTCGTATCGGTCACCTTCAAAATCTGTTCCACCCTCGCCGACAAGAGATGCGTCTTGCCCGTCCCCGGACCCGCCAAAACCAACAACGGTCCCTCAATATATTCAACCGCCTCTTTTTGTCGTTCATTTAACGCCATAAATCCTCCTTAAAACATCTGATAAAATCTCCACCTCTCGCGGTATAAAAATCCCCTCGCGCGCCAGCTCCTTCGCCGCAAACACTCCCTCAACCGTCGTCTTCCGGAGAAACGCCTTCGCACCCCCTCTGACCCCTGTTTTTCCGTTTTTTGTAGCGCGTAAGAAATCCCCGAAAAGATAGTTCCGACTTTCCCGACTCCCACAGGTCAACATCAAGTCCCCTCGCCCCGCCGCCTTCTCCACCGTCTCAACAAACCCCCCGTTATATAACAACACGTCTTTCATCTCCCCAATCGTCGTCTCAATAAACTCCCGAAACTCTCGCTCCTTCGGCATCAGTCCCCTCCGCCCCGCTTCAATCGCATACACATTTTTCAGCGCCCCGAGCAATCTCACCCCCCGAACATCTTCCGTCCGGTCAAAAATGACATTCGTGTTCCGAAAAATCACTTCCGCCAGCGTCTCCCCCGTTCCCCCCTCGGACGTTGCCGTTTCCGCCCCTTGACACGCCACCGTCAACATCGTCTTCCGCCCCTTGACAATCTCCTCCGCGAACCCCGGACCCGAAATAATCTCATAATGCGAAAACTGTTCATAAATCCCCGGTTTTAGCAATCCCTTCGTCGCCACAATCAACGGCTTTCCCAGCCACTCCGCCGTAAACTTCCCAAGTAACTTCTCGACCGCCTCCGCCGGCGTCGCCAAAATCAGTATCTCCGCCGGTTTCACGACTGTCGTCAATCTCCGCTCAGGAAACTTATACGGGTCATAATAAACAATCTCAAACCCTTTCTTCTCTAAAACTTTTCCAAGCGCCGCCCCATACGCTCCCGCGCCCAAAACTCCGATTTTCACTTACCAACCTCCATAACTACGACCATTATACCATATATATAATATGTTATAATATATACACTATGACCGTCTGGGACTCCCTGAAAAAACCGATTTTTTGTCTCGCCCCGATGGAAGGCGTCACCGACCGCGCCTTTCGCGGCGTCATTGCGGCTGCCGCCCGCCCCGACCTCTTTTTTACTGAGTTTACCAACGTCTCCTCTTTCGCCTCCGAACAGGGAAGAACTAACGCCCTTAACCGCTTAAAAATCTCCGCCACTGACTCTCCAATCATCGCCCAAATCTGGGGAAAGAACCCTAACCATTTCGCCACTCTCGCGAGTAGCCTGAAATCCCTCGGTTTCTCCGGTATTGACCTCAACTTCGGTTGTCCCGACCGCCATGTCAACCGCGCCGGCGGTGGCGCCGCCATGATAAGAACCCCTGACCTCGCCATCGACTGTCTCCGTCGCGCAAAACTGAACTCAAACGGTCTCCCCGTCTCCATCAAAACCCGTCTCGGCTTCACCTACCTTGAAGAATATAAAGATTGGCTCCCGACCCTCCTCAAAGAACGCCCTGCCGCCCTTACCGTCCATCTCCGCACGCGAAAAGAAATGTCGAAAGTCCCCGCCCACTTCGAACTTATCCCCGACCTCCTCGCCCTCCGCGAAACCTTCTCCCCCGAAACAAAACTCCTCATCAACGGCGACCTAAAATCTCGCGCCATGTGCCTCGACCTCTGGCAACAATACCCCTCTCTCGACGGCTTCATGCTTGGTCGCGCCATCTTCGACAACCCTTACCTCTTCTCGAAAGACAATCACGTCCCAACCAAAACCGAACTCTTTAATCTCCTTAATCTCCATTTAGATTTATACGAAAGCAACAATATCGAACCTTTAAAACACTATTTTAAGATTTATATCAAAGATTTTAACGGCGCGTCTGCTTTAAGGACAAAATTAATGGAATGCAAAGATGTCGAATCGATAAGATTAGTTTTGCGAGCGGGGAGACAGGACCGTTCTTGCCGGCGTACCGCAGCTTACGAGCGAGGTCCGGCGAGCGCGACCCCCGCAACGGCGGGCGGGCGCGACTCGCGTCCGGCAAAACGGACTGTCGACCGCAAGCGAGCCAATGCCCCTTTACTGAAATCAAAGAATCTGATATAATCTCAAAAGTTACCAAAGACAGCGACGGAGTAAAACTCTTAATCATGTCGCCGAGGAATCTCTGATTGTAAAATCCGCTTTCCGGTAACGACGTTTAACAACTCGCTAACCGACTTTAATCAAGGAAACTAAAATGGCTATCTCAAAAGATAAAAAATCCACTTTAGTTGCTGACCTAACTGAACTTCTCAAAGACGCAAAAACCACGGTCTTCACCAAATACCAAGGCTTAACCGTCGCCGAACTTCAAGAACTCCGCAAGGACGCTCGCGAAGCCGGTGTAAAAATCAAGGTAGTTAAAAACCGCCTTGTCCGCGTCGCTATGAACGAAATCGCCGTCTATAAAGACACGGACACGACCGGCTTAACCGGTCAGCTCCTCTACGCAGTCTCGAAAGACGATGAAGTTCTCCCCGCAAAGGTTCTCGCCAATTTCGCGAAAACTCATTCTGCGCTCGAACTTGCTGGCGGGTTTAACGACCTAGGCGCCACTCTCTCTCCTGACGAAGTTAAAGCCCTCGCGGCTCTCCCGTCGAAGAACGAGATGATTGCCTCTGTCGTCGCAACCCTCCTCTCGCCGATGAACGACGTTATCTCTGCAACTTCTGGCTCACTCTCCGGAATTATCTCCGGTCTTGAATCCGCCAAAAACTAATTAGAAAGGAACTACTATGGCAACCGATATTAAAAAACTTGCCGAAGAACTCGTCAACATGACCGTTCTCGAAGTCAACGAACTTAAAACCGTCTTGAAAGACGAATACGGGATTGAACCCGCTGCTGCCGCCGTCGCTGTTGCGGCTGCTCCCGCCGAAGGTGGCGCTGCTGCCGACGAAGGCAAAAGCGAATTTGACGTCGTCTTGAAAGACGCCGGCGCCCAGAAAATCGCCGTAATTAAAGCCGTCAAGGAAGCGACCGGTCTCGGTCTCGGCGAAGCCAAGGCTATCGTCGATGGTACTCCTGCGACCGTCAAAGAAAAAGTCAAGAAAGACGAAGCTGAAGCTTTGAAGAAATCCCTCGAAGAAGCTGGCGCGACCGTCGAACTCGCCTAATTTAGATACTAACCGGTTAGTGATTATGTTAATCAGAACCTCCCATGTGGAGGTTCTTTTATTTTTACAACAACTTGCCACCGACCCCCGATTTTTCCGTGGAAAACTTAAAATAAAAACTAAACTTGACAGGCTTCCGCCCGTCATATATTATAATTACAGTATTATATAGACAGGATGCGAGGTGATGTCTGAACTACCCGAAAAACAAATAAAACGTCTGCGTGGCCTTATCGGTGAGGCAGAAACCAATTTAGCCGCCGCGAAAGAACTCTTGAACTCCGTTCTTGGTGATGGAGACGTGATAACTGCGCCTCGCGACACAGTCGTCTCTGACCCCGACGGAAAGATTATCGAAGGCGTCTTCGACGGTCAAATCATGATTGGTCCCGATGGAAAGAATTATCCCGTCCCCGCAAACTACGCCTCGAAGTCGAAGCTCGTCGAGGGAGACCTGATGAAGTTAACAATTACCCCTGAAGGACGCTTCCTTTATAAACAAATCGGTCCCGTCGAACGAAAAACCGTCATCGGAACCCTCGTCCATCACGACGATAAATACTACGTCGAAGTCTCCGGCGCCGAATACGAAATCCTCTACGCCTCCGTCACTTATTTCCATCTCCGCGAAGGCTCTCAAGTTTCCGTCGTTATCCCCGCGAATAATCCCGACGCTGCTTGGGCTGCCGTTGAAGCCGCACTTTAGTTAAATGCTCGCGCTTTATCGTAAATACCGCCCGAAATCTCTCGCCGCCGTCGTCGGTCAGCCCCAGGTAACCGACCCGCTTTCCGCCGCGCTAAAGTCCGGAAAACTTTCTCACTCTTATCTCTTTACCGGTCCTCGCGGTTGCGGAAAAACTTCCGTCGCCCGAATCCTTGCTCACAAACTGAACGGCTTTCCATACGAACTCGAAGATTCTTATCTCGACATTATCGAAATCGATGCCGCCTCAAACACCGGCGTCGACAATATCCGTGACCTCCGCGAAAAAGCCCTTATCGCCCCCGCAAAAGGGAAATATAAGGTTTACATTATCGATGAAGTCCACATGCTCTCAAAATCCGCCTTTAACGCTCTCTTAAAAACCCTTGAAGAACCCCCCGCTCATGTCGTCTTCATCCTCGCCACGACCGACCTCGAAAAAGTCCCCGTCACAATCACCTCTCGGTCCCAAGTCTTTCGTTTTCGTCTCGCCGACCCAAAAACCATGTTCACTCATCTCCGGAAAATCGCCGACCTCGAAAAAATCTCGATTGACGACGCCGCCCTTAGCGTCATCGCCCGCCGTGGCGGTGGCTCGTTCCGCGACTCTCTCTCCCTCCTCGACCAAATCTCAACTCTCGCCGACGGAACCGCCCCTCTCTCTGAAGCAACCGTCGCCTCCGCCCTCGGTCTCCCTCTCGACTCCTCAATAAAAACTCTTCTCGATGCCTACGTCTCCGCTGACCGCGAAACAATCACCAAGACCCTGAAAGACCTCTTGAATGAAGGCTTAAAACCCGAATCCCTCGCCGAAGCCGCATTAAAATCCATCATCGAAAACCCCATCCCCTCGCTCCTCCCTCTCCTCGAAACCCTCCCCGCCGTCTCCGCCTCCGCCTCGTCCCCCTTCCCCGAAGCCAAACTCCTCCTCGCCTTCCTCTCCTTCTCATCATCGACAACGATGAAAAAAAGCCCTAGCGGACAAAATATTGACAGCTTGAGCTCGAATTCTCTTTCTTCGGCGACTAAAGAAAATTCACGGAATTTTCGAGAAGTTCACGGACGACTGCGAGTAAGCGTAGAGCCCGAAGGGCGATTAGCTGATCGAGCGGGAGTCCGACTGAACGACGAGAAAACTCCGACTGAATTTTCCCTAGCCGAAAAAGAGAATAGAGCGGGATCGCTGGACTCTTTCCTCTCCACTATCCAGCTCGCCAACCCTGCAATCTCCAACCAGCTCAAAAAATGTAAACTCCGCCTCAACGGCACAACTTTAGACATCTACCCAACCCAAAACATCACAAAAACCATCTTGAGCCGGAAAAACAACTCCGACTTCCTCGCCGAACACTTGCCAGATGGCTTCTCTCTCTTAATCCACGACCTTGCCGACCTTACCGCCTTAAACTCCGACCCGAAAATCTCAAAAATTTCTGATATAATGGGGAACGTAGAGGAGGTTAACGAAAATGGAGGAATCCCGTTCTAGCTCAGCCGGTCGCGTCCCGCCCCAGGATTTAACCGCCGAAAAATCTTTGCTCGGCGCTCTTCTTTTGTCGGACGCCGCTTTTCCCGATGTCTTAGAAATCGTCAAATATAAAGATTTCTACGACGCACGCCACTCAAAAATCTTCCACGCCATGACCGCCCTTTATCAACATCACCGCCCGATTGATCTCTTAACCGTTACCGCCGAACTCCGCTCGGAAAAAGAATTAAAAAACGTCGGCGGCGCGGTTTATTTAACCGAACTAACGAACTTCGTCCCAACCGCAACCCACGCCAAGGCTTACGCCGACCTCGTCGGCAAATGCGCCGTTCGCCGCCGTCTTATCTCCGCCGGAACCAATATCGCCGAACGTGCCTATGACGACGCTTCCGACGTTATAGAAATGCTCGGCGCCGCCGAAAAAGACCTGTTTGAAGTCTCCGGAAACACCGTTAAAACCGAATACGTCGCCCTTGAATCTCTCCTCGCCGACGCCTTCGACCGCATGGAAGAACTCCACAAAAACAAAGGCGCCCTCCGCGGACTAAAAACCGGCTTCCGCGACCTCGATAAAAAGACCGCCGGTTTCCAAAAGGGCGACTTAATCATCATCGGCGCCCGCCCCGCCATGGGTAAAACCACTTTCGCGGAGAACCTCGCTTATAACGCCGCTACCATCAACAACCGTGGCGTCCTCTTCTTCTCTATGGAAATGGCAAACGCAGAAATTGTTGACCGTATGATTTCCGACGTCTCCGGTGTTGACAACTGGAAAATCCGCACCGGTAACGTTACCGACGAAGATTTCGGACGTATCGGCGACGCTCTGGGAGAAATGGACTCTGTCCCGCTTTATCTCGATGACTCGTCCTCGATGACGATTCTCGAACTCCGCAACAAAGCTCGCCGCGCCGCCCACGACCACGACATCGGCATGATTATCGTTGACTACCTCCAGCTCCTCCAGGGAACTGACCGCTACGCCGGAAACCGTGTCCAGGAAGTTACGGAAATCTCCCGCGGTCTAAAACAACTCGCCCGCGAACTAGAAATCCCCGTTATCGCCCTCGCCCAGCTCTCCCGTTCCGTTACCGGTCGCGACGACCCTCGCCCTGTCCTCTCTGACCTTCGCGAATCCGGCTCTATCGAGCAGGACGCCGACATGGTCATGTTCCTCCATCGCCCCGATTATTATGTCCAGAATAAGGACGATTTCGTTCCAACCAATATCACCGAACTCATTATCGCTAAACACCGCCACGGTCCCGTCGGAAAAATCGAACTTTACTTCCATCCCGAGCTTCTCCGTTTCATGTCGCTCGACAAAGACCACGTCGAGAGTTAAAATAAGTATAATGCGTAAACTCGTCATCTCTCGTTTATTCCTCTATCGCTATCGGTTTTTTATTGGCTATATTCTCCTCGCCGCGGCATATCTCGCGCTCGTTCTTTTGTTACCGACCCGCTCGCCTGCCGGTCTCTCCGACCTTGAGCGCTCCTCCGCCGTCGCGAGTTATAACCTCCATTTCTCCTCAATCACCTCCGGCGACCTCGTCGACCTCCCTTATCACGCCCTTCAAAAAATCTGTATCCTCCTCTTCGGCTTCTCGACTTACGTGATAAAACTCCCCTCGATTCTTGTTGGTCTTGGTCTCGGCTTTTTGATTGTTCTCCTCTTGAACCGCTGGTTTAAGACCAACGTCGCCCTTCTCGCCTCCGTCCTAACGATTCTCTCGACCCCTTTTCTTTATCTCTCCGGCTCCGGAACTCCCCTGATTATGCTCGTTTTTTGGCCCACTCTTCTCCTCTGGCTCGGTAGTAAAATCCAGGGAGAAAAATCCCCAAACCCTGTTGCCTGTCTCGTCTTCGCCCTCGCCCTCCTTCTTTCGATTTATACCCCCCATCTCATCTATCTCGTCCTCTTCATCATCGTCTTCGCTCTCTTGAATCCTCATCTCCGCTTTACCATAAAAACCCTGCCCCGCCTACCGTTATTCGCCGTCGGGCTGATTCTACTCGTCGGTCTCGGTATTTGGATTACAAACCTCGTCAGTTCTCATACCGTCGCCCTCTCCCTCTTCTTCGCTAAAGATTTTTCTTTCTCAAACTTCTTTGAAAACCTTAAATTCGGACTCACTCCTTTCTTCTCTCTAATAAAACCCGTTGAAGGCGTTTATCTCTCCCCGATGTTCGGACTCGCCTCGCTCTTTCTCGCTCTTGCCGGTCTCCTTTCGACTCGCCGCGGCTTTCTCGCTTCGCGTAACGCTATCGCCTCTTGTTTTATCGTCTTCTCGCTCGTCCTCTCTGGTCTCGACCCTGACTCCGCCCTCCTCTTGATTCTCCCGTTTGCCATCTTAACCGCCCATGGTCTCCGTTATCTCCTTGAAAAATGGTACGGTCTCTTCCCGGAAAATCCCTACGCTCGTATCTTTGCTATTTTCCCGCTCTCTCTCCTTCTCGCCCTGATTATTCTCCCCGCCCTGAATCATTACGTTTACGGCTACCGTTATACCGCCGCCGTCGCAACCGAATTTACAAACGACTTGAAACTCGTCCGCGACTCCCTCGCTGAAAACTCCGTCCTCTTGATTAAAGAAAACTCGCTCGACTCCGCTTTTTATGAAGTTTATGCCGACCGAACCCACGCTATCTCCCTCCTCCCCCTCGACGAAGCGAAAGACGCTAATCTCTCCCGTCACGAAATCGCCACTCTCGGGCGCCAAGAGTTTATTCTCCCCGAAAATTATTCTCTGAAAAAAATCGTCACCTCCTCAAAATCCTCAAATTCTGATAGAATATATATATACAGTTACCGAAATAAATCCGATAGTTAGGAGTTTTATCATGGGACAAGCTATGGACCAAATGAAAATGTTAAACCAACTGCGTAAGGCGCAGAAGGATTTAAAAAACGAAATCGTCGAAGTTGAAGCCGGCGATGAAGCCGTCGTAATTCAAATCAACGGGGAATTAAAAATCAAAAGCGTCAAAATCGACCCCGAAAAAGTCGATCTGAAAAACATTCACCAGCTCGAAAAATGGATTGAAAATTGCTTCCGCGACGGCTACGCCAAGGCTCAGGAAATCGCGACCGAAAAAATGAAACCTTTAATGGGTAAGCTCGGCGATTTCGGTAACCTCGGAATGTAATCGCTTCCCGATGCTCCCGAAAGCTTTAACCGACGTCATCGACGCCCTCGGTCATCTCCCTGGCGTCGGCGCTCGAACCGCCGAACGCTACGCTTACTTTTTGTTCCGCTCGAACCCCCGAATTTCCGATGCGATTTCCGAAACCCTTAAGAACCTCCATAAAAACGTCAAGTCCTGTCCGAAGACCTTCGCCCTGATTGACGCCGACCGCTCGGTTTCCGAATTTTATGACGACCCCGCCCGCGATAAATCCTCAATCCTCGTCGTTGAAGAACCCCTCGATATTTATTCCATCGAATCGACCAAACAATACACCGGAACTTATCACGTCCTCGGCGGCGCCATCTCCCCAATCGACGGCATCACCCCCGACCAGCTCCATATCAAGGAACTCGTCGCCCGCGTCTCCGACGACAATGTTGAAGAAGTTATCATCGCCACAAACCCCTCCGTTGAAGGCGAATCGACCGCCCTCCTCCTTCAAAAACTTCTCGCAGAAAAGTTCCCCAACTTAAAAATCACTCGCCTCGCTCGCGGACTTCCGCTCGGCGTTGACCTCTCTTATGCCGACCAAATCACCCTCTCTGCCGCCCTCTCGAACCGCACGACTCTCTAACATTTTTCTTATGCTTACGCTATAATAATTTCCATGGAATCTATTTCATTATCACTCGTCATTTTAAACCTCGTTCTAACCGGCGTTCTTCTTTTCTTCGTCTATCGCTCGAACTCTAAAAACTCCACCGACTCAAAGTCCGCCGAAACTCTCGAGAAAAACCTCGATCGTCTCCTCACCGACTCCGAAAAGCTCTCCGAAAAACTCGTTAAAAACGATACAAAAATTGAAGTTCTCTCGAAAAAAATCGACGCTTTAACTCCGAAAATCTCCGACGAATTTCGCGCTAACCGAAAGGAAATTAACGAGAACCTCTCCGGAATCTCAAAAACCGTCGACTCCCGCGTCAAAGAACTCCAAACCTCAAACGAGAAAAAACTCGAGCAAATGCGCGAAACCGTCGACGAAAAACTCCAAGCTTCCGTCGAGAAACGCTTCAACGAAAGTTTCAAAACCATCTCCGGTCAACTCTCCCAGGTTTACCAAGGCCTCGGAGAAATGAAAAACCTCGCGACCGGCGTCGGCGACTTAAAAAAAGTCATGGAAGGCGTTAAAACTCGCGGCATCTACGGCGAGGTCCAACTTGGCGCTATCATCGAAGATATCTTAACCCCGAACCAATACCTAACCAACACAATCACCAAAAAAGGCTCTCGCGACCGCGTCGAGTTCGCCGTTCGTATGCCCGGGCGCGAAGCCGAAGTTCTCCTCCCCGTTGATTCAAAGTTCCCGATTGAAAATTATCAACGTCTCCTCGCCGCCTACGACAAGGGAAATAAAACCGAAATTGACGACTTCCGGAAAAAACTCAAAAAAGATGTCCTCGACCAAGCAAAAAAAATTCAAGAAAAATATATCGACCCGCCAAAAACGACCGACTTCGCCCTCATGTTCCTGCCGACCGAAAGCCTCTATGCCGAAGTTCTCCGTATCCCCGGCCTTGACGAGGAAGTCAGAAAAAAATATCATATAAGCCTCTCAAGTCCTGCGACTCTCCCCGTAGTTTTGAACGGTCTCCTCATGGGCTACCGTAGCGTCGCTATCGAAAAACGTTCCGCGGAAGTCTGGAGAATCCTCGGCGGCGTCAAAAGCCAATTCTCGAAGTTCGGTGACCTCCTCGAAGGCGTCGAAAAGAAACTTCATGAAAGCGCGAATAAAATCGAAGACGCCCGAAAACAAAGCCGCCGTATCGAAAAAGAAATGGCCAATGTCGAATCTCTCCCCGAGTCCGAAGAAATCAACCGGCTCAATTCGTCTTCTAAAGTGTTATAATTAAGTTCATGGTTCAAAAACTCCACGCCAAAGCTCCGGAATACTCCCTCGGGGAAGAAATTGTCAATTCCGTTTCTCACGGACTTGGCGCCGCTCTCTCGATTGCCGGACTGATTCTCCTCGTCTTAAAAGCCGAAACTCCGCTCGCCGTCGTCGCTTGCTGTCTTTACTCTGCCTTCGCAATTGTCCTCTTCACGGTCTCTTGCGTTTATCACGCCCTCCCCGCGAAATATCTCGGAAAACATGTCCTCCGCGTTATCGACCACTGCAATGTTCTTACTATGGTCGCCGGAACTTACATTCCGATTTGTCTCTCGCTCCTCGGCGGTTCGCTCGGTTGGACTCTCTTCGGCATTGTCTGGGGACTGACTATTCCTGCCGTTGTCTTGAACGCCATCAACGTCAACAAGTTCCAGGTCGTCTCCGTTTTCCATTCTTTAATCCTCGGTTGGGGGATCTTCTTCCTTCTCCAGCCCCTTAAAAACAGCGTTCCTTGGAACGGACTTCTCTGGTTTCTCATCGGCGGCGGCGTCTGTTATACCCTCGGTGCCATTCTTTATGGTATCGGTTCTCAAAAAAAGTGGTTCCATTCTATCTTTCACATTTTCGTCCTCGCCGGCGCCATTCTCCACTGGTTCTTCATTTACTTATACTGTATCTAAACCCGAACCCCGTTCGCCCGCTTTCCGTGCTATAATTGTTCTATGTATTCCTCGTTTCTTGACTTCCTGAAAGATAAAACCCGAATCTGTATTATTCAGGCGGAAAACCCCGACGGCGATTCTCTTGGCTCTGCTCTTGCCCTCGATTATCTTTTGTCCGACAAAGAAATCTCGCTTTACTGCCCGGTCGACATCCCGAAATACCTCCGTTATTTCCCCGACTGGTCTCGCGTTGAAAGTGAATTTGACTGGAAGGCCGACGCTTATATTATCGTCGATACCGCCGCCTCAATTCTCCTCTCGAAGCTCCTCGACGACTCCGCGATAAAGAACTGCCTCGAGAAGAAGCCTGTCTTTGTCCTCGACCATCACGAAACCGAAGACGACCTCCCTTTCCCTCATGAATCAATTATCGAACCTCTCCCGTCCTGCTGCTCGCTCATCTATAAAATCGCGAAAGAAAATCCAGAAACCCTGAAACTCGAAGAAAACTCCGCAAAAAACTTAATTTACGGTATTCTCTCCGACACTCTCGGTCTGACTTCCGCCTCGACTTCTCCGGAAACTTTCCGCTCCGTCGCCGACCTGCTCGAACTCGGTCATCTCGATATCTCGACCCTCGAAGAAGCACGTCGCGAGTTCATGAAAAAATCCCCTCGCATCCTCGAATACAAAGCCGACCTAATTAAACGCGTCGACTACTCTCTTGACGGCACACTCGCTACCGTCCATATCCCCTGGGAGGACATCGAAACATATTCCGACGAGTACAATCCGAACGTACTCATCCTCGAAGAACTCCGCCTCGTCGAAGGAGTAAAAATCGCCGTCGCTATAAAAACCTACCCCGATGGAAAAGTAACTGGGAAAATCCGCTCTTCCGTCCCCGTTGCTGAATCCGTCGCCGGCTTCTTCGGTGGCGGGGGACATCCTTTCGCCGCCGGTTTCCGTACTTACGACATGTCTTATGACGACGTTCTCCGCGACCTCGTTTCAATCGTTCCGAAACTCCTCGCAGAAGCTAACCAGGAATCCTCCGACCATGCTAAAACTCTATAATACCGCCTCGCGTCAGCTCGAGCCGTTTTCTCCAGAAAACCCCGAAAAAGTTAAAATCTACACCTGCGGTCCGACCGTATATTCCTCGCCTCATCTCGGAAACTTCGCCGCATATCTTTACTGGGACCTCCTCCTCCGCGTTTTGAAAGCCGAAGGAATGACTCCGTATCGTGTTCTGAACTTGACCGACGTTGGTCATCTCTCCTCTGACGCCGACTCCGGCGAGGATAAGCTCGAAAAAGGCGCGAAAAGGGAAGGAAAGACCGTCTGGGAAATCGCCGATTTTTATATCGAAAAGTTCAAATCCGACTTCAAAAAGCTCGACCTCCTCGAGCCAGAAATCTGGGCACGCGCGACCGATTATATTCCCGCCTCAAAATCCCTCGTCGAAAAGCTTATCGATAACGGCTATACTTACGAAACCTCCGACGGTGTCTATTTCGACACCTCAAAGTTCCCGGCTTACGCCGACTTCGCCCGCCTTGATCTGGAACACCTCAAGACCGGCGCCCGCGTCGCCTTCTCTTCGGAAAAACGCAATCCCTCCGACTTCGCCGTCTGGAAATTTATTCAACCCGGCGAGTCCCACGCCATGCGCTGGGACTTCCTCGGTCGCCCCGGATATCCCGGTTGGCATCTCGAGTGTTCCGCCATTATCCATGAAACCTTAGCCGAACCGATTGACCTCCATGCCGGCGGTATCGACCATATTCCCGTCCACCACACGAACGAAATTGCCCAAACTTTCGGCGCTTATCAAAAACCGCTCGCGAACTTCTGGCTCCATTGTAACTTCCTCAAAATCAACGGCGAAAAAATCTCTAAATCCCTTGGCAACCTCGTTACTCTCGATGACCTCGAGAAAAAAGGTTTCGCCCCCGCCGACTTTAAGCTCTGGCTTTACCAAGGCCATTACCGTTCCGAACGTAACTTTACCTGGAATGATCTCGCTGCCGCCCGGTCTCGCCGCCGCAAATGGCTCAACGCTTACCTCCGCCAATTCCAACAAGCCACTTCCTCAACCACCGCCTCGGAGCCGTCCCCCGACTTTCGAGCGACCCTTCTAGAAAAGCTCGACGACGACCTCAATTCCGCTGCCGCCTTTGCTTATCTCGACTCCTCCCTCGACACTCTCACGCTCGCCGATTGGCGGCTCATTGAATCCCTCTTCGCGCTCGACCTCGCCTCCGCCGACCGCGACACCGAATATACCGCCCTGAACCAACGACTTACTCCCCTTCTCGAAACCCGTAACCTCGCCCGAAAAACCAAAGATTACGCCACCGCCGACTGCCTCCGCACCGACCTCGAAAAACAGGGAATCACTTTCCTCGATAAAAACAACATCACCTATTGGCAGTTCTTATAATACCTACCCAAGAACTCTTCCTTATACTCCGCGAAAGTCCCCTTACTAAGACTCTCGCGGATTTTTTCCACCGTCCGTACTACGAACCTCTCGTTATGTATCGACGCTAAAACTTTCGCCGTTATCTCATCAACCTTAAACAAATGATGTAAATACGCTCGCGTATAATTCTGGCATAGCTCACAATCACAACCTTCCACAAGCGGCGTAAAATCATGCGTAAATCGCGCATTTTTGATATTTACCCGCCCGTCTAAGGTATATAGCGACCCGTTCCGCGCCATCCGTGTCGGTCCAACGCAGTCAAAAGTGTCAATTCCTTCCTCCGCGCCAATAAATAAATCTCTTGGCTCTTGGCCCATACCTAATAAATGTCTCGGTTTCTCCTCCGGCAAAATCGTATTAACCGCCTCAAGCATCTCCACCATTCCTTCCGCCGTAAAAACTCCGCCAATCCCGAACCCGTCCACCTCCTGCCCGGCACAAAACTCCGCCGACTGCTTACGCAAGTCCAAAAACGTCCCGCCCTGCACAACGCCATACAAATACTGCTCCGGCAATCCTTGCTTCAGATACTCCTCACGCAACTTCGCATTTTCCACCACACATCTCGAAAGCCATCTATGCGTCCGCTCCATCGCTCGCTCCATGTCGTCGCGCGACTCCGACTTCGCCAACTGGTCAAACGCCATATGAATATCCGCTCCAATCTGCCATTGTGCCTGCATCGACAGCTCCGGCGTCATCAAAAACTCTCGCCCGTCGATATGTGACTTAAACTTCGCTCCATCTTCCGTAATCCGCACATTTGGCAAACTAAAAATCTGAAACCCGCCCGAATCCGTAAACGTCGGCCTCTGCCAACCCATAAACTCCGCCAATCCTCTCCCCTCCCGAATCAGCTCCGTCCCCGGACGTAAAACTAAATGATAAGTATTCGCAAGTACCGCCTGCGACCCGAGCGTCCTCATCTGCTCGAACGTCAACGCTTTAACCGTCGCCCGCGTCGCCGCCCCAACAAACGCCGGCGTTTTTATCACACCATGCGGAGTCTTTATCTCTCCGACCCGAGCCAGCACCTCTCTTTTTTCAATCGTAAACTATAACATTTTCTCTCCATCGCCAATATATATATATATATATATTACATAATCAGCATCGAATCTCCATAACTCAAAAACTGATATTTCTCCTCGACTGCATGCTGATACGCCGCATGTAGCTTGTCCCATCCCGCGAACGCCGCCGCCAACATCAAAACCGTCGATTTCGGCGCATGAAAGTTCGTCAACAATACATCAACTAATCCGAACTTAAACCCTGGATAAATAAATATATTATCCTCTCCCGAGGTTTTACCAGTTTTCGCATAAAACTCAAGTGTCCGCGCGACCGTCGTTCCGACCGCCACCACTCGCCCGCCCTGCGCCTTCGTCTGTTTTATCGCCTCAAGCGTCTCGTCCGGAATCAAAAACCATTCCGAATGCATTTCGTGCTTCTCGACTTCCTCTGTCCGAATCGGCAAAAACGTCCCAAGCCCCACATGAAGCGTTAAATATTCAACTTTTACTCCCTTCTCCTTCAATTCTTGAATTAACTGTTCGGTCATATTTAGCGAAGCCGTCGGCGCCGCCGCACTCCCCACTTCTCGTGCCCAAACCGTCTGATATCGCTTCGTATCTTCCGCTGTCGCTTCCCGCTTCAGATATGGCGGCAAGGGGACTACCCCGAACTCCTCCGCCACTTCCCAAAGTCCCCTCCCCGACTCCGTTTTTACTTCCGCCGTCCCGTTACCTAAAATCCGCTCAATCCTCACTCGCTCCGTCGTCGCCTGTTTCTCTCGGTCTAAAACCGTCAGCCTGTCCCCCTCATGCAACTTCCCCCGATACAACACTCGCTGTTTCTCGTCGCCATGTTTTTCTAACACTACTAGCTCCCGCGCCCGCCCGTCCGGAAGTTCCGTCAACACTCGACTTCTCATCACTCTCGTATCATTCAAAATCATTAAATCCCCCGGACGTAAAAACTCGCCTAGCTCTCGGTATCGCGAATCAACTAACTCCCCCGTCTCTCGATTCAATACCAACAACCGCGTCGTTCCGCGTTCCTTCGGCGGAAACTTCGCCATCCGTTCTTCCGGCAAATCATAAAAAAAATCAGCAACTAACATACTTTCTTCATTATATCATGTTATAATAACTTTCATAAGGAGGACCATGTCTCGTCAAATTATCGAAGTAGAAACGAAAACTTTCATCCGCTTTTGGCTCGTCATCTTCGCCCTCGTCATTAGCGGTATGTTTCTTTATAAAATCCGCGAAGCGCTCGGAATTATCGGCTCTGCCGTCCTGCTCGCGATTGCGATTCGCCCCCTTGCGCTAAAAATCGACGACTTCCTCAGTGGTCAATCCCCCCGAAAATCCTCCTCGAAAAGATCCGCTAAGCCCGCCGTCATCTCCTCCGACCCTCCTGCCCCCGTCGCCTCTCGAAAGCCGACCCTCTCCAACATTTTAGCTTATTCAATCGTTCTTCTCTTCCTTCTCGCCGCCGTAATTACCATCGGTCCGATTTTGATTAGCGAAATGTCCCGTTTTCTGAAAAACCTCCCTGACATGGCGTCGAACGCCTCTCTTGAAGGTCTCGACAATCTCTTCGCTTCGCTCGGTCTCGGCGACTTCTCCGCCTCCCTCTCCTCCGCCCTTGAAAATCTCTCTTCCTCCCTCCTCGGTTCCTTCGGCTCTAATATCTTCTCCTCGGTTAGCGCCCTCTCCGGTATAATCACAACCGTTGTTGTTACTTTAATCATGACTCTCTTCTTCCTTATCGAAGGACCCGCCATGGTTGATGATTTCTGGGATAAAGTCAGCTCAAAAACCAAGTCTTCCTCCGAGATAAAGCGCATCGTCTCGAAAATGGCTTGGGTTGTTTCCACGTTCGTTGATAAGAAAATCGTCGTCGCCGTCGTTAACGGAATCGCCTCCGCCGTCTTCATCTTCATTCTCACAATTATCTTCGACGCCAATACCGCTCTCGCTCTTCCGCTCGGTTTTATCGCCATGATTTTCTGTATTATTCCGATGTTCGGACAATTCATCGGCGGTATCTCAATCACCTTAATCCTCCTCTTGAATAATCCTTTCATGGCGCTTATCTGGGCAGTTTATTATTCCATTTACAGCGTTATCGAGTCTAACGTCTTCGAGCCAAAAATCCAAGGTAACGCCCTCGACCTCCGCCCCGTCATCGTCCTCGTCGCCGTAACAATCGGTACTTACGCCCTCGGCTTCTTCGGAACGTTAATTTCCATTCCTATCGCCGGCTGTATTAAGGTTCTCATCGACGAATATCCTAATCTCCGCGACCTCTCGGAAAAACGCTAATTTTAACCGCCCATTTTAAGGTTCGTTTCACCTCCCCTTTATATAATATCTTTATATAAACAAGGAACCATTTATGCGAATACTTTACGTTGAAGATGAAAAACTTTTAGCCGACGCCGTTATTCATCTTTTAGAAAAAGCTGACATCTCCGTCGATTGGGCATCCGACGGAGAAGAAGGACTCCGCCTCGCGAAAAAACCGGTTTACGACGCGCTCGTTCTCGACATCATGCTCCCGAAAATGTCCGGTCTCGAGATTCTCGAGATTATTCGTAAACAGGGAATTAAAACCCCGGTCATCATGCTTTCCGCCCTCTCCGAAGTTGAAGACAAAGTAAAAGGTCTCGAAATCGGCGCCGACGATTACCTCGGAAAACCGTTTAAGACCTCCGAACTTATCGCCCGCCTCAAGGCACTCTCGCGTCGTCCCGCTCTCCAAAACTCAAAAACCCTCAAATTCGCCGACTTAACTTTCGACTTAGACAACCGTACCGTCAACGACATCGAACTAACCGAAAAAGAAGCTGAAATCCTCGAAATGCTCCTCAAATCTGGCGAAAAAACCGTTCAAAAAGACTACATTCTCGCTCATGTCTGGGGCGCCGACATGCTCGCCGAAGATAATTATGTCGAAGTTTACATGTCTTACCTTCGGAAAAAGTTAAAATCCCTCGGCTCAAAAGTCAAAATTAAGACCATTCGCGGTCTCGGTTATAAACTCACATGTTCCGAAAGTTAAGAAACCGGTTCGTCCTGCTCAACCTCCTCACAACGAGTCTAATTTTAATCGCCTCGTATTCTATCGTCTTCGCCGTTACGAGTGTCAACGTCCGCCAAAAGCCCCTCCCTTTCAGCGAACCTCTCCCGCTTGACCAGTCCGAAGCCGTCGCTGATTTCTCTGGCTCCGTTGAAACCTCGAACTTTTCCGAATTTGAAACTCGTATTCTTGAAACCCGCATCCGCGAAGACCGCCAAGCCTCTATCGACCGCCTTCTCTTGACCCTCCTTTGCACTGGCGTCGCCGTCGAAGTTATCGTCGCCGCCTTCTCCTTTTATTTCGCCAGCGAAGCCATCAAGCCCGTGAAAACCGCCTACGAAACTCAAAAAATCTTCATCGCAAACGCCTCCCATGAAATCAAAACCCCGGTCGCCGCTATCAAGGCAAACCTCGAAGCTGCCGACCTCTCATCAGAAAATCATTGGATTAAAAACATCGAACTTGAAGCCGACAAAATCGAACGCTTAAATCTCGACCTGCTCAAGCTCGCTAAAACCGACGCTATAACCGAAGCCGTTACTCTCGAGGAAACCGAGTTGAAACCCCTCGTTAAATCAACCGTCGCCGGTTTCGAATCTCGCCTAAAAGCTAAACATCTCTCCCTAAAAACCTCATACCGCCTCGAGACGAAAACCTCCGCCAAGCTCAATCCTGCCGACTTCCGCGAGATTCTCGAAATCCTCCTCGATAACGCTATAAAATACTCTAAACAAAAAATCTCCCTGACTCTCTCCCCGAAATCTCTCGAACTGAAAAACGACGGCGTGACCATTCCCCCAGAAAAACTCCCTCATATCTTCGACCGCTTTTATCAAGTCGATAAAAGCGCTAGCGGCTCCGGACTCGGTCTCGCGATTGCCGACTCCCTCGCCAAGCGCAACGGCTGGCATCTCACCGCTGCCTCCGACTCCTCCTCAACTTCCTTCACGCTCCACTTCTAACCCCCTGAAAAACTCGTATCACAAGCCCCGTATCTCCCGCACTCCCGAATCCAAAAAGCCCCCGCTACGCTGCGAGGGCTTTTTTAATCGCACGCCGGTCGAACCCGACGATACGTTTCCCGTTAATCTCCGTTACCGGCACCGCCGCAATTTCCGGGTCGGACGCCGCGTCAACTTCTTCATATTCGATTCCTTGCTCATCAAGCCAGTCCATGAGCGTATGACAATATACACAAGTCGGGGTTGTAAAAACTTTAATCATAATATTTTTATTCTACCATACATTGAAAAACCCTCCAACTGTGAGGTGAAGGAGGGGTTTTCGCTAACCGGAACTCTGTCAGGCAGTGAACAAGTGCCACGATAAATCGTTTGAGTTAAACTCAAGCACATATTTCCTCTGACCTGCCATAACGTCGAAGATATGATGAGCTATCGCGCCAACGAACTTGATATGTGTCCTGAGTAACTCAGTCACTTCAATTTCACCCTCGCCTCGTCTTTTGAACGAGAGAGGCTGACACGGAGTCATCTCATAGCCAAAAAGAGCCATTACTTCAACACGTTCCTGGTTAATAGTTTTATTGTTTTTCATGAATAACTCCTTGAATTGCTTCGTAGAGTCATTTAGTGAGCCCAAACTATAAAGCTCGCAGTAACCAGTGAAATGACAAAAACACTGATTACCAAGGAAAGTGAGTTTTGTCTAATCGGTGACCGAAGTATGACTAGACATTATCATTATATAAGGCTAGAAAAGTTTTTGAAAGTCTTGAAATTCGTAAAGTTTATGATGTGGAGCTAGAAAAACCTAAACCGATTTATCGGGAACAACCGGAACGTTATCGGTCCAACCACTCGACAATAGGGAATCGTCCCCAGTCCGTTGCGCGAGTCATACGAGTTCGAGCCTTCTCGGTTATCACCCGACACAAACAACTCACCTTCCGGCACAATCAAATCAACTTCCCCGCTCGTATATTCCTTCGGTCCGTCCTCGCTCGACACCCGCCACTCTTTATCATAAATAAATCCTTCCGGATACTCGTCGTTATAAATCGTCATCACCCCGCTCTTAACCGTCACGCGCTCCCCCGGGAATGCAATTACGCGCTTGATAATATATTGGTCCTGAATCCCCGTCGGCGCCGAACAAGTCATCGCCCCGCTCGAATCTCCGTTCGCAAACACAATAATCTGTCCGCGCTTCGGCACATATTCCCGACTTAAAAAGTGCGACCAAGAAACCGTCAACCGATTCACAATCACTCGGTCGTCGTTCAATAACGTATTCTCCATGCTCCCCCCGACGACATTATACGACCGAAACACAAAGGTATTTAACAATAGCGTCCCGAGCGCCACCGCCCCAACAAACACGACAAGCGATATTAAATCTTTCACAATCGGATGACGCTGTAAAAAAGTTGCAGATTTTGATGCTTTCTCCATATACCCCGATTATACCATAAATCCCGCTCATACAACATTTTTGCTCAAGCTTAAATTTTAAGCTAATTTTTATAAGTTTTGCTATAATAAAATATATGGCAAATGACTACATCTTTATCCGTAAAAGTCGCAACGCGCTCTCTTCTGTGCTTCACGTCCTCATGAACGTCCTTCTCGGCGCCGGTTCGATTCTTATCGGTCTCGTCTCCGGAAGCTGGCTTATCGGTTTTATCCTCGTCCTCGTCTCGAAATGGCGCATGTTCGCCGTCCGCCCGCGTTATCTCCTCTTGAACCTGAAGTCGAACCTCGTTGACCTTATCGTCGGCTTCTCTTTCGTCCTCCTCGGCTTTTTCTCTGGCTCTGAACTCCTCCCCGTTCATTACCTCCTCGCGATTAGCTATACCGTCTGGTTAATCTTCATCAAGCCGAAGACCTCGAAAAACTGGACTCTGTTTCAGGCTCTCGTCGCCGTCTTCCTCGGAACTTCCGCCTCCGTTATTCTCTGCGCGAGCTTGAACTCCGCCCTTCTCGTCATTCTTGAGTTTATCATCGGCTACGCCGCCGCCCGCCATGTCCTTGTCCAGAACAACAACTCTCTCGAAAACGGCTTTCCCGCGCTCTTGCTCGGCACTCTCTTCGCTGAACTCTCCCTTTTCCTTCATTCTTGGCTCATTATTTACACGTTCGTTGACTTCGGGCTGATGCTGCCCCAGCTCGCCCTCGTCCTCTCCCTCCTCGCCTTTATGCTCGAAAAAGTTTATTCCTCCGTCGAACTTCATGACGGCGCCTTCCGTCTGAAGCCCGTCGCCCTGCCGCTCGCCTTCGGCACTCTTCTCATTCTCATCATCTTAATCGGCTTTTCTAACCCCATTTTCAACGTCTAATCTTAATCAAACAGGAGTATTTTATGGAAACCTCTACATCATCAACCACGACTTCCTCCGAGCTAGTCGTCCCTAAAACCCCGATTCTCGACCCCCCTGAATCGGTCAGCGATTCTTTCCCCGAAGAAAAACCGAAAAAATCCGGCCGCGGTCTCGCGATTGCCGCAATCGTCCTCAGTATCTTCGCTCTCTTTGGCTCTCTCCTTTCTGCCGTCTTTTCCTTCCTCGTCCTCGCCTCCGCCGCGGAAACTTCCTCCTCGACCGGCTGGGCTAACTTCTCCCTCGACTCGAACTCCGCCAATTTCACCGAAGGTAGTATCGCCGATGTCGCCTCAAAAGTCGCTCCCTCCGTCGTCTCAATCGTCACAGAAACCAAAACCACGAGCTATAACTTCTTCTACGGTGCAACCGAATCGACCGGCGCCGCTGCCGGAACCGGAATTATCGTTAGTTCCGACGGCTACGTCCTAACCAATAAACACGTTATCGACTCCGCCACAAAAATCTACATCGTCCTCGACGACGGCACGGTTTATCGCGACGTTTCTCTCCTTGCAACCGACCCCTTAAACGACGTTGCCTACCTTAAAATCCAAGACGCCTCCGACCTCCCCGCTGCCACTCTCGGCGACTCGAAAACCATCGCTATCGGTCAACAAGTCCTCGCTATCGGTAACGCCCTCGGTCAATACCAAAACAGCGTCACCTCCGGCATCATCTCCGGCACCGGACGCTCCCTAACCGCAACCGACTCAAATTACCAAAACGCCGAATCCTTCACCGACATGATTCAAACCGACGCCGCGATAAACTCCGGCAACTCTGGCGGACCCCTCGTCAACGCCGCCGGAGAAGTCATCGGCATCAACACCGCCGTCTCCGAAGGAAACGGTATCGGCTTCGCCATTCCTATCTCCGCCGTCAAAGGCATGTTGAAATCCCTTCTAGAAACCGGCTCCGCCAAGCGTGCCTTCGCCGGCATCCAATACCAAACCATCGATAGCACTCTCGCTATCGAAAACGAACTCTCCGTCTCCGCTGGCGCTCTTGTCTCCTCCGTCGTTAAAAACTCCCCCGCCGAATCCGCCGGTCTCAAGAAAAACGACATCATCGTCGCCGTCAACAATATCAAAATCGGCGCCAACTCCTCCCTCGGTACTCTCCTCGGCGAACATACCGTCGGCGATACTATCTCCCTGACCGTCCTCCGCGGCTCCGAAGAAAAAACCCTCTCCCTAACCCTCGCCGAATACTCCGAATAACCCGAATAAAACCTGCCCTCGGAAAGCGTGAGTCTCTCTCGGGGGTTTACAGGGAAAACAGAATTTGTTATAATCTTCAACAATTATGAGTAAAGTAGAAAAACAACCTAAAGATTATCGTTTTGTCGTCTTTTCCGATGAAGCGGCAAAGTTCTCCTTCTTAACGAAATCGACCGCAAAAAGCGAGGAAACGATTAAATGGACCGACGGAAACGAATACCCCCTCGTCAAGGTTCAAATCTCCTCAAAGAGTCACCCTTTCTTCACCGGTGAAGAAAAAATCATCGACACAGAAGGTCGCGTTGACCGCTTCAAAGCCCGCGCTAAGAAAGCCGCCGAACTTCGCGGAACCCTCGGCAATAAAGCTAAAAAAGCCGAAAAAGAACTCAAAAAGAAACAAGAAAAAGAAGAAAAATAAAGAATTAGAAACCGAAAAGACAACCCTCAAAAATCGACCTCTCGGTCGATTTTTCCATACCTGACAAATTACCTTTCGGCTTGGTGGGGATTACAGGGCTTGAACCTGTGACCTCACGAATGTGAATCGTGCGCTCTAGCCAGCTGAGCTAAATCCCCGCCTGTGTTATAATAACATTTATGAACGTTGATTTCCAGAGTTTAGAGAAAGAGCAGGCGGAACTCCGGGCTTTCCTTGCCCAACCCGACGCCTACGCGAAACCAGAATTTGCCGAAAAAAGTCGGCGCAACGCGGAATTGGACGTGATTCTCTCCCTGAAACACGAAATCGAAAAAGACCAAACCGCGCTCGAAGAAGCAAAAACTCTCGTCTCCGACGCAGAACTCGGCGAACTCGCGCGCGAAGACGTCGCTCGTCTGACCGAAGAAATCTCCCGCAAAGAAGCCGAACTTGAAGAAAAACTCCTCCCGAAAGACCCCCTCGATGCAAAACCCGCCATCGTGGAAATCCGTGCCGGCGCAGGCGGCGATGAAGCGTCTCTGTTCGCTGGCGAACTTTATAAAATGTACCTCGGCTACGGCGAAAAAGTCGGTCTTAAGGCCGAACTCTTGAGCGAAAACCTCAACGAAGCCGGCGGCGTGAAAGAAGTTATTTTCAAAATGAAGGGTGAAGACGCCTACGGAAAAATGAAGTTCGAAGGCGGCGTCCATCGCGTCCAGCGTGTCCCCGTTACCGAAAGCCAGGGTCGAATCCACACCTCAACCGCTACTGTCGCCGTCCTCCCGGAAGCCGAAGAAACTGACATCGAAATCAAACAAGAAGACCTCCGTATCGACATTTACCGCTCCGGCGGTCATGGCGGTCAAGGCGTCAACACAACCGACTCCGCCGTCCGCATTACTCACCTCCCGACCGGAATCGTCGTCGCCATGCAAGACGAACGTAGTCAACAACAAAACCGCGTCAAGGCAATGACCATCCTCCGCTCCCGGCTTATCGAACGTCAGCGCGAAGAAGAGCGCAAAAACGCCAGCGAAGCCCGCAAAAGCCTCATCGGTACCGGCGACCGAAGCGAGAAAATCCGCACCTACAACTTCCCTCAAGACCGTATCACCGACCATCGCATCCATTACTCCCGCTCGAACCTCCCGAACGCCATGAACGGCGACATCTTGGACATTATCGACGCGCTCAAGCGCTACGAACGCGAAACCGCCCAAGTCTAGCCTCCTCATGTCCGTCCCCCCTCTCGCTTATCAGACCAACCAAGCCGAGTTCTACGGTCGCCGCTTCTTCGTTACACCTGACGTGTTAATTCCTCGCCCCGAAACCGAAATGGCAATTGACGCCGTCCTCAATCTCGCCGGACGTCCAATCCTCCCCGGCGTCAAACCCGGCGCCCGCCAACTCCCCGAACGCCCCCATATCCTCGACGTCGGCACTGGCTCCGGCGTCATCGCCATCACGCTCAAACTAGAACTACCAGAAGCAGAAATCCTCGCTACCGACCTTTCCAAAAAAGCTCTCCAAGTCGCTCAAACAAACGCCACACGACTCGGCGCCAACCTGAACTTTCTTCAAAGCGATTTACTCGCCTTTCTCGACCCCCCCGCTCCACTTTCCCAGAGGTCAGACCGCCCAACCGCCCCTTTTTGCAGCGCGGATGAAATCCCCGAAACTTTTGATAAAACTCCTGAGCCTTTTGACCTTATCGTCGCTAACTTGCCCTATGTCGATCAAACCTGGTCTTGGCTCGACTGTGACGCCCTAAGCGCCGAACCCGACCTCGCTCTTTATGCCGACGATAGCGGACTCTCTCTCATTTTCCGCCTGCTCACAGAAATCGCCGAAAAATCCGCCCTCGCCAAGGACGGCTTCCTCGTCCTTGAAGCCGACCCCTGTCAACATGAACGCCTCATCAACCGCGCCCGAACCCTCCGCTTCACCCTCCTCGAAACTCGCGGTTTCCAGCTCGTCTTCCAATTTACGCCATGAAAAATCCCCCTCATCCGAGGGGGAGTAACTATGTTTATGACGCCGAAGGCTGCTTGACTTTCGTCCTTTCCAGGTTTCGCAAACAGCGATACGCCGCCAAGTTCAGCAGCAACTCCTGACGGCGCCCTTCCTGCGTCTCGAGGTCATAAAACGTTCCCGTTACATCGTTCATCACCGCCGTAAACGCCGGTTCCCTCCAGAACGGAAACGTCTCCGCATACTTGAGGAACGCATCTCTGACATCCGCGACCAGCGCTCGCGGAATATAAGCAATCACCCCCTTCTTAGCATAATCCGCCAACATGCGCGTCCGCAAGGTTCCTTTCCCCTTAAACTCCAGGGAACCATCTGCGTTGACTTTCAGTCGCCCATACGCATCTTTCTCCGGGTCGTCCCGAATATAGGCTTTCCTAAAAATCAACTCTCCGTCTTCAGTATACCGATATACCTCCACGCTTGACATAGTTACACTTAACATAAAGAACCCTCCTTACAATTTTGAAACCAAAACTTTAAGTAGCCTTACTATTCTATCATTTTAACCAAAAAAGTCAAGAGAAACGCTCACGCTAGCTTCACTAGCCCCTTCAATAACCTTCCCACCAACAACGCCTATCAACAACGCCTTCTTGGCGTCTAATACCGTCCGCCCCTTGCCTTCGCCCGAAAAACGTGTTAAAATCTCCTCATAATAACTTTAACGAAACAGCCCGCCCGGTTTTCCTGTATATAATATATAGCTCGGCGGCGCAAAGAGAAAGGAAAACATGTCCGTAGAAATCGACATGAAAGCCCTTTTCGAGGCTGGTGCTCACTTTGGTCATAAATCCTCTCGATGGCACCCGAAAATGGCTCCCTATATTCATTCCAAGCGCGAAGGCGCTCATATCATCAACCTTGAAAAAACCGTCGACGGTCTCGAAGCCGCCCTCCCTTTCGCCGAAAAACTCGCGAAGGAAGGGAAGAAAATCCTCTTCGTCGGAACCAAAAAACAATTAAAAGACCTTGTCAAGGAATCGGCAGAAGCCGTCGAAATGCCTTATGTCACGGTTCGTTGGGTCGGCGGAACTTTGACTAACGTTGAAACCGTCAACCGCCAAATCCGTAAACTGAAAGACCTTGAAAAGAAAATGGACTCCGGCGAACTTGAATCTCGCTACTCGAAACTCGAAGTCCAGCGGTTCCAGGAAGAAATCGACCTCTTGAACGAACGCTATGGCGGAATCAAGGACATGACCGAACAGCCCGCCGCCGTCCTCGTCACTGACGCTATCGAAGATAAAAACGCCGTAAAAGAAGCGAAAGCTCTAAAAATCCCCGTTATCGCCCTCTGCGACACCAACGTCGATCCGACCGGCATCGACTATGTTATCCCAATGAACGACGACTCCGTTAAAGCGGAAAAACTCGTCCTCGATTATTTCATTGAAGCGATTAAGTCTGGTAAAAAATAACCAAAAGGAAAAAATATGAAAAATATTTCCATTGAAGACATCAAAAAGTTAAAAGAACTCTCCGGTGTCGGTTTAACCGACGCAAAAACCGCCCTCGTCGAAGCTAATGGCGACTTCGATAAAGCCCTCGAAGCCATGCGGAAAAAAGGCTTAACCAAAGCCGAAAAACGCGGCGACCGCGAAACCCGCGAAGGCCTCGTCGACTCTTACGTCCATGACGGTCGTATCGGCGCCCTCGTTGAGCTGAACTGTGAAACTTCTTTCGTTGCCAAGACTGACGAGTTTAAAGACCTCGCCCATAAACTCGCTATGCAAGTCGCCTCGATGAACCCGCTTTACGTCTCCGAAGACGACATCCCCGAAGCTGACCGCGAAAAGAAACTAAAAGAACTCTCGGAAAACTTCAAAGGTCCCGAAAACATGAAGGAAAAAATCCTCGAAGGACAAATGAAAAAAGCCTTCGCCGATAAAGTCCTTCTGTCTCAGCCTTATATTCTCGACGACTCAAAAACCGTCGCCGACTTCATCAAGGAATCCATCGCTAAGACCGGCGAAAACATCACCATTCGCCAGTTCAAACGCGTCGAACTCGGCGTCACCGAATAAATCACGGACAAAAGGCAGGAAACAGGCTCCCCCTCCGGAGCTTGTTTTTTTTCTCATCTTGTGTTATCTTATACCAGATATTATTAACTTAAAGGACTACAATGAGTCGTATCGGAAAACAACCTATCGAAGTTCCGGCAGGAGTGACAATCACGGTCGGCGAAACGGAAATTACCGTCGCTGGACCGAAAGGTTCGCTCTCTGTCCCGGTTCAAAAAAATACGAAAACGACGCTCGAGGGAAACGTTCTGACGGTCACGCGTAGCGATGACGAGCCAGAATCCCGCGCCTGGCACGGTCTCCAGCGAGCGCTCTTAAACAACGCCGTCCTCGGCGTCACTAAAGGGTTCGAAAAGAAACTCGAAGTCAACGGTGTTGGCTTCCGTCTTCAAGGCGGCGGTAAAAATATCGAAATGGCGCTCGGCTTTTCTCACCCCGTAAAATACACCGCCCCCGACGGCGTCGACCTCAAGGTCGATAAAATGACTATTATCGTCTCCGGAATCGACAAACAACAAGTCGGTCAGGTCGCCGCGGAAATCCGTGCCCTGAAGAAACCTGAACCGTACAAGGGTAAGGGAATTAAATACGCTGACGAAGTTATCCTTCGCAAGGCTGGAAAGGCAGGTAAGAAATAATGAACGCTATCTTCCGTCAAAACCGCACCCGCGCTAAACTCCACGGAACTGCAACCCGTCCGCGCCTCTGCGTCAATATCTCCAACAAACACGTCTCTGCCCAACTCATCGACGATGACGCGCGAAAAACCCTCGCTTCGGCTAGCTCCGTTGGAGAAAAATTAACCGGCTCAATGACCGAAAAGTGTGCTAAAATCGGCACCGAAATCGCCAAGGCCGCGAAAAAGGCCAACATTAAACAAGCCGTCTTTGACCGTGGCTCGCGACTTTACGCCGGACGTATGTCCGCCCTCGCTGACGCCGCCCGAAAAGAAGGACTGGAGTTCTAATATGCCCGAAACTAAATCAACTGATTCAAAAGCTAAAGTCGTCAATAAATCCGGCTCGCTTAAAATGACCGACGCTGTCGCCGCAACTAAGGAAACCCGCGACATCTCCGGTCGTCGCATGAACCGTGGCAACCGCCGAAATAACAACCGCGGTCCCGTCGCCCCGAAAGAATTTGACGAAACCACAATCCAAATCTACCGCGTCTCCCGAACCGTCGCTGGCGGTCGCCGCATGCGCTTTAAAGCCCTCGTCGCTGTCGGTAATCATAAAAACAAAATCGGCGTCGGCGTCGCTAAAGGTAACGACGTTACAACCGCCGTCGCTAAAGCTTCCTCGAAAGCCAAGAAAAACATGATTACCTTCAACATGGACGGTGAAACTATCTGCCACGAAACCGAAACCAAGGTCACTGGCGCGAACGTTCTCATGAAACCCGCCGCCCCTGGTACCGGGATTATCGCCGGCGGCGTCGTCCGCTCCATTATCGGTCTCACCGGCGTTAAAAACCTCATCTCGAAGTCCCTCGGCTCGACCAATAAAGTCAACATCGCTTATGCCGTCATCGACGGTCTCCGCGAACAGACCCCTCGAAAAGACTGGACTACGACCGAAAAACTAGCAAAAACCGCTACGGAAAAACCCGCCAAGACCGAGAAAAAATCCGAGAAAAAGACCACTAAAAAATCTCCCGCCAAACAGGAGGACAAATAAATGAAATACAACGAACTTCTCGTCGAAAAGAACACTCGCCCCTCTCGCAAGGGTCGCGGTATCTCTGCTGGTCAGGGAAAAACCGCCGGTCGCGGTACGAAGGGTCAAAAGGCTCGCACGGGTCACTCGAAAATGCCGGCTGGCTTCATGGGCGGTCAACGCGCCATCATGCAAGCCATTCCGAAACTTAAAGGTTTCAAATCCCTTCATGAAAAAGCCGAAATCGTCTATACCGACACTTTGAACGAGCTCAAGGGTAGTGTCGACAACTTCGTCCTCGCCGAAAAGAGTTTCATCTCCTCCCCGTTCGTCAAGGTTAAACTTCTCTCGCGTGGCGACTTGAAGTCTAAAATCGACTTAGAAACCCAATTCGCCTCAAAATCCGCCATTGAAGCTCTGAAAAAGACCGGCGGCTCTTTCGAAAAAGTTCCTATTCCTCAACGTAAAAAAACTGACTAGCGGAGTCAAATGTCTCTTCTCGTCGGCGTACCGCAGCTTACGAGCGAGGTCCGGCAAGCGCGACCCCCGCGACGGCGGGCGGGCGCGACTTGCGTCCGACGAAAGAGACTTTGACGCAAGCTAGTTTTTTGTTATAATAAGAAAAGCAATTTTACTGAGGTCCCCGATGCATTTCAAAACAATCTTCAAATCCTTCAAAAACCGCGACATGAAAAAACGCCTATTCATCATTTTAGGTCTCCTCGTCGCATACCGCTTCCTCGCCCACATCCCCGTCCCTCTCGGCGACACAACGACTTTCCGCGACGCCGTAAATAACCTAATCAACTCCTCCGACTTCGGCTCCTTCTTGAACATGATTTCCGGCGGCGGTCTGACTTCTTTCTCGATTCTCCTCGTCGGGCTCTCCCCCTTCATTACCTCTTCAATCGTCATCCAGCTCCTCTCGAAAGCTATCCCCGCCCTTGAAGAAATCTCCGAGGACGGCGAAACCGGCCGCCGAAAGCTGAACCAATGGACTCGCGTCTTTACTATCCCCCTCGCCATTATTCAATCCATTACCTACATCTACATTTTGAATCAAAACGTCCTCGCCGCCGCAACTTCCGTCCTCGCCGACCCGACCTTCTCGGAATGGTTCATCGCCATTACCGCCATGGTCGCCGGCTCCGTCCTTCTCATGTGGCTCGGCGAACTCATGACCGAACAGGGAATCGGCAACGGAATCTCGATGCTAATTTTCGCCTCCGTCATCTCCGGCTTCCCGACAACTTTTGCCCAGATGACCGCCTGGCTCACTTCAACCGACGCCGGGACTCTCTCCCTCTTCGGCTGGCTCAATCTCCCCGTAAACCCGACCGCCTTCTGGACAATTCTCGCCTTCGTCTTCGGCGGAACCCTCGTCATCTACTTCCTTGTCAAGTTAAACGAAGCTCAGCGCATTATCACCATCAACTACGCAAAGCGCGTCCACGGTAACTCCGCCTACGGCGAAATCCGCTCAATCCTCCCCTTGAAACTTATCTCCGCCGGCGTTATCCCCGTCATCTTCGCGACCGCCTTCCTCTCCCTCCCCGCCCTCGTCGGTCAGTTCATCCTCAGTAAAAACGCCGACTCCTCCCTCGCCCAGACCCTCGTCACTCTCTTTACTGCCCCCTCCGCCTCGAACTTCGCCGACCTTTACCCCCTCGGAATTACCTGGAAATGGTTCATTTATCCTTCAGTTTACTTCCTCCTCGTCGTCATGTTCACTTATTTCTACACTTCTATCATCTTCAACACTAAAGAAATCGCCGACAACCTTCAAAAACAAGGCGGGTTTATCGAAGGTGTCCGCCCCGGTCTCAAAACCGCCGAATATCTCGAAAAAATCATCAACCGTCTCAATTTCTTCGGCGCTTTCTCTCTCGGCGTTATCGCCCTGCTCCCCTTTATTGTTGATTATATCTTCATTCTCATCGCCGGCGCTCCGCTCGGTCTCTCCCTCTCGGGAACCGGACTTTTGATTGTCGTGACGGTTGCCTTGGAAAACCTCCGCGCCCTCGACTCAAAGGCTCTGATGATTACTTACGACGACTTCGGAAAACCGAAAAAGTCTCGTCTTAAACTCGTTAAACCCCGTTCTCGTAAGTCTAAAGACCTCGCTTTAAACGCTTAAACCTCAGAAAGGGTGGAAATGAAATCAACAACCTCTAACCAATCTTTAAGCTTCGGACCGACGCGTGGTCGTATCGAAAAAATCCTCGCCGGCGTCCTCGTCTTTATTCTCGGCGTCTTCTTCGTCAAGACCGCTCTCTGGGAATACTCTTATTACTCCGAAAAAGAAGGCTCCGCCCGTGCTGAAGCCGTCAATAACCTCAGCTCCGCCCCCGACGTTGACGAAACCCCCGTCACAGAAGAAGACCGCGCCGCTTATTCCGTCCCCGCCGACCACCCTCGTTACCTCTCAATCGAAAAACTCGGCATTAAAAACGCTCGCGTCCTCTCCATGGGCGTCCTCACCTCCGGCGAACTCGACACCCCGAACAACATCTTCGACGTCGGCTGGTATAACGCCTCCGGAACTCCCGGCTCCGGTCGCACCCTCCTCATCGACGGTCATAACGGCGGACCAAACGTCGTTGGTGTTTTTAAATACCTAAACCAGCTCGAAAAAGGCGACCAACTCGTCGTCGAACGCGGCGACGGCGCCCTCTTTACCTACTCCGTCGTTGAAAACAACGAAGTCCCCCTCGACGCCGCCGACGATTACATGAAAACCGCCCTGACCTCTGCCGAACCCGGGACCGAAGGCTTGACCCTGATTTCCTGCATCGGTGAATGGTCTCAAACCCGCCAGACTTACCTCTCCCGCCAGTTCGTCCGCGCCGTCTTATCGAACAAGGAATAAACCTTGACGCAAGCCCCGGATATATGCTAAACTAGAACGGTAATTTATGGCTAGCCAAAAGGAAGTGATAAAACTCACGGGTAAAGTCGTTGAGGCTTTACCTAACGCCCAGTTCCGAGTTGAACTCGAAAATGGTCATATTATCATCGCCCACATGAGCGGAAAAATGCGCAAAAACTTCATCCGCCTCGTCCCTGGCGACACGGTCGACGTTGAGTTGACCCCTTACGACCTGACTAAGGGTCGTATTAGCTTCCGACGTTAGGTCGAGGAAATTACGTTTTATAAACCTTAAAGAGAAGGACTTTTTTCACTATGAAGGTACGCGCCAGTGTAAAAAAAATCTCTCCTGATGACATTCTAGTCCGCCGTAAAGGCGTCCTCCGCGTCATCAACAAGAAAAAACCTAAGAATAAACAAAGGCAGGGTTAAGCATGGCACGAATTGCTAGCGTCGTTATCCCCTCCGAAAAACAAGTCGAAACTGCTTTGACTTATATCTACGGAATCGGTTTAACGACCTCCAGAGCCATCCTTGCGGAGGCGAAAATCTCGCCTACCACTCGGGTGAAAGATCTCACCGAGGCTGAAGAAACAAAACTCAACGACATTATTTCCTCGAAATACTCCGTTGAGGGCGATTTGAAACGCCTCGTCACTAACAACATCAAACGTCTTAAAGACATTAACTCTTACAAAGGTCTCCGCCATAAAGCGAAGCTTCCGGTTAACGGTCAAAGAACCCGAACGAACGCGCGTACTCGCAAGGGTAAAGCTATCGCCGTCGGTGGCGCTCAACCTAAAGCCGCGAGTAAGACCTAGGAGTAAAGAATTATGTCAGAAGATACCTCAACAACCACTACTACAAAAGTTAAAGCCAAAAAGGGCAAGCGCGTCGTCCAGTCCGGACAGTTCCACGTCCAGGCAACATTCAACAACACGCTCGTCTGCGTCTCCGATAAAAACGGGGAAGTCCTCTCCAGCTCTAGCGCTGGCGCTAACGGCTTCCGCGGTTCGAAAAAGGGAACTGCCTACGCCGCCGGAATCGCCGCTGAAAAAGCCCTCGAAGCCGCGAAAAAAGACCACGGTCTCTCCTCTGTTGACGTCTATGTCAAGGGAATCGGACTGGGTCGCGACAGCGCCATTCGCGCCGTCTCTGCCGCCGGTATTCGTATTGACTCAATTACCGATATTACCCCAATCGCACACGGTGGCGTGCGTCCTAAGGGAGAAAGGAAACCGTAATGGCTCGCGATAAATCCCCGATTGTTAAACAATCTCGCCGCGAAGGTTATGCCCTCGCCCCGAAAGCCGCTAAAATCATGGCGAAAAAATCCGGCATCCCCGGCGAACACGCCAACATGCGCGTTCGTAGTAGCTCGCTTTACCTCATCCAGCTTCGCGAAAAACAGAAAGTCCGCCGTCTCTACGGACTCCTCGAAAAACAATTCGCCAAGTTGATGAAAGAAGCGACCCGCGCTGAAGGCTTAACTGGTGAAAACCTCCTCGAGTTCCTCGAACGTCGTACCGATAACGTCGTTTATCGCGCCGGCTTCGCCTCGACCCGTCGTCAAGCTCGCCAGCTCGTCTCTCACGGTCATTTCCTCTTGAACGGTCGCCGAATTGATATTCCTTCGATTCGCTTGAAGCCCGGCGACATCCTCGAGGTTCGTCCGAAATCCGCTAAGTCCGCCTACTTTAAGTCCCTCCCGGGTCAACCCGCTCCGCTTTCCTGGCTCAAGTCTGATGCGAAAAAACTTAAAATCGAAATCACCGGAAAACCGAAGCGCGAAGAAGCTGAGGTCGGTATCAACGAACAACTAATCGTCGAGTACTACTCGCGCTAAGGATAAGGAGAGAATTATGTCAACAAAAAACATCCATGAAGCGTTCCTCGCCGAAATGAACGACCTCGGAGAGAATACGACCGAATTCGTCATTCGCCCGCTTTATTACGGATATGGGAACACTCTCGGAAACTCTTTCCGCCGTGTCCTCCTCTCCTCAATCAAAGGCGCCGCGATTACTGCTTTCTCTATCGAAGGCACTAATCACGAATTCTCCGCCATTCCGGGCGTCCGTGAAGACCTCGTCGACATCATGTTGAACCTGAAAAACATCCGGTTCAAGAGCCATACCGACTCTCCGGTTGAAGCCGAACTCACCATCAAAGGCTCCGCCCAGACCGAAAAGGACGGCGACAAGCGCGTCGTCGCAGGAGATATCCAACTCCCCTCGGACGTCGAACTCGGTAATCCGAATCAGGTCATCTGCCATATCGACGACCCGAACTTCACGCTCAAGATGCATTTCGTCATCGAAACCGGGCGTGGCTACCTCACTATCGACGAATCCGGCAAGAACCGTATTCATTCCGACATGATTGCGCTCGACGCCGTTTTCTCCCCCGTCCTTCGCGTCCGCTATAAAGTCAGCAACACCCGCGTCGGACAAGACACCAACCTTCAGGAACTCGCCCTGACTGTCGAGACCGACGGCACAATCTCCACACGCGACGCGTTTGAAGAAGCCGCCGCCATCCTCGTTAATCAATATACCGCTCTCGCCGGTAAAACCAGCGTCCAGTCAACTTCCGCCCCCGGAACCGACCAGCAACAAGACCAAACTCTCGAAGGTATTATCGTCGAGGACCTTGGTCTTTCCGCTCGCACGACTAACGCCCTGATTAACAACGGAATTAAAACCCTCGGTCAGCTCAAGAACATTCCTGAAGCCCAATTACGTGAGCTTAAAGGCTTCGGCTCGAAAGCTTATGATGAAGTTCAAGAAAAACTAACGGAGTTTGATAAATAATGCACCGCCACGGATATAAAGGCCGCAAGTTCGGCCGCGAAACCGACCAGCGTAGGGCACTTCTTCGTGGGCTGATGTGTTCCCTGATTAAATACCAAAGTATAACAACAACCCTCGCTCGTGCGAAAGAATTACGCCGCCCGACCGAAAAGTTAATCACCCTCGCGAAAAAAGGCGACCTCGCCTCGCGTCGCTTGATTATCGCTCGACTTGATGACCTCGAAACCGCCGACCTCCTTATCGACGTTATCGCCCCTCAGGTCAAGCGCGATTCCGGCTACCTCCGTATCGAGCGCGCCGGCTTCCGTAAAGGCGACCACGCCGAACTCGGCACGATTTCTTTCGTCGACAGTATCGACCCGGAATTAAAGACCGTGAAGAAACCCGCGAAGTCCGAAAAGCCGTCGGCTAAGAAAGGGGATAAATAACCATGAATAAAACTTATTCACAAAAAGGCGCCGACGTCTCCCGCGAATGGTGGATTATTGACGCCTCGACCCTCCCTCTCGGGAAACTCGTCGTAAAAATCGCCGATAAGTTAATGGGGAAGTCAAAGGTAACCTTTACTCCTCATATCGACAACGGTGACTACGTCGTCGTCATTAACGCCAAACAACTCAAAGTCACTGGCGAAAAACTGACCGATAAAAAATACTATCGTCATTCCGGCTTCCCCGGCGGTTTAACCGAATTGAAACTTGAAGAAGTCATCGAAAAAGACCCTTCCGTCGCTATTCGTGAAGCCGTCAAGGGTATGCTTCCGAAAAATAAACTCGCTGCCGACCGGCTCGCTCGTCTCCGCGTTTTCGACGGAGCCGACCACGCTCATACCGCGCAGTCTCCAAAGGAGCTTAAATAATGTCCGACTCTAAAAAATCCTACATCTACGGACTCGGTCGCCGGAAAGCCGCTTCCGCCCGCGCCCGCCTCTACAAGGGAAAAGGGAACATCACTATCAACGGTAAGCCGGCTCTTGATTATTTCTCCGGAAATAAGTCCATGCTCGCCGAAGTGACCGACCCCCTCGCCCTAACTCAAAAACAAAAGGACTACGACATCTCGATTCGTGTCCTCGGCGGCGGTCTCTCGGGACAAGTTGACGCGATAAAACTCGCTATCTCGAAAGCCCTTCAAACTGAATCGCCTGACCTTCGCCCGGTTCTGAAAAAAGCCGGCTTCGTCAAACGCGACCCGCGCGAAAAGGAACGCAAAAAATACGGTCTCCGCTCTGCGCGCAAAAAAGAACAGTTCAGCAAACGTTAGAATTGACTTTATAACCCCTTTATATTATAATAAAGGGGTTATATTTATAGGAGGACTTATGTCCTCGTTTTTGTTCAAAAATCGCCCAAAGTTCACTTTCTCCCTTCCTCCGGAACTCCCCGAAGCCGACTTCCAGGAATCCCAAAGACAAGAAGCTCTTGAAGTTCTTGCCCACTTTTTCGAGAACTGGCACACTTCTTGGGCAACTACTAAGTTCTCTCTAAACCTCCCCCTCCTCTCCGACTCCGCCAAAAACAGCCTGACTCTTTACGAAACCGACCAGGAAGCCTCCGTCGTCCGCCTTCTCGCAACCGTCTTCGCCGCCTGGGTCTCCGATAACTCCCCCGAATTTTCTAAGTCCATCGTCCTCCTCGCCCGCGAACTCCGCCCCTCTCTCCCCTATGTCGAGTTTGACCCGGAAGAAGACTTCCTTTTAAGCCCCGCCCAGCTCTCCCTCCTCCGCCAGTTTATCGAATCGACCGGAGAAAAATTAAAAGAAACTGTCGCGACCCTCGAACGGCTCTCTCAAGAAAAGTTCTCCTTTAACAGCTCCGCTCCGCTTTCTCCGGAAAAAGCCGAACTCCTCCTTCGCGAACGTCTCCGCCTCTCGGCGTTTGGCGACTTCCTCGACTTCTCCGTCGAACCTGATTTTCACGAATCGCACTCCCGCCATAAAAAATCCGGCGCTCCCGCCGGCTCGTTCCCCGCACTCCTCGCCGCTTCCGCCGAATTTGACTTAAACTAACTTGGTGGACGAAGTGGGAATCGAACCCACACGGTATTGCTACCACTAGATTTTGAGTCTGGCGCGTCTACCAATTCCGCCATTCGTCCATCTCCTCCCATTATAATCTAAACCCCATAAAAAAGCCACCTTCTCAGGTGGCTTGGGTCAAAAGGTACAAAGGAGGTGCTGTAAAAATGGCTAAAAGCCGCCAAATAAGCAATCGGGGAAACGAGAAATCAAATCCGGGACAATCAGCACGCCCAGTCGCGATACCCGACATATGTCCGGTGGCTTTCGGCTCGCTTGACGAAGAAATCGTCATATTGCAGAGCGCCATAAGCTCCCTCCCCGACCGCCGGTCCAATCACCGTTGTTCCGTAGAGCGTCGCCGGAGTAAACACAATCTGGTACTCCTCCGTTACGGCGTCTCCGGTCACGACGAAAACTTCCAGGTAAAAATACCCTTCCGTCATCTCGCCCGGAGCCAGAAAGTCGAGCTGCTTGTGCACGACATGCGTCGACCACTTCAACAGCCTCTGCAATCCCTCCGCCGAAACGCAACGCTCCAGCCGGTCGTACATAACATCGTAGTTGACGGTATAACCAAGGTTAATCCCATCCTCGGAAAACTCCAAAGAGCGCAGAATCACTTCAGGATTCTCGCCCTCCAGCGCTTTCCGGAACCACGGACTCGGCACGTCCACGATACTTTCAAGGACATCCATCGAGAGGTGGTCTCCCGACCGGAGCAGAATCGACTGTCCTGCCTCCGTGTCAATCACAGGGTTTCCGGTAGCTTTGTCTTTGTACATCATGAACAAAGACCTCCTTATTTAAAATACTCACCCGTCCCGAAAAAACTCCCAAAACGAATGGCAACTCTAATTATATCACGCTTATCGCTAAAAGTCAAGGCTAACCGAAAAACTAAAACTCAGAACCTCAGACCCCTTACAGCCCGAACAATCTTTCAAACAGCGTCTTCTCGTTCTTCGGCATTTCCGTCTCTTCGCTCACAACCTCCGTCTCCGTCGCCGCCCCGACATAGCTCGGAGAAATCTGTTCCGCCGACACAAGCAACCTCTGTCGACTCGTCCCAAGCGGATAACAGGTTATTAGCGTCATCACCGGCTTCTCCGTCGGATAAACCAGCTTCGACACTTCCGTCGGCTCAATCACCTCTTTTCCCGTCACTCGATATGTATATCTCGTCTCGTTATAATGCACATAAATCAAGTCTCCCTCCTCAAGCCGTTCCAGCCCGGAAAAAATAAACTTATACGGGTTCGACGAATAAATATCGCCCGCCGAATGTCCCGTAATCACAAAGTTCCCAATCTCCCCCGGAAACGCACTCGCCCCCGAAATCCGATAGTGTGCCACTCCGTGATTCATCGCCTCCATCACGTCCGTATATTCAACCCCGAACTCAATTGGCACTTCAATATTCAGTTTCGGAATTATTAGCTTATTCTCTGCCGACACTTTCGTCAACGTTACGGTCGGGTCAACCGCCGTAATCTCGTTTTTCGGCACATTCCCCGGTGACAAATACGCAAAAATCGGCGCAAAAATCAACCGATTATATTGTAAAAACAAAATCAACAGCATGACAACTCCCCCGATAATCAACGGCGTCACTTTCCGCCTCCGTTCCGCCCGCTTCGCCTGCTCGCTCGCTCGCTTCCGAATCCGCTCCTTAAACGTCTCCTCTCGTTTCTCCGGCTTCGACACAATCGTCGTCCGCGGCTCCTCGACATTCCTCGCTCTCCCCGCCGTCCGCGCCACCCCTCTCATCTGCGCCCCCGTCGCCCCGTTCCTTTCCGCATCTTTCGCCCGCTCTCTTGCTACATATTCTTTCGCCGCCTTGAGATAAAAATCCCCGTAGTACTTCTGATAATAGCTCTGCCAAGCGGTATGATATTTTTTCCACTCATCTTCGTCCACATACGATTGAAGCGCCTTCCGTCGCATAATTTCCGCCGCCGTCTGACGCTGCTTCTCCCCCGAAGTCTGCCCACCTTTCTCAAATTCCATACTTATAATTATATCACAGTTTCCCCTCCAAAGTGTTATAATATGGACATAATAAGGAGCAAATTATGTTCGACACAGACCCCTATGAATCAAAAATGACCGAAACTATCTCCCGGTTCAAAGACGAGCTGAAAAAGATTCGTACCGGTCGTGCTCATCCCGACATGCTCTCCGGCGTTAAAGTCGAAGCCTACGGTCAATGGCTGTCCCTGAATCAGGTCGCGAATACGACCGTCTCCGGCGCTACGCTCCTCCTCGTTACTCCGTACGACCCTTCGACTATCCCCGCAATTTCTAACGCTATCCGCTCTGATTCCTCGCTCGGTCTGAACCCGTCCGATGACGGTCGCGTCGTCCGCGTCCCGATTCCTCCTCTGACCGAAGAACGAAGAAAAGAAATCGTCAAGTCCGCCTCAAAGTTCGTCGAAGATTCAAAAGTCAAAATCCGCAACGTCCGCGAAGACGCCCGGAAAGATTTGAAAACCGCCGAACTCCCCGAAGACGCGAAAAAGCGCGCTGAAAAGTCCGTTGACGACTTAACCAAAAAATACAACGACGAAATCGACGCCTTGTTCCGCGAAAAAGAAGCCGAAATCATGAAGATTTAAGCTTCTTATGATAATATAGATTCATGAATATAGTTTTAGGTGTTTTTATCGGGCTTTTATGCTTAATGTTCCTTATCGTCTCGCACGAATTTGGACATTTTCTCGCCGCGCGAAAGTCCGGCGTCCGTGTTAAGGAATTTGGTATCGGTTTCCCGCCGCGCGCGGTCGCTTGGCTTCATGTCCCCCCGAAACAGAAAAACGATAAATGGCGCTGGAAAAAACTTAAAAAATCCGACTGGAAAAAAGACCAAGCCTCCCTTGTCCTCTCCCTGAACTTCCTCCCGATTGGCGGTTTTTGCGCCATGGACGGAGAATCGGACGACGACGACCGAAAAGGGACGTTCGGCTCCGTTTCTTATTGGAAAAAAACTTTTATTCTCTTCGCTGGCGTCGCCATGAACTGGCTCGTCGCGTTCGTGATTCTGACCGTCCTCGCCTGGACTGGTCTCCCGAAAATACTCGATAACCAGTTCACGATTTCCTCCGACGAAAAAACCGTCGTCCTCGAACCGGTTTCTGTCGACTCTGTCCTTGAGAACTCTCCTGCCGAAATCGCCGGTTTCCGCTCCGGCGACATTATCACCTCCGTCTCCTTCGTCCCCGACTCCGACGCTTGCTCCGAACCGACCCACGAAAGTCTCACCCCATACGGCGACACCTGCCTCCCCGACTCTCACGAGGTTCTCTCCGCCTCCGACATCACGTCTTTTAATGACTTCCACGCCGGAGAAACCGTCATTTATCACATCCGCCGAACGAACGCCACCCTAATCGAAGAATGTGATTGTGTAACCGCTCCCTGTAACTGTCCGACCGAATCCTTCGAGAAAACTCTCGAACTCGTCGCGACTTTGAACCCGCGCGGCTCTGATTATCTCCTCGGAATCACGATGACCCATGGCGACTCGGTCTCCCGTTATACTTGGTCCGCTCCGCTCGTCGGTGCCGGTCTGACCGTCCAGATGACCGGAGAAACCTTCCGCGGTCTCTGGGGAATGGTAAAAAATCTCGTAACTGGCGCGACCCGTTCGATTTCGACCGACGCGGAAACCCGCGCCGAGGGCAGGGAACAGGTCTCCGAAGCAACTGCCGGTGTCTCTGGAATCGTCGGGATTCTCGGCGGCTATTTCCCCTCGATTGTCTCCTCCGGTCCGACCTACGTCTTCCTCCTCTCCGCAATTATCTCCATCTCCCTCGCCTGTATGAACGTCCTGCCGATTCCCGCCCTTGACGGCGGCCGCTGGCTGATGATAACTCTCGCCCGCCTGAAACGAAAAAAGCTCTCGAAAGCGACCGAACAAAAAATCGTCGCCCGCGCCTTCGTCTTCCTTCTAATTCTCATGGCGTTAATTACCATCCTCGACATCATTCGTCTCTTTTAAGGAATCTCATGTCTAAGTCTCCTGAAACTAATCCCCCAAAAAAGCTCAAACCCCTCCAACAGCCCCAACAGTCTTCGAGCCAAACAAAACTCACCAAGCACTCCTTCCTCGAAATCCTCGCCCTCCCCGTCTTCGTCGGCGTCATTCTCTACGCCTCTCAATACCTCGTCGTGTACCCTCTTTACTTCTTCCTCGGTCGCGAACCTTTAACCACGACTCTCGGAACCGCCGTTTTAAACGCCCTAGTTTATGTCCTCTCTCTTTCTTTAGTTCTCCTTCTCCCGCGAAAGTTTTTCCCGAAATGGCGCACTTCGCGCGAAGAACTCGGTCTGAAGGGTCTCCCGACTTGGGCTGACCTCGGGCTAGCGCCGGTCGGCTTTCTGGTTTATTTCCTCCTCGCCATGCTTCTCGTCGCCGTCTTCTCCTTGTTCCCGTTCTTCGACCCGTCCGAGGCTCAAGAAACTGGCTTTTCAATTCTCGCGACCGGCTTTGATAAAATCCTCGGCTTTCTCGCCCTCGTTGTCCTTCCGGCAGTTTTCGAAGAAGTCATCTTTCGCGGCTGGCTCTACGGGAAGCTCCGCGCGAAAATCCCGGGAAAGTTCTCCCTTCTGCTCTCCGTCCTGATTACTTCCGTCCTCTTCGGACTTCTCCATGGTCAATGGAATGTCGGCGTTAATGTCTTCGCGATGTCGCTCGTCCTCTGTGCCTTGCGCGAAATTACCGGCACTATCTACGCCGGAATCCTCCTCCACATGTTAAAAAACGCTCTCGCCTTCGCCCTTCTCTATATCTTTAACTTTATGATATAATAATCCCGAAATGACTTTAGACGACTATCGAAACGAACGCTTGAAAAAACTCGAAAAACTTCGCGAACTCGGAATTAACCCATACCCCGCGAAATCGTTTCGCGACCGAAAAATCGGCGAGATTCTCGAAAACTTCGCGGATTTTAACGGAAAAGAAGTTACGGTCGCCGGAAGAATTACCGCGATTCGCTCGTTCGGAAAACTTGCCTTCGTCCGTCTCCGCGACGCCTCCGGCGAAATCCAGATTCTCTTGAACCAGAACGTCGAAGAACCCGGAAAGCTCGGTCTAAAAACCCTGAAACTGCTCGACTCTGGCGATTTCGTCGAGGCAACCGGTACGGTCGGGGAAAGTTCGACCGGCGAACGCTCCGTCTTCTCGAACACTTTACGCCTTTTAACAAAGACTCTCCGCCCGCTCCCCGGACGTGACGGTCTTAAAAACAAAGAAGAACGTTATCGCCGGCGTTACGTCGATATGAACGTAAACCCCGAGGTTCGCGACCGACTCGTCCGCCGCGCGAAGTTCTGGACGGCGACCCGCGACTTTATGAACCAACACGGCTTTGTCGAAGTTAATACCCCCGTCTTGGAAAAAACGACCGGTGGCGCCGACGCGACCCCCTTCACGACCCACATGGACGCCCTTGATGAAGATTTTTACCTTCGCATTTCTCAAGAACTCCCCTTGAAACGTCTCCTCGGTGGTGGGTTTGAGCGCGTTTATGACATCGGTCCGCGCTTCCGGAACGAAGGAATCGACGACGAGCATCTCCCGGAGCATATCGCCTTCGAGTCCTACGCCGCGTTTGAAGATTATGAATCCGGCATGACCTTTTACGAAGAAATGATAAAATACGTCGCGGAAAAAACTTGGGGTACTCTGAAGTTCACTCTCGAAGGTTTCGGAGAAATCGACTTAGGAAACGGCGGAAAGCCTTGGCCTCGAAAAAAATACGCCGACTTATTAAAGACCGAATATAACGTCGACGTTTTCCATCCCGACCGGAAACAGCTCGAAGCTATCCTTCGCACTGACCTCGAGGAAAGTTTGAAGAAAAATCACGCCGAGAACGACCTCGCCGCGCGAAAGTCGCTCGAGAAAACTCTAAAAACCGCCTCGACCGAACGTCTTATCGACCATGTTTGGAAACTGATTCGGAAAACCTCTGCCGGTCCTTTCTGGCTGATTGAAGAACCGCTCGCCCTCTCTCCTCTCGCGAAAGTCTCCGAGAAAAATCCGCTCGTCACCGAACGGTTCCATCCAATTATCGCCGGAACGGAAATGGGTAACGGTTACTCCGAGTTGAACGACCCCCTCGACCAGCTCGCCCGCTTTCAGGAACAACAAGCCCTCCGTGACGCCGGCGACGCCGAAGCCCAGATGCTTGACCAAGATTTCGTGGAAATGCTCGAATACGGTATGCCTCCGGCTTGTGGTTGGGGAAACAGCGAGCGTAATTTCTGGCTCCTCGAAGGCGTCTCCGGTCGCGAAGCCGTCCCGTTTCCCATCACAAAAACCCGTTGACATCCCGAAACTGAACATGCTAAAATAGTCTTGCAACCGATTCATTGTATCGCCCGTTTTCGCATATACTCCGGTATAGTTCGCGGAAAGCCCCTTTCAACATCCGTTGATAAGACGCTCCAGCCGTGCCGACAGAAAATATAGCGCGATGGCGCAACGTTTGCGCAATTCCGCGGAATTACTTCTTCGGCTCGAATCCCGTCGAACATTGTTATAACTGGCACCATGAGGTAACTAGTAAGACAGTGTTCACGCTACGGCTGAGGCGATCTTATGAGTTGGTTGCACCCCTCGTGGTGCCATTTTTGTAGGAAAAATCCATCAAAATCCTCGAGGGGTTTCAATAGAAACTAACAAGAGAGGTAGCATGGAAGAATCAAAGCATATTAACTTAACCCGCCGAACGGCTCGAATATTCCTTTATGGAAGTCTCGGGACGTTCGGCCTTTTTATCTTCACCTTCCTGTTCCTCCCTTATCTCGTTACAGAAACCTTCGCCGCCCAACAAGTTACCGCCACCGCCGGCTGGGACACGGTCTCCGTCACCATCGACCCAGACTACGGCAACGGCTCGACGTCCGACGACGGTCACGGCGACGTGGACTTCGGGACGTTAACACCCCAAGAGAACTACGGCAACAGCAAAGGCACCATGCGCGTAGAGAAGAAAACCATTGGCGTTACTTCTAACGGCTCCTACTATTCCGTCTATCTCTCTACTTCCGCCGCCAACGTTGACCTGACCACTGGTCTTGCCCTCTCGAGCGATTCCGGTATTACCATTCCGGCAATTCTCGGTACCTGGAGCAATCCGATTGCCTTTTCTGAC
>JAFRJG010000007.1 GCA_017432365.1 Candidatus Saccharimonadota bacterium
GAACGGAGGACGCGCTCGGCGCCGCCGACAGAAACGAGCCAGTCGCAAACGATGGCGACTTTCACTATTTGGCTCCTTCGTGCTTGAAGACGGCTTTGACGGTGCGGAGGAGGATTTGGAAGTCAAGGCCGAGAGACCAGTTTTTGACGTAGTAAATGTCGAGCGAGCGGCGCTCCTCAAAGGAGATGTCGCGACGGCCGGAGACTTGAGCGAGACCGGTGAGGCCGGATTTGACCGTGAGGAGGAGAGAGCGGTCACCATAAGTCTTGAGTTCCCCGGGGACGAGAGCGCGAGGACCAACGAGGGAGATGTCGCCGCGAATGACGTTCCAGAGTTGCGGGAGTTCATCTAGAGAGGTCTTGCGAATGAAGTGGCCGATGCGGGTAATGCGGGGGTCATTCGGGAGGTAGTCGCCATTTTTGCGATATTTTTTAATGAGCTCGGGGTGGCCCATTTTTTTGAAGGCTTCTTCGGGAGACAAGCCGGAGAACTTTGGTTTCATGGAGCGGAATTTGTAAATCTTGAATTTGCGGTTGTATTGCGAGAGACGCTCTTCGGAGTAGATGGCGGGGTGGCGGAAATCGGAGAGTTTGACGACGAGCCAAACAAGGAACATTGGAATAAGCGCAAAGATGAACATAATGACGCCGAGAAGAACGTCGAAAAAGCGTTTGAGATAACGAGAGTTGCCGGAGAGTGGTGTGGCGTTGACGCGGAGCGTGGGGGTGTTGCCGACGAGTTCGAGTTCGCCGAGCTGAGAGGAGAGGGCGGATTCGCTGGGGACAAAATAGTAGATGATGTGGCGATTGACGGATTGTTGATAGACGTATTCGGTTTGGCGCTCGTCGGTCTGAAAAATGACGTCGGGCTTGGCGTAGCGAAGAGCGTCTTTGACGGAGGAGTATTGTTTGTCCAGGAGGTCTTTCGGGAAGTATTTGCGAGAGGCAACGATGCCGACGAGCTGATAGCCGGACTCGGGGGTGGAGGAAATGTAGTCGGTGAGGTAGTCGGTGTTTTTGTTGTTCCCTATGACGACGGCGCGAAGGGTGCCGTGGCCGTGACGAAAACGGAGATCGCGAACGAGCCGGAAGATGGAGCGGTTGAGGACGAGGAAGAAGAAGCAAAGAATAAGAGAGTAGAGGGCGACGGTGCGAACCGGGAATAAGTCGGAGGAGCCGAAGAAGTCAAGAGAGATGATAGACATGACGCCGACGATGGAGGCGACTAAGAGGCGGGTGATTTCTTTGCTGCGAGACTGGCGAGCGAAGATGTTTTTGGAGTAGAGGCCGAGAGAGGCGAGGACGAGAACCCAAACTGGGATGAGGAGGACAATTTCTAAGATGAAGCCGAGAATGTTAGACTCGAAAAAGTAAGGGCGAGAGTCGAGGTGGGTGCGGAAATAATAGGCGAAAAAGAAGGAGAAGACGATCGCGAGGATGTCCCCCAAAACTAACAACACCCTGGAGAGGAATGTGGAGTCCTTTTTCATATGATATAATTATACCATATATATTATATATGAGTAATTAAGAAGGAGCGGAATCTATGAAGATTTTAGTGACGGGTGGCACGGGTTATATTGGGTCGCATACGACAGTAGAGTTGATTCGAGCGGGCCATACGGTGGAGATTTTGGACAATTTGTTTAATTCTAAAATTGAGACGCTGGACAAAATTGAGAAAATCACGGGAGCGAAGCCAAAGTTCCATAAGGTGGACTTGCTGGATTATCCGGCGACGCTAGCGGTGCTAAAAAGCGCCGAGTTTGACGCGGTGATTCATTTTGCGGGAATGAAGGCGGTGGGCGAGAGTGTAGAGAAGCCACTGACGTATTATGAAAACAATATTCAAGGGACGGTGAATCTGCTGAAGGCAATGAAAGAGGCCGGCGTGAGGAGACTTGTGTTTTCCTCTTCGGCGACGGTGTATGGCGATAAAGGTGCGGATTCAGCGCAGCTGGTAGAGACGATGACGACGGGCGTGGGAGTGACGAATCCGTATGGGTGGACAAAGGCAATGATTGAGCAGATTATTAAGGATGTAGCGGTGGCCGACCCGAAGTTTGAGGCGACGATTTTGCGATACTTTAATCCGGTGGGGGCGGACAAGTCGGGATTGATCGGCGAAGATCCCAACGGGATTCCAAATAATTTGATGCCGATCGTGACGAAGGTCTATCGGGGCAAGTTGGCGAAGCTAACGATTTATGGCGACGATTACGAGACGGAAGACGGGAGCTGCGAGCGTGACTTTATTCACGTGACAGATCTCGCGAAGGGGCATTTGGCGGCGCTGGAGCATAGTGAGCCTGGGGTTTCTATTTATAATCTCGGCAGCGGGAAGGCGACGTCGGTGTTTGAAATTATTGAGGCGTTTGAGAAAATTGCTGGACGGGAGCTGCCAAAGGAGATTGGCAAGCGGAGAACGGGTGATTTGGCAGTGGTGTGCGCGAACCCAACGCTCGCGCTGGAGAAGCTGGGATGGAAGACGGAGCTGACGGTGGAGGATGCGATTACGGATACGC
>JAFRJG010000008.1 GCA_017432365.1 Candidatus Saccharimonadota bacterium
AACGGAGGGAACTTCGGAGGAAACGCTGCGGCGGAAGAGCCAGCGACGAGCAATGATGCTCCGCAAGATGAGGAGCCGATTGACCTGTCCGAGATTCCTTTTTAGGATTTTGTTCAAGTTGGCGAATTACTGCGTTAGGCTTTGCGTTGCTCAGTCAACGTACCTGAAGTACGTCTCCTTCCGCTACTCAAGCCTGCCTTGTACTTCATCCAATTTGAACAAGATATAATAATAATCAAGAGGAAATAATATGAGAAGAATGAAAGTTGATGCGAATCTGTATTTTGATTACAGAGACGTGAAGACCTTGCAGAAGTTTTTAGACCCGTATGGGCGAATTGAAGCGGGGGCGCGAACGGGGCTAACCGCGAAGCAGCAGAGACAGTTGGCGGTGGCGGTGAAGCGTGCGCGGCATTTGGCGCTTTTGCCTTTTGTTTCTGCGGCGTAAATTTTGTGAAATTCCGAATTACTGCGTTAGGCTTTGCGTTGCTCAGTCGACGTATGTCAAATACGTCTCCTTCCGCTACTCAAGCCTGCCTTGTACTTCGGAATTTCAATAAAATTTGAAAAACTTAAATAAAGGAGGATTTGTTGTGTATGGTCCGACAGATTTGAAGAAAAATGTGTTGATTACGCTTGACGGGCAGCCGTACAAGGTCGTTGAGTATTCGCAGAAAGTAATGGGGAGAGGGGGATCGATTGTGAACGTGAAAGTGAAGAACTTAATCACTGGAGCGTTATTGCCGAAGACGTTTAAGGGTCAAGAGAAGATTGAGCCGGCGGAAGTGACGACGCGAAAAGTGCAGTATCTGTACAAAGATGACGAGAAGTTTTATTTTATGGACCCGGCATCGTTCGAGCAGTATGAGCTGTTGAATGATTTGGTGGGAGATGCGAAAGATTTTATGAAAGAGGGGGACGAAATGGAGATTCAGTTTTATAATGGGACGGCAATTAACTTGGTGTTGCCGAAGAATCTTTGGCTAGAGGTCACATATACAGAGACGGCAGTGAAAGGCGATACTTCGACGTCAGTGATGAAAGATGCGACGCTCGAGACGGGTGTGGTTGTGAAAGTTCCGGCGTTTATTAAAGTCGGAGATGTGATTTCTGTAGATACTGAAACTTATGCGTATCGAGAACGCAAGAACAAGTAGAATTACTCAGAATAGCGAGCTACTAAAGATTGTATGGTAGTAAGTCGAGCTGAGTATAAGTTAGAGGGAGCCGTACGGGCGTTTAATTTTGATTTTCGGGGGAAGACGGTGTTAGATATTGGGTCGAGTACGGGAGGGTTTACGGAGTATGCGTTAAAGAAAGGGGCGCAGAAGGTGATAGCGGTAGAGAAGGGAACGAGGCAAATGAAAGCGCCCCTCAGATTCGATTCGAGGATTGAATTACATGAGAAGACAGATATATTCGAGTTTAGGACGAGCGAGAGGATTAATGTAATTTTAGCGGACGTGTCGTTCGTGAGTTTGCGCAAGGTTCTCGCTTATGCTAAGACGGAACTAGCGACGAAGGAAACGAGATTTTTGGTAATGTTAAAACCGCAATTCGAGGCGAGACAAGAGCAGTTGGTGCGAGGAGTGGTAAAAAATGAGAAAATGAGGCGGGAGATTTTGGCACAGTTTGAAGAATGGTTGAAAGAGAACGGACTAGTGATTTTACAGAAGCGAGATAATGTCGTGAAGGGGAAGAATGGGAACGTCGAGCGGTTTTACGATTTATGTCTTGAAAAATAAAACATAAGCCTTTATAATTGACCTTATGAATATCTTGAAAGGTGTGGGCGACTTCTTCGCGATGGATATCGGAACGACTTCGCTTAGAATTGTGCAGTTGTCGGGGGAGGCGTCGAGGGGTTGGAGCTTACAGCGGTATGCTTATGTGCCGGTTGATGAGCGAACGATTCAAGATTCGAGCGACTTGGGACGGAAGAAGTTTCAGGATATTGTGATGAATGCGGTGAAACAGGCGGGGATTCGGACGAAGAATATTGCGATTGGGCTACCAGCGGGACGAACATTTACGTCGATTGTGGAAGTCGATAATCAAGATCCGAAAGATTTAATAAAGACCGTAAAATATCAGCTTGACCAGTATATTCCGATGGCAGCAGATGAAGCAAAGGCGGATTATGTGGTGCTCGGAACGAGTCCGAACGACCCGAAAAAAGCGGAGGTGCTCGTCTCTTCGACGGCGAAGACGTATGCGGAGTCGATGTTAGATATGGTGGAAGCGATGGGGCTGAATGTGGTAGCGATGGAGCCGGAGCCGTTGGCGATGGCGCGAGCGTTGATGCCGATGGGGGCGGTCGATGCGAGGATGATTGTTGACTTAGGCGAGAGGTCAACGGACTTAGTAGTAGTGTTTCAGGGGGCGCCGAGATTGGTGCGTTCGATTCCGGGCGGATTCCAGTCGTTAGTGAAGGCGGTGGCGAGTGCGTTGTCGATTAAAGAAGACCAGGCGCGTCAGTTTATTCTGAAGTTCGGCTTAGCACAAGATAAGCTGGAAGGGAAGATTTTCCAGGCGCTCGACCCGACACTGGAAGGGTTCTCGTCAGAATTAACAAAGTCGGTGCTGTTCTTCCAGAATAAATATACGAATGTGAAAGTTGGCGGAATTGTGTTGTCGGGGTTTGCGGAGATTATTCCGTTTATTGCCGAGTATATCGAAGCGAAGACGGATGTGCCGACGTTGCAAGGGAATCCGTGGCAGATGGTACGGGTTTCTCCGGAACAGCAGAATGCGTTGATTAACGTGGCGAGTGAATTTGCGGTGGCGATTGGCTTGGCAGAAAGGAGTAATGCGTAATGTATGAGATTAACCTAGTTCCGGACGTTAAAGCGGAAGCGATTCGTGCGCAAAAGGTACGGAATTTGATTTTCTTTGTATCGGGGACGGTCTCGGCAATTGCGATTGGGTTGGTAGTTTTATTAGTGTTGATTAAAGCGGGACAAGATATTACATTGGGGTCGCAAGACAAGCGATTGGAGCTGTTGTCGGGAAAATTGGAAGAGTATGATGGATTGGAAGAAATCTTGACGATTCAGAGTCAGCTTGAAAGCTTGGAGAATATCCGTACGAACAAGAAAGTGTTTTCGCGGGTGTTTGCGATTTTGGCGGCGGTCGTACCGACGGGGGCGGATTCGGTGACGCTATCGAAAGTGGACGTAGATATGAACGAGGCGATATTGTCGATTGAAGGGCAGGCGAATGCGGGGGAGGGGACGGACGGTGTGGACTATCGAGTCTTGGAAGCGTTTTCGAAGCAAGTGGGCTTGATGAAATATGATTATGGACGGTATGTGGATGAGTCTGGGAATCAGATTCCGACGATGTGTATTCGCGAGACGGATGAGAATGGTGTAACGTTGAAAGATGAGAAAGGGAATGTATATGGGATTTGGGCGAAAAGCGTGAGGGGGTGTGACCCGAGTCAGAAGAGCGAGGAGGGCGATGTAACGGTTGATGAGGAGGCGGTCGAGGAAGCGTTGAACGAAAATGAAGAAGAGCAAGGTGAGAATGTAGAAACGGAAGGTGGAGATGCCGTGGAAACGGTACGGATTCCACGAACGCCGCTATATGACGATTGGTATCGGAGCGGGTATATGTCGGAGTCAGGAGAGATTACGGGAGTGGCGCATTTCGAGAGTCAGTGTACGAATTATATGTTTACGAAAGACAAGAACGGGAAGATGGTGCCGATTGAGGAAAATAATTGTACGTTAGCGTTGGGCGATTTGGAAGTGACCGAATCGAGCAACGGGAAAGTTGAGGGCGGGGAATTGGTCTTGAGATTCGAGGCGCAGTTGTCGCTGAACGCGGCGGTGCTAGATTATAACAATAAGCATATGATTGCGGTGGCGCCGAGCGGAATGAGCAACGTGACGGATTCGTATATTCAGATTGGTTCGATTTTTAGCGAAAGAGCGGCAGATTTATGCGAAGAAGGCGATAAGACCTGTAACAAGGAGGAACAGTAAAGGTTATGGCGGAAAAGGCACAGATGATAGGTAAGAAGCTGAAGATTAGTGAAGCACAGAAAAATATGTTCGGAGCAGTCGTGGGGGCTTCGATAGCGCTCGGGGCGTCGCTCGTGCTAGGGGTATATTTCTTGAAGCTGATTCGGTTTAACGCGAAAGTGATTTCTGAAAAAGATGATGCGATTGAAGGATATAGCGACGCGATTGAAACAATTGGAGTTTGCAAGAAGCCGCGGTTTGGAGTCTATTCGCAGAACGAGCTAAAGAGCTGTGCGCCGAATGATATTGCAGTCAGTGATGTGTCTGGCTCGTTGCGCTCGAAAGTCATGGAAGAAATGGCACAGAACGAAAGTTTGGAGAGTGTGGGGCGAAGCGGGATTTCTGTCTGTATGGATGATAATACTGGCGAGCAGTTGAGTTATGAGAAATTGTTACGGCGTTATGAGAACTCCACGTCGGACGAAGAACGGGAAACGAACTTCCAGATTTTCGCGATGTGTTCGGCATTAAGAACCGTGCCAGATGCGTTGCCGGCGGCGAAGAATGAGCTGGCGTTGATGGCGAGCTTAGATAAGATTTTTAAGTTGTCGAATTGGGAGCCAGAGACGTTGTCGCCGGGCGACCCAGAAGAGGCGACGATTGCAGGATTGGGCGCGATTGGGGTGAATATTACGGCGGAGACGGATGTGCCGACGGTGATTCGGATTTTGCAAAACATCGAAAAGAGTATTCGCGAGATTGGAGTACAGTCGGCGTCGATTGAATGGTCGAACGGACAGTTGCAGTTTAACGCGAAAGCGACAGCGTATTATACGGAAGTGGCAGGATTGCATGAGGGGATTGAGACGGTGGACGGCAGAGGAATTGTCACGAAAGCGTTAAACGGGGAGGAAGAAGGAGAAGATGAAAACATCTGATTATATTAGTGTCTTTACGATTGCGATTGCAGGGACAATTCTGGCCTATTTCTTGATGAACTATTTTTTGGGTGACCCGCTAGAGAAAACGGTGAGTTTCGAATACTTGGAGCCGGTGAGTGCGGAATTGGTGACGCCGGACAGCGAAGTGTTTAACGCGAGAGCGATTAACCCGACGGTGGAAGTGTTCGTAGGGTCGTGTGAAGACATAAATCATGACGGCGTGATTGATGAAGGCGAGTTAGTGGAATGTGGCGAAGCGCGAGGGGTGGATACCGGCGAGACCACGAGCGAGATAGATGAAGATATGGAGGCGACAGATACAACGGGGACAGAGACGGAAATGGAAACGAGTGGAGCGGCGGAGACGATTACGCCGAGTGAACAAGAGCAACAAGCAGATAGAGCGGCGAGGCAAGAAACAGTAAGCGAATAGCGAGATAGCATGGCATTATTGACGAAAGAGATGCAAGATAGAGTCGTGGCAGCCCTTCAAGATGAAGGGCTGGTTGACCCGGCGAAGTTGGCGGAAATTCGATCGAAGACGGAGGCGGCGAAACAGCCGATTCTGCCGGCGTTAGTGGAACAGAAGTTAGTAACGAACGAGACGATTGTGCATGCGACTGCTTTTGTAATGAAAGTGCCGTATGTGAATCTGCGTAACGTGCGGATGGAACAAGATGTGCTGATGAATATTCCGCAAGATGTGGCGCAACGTTCGATGGCAGTGCCGTTATGCTTGGAAGAGGGAAGACTCGCAGTAGCGATGTTGGACGTGACGAACGTACAGGCGACGGACTATTTAGCGACGTTGATTAAGAAACCGATTCGGACGGTTATGGCGAGCGAGGAGGGGATTCGCGCGATTTTGATGCAGTATCGCAACGACTTTTCTAGCGTGAAGAAGGCGGCAAAGTCGTCGGAACAGGAACAAGCGCAGAAGTCGGCACGAAGCGGAAATGCGAAAGTAATTACGCAGGATTCGCCGATTTCTAAGGCGTTGACGACGATTCTTGACTTTGCGGCGAAGTCGAAGGCGTCGGATATTCATATTGAGCCGCTTGAAAATTCGTTGATTATCAGGTGTCGGATTGACGGGGTGTTAAGGCAGGTGATGGATTTGCCGAAGGCGATTGAGCCGGCACTTGTGTCGAGAATTAAGATTTTGTCAAATTTGAAGATTGACGAGCACCGGATTCCGCAGGACGGGCAGTTCGCGGTGGTGGTTGATGATAGAGAGATTGACTTGCGTATCGCGATTTCTCCGGTCGTTTGGGGGGAGCAAGTAGTAATTCGGTTGCTTGATAAGTCGGGAACAGCGATGGAAGTGGAGAAGATGGGGATGACCGGACGGGCACTCAAGGCGGTAACGAACGGGATTGAGAAGCCGAACGGAATGATTCTGACTTCAGGACCGACGGGTTCAGGTAAGTCGACGACTTTGTATGCTTTGATTAAGAAGATTAAAAGTGAGGCGATTAATATCGTGACGCTTGAAGACCCGGTTGAATATAAGATGGACGGAGTGAACCAGATTCAGGTGAACGTAGATGCGGGGTTGACGTTTGCGTCGGGATTGAGGTCGATTTTGCGTCAAGACCCGGACGTGGTGATGGTTGGGGAGATTCGTGACTCGGAGACGGCGAACCTGGCGGTTCAGGCGGCGTTGACGGGGCACTTGGTGTTTTCTACGCTCCACACGAACTCGGCGGCTGGGATTATGCCGAGGTTGCTCGATATGGGGATTGAGCCGTTCTTGATTGCGTCGACGCTGAACACGGTGATTGGGCAGAGGTTGGTACGACGCGTGGCGGAGAAACGAGACATTGTTCAGTCGACGGAAATGGAGACGGAAGAGATTAACGAGGTGCTTGGAGACGTGTTGCCGAAGACGCAGGAAGAAGTGGCGAGATTGTCGGCAGATTTGGGGTATCCGAATTTGCCGGTGAAAAATGCGAAGGGTTATGCGCTAGCGAAGGGAATTGAAACGCGAGATGCGCCGAGTGGGTATGTGGGGCGAGCGGGGCTTTATGAGGCAATTGAAGTAGATGAAGATATACAGAAGTTGATTGTGGCGCGTTCGACGGCGGGAGATTTGATGAAGGTGGCGAAGGCGAAGGGGGTAATTACGATGCGACAGGACGGAATGTTAAAGGCGTTGTCGGGGATTACGTCGGTTTCCGAGGTCAATCGCGTGGCGAGTGATTTGGCTTAAAAGATGTAGTTTTTTTAAAAAGCTTGTGGTAGAATTGAAGTATGCAAAATAGTGGGCTGAGAATCGAGACTTTATTAGAAGAATGTATCAAGCGAGATGCTTCGGACATTCATTTACAGGTTGGATTGCCGCCGATTTTGAGGGTTGACGGTGAGTTGGTGGGAATTACGGGGATGCCGGTTTTGACGCCAGCTATGGTAGAACAGTTGGTGTTTTCTACGCTTGATGAGACGCAACAGAAGATTTTAATGCGAGATAAGGAATATGACTATTCCTTTGCGTTCGGAGAGTTGGGGCGGTTCCGCGCGAACGCGTTTCATGAGAAGGGGAATCTGGCTTGTGCGTTGAGGTTGATTCCGAATGTAATTAAGAACGTGGCGGATTTGGGGTTGCCGCCGGTTGTGGAAAGTTTTGCGGATTATCCGCGCGGGTTGGTTTTGGTAACTGGACCGACGGGTTCAGGGAAGTCAACGACCTTGGCGGCGATTGTTGACAAGATTAACCGAGAAAAAGCGGTACATATTTTGACGATTGAAGACCCGATTGAGTTTACGCATAAGTCGCAACGGTCGGTAGTAGTACAGCGCGAAGTACATTATGACACATTTTCTTTCTCGGCGGCGTTAAGGTCAGCACTTAGGGAGGACCCGGACGTGGTGTTGATTGGGGAGATGCGTGACCTTGAGACGATTTCTTCGGCGATTACGATTGCAGAAACGGGACACTTGGTTTTAGCGACGCTCCACACAAACTCGGCGGCGCAGTCGATTGACCGAATGATTGACGTATTCCCGTCTCATCAACAGCCACAGATTCGGACGCAGTTGTCGAATATGTTGATGGCGATTTGTGCGCAGAGGCTGATTCCGGCGATTGGCGGGGGAAGAATTGCGGCGGCAGAGATTATGGTGGCGAACTCGGCGATTCGGTCGTTGGTGCGTGAAGGGAAAACACATCAAATCGACTCGATGATTCAGACGGGGGCGAGTCAAGGAATGCAGACGATGGATGCAACTTTGGCGAAGCTGGTTCAGATGGGAACAGTGACATTTAACGATGCGCGAGATTTCGCGGTGGATGTAGAAAACTTCGAGCGATTAGCTAGAGGATAAGTTGGGCGAGAAATGAAGCGATATACTTATAAGGCGACGGACAAGAAGACACGGAAGGCGGTTTCTGGGGTTTTACAGGCGGAGAGTGAACGTGAAGCAGGAAGGATGTTGGTTGAGCAGGGGTATATACCGGACAAAGTTGAAGAGGAAGATACTGGGGGGATTTTAGCGAAGCTGAAAAATAAAGTTTCTTCGAAAGATAGGATTATTTTTACGAGGCAGTTTGCGACACTGATTGGGGCGGGGTTGCCGATGTCGCGGTCGCTAAAGACAGCAGCGGAGCAGTCAGCTTCGACGGCGATGAGGACGGTGATTGAGGACGTTTCTACGAGCGTGGAGGCGGGTAAGTCGTTGTCGGACGCGTTGGCGGCGCACCCAGATGTGTTTGGCGATGTGTATTTAGCGTTGGTGGCGGCGGGTGAAACTTCGGGTACACTCGACGTGGCGTTGGCGCGATTGGCGACGCAGGATGAAAAAGATGCGAACATGATTTCTAAGATTCGCGGGGCGATGGTTTATCCGATAATTATTTTTGTAGTGATTATTGTGGTGTTGGGCTTTATGATGATTGAGGTTGTTCCGGAAGTACGGAAGCTGTATGAGGACATGGATAAGGTTTTGCCGACGATTACGCAAGTTTTAGTGAACATTTCTGACTTCTTTGCGAATCAATGGTGGATTGTGTTGTTGATTTTTGCGGCGATTGTTTATGGAATTAATGCCTATCGAAAAACGCCGTCAGGGAAGAAGACGTTTGCGTTGTTTAAGCTGAACGTGCCGTTGTTCAATACGTTGTTTCAGCGATTGTATATGAACCGGTTTGCGCGAACGATGGAGATGTTGTTAGGAACGGGGGTGTCGATGTTGGAGTCGATGAAGATTTCTGCAAGAGCGACGAGCAACTATTACATGGAAGAGCAGTTGAATGCGGCGAGCGAGAAAGTAAAGTCGGGGAAACCGTTATCAGAGAGCATTGCGGACTTGGACTATATGTTGCCGTTAGTGCCGCAGATGATTTCGATTGGGGAGCAGTCAGGTAAGATTGATGAGATGATTGGGAAGGCGGCGGAGGTGTATGAAAACGAGCTTGATGAGAAGATTGCGAATATCTCGACGATGATTGAGCCGGTGTTGATGGTGATTATGGCGGGGCTGATTGGGGTAGTGATTGCGGGGACGCTGTTGCCGATTTATTCTCTCGTGTCAGCGATTGGCTAAAGTGGTTTTACAAGTGAGTTTGGCACTAGTGTTATAATAGACACATGAATATAATAATGTTTGTGTTGGTGATGGGGGGATTGGGAGCGGGAATGGGGAGCTTTGCGTGTTGTCAGGTGTGTAGGCTTCGACGGCAAGAGGAGGGGAAGAAGAAGTTAGGGTCGCGGAGCGTGTGTTTGTTCTGTCATAAACAGTTGAAGTGGTATGAGAATATTCCGATTCTATCATGGGTATTGCAGCGGGGGAAGTGTCGGAAATGCGGGAAGGAGATTGGGAAGGCAGAGATTTTGAGCGAAGTTGCGGGGGCGGTCAGTTTTATGATGCTCGGGGCGTGGTTTGCGGGGAAATATTTTCCGCAGTTTTTTGAGTTAGGCTTGGGCGGAACGCCGCGGGCTTGGACCTGGGCGTGGTTTTTGGTGCTGTTGATCTTTATGACAGTGTTGTTAGTTTTGGCGATTTACGATGCGAGATATGGGAAACTGCCGGTAGGGGTATTGTATGGCGGAGTGGCGGTGGCAGGAGTGTTTATGATAGCGAGAGCGGTGTCGTTGGGGTTTACGGCAGTGGATGTTACGGCAACGGGAGAGAGAATCTTTGAGTTTACCGGGATAGATTGGAAAGGATTTTTACTTGCGCGCGGAGCGGCGGCGGGGTTATTGGGCGGGATATATTATATATTATATAAGGTATCGAACGAGAAGTTGGTTGGGGGAGGGGATTGGTTGGTGTGTTTGATGATTGGTATGGTGTTAGGGGATTGGTGGTTGGCGCTATGGGAATTGTTTGTGGCAAACTTTTTGGGGGCGGCGGTGATGTTGGGGCGGAGGAAGAAACGGACGGCGTTTGGACCGTTTTTAGTGGTGGCGTTCGTGATAGGGGTGACGTTTTCGACGCAGCTTCAAATGATGAAGTTAGGGATGGTTTAGGGAGATTAGTCGGTTTCTGAGTGGAACTTTTCGTGAACCTCGCGGAGATGGGGGTCGGTGACGTGAGTGTAGATTTGGGTCGTGCTGATGTTAGCATGACCGAGGAGAGCTTGGACACTACGGAGGTCGGCGCCATTCATGAGAAGGTCGGTGGCGAAAGAATGGCGGAGGGTATGGGGGGTGACGTGTTTGGTGATTCCGGCGGCGCGGGCGTATTTTTCGATTAAGCGTTGGACGGAGCGGGGGGTGAGGCGGCGGAAGTCGCCGGAAGTGTTGACGGCGTTGCGGTTACGGGAGTTGTTAAGAAAGAGAGCGGGGAGGGAATCAGTTCGGGCGGCGAGATATTCGCGGACGCGGTCGGCGGCGGCTTTGGAGATGAAAATAGGGCGGTCTTTTTGACCCTTGCCCCGGACGATAAATTCGCGACGGTCGAGATTGATAGAGTCGCGATTGAGGCTGATAAGCTCGGAGACACGAAGTCCACCAGAGAAGAGAAGCTCGACGATAGCGCGGTCGCGCAGACCAGATTCGGTATCGTCGGGAATGGCGGCGAGAAGGTCTTCGACCTCGTCGTAATGAAGGAAAGTAACTTGTTTTTTAACGGCACGGGGGAGGTCAACAAGGGAGGGGTCGAGCGAGTCGATACCGCGACGTGCGAGATATTTAAGGAAGCCGCGGAGGGCGATGAGATGATAAGCTTGAGTGATGGCTTTCAGGTTGTCGCCGGCAGTGTCGATTTCTAGGCGGTTGAGTTTAAGACGGAATTGACGGAAGAGGTCGGGGGTAATTTCTGAGGGGAAGACGGAGTCTTTTTGGAGTAGTTCGGAAGTTAGAGCGTAAAAGCGATAAAGGTAAAGACGGTAGTTTTCGATGGTTTTTTTCGAGCGACCACGTTCTACTTCGAGGGATTCGAGAAAATCGTCGATAAGCTCGTTGATGTCCATAAGGAATATTTTATCATAGCTGTGGTATAATCGAAGAAAAGGAGTTTTTTATGGGAAAAGAAAAAGACTTAATTCAGCGTAGCTTGGTCGTCTGTAAACCGGACGCGGTACAGAGGGGGTTAGTGGGGGAGATTGTGCATCGGTTCGAGCGAGTGGGGCTGAAGATTGTGGGTATGAAAATGGTGATGCCGGGGGAAGAGCAATATAAGGAACATTATGAGGGGATTGGGGAGATGATTACGCGGAGAGGGGAAGAAGCGTTCCGATATAACTTAGATTATATGATGACGGGTCCGGTGATTGCGATGGTGCTCGAGGGGGTCGAGGCGGTGCCGCTAGTACGGAAGATTGTTGGTTCGACAGAGCCGAAAGCGGCGGACATGGGAACGATTCGAGGCGACTTTGCACACATGAGCTTCGGATATTCGAACGCGAAGCAAGTCGGTGTGCCGAACTTAGTTCATGCGTCGGGGTCGGAGGCAGAAGCAAAGAAAGAAGTAGCGCTTTGGTTTAAGCCGGAAGAGCTATATGATTATAGTGATTTGTCGGAGAAATATACGAGATAAAACTAATTTCGGCGAGCTTCTGCGTCAGCAGATGTGTTGCTCGCTCTCCGTACGTCAAGTACGGTTCGCTCCGCTACTCCTGCTTCCTTGAATCTCATCCGAAATTAGCTTTATCGATTAATTGGTAGCCTGGGCGGGAGTTGAACCCACAACCTTCTCCTTAGGACGGAGCTGCTCTATCCAATTGAGCTACCAGGCCACGAAACGGAAGAACCACGAGCGAAAGCCCGTGGTTTTTATTATACACGAGATTATGATATAATCGAGATATGAAGATAAAACTTCTGGGGAAGTTGTCGCTTAAAAAAGCCGTGAAGACGGGCGAGGGTCAGCGGAAGACGGAAAAAGAACGAGTCGAAGAGAGGCGCGAGGAGGTTTTAGCGCGGGGACGAAAGTTCAAATATCCGTTACAGTATGCGAAACATAAGATGGTCGTGAACACGATTATTGTGGCGTTGGTCGCGGTGGTGGCACTGGGGCTGACGGGGTTTTTGGAGCTGTATAAGTTCCAGGACATGGGGGACATCATGTATCGGATTTCGCGAATTTTACCGTTACCAGTAGCGGAGGTTGATGGAGAGAAGGTGAAGTTTGCGGATTATTTGATGACGGCGCGAAGTAGCATCGCGGCGCTCGAGCAACAGTCGGGATTGGAAGATAATTCGGAAGATAAAGAGACGATGATTGAGGTTTATAAACGGACGGCGTTGACGCAGGCGGAAGACTTGACGTATGCGGTGAAGTTGGCGAAGGAAGAGGAAATTGAGGTGAGCAACGAGGAAGTGGCGAAGGCGTTTGATGAACATCGAAAAGTGGGTGGGGCGGAGCGAAGCGAAGAGAGTTTTTTGAAAGTTTTAGCGACGAACTTTGGATTGTCGAAGCGTGAGTATCAGAGAATGTTATATTTGGCGTTGTTGAGAGCGAAAGTTGAGCAAAAAATTGATACGGAGGCGCTAAAGACGGCGGAAGCACTAGAGCGGGAGTTGAGCGAGAATGGCGGAGATTTCCAGGCAGCGAAAGAGAAGTTCGGGGAGCGAGTCGAACTGGAAGGGACGAGTGGATTGATTGATAATAAAAACGTGGACGGGGGACGGAGCGGGAAGGCGGCGAGTCTTGAGGAGGGGGCGCAGAGTGGGAAGTTTGTGTCGAGCAACGGGGACGGGTATTATTTTGTGAAACTAAATAAGAAGACCGAGACGCAAGTTGATTACGTGTCATTATTTGTGAAGTTTAAGGAGTTTGATAAGAGATTAGAGATGATTCGGGAGAGCGGGGGCGTGAAAGAATATATCAAGCTCAAAGAAACGCAGGAAGAATAATAAACGGCAATAAAAATGGAGCCGATGGCAGGGTTCGAACCTGTGACCTGCTCGTTACGAATGAGCTGCTCTACCAACTGAGCTACATCGGCATCTTTCTTAATAAATGGTGCGGGTACAGGGAGTCGGACCCTGATCTCATCCTTGGGAAGGATACATAATAGCCGCTATACGATACCCGCGACTGAGAAGATTATAACAAAAAATCCCTTCGAAGAGAAGGGATTTTTAAAGCGAGGAGGGTTATTTCTTCGCGGAAGCTTCAACGGCTTTTTTACCGATATATTTCGCGTCGCCGAAAGCGAGGATTAAGTAGAAGATGAAGGGGAGCAGGACGAGACCGACTTTGAAACCGGTACCTTTCTTGAAGGCGTCGCCGAGTTTGATGGCGAGGTAGATATCGAAGAAGAGGGCATAAAGACCGGTAATAGTTGAGCCGGCGACGGTTTCAGAACCGACGATGGCGCTCAAGATACCGACGGCGAAGGGAAGACCGAGACAGAAAATCCAGAAGTTGATACCAGTGATACGGCAGAGGATATAAACGTTGTAAATCGGAATGATAGCTTTCCAACCAGCTTCTCCTGCTTTGGTAAAGATTTTCCACCAGGCGACGATGCATAAGATGACGTAGATAAGGGCGACGACAGAGACACCAACGATAGCGCCGCCGAGAAGCCCGCCCGCCACGAGAGCTTCTTCTGAATTGAGACTTGTAAGAGCATCCATGATATAACTCCTTATGTTAGTTAGGTTAAATGTAGCATAAAAAAATAAAAATTACAATTAGCGCATAAAAAGAAGCCTAGAGGAGGCTTAGAGACAAATATGAATGATGGCGGATCCGACGAGACTCGAACTCGCGACCTCTGCCGTGACAGGGCAGCGCTCTAACCAACTGAGCTACGAATCCACTTCAGGGAGATTATAAAGGAGAAGAAAAGAAAAATCAAGGTTTCACACGGGCTTTTATATGATACTATATAATATATAGATATGAAAGAGATTGGGTTGGGGTTCAAAAAGATTTTTAGAGAAGAAAAGGGACTGCTCCTGTTGATGGGGCTGTTGTTTGTGCTCGGGGTGGCGTTGGCGATTCATACGCTGATAAAGTTCAAAGTCGGAACGACGATGTTTTATGTGGGATATGCGGATATTGGCGGGTTTTCAGGGGGAGACTTTTTAAGTCTTTGGAACTCAGGAGGGTATCGGACGGGGGATTATTGGGCGGTGTTAGTTTTTCCGATAATGGGATTAATCTTGGCAGTTTTACACAATATGCTGGCGATACAGATTTTTAATCGACGAGGAAAAGGATTTGCGCAGCTGTTTTTGTTGATGTCGCTGTTAGTCGGGGGAGTGGCGTTTGGAGTCTTGTTGAGATTGGCGGGAGTAGTAAAATGAGACAGAGAGAGTTCGAGATACCGCTCGGGAAACGAACGCGGAAGTATCGGTTTTTGGAGATGTTGCCAGGGCTGTTGAGCTACGGAGGGGTCATTTTATTATTTCTATTGTCGTATTGTTCGCCACTACTGGGGGCGATTTATTTCTTGTCGATTATTTCGATTACGTTAGTGCGGGCGATTGGGGTGGCATATCGGACGTGCGGGGGGTATCGGACGATTGAAGAGGCGGAGAGAGTTGACTGGAAGAAGAGATGTGAAGACTTGGAGAGCCCGCATGAGGCGTATGAGAAGCTACATAATAGGCAGAGCGAAGCGTATCATTTTCAGGAGCATGTGCGTAATTTGAAAAAAATTAGTTCAGAGCCGGACGTGGAGATGAAGTATGTACGACCGAGCGAGGTTTATCAGGCGGTGATTATGGTGGCGTATAACGAAGGAATGGAGACGATGCGTCCGAGTATTGAGGCGGTGAGAGATTCGAATTTTCCGAATGAGCGAATAATTTTTGTGCTCGGCTATGAGGAGCGGGGCGGGGAAGAAATTGAGAAAACAGTGTTTGAGTTAAAAAAGTTGTTCAAGGACGATTTTAAGGAGTTTTTGCTAGTTAAACATCCGGACGGACTCAAGGGGGAGATTGCGGGGAAAGGACCGAACCTGTGTTGTGCGGCGGAAGAGTTGTCGCGATATATTCGCAAGAAAAAGATTGCGCGGGAGAGAGTGATGATTACGTCGATTGATAGTGATAATCGGATGCATCCGAAGTATTTGGACGCGGTGACATATGAGTTTTGTGCACGGGAGAGGGAAGTGGCGCAACGGCGATCGTATCAGCCAGTATGTTTGTTTACGAATAATATTTGGGATGCGGCGGCGCCGATGAGGGTGATTGCGGTTTCTAATTCGTTTTTTAACTTGATTCAGACGATGAGACCGCACATGTTATGGAACTTCGCGAGTCATTCACAGCCGCTTAAGGCGATTGAGGAGATGAATTATTGGAGTCGGCGGACGATTGTGGAGGACGGGCATCAATACTGGCGGAGCTATTTTCATTTCAAGGGGGATTATAGAGTAGTACCGATACGGGTGCCGATTGAACAAGACGCGGTGATGGACGAGACCGTAGGGAAGACGCTCAAGGCGCAGTTTGTGCAACTGAGGAGATGGGCGTACGGTGCGAGCGATATTGCCTATGTGGGTAATTTATTGTTCAGGAAAGATAGAGAAGTGCCGTTTTGGAAGACGCTGGCGAAGTATATGCGACTACTGGACTCGCACGTTACGCGCGCGATGATTGCGCCGGTTGTGGCGTTTGGGGGATGGGTGCCGATGATTATGAACTTATCGACGCGAGGAATGACGGTGTTTAATTTACCGATGGTGGTGAGCGTGGTGCAGCTGTTGGCGAGCGTGGGGCTATTTGTGACGATTATTTTCAGTCTGAAGATGTTACCGGAGCGTCCAGCGAGATATAAGAGTACGCGGAAGGTATTGATGGTGACGCAGTGGGTATTGTCGCCGGTGATTGCATTAGTTTATTCGTCGGCGAGTGCGTATGTGGCGCAGACTAAGCTGTTACTCGGGCATTATATGGAACGTTTTGACGTAACAAAAAAAGTTGTGAAAAAATAATATGGTATAATTCTCTCTATGAGAATGTCAAAGACTTTTGTGAAGACGCTAAGGGAGGCGCCGAAGGGGGAAGAAGCGCGAAATGCGCAGTTGTTGATTCGGGCGGGATATGTACATAAAGAGATGGCGGGGGTATATGATTATCTGCCGCTCGGGTTGAGAGTGCTGGAGAAAATTAAGCAGATAATTCGTGAAGAATTGAACCGAATTTCTGCGGAAGAGATTTTGATGTCGACTTTGCAGAAGCCGGAGCCATGGAAAAAGTCAGAGAGATGGGACGACCAAGAAGTAGATATTTGGTTTAAGACGGAACTGGCGAGTGGTGGGGAACTGGGGTTAGCGCCGACACACGAGGAGCCGGTAACAGAGTTGTTGAAGACGTATGTGGCGAGCTATAAGGATTTGCCGCGGGCAGTATATCAGTTCCAGACGAAGTTCCGTAACGAGCTGAGGGCGAAATCGGGGATTTTGCGTGGGCGAGAGTTTTTGATGAAAGACCTGTATAGTTTTCATCAGACGGAAGCGGATTTGGATGAGTTTTATCAAAAGGTTGAGGGGGCGTATGCGAAGATTTTTGAACGGCTCGGGATTGGAGCGGAGACGTTTGAGACGTTTGCGAGCGGCGGGATTTTTACGAAATATTCGCATGAGTATCAGACGTTGATTCCGGTTGGAGAAGATACGATTTTTTATGATAAAGAGAAGAAAGTGTTTTTGAACAAGGAAGTGTATAACGAGGAAGTGCTGCGGGATTTGGGGATCCCAGAGGGGACGGAGTTTCTCGAAACGGCGGGGGCGGAAGTGGGAAATATCTTTAAGTTGAAGTTTAAGTATAGCGAACCGTTAGGATTGAATTTTCAGACGAAAGAGGGGGAGAGGCAGACGGTGTATATGGGGTGTTATGGGATTGGCGTGAGTAGGGTGTTTGGGGTGATTGTGGAGCGGTTTGCGGACGAGAAAGGGCTAGTTCTGCCGGAAGCCGTGGCGCCATATAAGTATTATCTCGTGGCGAACGGTGAGAAAGGAACGGCAAAAGCGACGGAGATATATGAGAAATACCGAGAGAAGGACGAGATGATTTTAGATGATAGAGATGTGCGCTTTGGAGAGAAGATGAAAGATGCGGAGTTAATGGGGATTCCGGTGAGGGTGGTGATTTCTGATAGGGGATTGGAAACGGGGGAAGTTGAGGTGACGGAGCGGGCGACGGGGGAGACGCGAAAGATGACGCTTGACAAAGTTTTCGGAGCTTTGTAAACTCGTTTTCAGTATTATTGAAAATGTTTATCCTTTATAGAGGAGATTTAGTTTATGAAAAAAAGCGTGGATTTAACAAAAGAGGGGAAAACGGAGCTGGAGAAAGAGCTTGAGGAAAGAGTTAAAGAACGAGATGTGATTATTGAGAAAATTGCGACGGCGCGGGCGTTCGGAGATTTATCAGAGAACGAAGATTATTCAGCGGCGAGAAGTGAGCAGAAGTTGAATGAGAGCCGGATTGCGGAAATTGAAGAGATTTTGAAGAATGCGAAGATTATTCGGAACGCGAGCCACGGAAAAGTTGGGATTGGAGCGAAGGTGACGGTGGAAGTTGGGGGGGAAGAATATCAGTATGCGATTGTGGGTCCGGTCGAGGCGAATCCGCTCGAGGGGAAGATTTCTAACGAAAGCCCGATTGGGAAGGCGATGCTAGGGAAGAAGGCAGGGGAAACTTATAAGTTACCGAACGGGAACGAAGGAACGATTAAAAGCGTCGAGTAGTTGACAAGATTGGCGGTTGTGTGAAGACATTGTTAGATTTTTTGCGCGAAAATCGAGATGTGACGCTCGAGGAAAAAGGGTGGGGCGAGCTAGATATTTTGTTGGTGGCGGTTTTGGCGTATGCACCAGTGCGAGGGTTTACAGAGGAGCGAGGGTTTGGGGAGTTTGTTGAAGAGATTTTGAGATATAAGCCACAGAAAACAGATGACCTGATGACGCCGAAGGTAAAAGAGGTAGCGAAGATACTTGAAGGGGCGAAGCGGTACGAGGAGATGAAGATTGAGAACTTTGATGATGTGTTTAACGACGCGACGCAGTTTGGGGCGATTTGTTGTCGAGTAATTGAGGCGGGGCAGAGTGTCAAGACGATTGGGTTCAGGGGGACGAACAACTCGGTGATTGGGTGGATTGAGAATTGTCGAGTAGTATATCAATACCCGACGATTACACATATTTTGGCGATTGAATATACGAAGTTGCATATTAAGCGAGGAGACAAGCGAGTTTATCTGGCGGGACATTCGAAGGGAGGGAACTTGGCGATGGTAGCGGGAATGGAGGCGGGATTTTTGCGTCGGCGGCGGATTCGACAGATTTATAATTTTGACGGTCCGGGATTGAGGCGAGAACAATTTTATTCACGGAGATTCCAGAGAATTAGGAGAAAATTAAAGAATGTCATACCAGAGCAGTCGGTCGTGGGGACGTTGTTTTTGAATAAGACGAAGAAAGTGGTTAAGTCGAATGAGAAGGGGGTGTTTGCACATTATCCGACGTCGTGGCTACTGAATAAAGAATTGAACGGATTTATCGAGGGGGAGCAGAGCCGGTTGAGTCGTCAGTTACACACGAACACTGTGAGGGGGCTGGCGACGATTGACCGAGAACAGACGGAGATTGCGTTTGAGACGATTTTTAGGGCGTTAGAAACCCAGACGCGAAAGAAGGCGACGATTGGACCAGAGAATCTGTTAGCGATTGTGAAGAGTATCGCGGGAATGGACAAAAAGACGCGGAAGTATTTGATGAATGTGTTGGGGTGTTTGATTAAGTTCAAGTAGGGTATAATGAGGGTATGGAACGGAGGTTTGAGAAAGTAACGTTTGAAAGATTTAAGGAGGGGTTTCGAGATGAGCGGATTGCACGAGAGAAGTATCGAGAGCTAGAGTTGCCAAAACGAAAAACTAAGGGGGCGGCGGGGTATGATTTTTGTTTGTTGGAGGATTTGACGCTTGAGCCAGGAGAGGTAAAGAAAGTGGCGACGGGGATTAAAGCGCAGATGCCGTTAGACGAGGTGTTGTTGTTGGTCGTGCGGAGTTCGATAGGGTTTAAGTATAATATACGGTTGGTGAACCAGGTCGGAGTTGTTGATGCGGATTATTATAATAATCCAAATAACGAGGGAGAGATTTTTTATAAGATACAGAACGAGGGGACGGAGCGAAGAGGGTTTCGAGCGGGAGAGAGCTTGGTGCAGGGGATGTTCTTGAAGTATTTAACAGTCGAGGGGGAGGAGGGGGGATTCAAAGAAAGGAGGTCGGAAAAATGAAAAAGCGAAGTTCAGAGGGGGAGACGAAGAGGGGGACGAGGAGCGGGGAGTTAATCAGGAAAAGCGCAGGGGCGGCAGTGTTGATTGGGTTAGGGGATTACGCATTATTAAAACTCGGGAATCCGATTGGACCAGTAATTTTTGCGCTCGGGTTGCTCGGGGTTTGTTATATGAAACAAAATTTGTTTACCGGGAAGTGCGGATTTTTGTTCGAAGACAAGATAAAAGTGAGTGATTTGTTAATAATTTTAAGTGTGAACTTATTAGTAGGATATGGATTGGGACTGATATTTTCGTTGATGGACGGAGGGATTGTGGAGAGCGCTATCGAGAAGGTGGGGAGTTGGAAAATGTCAGGGGCGTTTTTCCTGAACTCGGTGATGTGTGGAGTAGTGATGTATGTGGCGGTGAAAATGTATCGAGAAGGGACGCCACTCGGGATTTTGTTCGGGATTCCGTTATTTATTTTCTGTGGATTTCAGCATTGTATCGCGAACGTGATTACGATGGGAGTGGCGAGGGGGTTTAGTCTGACGATTCTGGTTTGTGCGGTGGGGAACTTTTTAGGGTCGGTGATGATGTGGGCTATCAGTCGAGAGGGGAAGAAAAAATAACCCCGGAGATTTCTTGGGGTTAGATGGTGGGTTGTGAGGGATTTGAACCCCCGACCCCCTCGGTGTAAACGAGGTGCTCTAGCCAACTGAGCTAACAACCCTTGGTGCTTCTTATGAGAACGCTAAACTCAGGCTTTGAGTCGGGCGTTTTTCTCTAAGAATTAGTTATCATTATAGCATAATATGCTAGAATAAGGAGGTAAAAGAAAGGATAAAGCTATGGTGAACAAAGAAGAAAAAATGCGACATACGCTGAGCCATGTGTTGGCGGCGGCGGTGAAAGAGCTTTATCCGACGACAAAGTTCGGGATTGGACCGGCGATTGAGAACGGATTTTATTATGATATGGATTTGGGGACGGAGAAGGTGACAGAGAAAGAATTAGCGAAGATTGAGAAGAAGATGAGGGGGATTTTACAGAGGAAGTTTAAGATGGTGAAGGAAGAGGCGACGCGGACGGAGGCGCTGAATTGGGCGATTGAGGAGGGGCAAGAGTTAAAGAAAGAGTTGATTGAGGAACTGCCGGAGAGTGAGCAGATTACGTTTTATTCTATGGTGGATGGGGGTGGAAAAATTTTGTTCAAAGATTTATGTAAGGGACCGCACGTGGCGGAATCGGGGGAGATTGGGGCGTTTAAGCTTGAGAAAGTTGCGGGGGCGTATTGGCGGGGGGACGAAAAGCGGGAGATGTTGACGCGGGTGTATGGGGTGGCGTTTGAGACGCAAGAAGAGCTTGATGCGTACATAAAACGACAAGAGGAGGCGAAGGCGCGAGACCATCGGAAATTAGGTAAGGAGTTGGATTTATATACGTTTTCTGAGTTGGTCGGGGCGGGGCTACCGATGTTTACGCCGAGGGGGACGATTTTGCGTGATTTATTGGCGGATTATTCCTTAGGCTTGAGAAAGCGGGCGGGGTTTGAACGAGTTTGGACGCCGCATATTACGAAAGTTGACCTCTATAAAACGAGCGGACACTATGCGAAGTTTGGAGATGAGCTGTTTATGGTTCATTCGCAAGTCAACGGGGAAGAGTTTGCGCTCAAGCCGATGAACTGTCCGCACCATACGCAGATTTTTGCGAGCCGGCCGCGGACGTATAAGGAGATGCCGATTCGGTATATGGAGCCGACGACGGATTATCGTGATGAGAAGAGTGGGGACTTGGGAGGGTTGTCGCGAGTGCGGTCGCTGACACAAGACGATAGTCATGTCTTTTGTCGAACAAGTCAGATTAAAGAGGAAATTAAAAACCTCGTAGGGATTGTACAAAAGTTTTATACGAGCTTAGAGATGAGCAAGTTACGGGCGAGATTATCGTATCGTTCGGATGAGGACAAGTATCTCGGTTCAAAAGAATTATGGAAGATGGCACAAGAGAAGATTCGGGAGGCGGCGATTGAGAACGAGCTCGACTTCTTCGAGGCGGAAGGGGAGGCGGCGTTCTATGGTCCGAAGATTGATTTCATGGCGGAAGACGCAATCGGAAGAGAGCATCAAGTCGCGACGATTCAACTTGACTTTGTGCAGCCGGAACGGTTCGGACTGGAGTTTACGAACGAGAAAGGGGAGAAAGAGCAACCGGTAATGATTCATCACGCGACGCTCGGGTCGATTGAACGGTTTATGTCGGTGTTTATTGAACATACGGCGGGTTGGTTCCCGTTCTGGATTGCGCCGGAGCAAGTAAGGGTTTTGACCGTCAATAATAAAGTGGCGCCGTATGTGAAAAAGATTTGTGCGGAGTTGGAAAAAGTTGTGCTCGAGGAGCCAGTAGAAAATAATAAATTAAGATTGACGGTTGATGAGTCGGACGATTCGCTTGGGAAGAAGATTCGGCGAGCGGTTGCGCTTAAAGTGCCGGTAGTGTTGGTGGTGGGGGAGAAAGATATGGAGAAGGGGCAGGTATCGGTACGGTTACGAGATAAGGAAGAGGTAGTAAAGTTGAAGGACTTGGCGATATATTTTCAGAAAGTGAAGTAAGATGGCGGGGAAGGCGCCGGTCATTATCGGTCCGACAGGCTCGGGAAAGACGGGAGTTGCGGTCGAAATTGCGGAAGTGATTTTAGAGCAGTTAGGACGAGAAGTCGAGATTATCGCGGCGGATTCACGAACGATTTATCGCGGGATGGATATTGGGACGGCGAAACCTAGCCTTGAAGAGAGGCGAGGAGTGAAACATTATGGGTTTGATTTGGTAGAACCAGGGGAGAGGTTTACGGTGAAAGAGTTTAAGGGATATGCCGAGGAGAAGATAACGGAGAGTATAAAACGGGGAAAAATCCCGATGGTGGTTGGAGGGACGGGGTTATATGTAGATGCCTTAATATACGACTATCAATTTGAGACGCCCGGAAAAGGGTATGGACGCGAGCGAGGGGAATGTATAAAAAATTTGAACGGGCGGAAGGGAGTGCTAAAAGCTGATGATGCAGAAAAATATCCCGACCGGCAAAAAATGTGTTCAAGGTATCGAGTATTCGGGATTTTGTGGTCGGCAGAAGAGTTAAGAGCGAGATTGTTAAAGCGGGCGGATAAAATGTTTGTACAAGAGCTATTTGAAGAGACGGCGAGATTGGTTGAGAAATATGGCTGGGGGAGTCAGGCGATGAAGAGTAATATATATAAGTTTGCCTGGAGCTATATGCGGGGAGAAGTCGGTCGGGAGGAGGCGATACGACTCGTAGCGACGGATGATTGGCATTTAGCGAAGCGGCAGATGACGTGGTTCCGAAGAAATCCGGAGATAGAATGGTTTTCTCTTGAAGAAATGAAACCGGCTGTGATAAAATGTATTCAGAATGAGTACAGAAAGTAAGACGGTTGTAGAAAAATTATTCGGTTCGAAGACGCGGGCGAAGTTGCTGAAATTGTTTTTTGAGAGTCCGGACAAATCTTTTTACGTCCGCGAGATTACGCGGGTAATTGAAGAGCAGATTCATTCTGTGCGGAGGGAACTGCTGAATCTCGAGAGTATTGGGGTAGTGAAGAACGAGACGTATGATAACAAAGTATACTATGCAGCGGACATGAAACATCCGTATGCGCACGCGCTAGTGGAGATTTTTTCGAAGAAAGTGGTACCGACGAAAGATAAAGATATTAAAGAAGGGGGATGGGAAGAGTATGTAAAGCCGGTAAAAAAATTTTTAGCGGCAGTGATGTTGACGAATCGGATTCCGGGGCAAGAGGGGATTGATTTGTTGATTATCGGGGACGACAAGACGAAGAAGTTGACGCATTGGGCGGAGATGGTGGAGAAGAAGGTGGGGAAACCGCTGAACTATGTGATTTTTTCGGTGGAAGATTTTTTGTACAGGAAGAGTGTGCGAGATAGGTTCGTGATGGAGATTTTAGATATGGATGTAAGTGAGTTAATCGACCCTGATAAAATAATTAAGGAGTAGAGTAAAAAGATGTTCGAGATTGAAAATAAAAAGCCAGAAGTGATAACGATTACGACGAAACAGACGAATGTGGCGTTTAATGTGGAGGAGGGGATTATCGCAGGGAAGATTGCTGTCGGGGAGATTCATGGACCGGGAGAGTTCGAGATTGGCGATGTGACGATTCGCGGGATTAGAGTGCCGTCAGGGAAGACGATTTATGATGCGGAGATTGGCGGGGTTCATGTAGGGATTATCGGGGGGATTGAAGAGGGGCTGGATGACCTCGGGGTCGCAGATGTGCTATGTACGTCGAGCGTAAGAGCGATTCGAGAGATTGAGCCGAAAGTAGTCGTGGCGATGGGGAATGTGGATGGAATGGTCAGCGAGCTGAAAGTAACCGCGAGGGCAGAGAAGAAATTGAAGGTAAAGAACGCAGATGCGTTGCCGGTGGCGCTGGAAGTTGTAGCATTAAGCTAAAGCATAGTTGAGATAAGAGAGGAGGAGAGATGCTGAAGCTATTGGGCGGGGTGATTGTGGTCGGGATAATTATTATCTCGATGGTGTTGCATGAATTGGCGCATGGATGGGTGGCGTATAAACTCGGAGATGATACAGCAAAAGAGGACGGACGATTGACGCTGAATCCGCTCAAACATCTGGACCCGTTTATGTCGGTGATTTTACCGGTTTTGTTATATTTGTCGGGCGGGGTAGTGTTCGGTGGAGCAAAGCCAGTACCGGTTAACTTTTCTCGCGTAAAGGGAGGGGTCTGGGGAATGGCGCTCGTGGCGTTGGCGGGACCGATGACGAACTTTTTGTTGGCGTTTGGGGGATTTTTGGTGGGGTATTATATGGGGGTCCTGGACGGGGCGGCGGGAGCGATTGGACAGTTGATAGGGGTGGAGTTTATTATAGTTAATCTCGGATTCATGGTGTTTAACCTGTTGCCGTTGCCGCCGCTCGACGGGTCGAGAGTGATTTATGCGGTCATGCCGGACGGAGTGAGAAGTATGATGGATAGCTTAGAGAAGGTGGGGTTAGTGTTCGTATATATCTTGATTGTGCTCGGAGGAAGGGTGTTTACGGTCTTGATGTCGGGGGCGATAACGGGGATTTTGAACGGTTTTTACTGGATTGTTGGGGCGTAAATTGGTATAATAAAAGTATCCCTAGTGGCAACATGATTTTTCCTGTATACTTCATGTTTGAGGGATTTCGTGGCAGATTTCCGTGGAAATCGCGCATAAGATTTTACCCACCTTGCAACTAAGCAGGGAAAAACATAGCCGCTAGGGAACTAGAAATCTAGAACGAGGTGGGATGAAACAAAGAATTCGTGTGATGGGGATTTTACGGCGGGGAGAGGAAATCCTCTTGTTAAAGAAGAGAGCCGGGCGAAGCGATGCGCCGGTTTTTTATGAGCTATTGAACGGGAAGATAAAGTTCGGAGAGCAGCCAGAGGAGGCGATGGGGCGGATTGTAAAAGATGACTTAGGGATTGACGTGAAGGAGATAAAGCTGAAGGACGTTGTGACGTTCTTGGCGTTTTCTGGAGCGAGCCAGATTGCGAATCTTTATATCATTTATGAGATTTTTGAGCGGAAAGGGAGCGGGGCGATACGGCTGGGAGAGAAATATTCCGCGTATAAATTGGTGAAATTGGGAGAGACGAGCAAGTTGAGTCTCGAAGAGGCGTCGCGGACGGTGTTGGGACTGGAGGACGAAAAGGCGTTTTCGGGCGAGGAGCTACGAGAAGTAGTCAACGGAGCGACGGTCTATGTGGATGGGAGTTCGCGAGGAAATCCGGGACCGGCGGGGATTGGATATTATATTGTAGGGGAAGATGGGCGAATATTGAGACGGGGAGGAGAGTTTATTGGGTTTGCGACAAGTCGGGTGGCGGAGTATTATGCGCTAAAGGAGGGGGTTGAGCAGGCGGTGGAGTTGGGATTGAAAAATGTGAAGTTTGTAGGAGATAATTTGATGATGATAAATCAAATGAACGGGATTTATCGAGTCAAAAATCGGGATTTGTTGCCGATATATCAAGATATACGGAAATTAGTAGAGGAGAACTTGACGGCGGTGGCGTTTGTACATGTGAAGCGGGAGCATAATTTACGGGCTGATGAGGAGGCAAATCGGGCGATTGATAGGCATTTTGGGGAAAATGTGATAGAATAAGCGGGAGCTTGAAAGACAATCGCTCGGGCGACCGAGAGGAAAGTCCGGACAGAGTAGAACGAGATAGTCGCTAACGGCGACCGCCCGTAAGGGTAGGGAAAGTACCACAGAAACAAAACTACCCGCGTCTCTCCGCGGGAAAAGGTGAAAAGAGCGAGGTAAGAGCTCGTAGCGTCGTGTGGTGACACATGACGGAGGCAAACCCTATCTTCTGCAAGGAGTGCTAAAAGCCCTGGTTCGGGGACGCACGCTTACCGCTGGAGCGAGAAAGCAATTTCTCGCCTAGATAGATGATTGTCGGTTCGCTCGCAAGAGGGAATTACAAAATCCGGCTTATTGAAAGCTCATCAAAAATCTCCGCCTTGGCGGAGATTTTTGATAGGGTTTCGGTTTTAGGCGGTCTTCGGCTTCGGGGAATCAAGAAGACCTTTTTTCTTCAACGTACGGAGAGCAGAAGTTGAGACGTTAAGACGAACCTTTTGACCGTTGATAACTAAGGTCTTTTTCTGGACGTTCGGCTTAAAGGCTTTACGAGTCTTTCGCTGGGAGAAAGAAACGTTATGACCGTACATTTTGCCTTTTCCGGAGACTTCACAGATTGCCATTATTTGTTCTCCTTTACGGTTTTAACGATAGCTTCGAAGGCTTTCGGGTTATTTACGGCGAGTTCAGCGAGAACTTTACGGTCGAGGGAGATACCCTGTTTCTTGAGTCCGGCAATAAGCTGGGAATAAGAAAGACCGAGTTCGCGAGAAGCGTTGTTGATACGGGTAATCCAGAGGGCGCGAAGGTCGCGTTTTTTATTACGACGGTCGCGGTAAGCGTAGCGGAGGGATTTGATAACGCCCTGTTTCGCGAGGCGAAAACTACGGGTACGATAATGTTGCATCCCCTTCGCAGCCGCGAGGGTTTTCTTGTGTTTGGCGTGGGCGGCGACGCCGCGTTTAACTCTCATGATTAGACTCCTAAAGCGGTTTTAAGGTTTTTCTTGATTTTTCCGTTGACGGAAGCGGCAGTTTTCATATTACGCTTGCGAGATTTGGACTTTTTCGCAAGGATATGGTTGCCGAAGGCGCGTTCGCGAATGAGCTTTCCGGAGCCACTGATTTTGATACGTTTGGCAGTACCTTTATGCGTTTTTAACTTTGGCATAATTTTCCTTTAGGTTAAATTTTTTATACGGGTTCGATAAGCGTACTTATCGAGGAAGGTACGAACGGGGAACCGTAGAAGTAGGAAATTACTTTTTCCGAATTCCGACCGAGAGGTTACGTCCGCTGAACTGGGGTTTTCCTTCGACGATAACGTCGTCGCCGAGTAGGGAGATGACTTTATTTAAGAGCTCGTTGCCGAGTTCTTTATGAGCCATTTCGCGCCCGCGAAAGACAATCATGATTTTCGCACGGTCGCCGTCGTCGAGGAAGCCACGGATTTTACGGACTTTAATGTTAAGGTCGTTATCGCTGATTTTAAGACCGATTTTCATTTGTTTTAGCTCGGACTGTTTTTCGCGAGCTTTCTTTCGGTTTTTCGCTTCTTCTTTCATGCGTTGGTATTGGAACTTTCCCCAGTCGATAACTTTAACGACGGGAGGGTTCGCAGCGGCAGCGATTTCGACGAGGTCAACGCCAGATTTTCGGGCGAGAGCAAGGGCATCTTTACTCGACATGAGACCGAGTTGTTCTCCACTAGCTCCAATTACGCGAACTTCAGGGTAACGAATTTCTTCGTTGATTTTGGTGCGTGAATTTTTACTAATGGGGCAGTCCTTTCTCGTTAATTAACCTTAGCGGAGATTATACTAAAATTACCTCTAAAAAGCAAGGATTTTCTCGGGGGCTAGTAGGGGCGTTAGAGAGAGCGGGGGGAGAAGTTAGTCGAGGCGTTGGCGTTTGCGATAAGTTAGAGCTTCGGAGAGATGAGCGACGTCGATTTCTGGGGAAGCGTCGAGGTCGGCGATGGTTTGGGCGACTTTGATGATTTTGAAATAAGAGCGGGCGGAGAGGTTCAGTTTTTCCGAGGCGTTGGCGAGGAAAGTTTCAGCGCGACTGGTCAGACGAAGGAGCGAAGAGACTTGATGAGAGGTAAGGGAAGAGTTATAGACGTCGGATTTTGAGAAACGAGAACGTTGGCGGGCGATTGCATCTGTAATTTTCTTTTTTACAACATCGTGTTCGGAGGAAGTTGTGGAAACCTTTTGGCGGAGGTCTTTATTTTCGACGCGGTCAACTTCGATATACATGTCGATACGGTCAAAGAGAGGACCAGAGAGCTTTTTCTGGTAATTTTGAATCTGGGTTTCGGAGCAAGTACAGAGATGGGTCGGGTCGCCGAGGTAACCACAGGGGCAAGGGTTCATGGTGGCGATTAACATGAAGTCGGCGGGGTAAGTGGTTTTCGAATTGGCGCGGGAGATGGAAATAGTACGGTCCTCGAGAGGTTGGCGTAGGGCTTCGAGAACGGTACGAGGAAACTCAGGGATTTCATCGAGGAAGAGGACGCCGAGATGAGCAAGGGAAATTTCGCCAGGAGTTGCTTTTGCACCGCCGCCGATAATGGAGACTGCGGAGGCAGTGTGATGAGGAGAACGAAAAGGGCGGGAGGTGATGACTGAATCGGAGAGACCGGTGAGAGAATGGATTTTGGTAATGGCAGTTGTCTCGGGAGGAGAGAGAGGCGGGAGAAGATTAGCGGCAGCGCGGGCGAGAAGGGTCTTTCCGGCGCCGGGAGGACCGGAGATGAGGATGTTATGATGTCCGGCGATAGCGACGGAGAGGGCGCGTTTGGCGACGGACTGTCCGCGGATATGGTCTAAAATTGGGGCGGAAGAACCTGTTTCTTTATTTTCTACAACGAAACTAGCGGGGTCTTTCGGGGAGATTCGTTGTTCGCCTTTCAGATGAAGAAAAAGCTCGCGGAGATTTTTAACGCCGATTAAAGAGACGCCAGAGATAAGGGAAGCCTGAGCGAGATTCTGTTCAGGGAGGAAGACTTCGGTCAAACCGGCGGAACGCGCGGCTTCTACGATGTTGATGATGCCGCGGACGGGGCGAAGTTCACCATTGAGAGAAAGCTCGCCGACAAAGAAACGATTTTTAACGTCGGATTCGAGGAGCTGGCGTGAGAGAACCATGATAGAGAGGGCGATGGAAAGGTCGAGAAAAGAGCCTTCTTTCAGGAGGTCAGCAGGAGCGAGATTGATGGTAACTTTTTTGTCGGGAAAAGAGAAGTCGGAATTGACGAGGGCGCTACGAACGCGTTCACGAGCTTCTGTGATGGTTTTATTCGCCATACCGACGATATTGAAGGCAGGAAGACCTTTATTCATGTCGCCTTCGACCTCCACGATGCGACCTTCGTAGCCATAAGGAATGGCGGAATAGACCTTCGAAATCATAAGTTAAGGATAGACTAAACGGGGAAGAAGTACAAGGGGTAGCGGTTTTAGGGGGAGTATGGTAAAATGAAGGGAGTTGGGGCTGATAAAGCTTAGACGGATTATTAACAGATATCAGGCGTATCGATTGAACACCGTAAGTGTTAAATAAGTGCTAAAGAAAACACTGCTGCAGCGCGTGTAGCTTACATGCCTGCTTATGCCTAAGATTTAATTATAGGCTGGTCTCGAGACAAGATTCCGTAGTCGAGAGATTATCATAACACGGGATTAAGGTTTCTTTGTAACGAAGAGAAGCTCGAAAAACTAGTTATGGAGATTTGAAGTTCTGTTCCTCGCAGCTTCAGAGATAATCCGAGAGAAAAACGAGGAACTATGTACGTAGAATGATATCCAGTGGTAGTTCGGACCCGGAGGCAGTATCCGGCAGCTCCACCAGAAGATTGAATAAAAAAGTTATACATCTCCGAGGGAGATGTATTTTGATGGTTGGGAGACGGGAAAATAGGAGAATAACAGGGGTCGAAACCAAGAAAAAAGACCGGTAACTGCGAGGAAAACCGGTCTTTTTGTGTAGAGTGTGGAGTTATTTTGGCTAAAAATGTTTGTTTTTGGCTTTTGATAATTTTTTTATTCAAAAGCTAATATAAATATAGCGTATCAAAATGCTTGTGTCAACACTTTTTTGGATAAATTTTTTATATTTTTTGAAGAACAGAGGACAACAGGGGAGAGGTTGTGAAATGGAGTATATGTAGAAAATACAACGGAAAATTTTGAACGAATAACAGGGGAAAAATGGCTGATTGTTGTGAAAAATATATTAAAAAGTTTGAACAAAAGTCTTGAACTTTGGGCAGATACGTGGTATGTTGGAAGAGTCGAAAGACAAAATAAAAACGAAAAATAAACCGAGAAAAAAATGAAAGATAAATAACGAAAAGAACTGGCGACGCAAAAAGGTAATTTCTAGCCATAAATTACATAGGAATTACCTAATGCTTCGCCAGACGGAGCGCTACGACAACCTGAATTGTTAGCACCTTGAAAGCCATAAGAGAACAAGGCAGGGAAGCGTAAAGGACGTGCTCCACACTTCGTGGAGCGGTCAAGCGACGAAAGCGGGAAAGGGTTGCGGCTAATAGTTATGTGTTTAGAGCCGGATAACCCGCCCGCTCTCTCGTCCATGGAAGTCAAGTGAGATTTTGTCATGGAGAGATTCTTGGGGGAAGGGGATTATGATATAATAAAGCATATGGTAAAACGTATGCGCGGTAACTTTCCGGTGATTCTCAGTATTCTGGCGGCGTTTGGAGCGCTGTTTATGTTGAATTATACGAGTCCGCTCGAAGCGGGGGCTTTAGGTGTTTTAGTATTTTTTATAATGATTTTTATCTTCTTATACGGTGTGATGTATGAAGTGATAAAGATTATTCAAAGGATACTCGGAGCAGGAGGGAAACAGAAGGGGGGAGTCGAGAAACGAACGTATATGTATGCGACTGTGGCGGCGTTTGGACCGATTATGTTGTTGATTATAAGGACGTTTTCCGCGGTGAATGTGTTTACGATTATGTTGACAGCGATTTTTGTCTTTTTGAGCTGTTTTTTGATATATAAACGCGCTTAGGAATATGATAAAATAAACATATGCAAAAAGAAGGCTTGAGGACGGTAGAGGGGAATGGCGTGTTCAGCGTGGAGGGGGCGCTCGAGGAGCTGAACGCGTTTGAGGATGCATTGGGACGAGACAAAACGTCGATTCGGAAGGAGATGGGGGAAGAGGGATTGAGTGAGGTTCAGAAGGCGGTTGAAGAATTAAAAGATGACCCGTATATGTTGAATGTAAAGATACAAGATATGTCAGATACGCTGATTTTGAGAGCGTTCGGGCGGGTGCGCAACGGAACGGAGGAGAGAGCATGACGCCGGTCGTGTATCTTTGTCTGGCGGGGGGAGTCGGAGTGGGGGGATTAGTAGGTCTAAAGTTGTTGAAATTACGGAAACTTCGGTTGATTAAGGAAGCAGAGCGGGGACTGAAGATGATAGCGCTTGAGATTCATCTTCCGCCGTCAACGGATGACATTCAGGGAGGGGGGAGAGACGAACGAGACGTGGCGAATGAGGCAATCTCTCAGGCGGAAGTGATGTATTCGATTATTGCGTCGACGCTGACAAAGGGGAAAGAGGCGAGGATTTTTGGACAGAAGCATATTTCTTTTGAGATTACGGCGAGAGACGGATTGATTAAGTATTTTGCGGTAACGCCGGCGGTACTAACGGAGACGGTAAAGCAGGCGGTGATTGCAGCGTATCCGACGGCGAGAGTTGAGGAGACGGAACGAGAGAACATTTTTTCGAAAGTGGCGAAGCTGGAAGGGGTAACTGGAGGGGAGATGACGTTGATGAAAGAGTATGTGTATCCGATTGCGACGTATGAAGAGACGAAGCGAGACGCGAGCCTCGGGATTCTCAATGCGCTTTCGGCGACGAAACAGGGAGACGGGATTGGGGTACAGATTCTCGTACGACCGAAAAGCGCGGAATGGACGGAGAAGTCAGAGACGTGGGTAAAAAATATCAAGGAAGATAAAGAGAGCAAAGGAGCGGGGGGCGGATTGAGCAATTTATTTAAGGGGTCTGAACAACTTTTTTCCATGTTATGGAAGCCGATGGAAGCGAGAGAAGAAGAGAAGCGAGACGAAGTTAAGGTTCTGACAAATATTCAACAAGAGGAGATTCAGGCGGTTGAAGAGAAGACGAGATATGCGGCGTTTGAGACGTTGGTGAGGGTTGTCGCAAGTAGTGAACAAGGAAAACTCAAGGCAGGGGCGATGGCAGGGGGGGTCGTGACGGCGTTTGCGCAGTTTAACTCGCCGAAGTACAACGGTTTCCAGTATGAACAGGCGAGAGATATGCGGAAGTTGGCGCGAGATTATATTTTGCGCGATTTTCCGCTGAAGACACGAGAAAATATTTTGAACAGTAAGGAATTGTCGAGTATTTTCCATTTACCAGAGCAAAACGCGATTCCGACCAGTCAGGTGATGAGACAACAGGTGAAAGAGGTTGATGGTCCGGCGAAGTTGGTCGAGGACGGGGTTTTAATTGGAGTGAACGAGTTTAGAGGGGAGAAGAAGGAGATTCGGTTATCGAAGGAAGACCGACGGAGACACACGTATGTTATCGGTTCGACGGGGATGGGGAAGTCGAAGTTTTTGAGAAATATTGCATATCAGGACATGGTGGAGGGGAGAGGGTTTGCGTTTATCGACCCGCACGGAGATGTAACGGAGGAGCTTTTGGCGATGGTGCCGAAAGAGAGGATTGACGATGTGATTTATTTTGACCCGGGAGACGTGGAAAATCCGATTGGTATGAACATGTTTGAGCTGACGAGTGAGGAGCAGAAAGACTTTATCGTTCAAGAGGGGATTAATATGTTGCAATCGCTCTATGACCCGAGTAATCAGGGGTTCTTTGGACCGAGGGGGCAACATATGTTCCGGAACGCGGCGCTTCTACTAATGGCAGACCCGAACGGAGCGACGTTTATTGATATACCGAGGTGTTTTATTGATCCGGAGTTTGTACGGGCGAAGCTGCAATATGTAACTGACCGACAGGTGTACGATTATTGGACGAAAGAGTTTCCGGCGAGCCAGAAGAGTAATGATGCGGGAGAGGTGATTACTTGGTTTGCGTCGAAATGGGGACCGTTTATTTCAAACCAGATGATGAAAAATGTACTGGGGCAGGTCAAGAGCGGGTTTAACATTCGGGAGATTATGGACAATCGGAAGATTTTGTTGGTGAATTTGTCGAAGGGGAAGATGGGGGAGCTGAACTCGAAGCTGCTTGGAATGATATTTGTGATGAAGTTTCAAGTTGCGGCGATGAGTCGAGTCGATACGCCAGAGGAAGAAAGGGAAGACTTTTCGTTATTCGTGGACGAGTTCCAGAACTTTTCGACCGAGAGTTTCGAGAGTATTTTATCAGAAGCAAGAAAGTTCCGCTTGAATCTTGTTGTGGCGAACCAGTTTATGACACAATTAACAGATAAGATTCGGGAAGGAATACTCGGGAACGTAGGGACGATTGTCGCGGGGCGACTCGGGATTACGGATGCGGAATTGATTGAAAAAGTCTTTACGCCGACGTTTACGGCGGAGGATTTACACAAGACGCCGAATTATCATGCGGTTGCGACGGTGATGATGTATGGGATGCCGAGTGCGCCGTTTACGATGACTTGGTCGGTGCTTGGGGAAGAGAACGAAGAAGTGCGGGAGAATCTGAGAAAGTATTCGGCGATGAGATATGGGCGACCGAGGGAAGAAGTGAGTCGGGAGATTGACCAGAGGTTGGCGGCGAGTAATCCGACGGGGGCGACGAAGAAGGAAGAAAAGAAGGCGCGAGCGTATGGTGCGGTAGATAAAGAAGAGCGAGAGGAAAACTTCTTAGAGGCTTGGGAACGAAAAAAGCATGAGCTTAGAAGCTTGAAAAAATAGGGACGAGTCGGTATAATCGGGGGAGCAAAGATAAGGAGGCAATGTGGCCGAGAGTTACGATTCGTCTGAAATTAGAGTGTTGGAAGGTTTGGAGCCGGTTAGGATACGACCGGGGATGTATATTGGCTCGACAGGATATGATGGGCTACATCATTTGATTAAGGAAATCGCTGATAACTCGATTGACGAGGCGATTGCAGGATTTGCGAATCGGATTACGATTACGATTTTGGACGATGGAGGGGTGAGAGTTGAAGATAACGGGCGTGGGATTCCAGTTGATAAACATCCAAAGACGGGATTATCGACGCTTGAGACGGTTTTAACGGTTTTACACGCTGGAGGGAAGTTCGGGGACGGGGGATATAAGGTTTCTTCGGGGCTACACGGGGTCGGTTCGTCGGTCGTGAATGCATTATCGACGAAGATGATTGCGGAGGTTTATCGCGACGGGAAGACACATCATGTGGAGTTTGAAGTCGGGAAGACCTCGAAGCCGTTTACGGTGACGGAAGGCTGTGCCAGGGAGCATGGAACTTCGATTACGTTCTATCCGGACCCGACGATTTTTAAGGAAACGACGACGTTTGAGTATAGCTGGGTGGCGAATTATGCGCGGCATCAGGCGTATTTGACGAAGGGAATTTTGATTGAGGTACTTGACGAGAGAACGGGAGAGAAAGAGTCGTTTTATTTCGAAGGGGGGATTAAGAGTTATGTGAAGAGGTTGAATAACGGGAAAGAGGTATTGACAGACGACATTTTTTACGTTGAGAAGAAGATGGAAGATTCGGAAGTCGAAATTGCGGTACAGTATAACGACACGTTTGCGGAGACGATGAAGCCGTTTGCGAATAATGTCTTGACGCCGGACGGAGGAATGCATGTGGTTGGGTTTAGGACGGGGCTGAACCGGACGATTAACGATTATGCGCGAAAGAACGGGTTACTGAAAGAGAAGGAAGATAATCTGACGGGGGACGATATTAAAGAGGGGCTAACGGCGGTAATTCTAGTAAAGTTGCCAGACCCGCAGTTCGAGGGGCAGACGAAGAATAAACTCGGTAACCCGGAGGTTAGGGGGTATGTTGACAGAGTAATGACGGAATATTTCGGGTATTATCTTGAGGAAAATCCGGCGATTGCGAAGAAGATTGTGAATAAAGCAACCTTGGCGGCGAGAGCGCGAAAAGCGGCACGAGCGGCGAGAGACAATGTGATTAGGAAGGGGGCGTTTGATGGGCTTAACTTGCCGTCTAAACTGGCGGATTGTTCATCGAGAAATCGGGATGAGTGTGAGTTGTTTATCGTTGAGGGTAATTCGGCGGCGGGTTCAGCAAAGGAAGGGAGAAATCCGAAGATACAGGCGATTTTGCCGTTGCATGGGAAAGTATTGAACACGGAGAGAGCGAGATTAGACAAGATGTTGGCGAATCAGGAATTGGTTTCGCTGATAAAAGGACTCGGGGTTGGGATTGGAGAGCAATTTGACCTCAAGGGGCTAAGGTACGATAAGATTGTGTTCATGACCGATGCGGATGTGGACGGACTGCATATTGCAACGCTATTGATGACGTTTTTCTTCCGATATATGCCGCAGGTGATTGAGGCGGGGCATGTATATTTGGCGAAGCCACCGTTGTTTGGACTGATTAAGGGGACGGGGAATACGCGAAAAATTGATTATCTGTATGACGAGAAGGCGTTGGAGGAGAAATTGGCAGAGAAGATTGAGGAGAAGAGGAAGAACGGGACGAAGATTGACGAGAATCAAGAGAGGTTCAAGCAGGCGGGATATACGGCACAACAACGGTTTAAGGGGTTGGGCGAGATGGACGCGAAACAGCTTTGGGAAACGACGATGGACCCGGAGAATCGGGTGTTAGTTCAGGTTCATATTGAGGACGCAGAGAAGGCGGACGCGGTGTTTGCGAAGTTAATGGGCGACCAAGTGGACTTGCGCAAAAACTTTATTCAGGCAGGGGCGAGTAAAGTGAACTTGGACGATTTGGATTTTTAACGGAAATGAGGTTTGAGGAGAAGAAAAAATATGCCTAAAAACGAAAATAACGGTCAAATGAGCGACGAAAACATGAAAGACGTAAGCGGAAAGGGCTTGGAGGTTTCCGGCGCGGAGAATGGCTCTACGGGCGTTACAGAAGCAATTGTAGATGGTATTGAGAATCGCAACGTCGAGAGTACCATGGAGGAGTACTTCCTCAAGTATTCGATGTCGGTGATTGTGGACCGGGCGCTGCCGGACGTTAGGGACGGATTAAAGCCGGTAAACCGACGGATTTTATATGCGATGAACAAGAACGGCTGGAAAGCGCCACATGCAACGGTGAAGTCGGCGAGAATCGTTGGGGAAGTGATGGGTAAGTATCACCCGCACGGAGATTCGTCGATTTATATGGCGATGGTGAACTTGGCGCAGCCGTGGAAAATGCGATACACGTTGATTGAGGGGCAGGGGAACTTCGGGTCGATGGACGGAGACGAGGCGGCGGCGTCGAGGTACACTGAGGCGCGAATGGATAAGGTTGGGGCGGAGCTGTTGACGGATATTGAGAAAGAGACGGTTGACTTTCGGGATAACTTTGACGGAACGGAACAGGAGCCGGTTGTGTTGCCGGCGGCATTGCCGAATATTCTGCTTAACGGACAGATGGGGATTGCGGTCGGGATGGCGACCAACATTCCGCCACATAATCTTGGGGAATTGGTTGATGCGACAGTGGCGCAGATTGATAATCCGGAGATTTCTCTAGAAGAATTGATGAAGCATGTGAAAGGACCGGATTTTCCGACGGGGGCGGAAGTGTATGGAGGGGCAGCGATGCGGTCGGCGTATGCGACGGGGAAGGGGTCGGTGACGATTCGGGCGGTGGCGAATATCGAGGAGCGGAAGAACGGTCGGTATAATATCGTGATTACGGAAGTTCCGTACGGTATGAGCAAGGAAGGGTTTATTGATAAAGTTCGAGAGTTGGTATTGAGTAAAAAACTTGACCATATCGCGGACGCGAGAGACGAATCAGCGAGAGGGAAGATTCGTGTCGTGGTCGAGCTGAAGAAAGATGCGTTTCCAAAGAAGATTTTGAACCAGCTATACAAGCTGACGCCTTTACAGACGACGTTCCATTATAATATGTTGGCGCTTGTGGACGGGATTCAGCCGCGGATTTTGGGGCTGAAGGAGATTTTAGGGGAGTTTATTAAACATCGGCAGGTGGTTGTGCGAAGGCGGAGCGAGTATGAACTAAGGAAAGCGAAGGAGCGCGCGCATATTCTCGAGGGGTTAAAGATTGCGCTAGATAATATTGACGAGGTAATTAAAGTAATTCGGGCGAGCTACGACGACGCAGATAAGCAGTTGATGGAAAAGTTCGGGTTGTCGGAGATTCAGGCGGCGGCGATTTTGCAGATGCAACTGAGAAGGCTCCAGGGATTGGAACGAGATAAGATTGAGGCGGAGCTGAAGGAGCTACATGATTTGATTAAGCGACTCGAAGAGATTTTGGCAGACGAGATGAAGATTTTAGGGGTGATTAAGGAAGAGCTGATTGCGCTGAAAGCGAAGTATGGGGACGAACGGAGGAGTAAGATTATCAATCACGAGGTTGGGAAGTTTGCAGAGGAGGAGTTAATTCCGGAGGAGGAAAGCGTGATTTTATTAACGGCGCAGAACTATATGAAGCGGGTGAGCCAGAACGACTTTCGGAAGCAGAACCGAGGGGGGAAGGGGAAGAAGGGAATGACGACGAAAGAGGAAGATGTGATTGCACAGATTGTAACGGCGAGTTCGCATGATTATCTATTGTTCTTCACGAGTCAGGGGCGGATTTTTCGGCTCAAGGCGTATGAAGTGCCACAAGCTTCGCTTTCGGCAAAAGGAACGGCGGCGGTGAACCTGTTGTCGATGCATCCAGAGGAGAAGATTACAGCGATAATTAAACAGGGGTCGGGATTGGAAGAAAACGGCTATCTGTTTATGGCCACGAAGAAAGGGACGATAAAAAAGACGCCGATTAAAGATTTCCTGAATATTCGGTCGAGCGGGTTGGTTGCGATTAAACTTGATGCGGGAGATGAATTGAGATGGGTTCAGGGGACGACAGGGGAGAATGATGTAGTGATTTCTACTTCGGCGGGACAGGCGATTCGGTTTAACGAGAAAGATGTGCGCGCGATGGGTCGGGCGGCACGAGGGGTGAGAGGGGCACGGTTGCGACCGAAAGATGAGATTGTGGGGATGGACATTATTACTGACCCGGGACAGAAGATTTTAGTGATTTCTGCGAACGGATATGGGAAGGCGACGCTCGCATCGAACTTCCCGGCGCACAAGCGGGGTGGAGTGGGGATTCGGGTCGCGGCGGTAACGGCGAAGACGGGTCCGATTGTGGCGGTACATACGCTTGACCCGGCGGCGAAAGAAGTGATTATGATGTCGAGCAACGGGATTGCGATTCGGGTGGCGGTGAAAGAGATTCCGACGCTCGGGCGAGCGACGCAAGGGGTGCGGATTATGAAGCTCGGTGAGGGGGACGCAGTGGCGTCGATTGGGATTGTCTTACCAGAAGAAGAGTCGACGGAAGAGAAGATAGGGAAGTAAAGAATTGCGCCGAGGGGACGGCGCAATTTTGACGTAGAACGTGCTAAAAATGTAAAAAATTGGACGAAAAAAGTCTTGACACTCGGGGGGGAGTGGGTTAAGATTAAGGGAGTCTAGGGAGACAGAGGTGAGTTATCGCTTAACGATTCCTTAGAATCAGTAGATTAACAGTTTAGTTGTGCAATTTCGCTATTTTTATAATAGCAATCATCGTCAGTTGATTTTATAGTTGAGTTTATGCTGAGTTTTTAACTTGGCGTTCAATTTCTTTAATGGAGAGTTTGAT
>JAFRJG010000002.1 GCA_017432365.1 Candidatus Saccharimonadota bacterium
CGCATATTATTATTGACATTGTAAGCTCTTAAGTAGAGCTTTCGCATTGACATTGTATTTCTTTTATTTTCTCAATAGTCATTGTTTTAAGCCTCTACGTCTCAAATTGAGATATATTTTCTTAAAAGTTCGAATCTCTTTACCTGTATATGTATACCTCAGAACTCGCAAGGCATCAGGATAGGGTAGTCTTTCTTAGGTATAACCTTGATCTTTGCCGTGTATTCGGGGTGGTCAATACACCAGTCCACTACCATGCAAAGCCGAGCAACAACGTCTGGTCGCCCCTCGCGAACAGGGGAATAGGTAAGCTCCATGCGCTCGAGCTTGTCGTAATCGCGTGATGCTTCATAACCGGCGTTTATCGTCTAATGTCCTTTCACTCCGAACGCTGCGACATACATCTCGGCGAACGCTCTTTTCTATATCTTTAATGTGCTGTTCTTTTATGTCTTCGTCTGGGCGAGACAGAGGCGTAAGCTTAGCGAGGAGAGTTTTGAAATGCTCGGCTATTTGGTTGGAGTCAGGCAGACCATTATAAATGTCCTTCAGCATGATTTTTGTTCTGGAGTAGCGGATTGTAGAAAAAGTTTTTCTGATGACCGACAGCCCTTTCTCGGGATGTAAACGTTGCGCAGGATTTGGTTCATTTTAAATTTGACGCTTTTAATGATAATACTATAACCCCCTACCCTTTCTCAACTTTTTCCGTTATAATATGCTTATGGCTACAAAAAAATCTTCATCAAAATCTGCGCCAGCGGCGCGATCGACTAAAGCGGTAAAACCCGCGAAAACCCCCAAGGCTCCGGCGAAAGCGCGAAAAACCGCGAACGCCCGACCGAAAAAGTTCCAACCTTATCATCCGGCAATCGGCGTCGTCCTCCTCTTTATCGCCGCGATTATCTTCTCCTTCTTGCTCGGCGGTTTGATTCTCGAGTTCCCCGATAAAACCTCGAAAAACCCCGACGCACCACGTTTCGCGAAAGAATATACCTCCGTCGAAAAGTCTAACGTCTTCCATTACCTCTCCGCCGAAAAGACCGTCAAACTGCTCGAATCTGGAACCGGCGTCGTCTTCCTCGGCTACCCTGAATGTCCCTGGTGTCAGGCTTACGCTCCGATGCTGAACGAAGTTGCGAAAGCTTACGACGTTAAAGTTTATTATTACAACACCTACGACGATTGGCAGAACAATACTCCTGAATACCAAAAAATCACTGAACTCCTCGGCGATTATCTCCAGTTCGACAACGTCGGCAATCGCCATCTTTACGTCCCCAACGTCGCCTTCGTCGTTGATGGACAAATTGTCGCCAATGATTGGGAAACCTCTAAGGACACGCTCGACGCGGAAACTCCAGAAGCATATTGGACTGAAGAACGAATCGCGACTTGGACTAAAAAAATGCAGACCAATTTCAAAACTTATCTCGAGGCTAAACTCAACTCTCGACAGACTACCTCGGCTCAGTCCGAATAGCCCGCGTCATTTTCGAGGATTATAGCTCCCGTCAGGGAGCTATTCCTTGCGGAAATAAAGAAATAATGGTAAAATAAGTCCCTATGGAAAAAGAGAGAATCCGCAACGTTGCTATTATCGCCCACGTCGACCATGGAAAAACCACCCTCGTCGACGGTCTTTTGAAGCAGTCCCACACCTTCCGCGACAACCAAGCGGAAATGTCTCAAACTCTCATCATGGACTCCGGAGACCAGGAACACGAGCGGGGAATTACCATCACCGCGAAACAAACCGCCGTTTTTTACAACGGTTATAAAATCAACATCATCGATACTCCAGGTCATGCCGACTTCTCTGGCGAAGTCGAACGCACGCTCAACATGGCGGACGGCGTCCTTCTTATCGTCGACGCTCAAGAAGGTCCCATGCCCCAGACCAAATTCGTCCTCAAAAAGGCTCTCGAATTGAACCTCAAACCCGTCGTCATCATCAACAAAATTGACAAGCCCGCCGCCCGTATCGAAGAAGTCAAAAGCGAAATAGAATCGCTCTTCCTCGAACTCGCAACCGACGAGTCTCAACTTTTTTACCCTATTTATTATTGTATCGCCCGCGAAGGTCGCGCCGGAATCACGACCGACCTCGACCCTGACCTTCATGTTATCTTCGATTCCATCGTCAACGATATTCCCGCTCCGAAAGTTGATGATAACGAAGGTAAAGGTGCTCAACTCCTCGTCGCCGCCCTCGCTGCCGACAGTTACCTCGGAAAATACGCCATCGGTAAAATCTTCCGCGGGAAGCTCAAAAAGGGCGAAACCGTCAAGTTGCTCCAAAAATCCTCGCTCACGTCCGCCAAAATCGACCGACTTTTCACTTTTAAAGGGCTCGGTAAAGAAGAAGTCCCCGAAGCGTCCGCTGGTGACCTCGTCGCCCTGACCGGTATCGAAAAAGCCAACATCGGCGACACGATTGCAACCGGCGACTGCCCCGAAGCGCTCCCTACCATCGAACTCGAACCGCCAACCCTTTCTATCTACATCGGTCCGAATACCTCCCCTCTCAAGGGTAAAGAAGGCGAATTTACCACTTCGCGTCAAATCGCCGAACGGCTCGAGCGCGAACTTGAAACCAATATCGCCCTTAAAATCACTCCCGACGGACTCGGCTATAAAGTCTCCGGTCGTGGCGAGCTTCATCTCTCTGTCCTCATAGAAACCATGCGTCGCGAGGGCTACGAACTCGAGGCTGGTCGCCCGGAAGTCGTCTATAAAATCATCGACGGCGTTAAATCCGAGCCGTATGAAAGCCTCTCTATCGAGGTCGATTCCGCCTTCGTCGGCGCCGTCTCTCAGGAACTCGGTGTCCGTAAAGCCGACTTAAAGTCAACCGAAATTACTTCTTCTGGTACTACGCGCTTCACTTACGAAATTACCACCGCCGCCCTCATCGGGCTCCGCAACAACCTCCTGACCGCAACTAAGGGAACCGTCATCATGTCCTCCATTCCCAAGGGGTATAAGCCCCTTGAATCGAAGTATCAACCCGAACGCAACGGCGCGCTCATTTCTTTCGAATCTGGCGTCTCGACCGCCTATGCTCTCGACGCCGCCCAAGCCCGTGGCACCCTCTTTATCCCGCCTCAAGTCCCCGTCTATCAGGGTATGATTGTTGGGCTTTCTAACAAAAAAGAAGACATAGACCTCAATATTTGTCGCGAAAAACAACTAACCAACATGCGCACTCACGCCTCCGACGGCGCTATTCAGCTCACGCCTTATACTCAATTATCTCTCGAACAATGCCTTGACTTCCTCCTCGATGACGAACTTCTCGAAGTAACCCCGAAATCTCTCCGCCTCCGCAAGCGCCAACTCGACCCTATCAAACGCAAACGCGAAAACCGCCACTAAAATGCCCGCCCCTTCACGCGAACCTTATCTTATCGACTCACATTGCCATCTCCACGACCCCGAATTTTTCACCCCTGAACAACAGCTCGATTTCCTCGAGGACGCCCGCCAACAAAATGTACGCCAAATCATCTGCATCGGCACCTCTCCCGCCGACTCGCTCCGCGCTCGCGCCTTCGCTGAGTCCCACGAAAACGTTTTCTGGAGCTACGGCATCCACCCAGAGGAGGCTGTTAAAAAAGAAGATTTCAAAAGTCTTTTTGAAGTTTTAAAATCTTCTAGCTTGGTTGCCATCGGCGAAATCGGTCTCGATTATCATTATCCCTCCTTCGATAAACAATCCCAATGGCGCCTCCTCGAGCAAATGCTCTCTCTCGCTATCGACCTCTCCCTCCCTTGCTCCTTCCACGTCCGCGACGCTCTCCCCGACTTCTTCGCTATCGTTCATAACTTCCCCAGTCTCAAGCCCTCCGTCCTCCATTCTTTCACAGACTCAAAAACCAACCTCAACCGCGCGCTTGACCAAGGTTTCTACCTCGGTCTCAACGGCATCGCCACTTTTGCCAATCTCGATTGTTATCGAACCCTTACCCCTGAACTCCTCGACCGTCTCGTCCTCGAAACCGACGCCCCCTTCTTGACACCTGCGCCGAAACGTGGTAAAATAAACAAACCGGGCAATATCGCCCATATTGCCTCTTGGCTATCTGAAAAATTAGGAGTCAGCGTCTCTCAAGTCGCTGAAAAAACCTCAAACAATGTTCGAAAAGTCTTCAACCTTCCAAATCCCGAAGCAATTTCTTGCCCCGGCTCCTCATAACCCGGCGCCTCATCTTCCCGGCTCGCTTTTTGCGCCCGCACTCGAAACCGCTGCTACTGCCCTCGCGCCACGTATTCTCCTCTCTGAAGACCAGCGTGTGTTTGAGGAACTTAACGCTATCGCTGAGGAGATTGACCGATGTCGCGCCGCCGCTCGCTAGGAGCCTTCAAAAAATCTGGTCGCAAGTCTCTTTCCCCTCGCGTCCGTGCTTTGAAGACTCTCGATGACCAAATCAACGCCGAATCCGAACTCGGTCGTACGATTTTTGGTCCCGTCCCCGCTGGTCATCAGCGCGAATTTTTCGAGCATAAGAAAAATCTCTGGATTTGGCACGAAGCCTGGACAGAATTCGGCGAACTGAAAACCGTTACCATCCGCTATGAAGTTCATCCCTCTGGTGTCTATAAAATCATCAACAATAGTATCTCTGCAAAATTGACCGGCGCCGAACTCGATAATTTCCGTCGCGCCACCAAAAAATACCTCGAACTTATTAAAACAAACTTATATTCCGCTTAAATATGTTACAATAAGCTTATGGATAATCCTACCATAAGCCCCTCGGCCCCCGCTTCTCCTCCCCCAGTTTCTCCGCCCCCCGCTACTCCCGTCGTCCCTCCTGCTTCGACTCCCCCCGAACCGCCGACCCTTCCCAAAAAATCTCAAAAAACTAAAAAGCCCGAAAAAGTTGTCGCGAAAAAGTCAAAAAAGCCCCTCATTATCTCCCTTATCGTCATTTTCGTCCTTCTTCTCGTCGCGGCGGGCGTCTTTTGCTATTTTAAATTCTTCAAAACTCCCCCGGGAATCGTCAAAAACGACGTTGAGTTCTTGACCGAAATCGACGCCTGGGAAAAAGTTAACGCCTCGACTGTTATCTGGTCGTTCAAAACCGACGGCACTGGCGAACTGACCACGAACAAGGAAAATTATTACCCCTTCAAATGGTATCTCTCGAACGGTAAACTCGAAATCGATACGACCTGGCTTTATCAACTCTCCGACGCGTTCGAAATTACGCTCGACCGCGACTCCGAAACCCCGACTTTCGTGGTTAAAAACCTTGCCGATGAAACCGTTTCAACTTTTGTCCCGCTCGGCACGAGCGAAACCGCTCAAGTTGAAAAAACAGAAGAATAATGATATAATTCGACGATGATTTATCTCGACCACGCCGCCGCGACGCCGGTCACGAAGTCGGCGCTTGCCGCCATGCTCCCGTTCTTCTCGGATAATTTTTTCAACCCTTCCGCCGCCTATCTCCCTGCCTCTCGCACTCGCGAAGCCTACGAAGCCGCTAAAAAGTCTATCGCCAATTTCATCGGCGCTAAGCCCGCCGACCTCGTTATTACCTCTGGCGCAACCGAGGCAAACGCCCTCGCTCTGACCGTCGCTAAAACCGGCAAACTGCTCGTTCTCGAAACCGAACATGCCTCTGTCCTTGAAAATGCTAAACAATATCCTCACGAACTCGTCAAGGTTGACCACACCGGGCTGATTGACCTCGGCGACCTGAAACGAAAGCTCACGTCTGACGTCGTTCTCGTTTCGGTTTCTCTCGCCAACAACGAACTCGGCACGCTCCAGCCTCTCTCGGAAATCGCCGAACTCCTCCGGAAAACTCGCGCCGCTCGGCTTCGCGCCGGTAACCCGACTCCGCTCTTTCTTCATTCCGACGCTTCTCAAGGACTTGCCCTCCTCGATTTTAACGTCGCCCGCCTCGGCGTTGACCTTCTGACGCTCAATTCCGCTAAAGTTGGCGGTCCGAAAGGAGTCGGCGCTCTTTACGTCGCTCATGACGTCCGTCTCGAGCCTCTCGTTTTCGGCGGTGGTCAAGAACTCGGCTTGCGCTCTGGGACTGAAAATGTCGCCGGCGTCATTGGCTTTGCCACCGCTCTCGAAACGCTTAAAGGGCACGCCCCTGCCAATCGTAAAAAATACGCCACCCTCCGTCGTCTCTTGAAAACCGAACTCGAATCCGCGAAGGTTCCGCCTCTTTTCCTCGGTCACGAAAAGTCTCAGCTCGTGAACTTCCTCCCCGTCTCTTTCCCGGGACTCGACGCCGAGCGCTTGATTTATCAACTCGAGTCAAAGGGCGTTTATGTCTCGACTGGTGCCGCTTGTGCTGCCTCGAAAAATGCCCCGTCTCATGTCCTCCGCGCTATCGGTCTCTCTCCTGAGGAAATCGCCGGCTCTCTCCGCCTTACCATCGGGTCTTTGAATAACGAGGAAAATGTCAAGGAAGCTGGTCGCCTAATTTGCGAAACGGTTGATGAAGCCGCGGCTCAAAAACCCGTCCACGCCCAATCTCGTCATACCTCCGCCCAGTCTCGCGGTACCGTCTTCCTCGGTATGTCTGGCGGCGTTGACTCCTCTCTCTCCGCACTTCTCTTGAAACAACAGGGATACCGCGTCGCCGGCGTTTATATGAAAAACTGGTCAAAAAACCTTCCTGGCATGAAATGCCCTTGGGCGGAAGACCTCGCCGATGCCAAGCGCGTTGCTGTCCAGCTCGGTCTCGATTTCCGAGTTTTTGATTTTGAACATGAATATAAACAGCGCGTTGTTGACTATATGCTCGCCGAGTTTCGCGCCGGACGTACTCCGAACCCCGACATCATGTGTAACGCCGAAATTAAATTCAAACTTTTCTACGAAACCGCCAAGCGTCAGGGCGCCGATTTTATCGCCACTGGTCACTACGCTCGTTCTGCCCATGGCGAACTCCAGCTTGCTCAAGACCAGAACAAGGATCAGACCTACTTCCTCTATCGTATCCCGAACGCCGCGCTAAGCGACACGCTCTTTCCGCTCGCCGACCTCGAGAAACCTGAAGTGAAACGCCTCGCCGCCGCTGCCAGTCTCCCGAACGCCCGGAAAAAGGAATCCATGGGCGTCTGCTTCGTCGGCGATGTCGGAATTAAGGACTTTCTCAAGACCTATCTCCCCGTCCAACCTGGAGAAATCCGCGAACTGGAAACCGACCGCGTCCTCGGTTATCACGACGGCGCAGTTTTTTATACCCTCGGTCAGCGTCATGGTCTCTATGTCGGCGGCGGACTTCCGTATTACGTCGTCAAAAAAGACCTTGAACAAAATCTCGTTTATGTTTCTAAGAACCTCAATAGTCGCGACCTCTGGACGAAAGAGCTCCCCCTTGAAAATCTCTTCCTGCGTGATGTAACTGCTCTGAGTCACTCCCCGGCTCTCTTCGTTCGCCTTCGTCATCGCGCCCCTTTTCTCCCCGCTCGCCTCGTTTTTTGTAGCGCGGATGAAATCCCCGAAACTCCGCGCTGTGCCTCTGCCGACTCTCTCTCGAACTCCTCTGATTTTCCCCCGACCGCGAAGCTCCTCTTCTCTGAAGAAATCAAACGCCCCGCCTCTGGTCAGTCCGCCGTCTTTTATTCCGGCACGGAACCTGGCGCCGTCTGTCTTGGCGGCGGTATCGTTAGTTGAATTGCCTAAAAAAGCTCCCCGTGAGGGGAGCGGAGAAAGGAGCAAGCCGGGGCTATCCCGGCACGATAGAAGGGGGAAGAACACCTACAATTCCCCCGGGGAACTGTCAATCTTAGACTTTGTAGCGCGTCAACCACGTATAAATATCGTTGATTGACGACACCTTCACATTGTGCCGCACGTAGGTATAAGTAAACTTGTTGTTCTTACGTACGACGGTTATCTTGACGCTGAACGAATAGCGCGAATTGTAAACAGTCACCGTCGCGGTCGACGTCACCACCAGATTCGACGCCGTGCTTCCGCTGACCTTCGTCATGACCTTATTAGTCTTGATGGTCCACTTATTGGATCGTGCTTTTTTGACCACGAGGTCAGCTTTCGCCTTTGCCAGCGCCGCTGTCGTCTTTTTGATAGCTAGCACATTCGCCCTCTGCTGAAACGCCGTCTTCCAGCTACTGAAGGGATAATCCGTCCCCTTATAGCGATATGTGACTTTTGAAGCAGTCACAATCTGCTGGATGTTGGCAAAATATCGCCCTGTATGGTTACAGACCGCTTTTAGTGTCGTCACTATCCGCGACGAAGTTTTAGACGTTACGCGCTTCGTTACTGCCCAACCATTATAGTTGGCAACGGACACGAACTGCGTCGTCGCATTGTCGGAACGCGTCTCGAGCGCCGTCTTCGCCTCCGCCTTCACGCAGAAGGCTTCGGACACCAGCGCCATCATCGCCGCTACTGCAAATGCCACAACGAACAATCTAACGAGTTTCTTCATTTTGAACCCCTCCTTCTATAAAAGAACCTTTTGATGTAACATTTTCCATCAACAACAGTTACCCTTATTTTAGCACATTTTGTCGAAAAAATCAACTTCTGATAAAATAAACTCCATGAACGCCAGTGAAATTCGTCAAAAATACCTAGATTTTCAAATTTCAAAGGGACATCAGCCTATCCCTCCCGCTCCACTCGTTCTTGAAAACGACCCGACGACCCTCTTTACTGGCTCCGGTATGCAACCTCTCCTCCGTTATCTCCTCGGCGAATCGCACCCTTCTGGCACGCGCCTGACCGATTCTCAGCCCTGTCTTCGCCTCCAGGACATCGAAGATGTTGGCGACCCGCGTCATACAACCGTCTTTGAAATGCTCGGCAACTGGTCTCTCGGCGATTATTTTAAGCAAGAACAAATCGAAAACTACTTCGAATTTCTGACTCAGGTCATCGGTCTTGACCTTGAAAAAATCTTCGTCACCTGTTTTATCGGCTCAGAAAAATATGGTATTCCGAAGGATGAAGAAACCGCGAAAATCTGGCAATCCGTCTTCAAAAAAGCTGGTATCGACGCCAAAATCGCCGAAATCGGCTCGGCTGAAACCGGCGACAAACGGGGAATTAAGCCCGGCGAACGCATTTTCTTCTATGATGACCATGAAAACTGGTGGTCGCGCGGCGGTGGAATTGAAACAACCCCAATCGGCGACCCCTGTGGTCCCGACTCTGAAGTCTTCTACGACTTCGGCGAAGACAAACAAGACCTCGAAAAATACGGCAAGTCCCACCCCGCCTCTGATGGCGCCCGTTTTATGGAAATCGGAAACCAGGTCTTCATGCAATATCGGCGGAACGCGGACGGCACTTTCTCTGAACTCGACAAGAAAAACGTCGACTTCGGCGGCGGTCTCGAACGGCTCGCCGCGGCGTCGCTCGGGAGTTTTGACGTCTTTAAAATCTCTCTGATGAAACCAATTATCGAAAAACTCGAAGCGCTCTCCGGAAAGTCTTACGAAAATAATACCGATGAAATGCGGATTATCGCCGACCATCTCCGCGGCGCCTATCTCCTCGCCGCTCAAGGGCTAACCCCCTCTAACAAGGCTCAGGGCTACGCCCTCCGCCGTCTGATTCGCCGCGCTATCTTGAAAGCGCTCGACCTCGGAATCGCTCAGGATTTCCTCAAGGAAACTATTTTAACAATCGAATCCGAATATAAAACCCTCCCCGACTCAATTTTGACCTCCCGCGACACCGCTCTCACCACTCTCGAAAAAGAGGAAAAAGCCTTCCGTAAAACTCTCAACAAAGGTCTGCGCGAGTTGCATCGGCTCACTCGTTCGGTAAAGTCCAGCGCAGATACTGCTCCGCGCCGAGCGGTCTTAACCGGCGATGACCTCTTCAAACTTCAAGACACTTACGGCTTCCCCATGGAAATCTCCGTCGAAGAAGCTTACAAAGAGGGAATCACCCTCTCCGAACACTGGAAACAAGAATTTGACCAAGCACTCGCAGAACAGCGCGAACGCAGTAAAACCGCTAGCAAAGGCATGTTCAAGGGCGGTCTCGAAGATCACGGCGAAACGACCACTAAATACCACACCGCAACCCATCTCCTCCTCGCCGCTCTTCAAAAACATATCGACCCCTCTATCTGTCAACGCGGCAGTAATATCACCGCTGACCGCCTCCGCTTCGACTTTAATCTCGACCATAAAATGTCCGCTGACGAGCTTAAAACCGTCGCCGACCAGGTGAACGCTTGGATTCAAGCTGACCTCCCTGTCGTTTTTGCCGAATACGCGAAAGACTACGCCAAAAACGAGCTAAAGGCTCATGGTCAATTCTGGGATAAATACCCAGAAACCCTCAAGGTCTATACTATCGGCGATTTTGATAATCCCGTCTCTCGCGAAGTTTGTGGCGGTCCGCACGTTGAACATACTGGCGTCCTCGGCACTTTCGTCATCAAAAAGGAAGAATCTTCCTCCGCTGGCGTCCGCCGAATTAAAGCCGTCCTCGAATAACTTTTTATGTTATAATCAAATTATCATGAGCGGAAAAGTTGCCTCCGATTCGCTTTCGACTCTTCTTGCCCTCGATATTGGCTCGAGCTTTGTTAAGTGTATCCTCGCCCGCCCGCTCGAATACTCTAAAAAGGGCATCACGGACGGGAAATTACGTCTCCTCGGCTTCTCGAAAGCCCCTCAAGCTCCCGGAAATATGCAAAACGGCGGTATCGCTAATATCTCCGGCGTTGTCTCGACCTGTGAAGCCGCTCTGTCTGAGTTGGAGGAGAAAACTGGTGAGCGCGCGAAGTCTGTCGTGGTCGGTCTCTCTGGAGAACTTGTAAAAAGTTCTGTCTCGACAATTCGTTATCGGCGCGACTCCCCGAAAAAACCGATGACTGAAACCGAGTTACGTGAACTTCTCGAAAAAATCGAAGCCCGTTCTAAGGAAAAAGCTTTGAAAGAAGCGGCGCTCGAACTCGACAATCCCGACGCTGACCTCTCCCTGATTAACTCCGCCCTCGTCTCCCTTTCAATTGACGGTTACCGCGTGAATAACCCCGTCGGTTTTAAGGGGAGCGAAGCTATTATCGAATACTATACCGCCTTCGCGCCGACCGTTGCTGTCTCCGCAATTGAAAAAGTCTGTGCCGAGCTTGAGCTTGACCTCTTAACCTTAGCGACCGAGCCGTTCGCGGTTTGTCGCGCCTGTCTCGGGGAAGATACCGATCCGGACTTCTCCGCGATTTTGCTCGATGTTGGCGGCGGGACGACCGACCTTGCGGTTGTGAGCGACGGAGAAATTGCCGGAACGAAAATGTTTAACTTCGGCGGGGAAAACTTTACTCATGTCATCTCAGAAACCCTGAACGTCCGCCCGACGACTGCCGAAAAATATAAAGTCAATCTCGAGGACGAGTCGCTCCTCTCTGACTCTTTAATCAATAAAACCGTTTCCGCGCTCAATCGCTCCCTCCCTGTTTGGCTCGGCGGTGTTTCGGTTGCACTCGAGGAGTTTCATAACGTCCTTCCTCTCCCCCCGAACATTTTACTCGCCGGCGGTAGTTCGAGCCTCTTCCCACTTGAAGAACTCCTCGCGACCTCCGATTGGTATCAAGAATTGCCCTTCGAAACTCGCCCCCTCGTCCGTCAACTCGACCCCTTCGAGCTGCCCGATTTTCTCTTCCCGGACGACTCTGAAGAAAATCTCGACTTCGACCGCGGTTTTGTGACGGCTCTTGGCTTACTCCGGGTCGCCGTCGATACGCTACTCGCCTCGCCGGAAAAGTCAAACCTAAAGACCAAGCTCGCGAAACTCCTTGCTCACTAATTCTTAGCTTTTCTCAACTTCTCTTATCTCACCCGGCTTCAAATCCCCTAGTGTATAGTTACCGAAGCTAATCCGGTGTAGTTTCTCGACCGTATAGCCAAGCGCTAAAAACGTTCGTCGAATCTGTCGGTTCCGCCCTTCAGCCATCTCAACCAAAAAGCGTTTACGCTGTTCCGGCGCGTCTCCGAGTCGCGTCAATCCGAGCTTCGAGACGCCATCCTCAAGCTTCACCCCGTAGTCGTTTATCATCTGCTGATGAAGTGGCGCCAGGTCTCGGTCTAGCTCAACTTCATACCGTTTCAGTTTATAAAACTTCGGATGCGTCATTTGAAACGCAAAATCCCCATCATTAGTCAACAAAATCAACCCCGACGAGTCTTTGTCGAGCCGTCCCACAGTCTTTAGCTTCTGATATTTTTCTGGTAACAACTCATAAATCGTCGGCGCCTCCCCCTGGCGTTTTCGCGAACAAACATACCCCACGGGCTTATTCATCGCGATATATTCATAGCTCTGCTCGAAGCTTACTACTTCCTTTTCGACTCGTATCTTATGCTCCGGAGTAAATCTCGCCCCGAGCTTCGCCGGAATCTCATCAATAAACACCTTCCCCGCGGCGATTAAATCGTCTGCCTCTCTTCTGGAAAGCCCTAGCCTCTCGGCAAGGAACTTATTGAGCCGGATAAGCTGGCGGGAATCCGGGCTGGGCTGCGCCATTCACTTCTCCTGGGTTAGGCATTACGGGTTGCGTTGGCATCGTCGGTTGCGCTGGCACTACTGGCTGTTCCGGCATTGGCGGGACGACCGCCTCAGATACTACTGGCATCTCTGGCTGCGCCGGCTGTTCTGATGTCGGCATAGGTTGCTCAGGCATCTGTGGCGTCGTAGCCGGTTCCGCCTGTACCGGCGCCGCCTGTGGCTGTTGCGTTGCTTCAAACGTCGCCGGAGCGGGAGCTGCCGCTTCTGGCGTTGCTTCTGGAGTCTTCGGCGCTTGCCCCCCACCCATGACCTCATGCACTGCCGCAATTACGTCCTCAATCCCGACCTGACTCTTGACGAGATATTTATCTGCTCCGAGACTCTCTCCGCGCTTTCTCTGGTCATCGCTCGACAGCGCCGTCATCATAATTACCTTGATATCTTTCGTCTCTGGCGTTGACCGTAAAATATCTAACATATCAAAGCCCGAAATCTTCGGCATCATCACGTCCGACAATACCAAATCCGGTCGTTCCTTCACGGCGACCGCGAGTGCTTCCTCTCCGTCTCCAGCCGAAACCACTTCAAACCCCTCGGCGGTCAAGCGAATCGAATAAATCTCCCTTAAACTCTGGTCATCCTCGACCACCATAATTTTTGCCATAGTTTTCTCGTTCTCCTTTTATTAAATTATAGCGTATTCACTCTTTAATGTATAGCTGACTGGATTGGCTGAACATTAGTCGCGCCTTCCTCCGGTTGGACATAAACTTGAGGCTGTGGCGACGGCGGTGTGGTCGGACTGACTTGCGGCGTCTGGGGAACGGCGGGTGGTTCTTGTGATGTCTGCAACGGCATTTGCGGCGCTACTGGCGGCTGCGCAACAGGCGTAACCATCTGAGGCGCTTGCGGAATCTGCATCGTCACCTGTGGTTGTTCTGGCACTGACTGTGGCGCCTGAGGTATTTGTGGCGCCTGAGGTATTTGTGGCGTCTGCGGAGGCATCTGCGGCATTGGCTGTTGTACTTGAGTCATTGACTGCGGTATCTGGGGCGCTTGAGGCTGTGCCTGCACCGGCATCTGTGACATCTGCTGCGGCATTTGCACCGGCTGGGCTAAAACTTCCGGATTGAACCCTCTTTGCATCGTCGGAATATTCCCCTGAAGCATCGCCGCATTTTCCGCCGCTCGCTGATTGAGCGCCTGCTCCGCAAACATCTGCACCGCCTGTTGGTTTTTCGCAGCAATCTGGCGTTTCTCAAACTCCGCCGCCGTCAATCTCGGTAAGCTCACATAGAACGTCGAACCTTCTCCAAACGCACTTTCCGCCCAAACGCGCCCTTCCATCGCCTCCGTCCGTTGCTTGACGAGATATAACCCTAGTCCCGTTCCGCCAACCGTTCGCGTCTGTGAATTATCTGCGCGATAGAACTTTTGAAAGACGTGTTGCAAATCTTCTGCCGCAATCCCAATCCCCGTATCGGTCACGTTAATCAGCGCTCGGTCGCCGTCCCCCTGAACATTGACCCAAATCGCTCCTCCGTTCGGCGTGTATTTTATCGCGTTCTCAATCAAGTTCGACAAAATCTCACCCAAGAAATCCACATCCGCAAACGTATAAACAATCTGCTCAATTGTCTTAATTCCGCCCCCCACACGCCCCGCCCGCGACGTATCTGTCCCGAAGCTATACGACAGATTTTTCTCCCGAAACTTCGGAATATACTCGTCCGCAAACTTCTTCACGAATCCCGTCAGTTCAATCGGCACCGGACGCGCATGAATTCGTTTATCTTCTAGTCGCGTTACGTCGAGCAGGTCTTTAAACAAGTTCCCGAGCCGCTGACTCGCCGTATGCGCGCTTTCGAGATACTGTCGCGCTCGCGCATCAATCGTCGCCGTTTGCGGGTTCAAAGCCAATCCGAGATATCCCTCAATTGACGCTACCGGCGTTCGCATTTCGTGCGACGCGGTGGAAATAAACTCCGCTTGCGCCCCCTCCTCTTCCAACTCTTTCGCGATGTTCCTAAACGTAATCAATCTATCCGCTCGCGTATCGCCCGACGGCATTACATAAATCGCGACCGGCGTCGTTTTTTCTCCTTGACCCAACAATACATATTCTTTCGTCTCGAACGCCACATTTTCCGTAATCGCCTTGAGGACTTTATCGTCTTCTGGCGCGACTTTACTTCCGTCTTGCGCCTCAAGTTTCAACACCAGGGGTAGATTTAGTCCAAACGCGTTTTCCGGCGACCCAACCCCCGTCATCTCCACGCCCGCGGGATTGATGAACTTCACGTTCGCCCCCTTATCCACGACAATCACGCCGTCCCGAATCGCTCGGAGCGCCAACTGCGCCACCGTCCCCGCATCAACCGGTTTCATTTGCGTCGGCTTCTGCCCCCCAGGAACCGCAGGTGTCTTCTTTAAGCTAAATAAACCCATTACGCATATTTTAACACAAGCTTCATGAATTGTGCTATATTATTTACATGAACAAAGAAACGATTTATCTCGAATCTAGTGACGATATAACTGATATTCTCTCGAAAATTAAAGCTTCTGATAAAAAACTCGTCGTTCTTGTCCCCCCGAAAAAACCGACTGTCCTCCTTAGTGCTATCAATATCAAACTCATCGCTCGAACCGTCCGTACTGAAAAAAAGACCCTCGTTCTCGTCACAACTGACGACTCCTTAACTAAGCTCGCGATGGCGGCGAACCTCCCGGTTGCTCCGTCTTTGAAGTCCCGCCCGATTCTCCCTGGAAAATCTGCCGATGCCGAGTCGAAGTCCGCGTCCGAGCCCGCCCCTGAACCGGAATCCGCGGAACCTGTACAATCGAAAGAACTCTCCGCCGAGCCGGAAGCTGATGCTGAACCGGACGCCGACGCGCTCGTTGAAGAAATTGAACAGAAACAGCCCGTTTCCGCCTCCGACTCGGATTCTGAGGCTGATTCCGATTCCGAACCAAAATCCGAGAAACCCTCGAAGAAGTCTAAAAAGCCCAAAAAATCCGCCGACCCCGACCATGTAAACCCGCTCGTCGCCTTTCTGAATCAGAAAAAAGCTTGGGTTATCTTCGGTATTGTCGCTCTCGCCGGTGTCATCGTCTTCTTTATCTGGGCGCTCATGATTGCCCCGAAACTTCATATCTCCGTCAAAGTTCGTACTTCTTCAGGAAACTTCTCGGAAAACGTCAACTTTACTAAAGTCGCGTCCGATGAAAAAGTCGCCGACGGTATCTTCGCTGTTCGCGAGGAAACCTTAGAAAAGGCTCAAGAAGTTAAGTTCACTGCGACCGGTCAGAAAGACCTTGGTGACCCGGCGTCCGGAACACTTATCGTTTACTATCAGGGAAAAGATAGATTTTCTTATGACTTCTCCGCCGGCTCAACTTTCGCCTATAAAGGTCTCGAATACGTCGCGACAGCGAGCGCGAGCCTCTCTTGGAGCGGGGAAGAAATCGACAGCTGCGACAATAAAGCCACTTATAACCCAAGTAAAGGCTGTATTATCTCCGCTTCCGTCTCTGTCAAAGCTTCCGCCCCGGGAGAAAATTATAACGTCTCCGGCGAACAGTCCGGCTGGAGCTCTAAAGATTTTCCGGAAGTCTCCGTTTATAACAAATCCGACCTCTCTGGCGGAACTTCGAAAATCGTTACTATCGTCCAACAATCCGATATCGACCTCGCCCTCGATAAATTAACCAACGATTCGAAAGAAGCCGGAAAAACCGAACTACTCGGGAAACTATCTGAGACTGTTCTCCCGCTCGAAGCGAGTTTTGTCGTCGAAACGACCGAACCGAAGGCTTCCCCCGCCGCTGGTGAAGAAGTCCCCGAAGGAACGACTCCGTCCGTCTCCTCGAAAACCACCTTTAAAATCTTCACCGTCGAAAAAACCCGTATCGAAGAGTTTATTACCTTAAAAGCCAATCTCGAGGAAAACCGTAAGATTTATTCCATCGGTGAACCTTTCGTAGAATACTTTACTCAAACCGGCGAAGGTACTTATAGTGGCAAACTGAAAACCACGTATAAATTCGGTCCTCGCCTGAGCGAAACGGAAATCCTCGAACGGATTGACGGTCAAAAGGTCGGTCGCATCGAGCCGTTACTCCGCGATAACTTCCCCGGCGTCTCGTCTGTCTCTCTGGAAAAATCCGTTTTCTGGGTTAATAAAGTCCCGAAAAACCCGAATCGTGTGACGATAAATCTCGAAGTCGAGGAATAATGTTACTCCTCGGTCTCGATGTTGGTGAAAAACGGATTGGCGTCGCGAAAGCCGACTCCTCGGTTCGGATTGCCGTCCCCGTCGGCATGCTTCCGGTTGACGGAACTGAGTTTGAACGTCTAATTCGTTTCGTTAAAATCCAAAACACCGATGTCATTGTCGTCGGTATGCCCCGTAATCTTCAAGGGGAGGAAACTCGCCAGTCCGCTTTTGTCCGCGATTTTGTTAAAACCCTCAATAAATCCCTCCTTGCAGCTCGCCCGAACAATAAAGTCGTTAAAATCTTTCTCCAGGACGAATCCTTAACCTCTGTTGAAGCGCGTAATAACCTTAAACATCAAAAAGGCGGTATCAATAAAAAAGCCGGCGACGTCGATGCTGAAGCTGCGACTCTGATTCTTCAAGATTTTCTCGAGAATCTCGAGCGCCGTCTGCGCCAGTCAAGACCTGCCGCCTCTCCTTCTGTCTCTGCCCCCTCTTCTGCTTCTTCTGTCTCCTCTGCCACCCCTGCGTCGACTCCTGCTTCATCTCCTGCCGCCCCCTCATCGAAAACTTCTCAAACTCAGTCCCGAAAAACTCAGTTCGACCCATACCAAAAGACCCAGGTTAAAAAATGGCTCGCCTTGCGGATTTTCCTCATTTTCCTTGCCTGTCTCACCCTCGTTGCGCTCGGTTTGAAGTTTACTTATGACCGTCTGTTGACCGCCGTTGTCTCCCCGGAGACCTGCTCAGAAACCGCCTCTGAAGACTCCGAAGTTTGCCAGTTCAAAGATTTAACTATCGAAGACGGCTCCTCTGTCGAGACAATCGCCGAAGCCCTAAAATCCGCCGGTCTTATTCGTAACCCTTTCGTTTTTAAGCTTTACAACCGCCTCTCTGGTACTTCCGCTAAGCTTCAGGCGGGGACATACCGTCTCGCTCCGACGCTTTCGGTTAGCGAACTCGTCGATAAGCTCGTCGAGGGTCCCGGAAAGGGAATTGTTTTTCGCTTCACTGTCCTTCCCGGCGAAACGTTGTCCGACGTCAAAAAGCGTCTCGCGACCGCGGGTTATTCTGACGCCGAAATTACCGCCGCCCTTGAGAAAAACTATAATCACCCCGTACTAAAGTCCAAGCCCGCCAACGCTTCGCTTGAAGGGTACCTTTTTGGCGAAACTTACGAATTTTACACGACTGATTCCGTCGAAACTATCATTATTCGCATGCTCGACGAACTCTATCGTGTTGTCCAGAAAAATAACCTCGAGTCGAAGTTTAACAGCCTCGGCTTGACCCTCCACGAAGGAATTATTCTCGCTTCCGTCGTCCAAAAAGAAGCCGGCACCCTCGATAAAGAAGACCAAAAAACCGTCGCCCAGGTCTTTCTCTCTCGTCTCGAACTCGGGATTCCGCTCGGTTCCGACGTTACCGTAAAATACGCGCTCGACCTCGTTGACCCCGAGCGAAAAACCTACACCGACAACGCCGCCGCCCTCGAGATTGACTCCTGCTATAATACCCGAAAAAATGCCGGTCTCCCCTGTGGTCCGATTTCGAGCCCCGGCTCCCTTGTCTTGATTTCGACCGCGAACCCATCTGACACTTCTTATCTTTATTTCTTGACAGGAGACGACGGAAAGATGTATTATAGTAACACAGAGTCGGAACATCTCTCGAATGTCTCTGCTTATTGCTCCGAACTCTGCCAAACTCAACTATGACAACGAAAAAAACTTCTGCTGACTCTCAACATCCCGTCCTTCGGGCGGTTTGTTATCTTTGTTCTGCCGCTTTAATTCTCGGTACGGTCTTTTTCGGCTCTAAAAATAAGTTCTCGACCGAAAACGGAACCCCGATTATGCTCGCTATCTCCGATAGTAATTACTCCGTCTCCGTTGACCAGCTTTCCGAACTTTATATCGTCGCCGAAGTCGCGAATAACGTCTCTTTAAGCTCCTCGAGCTATCTCAACATGGACTATATCTCCGCCGTGACTCAGTACTCCCTGAACCAGACCGCCTCGACAAAAATCGAAAAAACGAACATTATCGATACCTCCTCTCTCGCGAAAGGCGTGATTGAATATGAGGTTGCCGCCGGCGAGTCTATGGAATCTATCGCTAACGATTTTGGTCTCTCGACCGACCAAATCCGCTGGTCGAACGGTAAAAAGACAACCGACGTAACGGTCGGGGAAACTCTCTATCTTCCGAGCGTCTCCGGAATCGTTTATACCGTTAAAAACGGCGAATCCCTCGCCGAAATCGTCGGTAAATATGGCTCAACAACCGACCGCGTCGAGGAAGAAAATAACCTCGCCTCGCGTGGACTTTCTGAAGGCTTAAAAATCGTCATCCCGAACGGTAATCTCCCCGAAACTGAACGCCCGGAATACGTTGCTCCTGCCCCTGTCCAGACTTACGTCGCCACAACGACCACTTACGTCCCGACGACGAACCTCTACTCAACTTCGTCGAACCCGATGCCTTGGGGTTGGTGTACCTGGTACGCCTGGCAATGGCGCTCGGATAACGGTAATCCTCTCCCTGGCGGTCTCGGTAACGCTCGCTACTGGGCGTCTCAGCTCGCTTCGCGTGGCTATGCGACCGGTTCGACCCCGGCTTATGGTGCTGTTTTTGTGAGCTATGCCGGTTATTACGGTCACGTCGGAATCGTCACCGGCGTCAATGACGACGGCACCATCCAAATCACCGACATGAACGGAACCTCCGGCTGGGGTCGCGTGGGGACTCGAACCGTTGAAGCTTCCGAATGGGGCTCCTGGACTTTCGTTTACTAGCCTCGTCCCTCTCGTCTTTTCAACATTTTCACCTCTGTTCCTGCCCGTCTCCGCTTGAGCAAAAACGTCAAAAATGGTATAATTAAAGCATATGTTTGTTGATACCGCAAAAGTCAAATTACAAGCCGGTAAAGGCGGCGACGGCGCCGTCTCTTTTCGCCATGAAATCTATATTCCGAAAGGCGGACCCGACGGCGGCGACGGCGGTCGCGGCGGCTCAATCATCTTTCGTGCTGACAAAGATACAAACACTCTTCTCGACTTCCGCTATAACCCGGAATTAAAGGCGGAAAACGGTAAAAACGGCTCCGGTACGCGCTCTGCCGGTCGCTCCGGAAAGGATTTAATCGTCGAAGTTCCTATCGGCACCGTCGTCAAGCGCGACGGGGAGATAATCGCCGATTTAACCGCCGATGGTCAAACCGCCGTTATCGCCAAGGGCGGCGACGGCGGCTTCGGCAACGCCCATTTTAAATCTTCGACCCGCCAAACCCCAGTTATCGCCGAAGTTGGCGAACCTGGCGAAACGTTCGAAGCTGAACTTGAGTTAAAACTCCTCGCCGACGTCGGTCTCGTCGGACTTCCGAACGCCGGAAAATCGACTTTTCTCTCGGTCGTCTCGAACGCCCGCCCCGAAATCGCGGATTACCCTTTCACGACTCTGACCCCGAATCTTGGCGTCGCTACCATCGACGGTCAAGACCTCCTTATCGCCGACATCCCCGGGCTGATTGCCGGCGCCTCGGAGGGTAAAGGTCTCGGTCATGCCTTCTTGCGCCATATCGACCGCACGGCGGTTCTTCTCCATCTCGTCGACGTTTATAACCCTGACGCTGGCGTCGCCTATCGTGCCGTCCGCCAAGAACTTGAAAAATACTCCGACTTAAAAAACCGCCCAGAAATTGTCGCTTTGACTAAATGCGAAGGTCTCGACCCTGAGCTTATCTCTCTCCAGACCTCCTCAATCCTCTCCCAAAACCCCTCCGCCCGTGTCTTCCCCATCTCTTCCTCCGCTCACGAAGGCCTCGAGAGGTTACTGCGAGCGTTAGTTACTGCGAGCGGGGAAGTAAGCTCTTTACAGAGACCGTCCGTCGACCGTGAACAACCAGAAGATAATCTCCCTACCATATCCTTAAGCCAAAAAGACCTAAAAGACTCCTGGCACGTCGAAAAACTCTCCGACCGCTTCCTCGTCCACGGCGAAAAAATCGAAAAATTCGCCCGTCGCACCGACCTCGAAAACTACGCTTCGGTCAATCGCCTCCGTGACATCTTGAAAAAACTCGGCATCCGCGCCGAACTCACCTCTCTCGGCGCCAAGCCTGACTCGCTCATCGAAATCGCCGGAAAAACCTTCACTCTCGTCGAAGAATAGTGAAAAAACCTCTTGACAATTAAACTTAAACGTCATATATTAAACATAAGCTGATACGCTTCACAGGGTTCCACTGATTCTTAGTGGAGTGTGGAGACTACATTAAAAACAAAAACAGCGGATTAAAACAAAACAATGTGCCCTAGGGTGGGCGCGCATCAGCAGAAGCCGGATTTAGCCCCGGCTTCTTTCATGGTATAATTATCCTTATGAAATTCGAACTTGTCTCGAAATATGCCCCAACCGGCGACCAGCCTGCCGCAATAAAAACCCTAACCAAGGGTCTCAAAGAGGGAATTAAAGAACAATGTCTGCTCGGCGTTACTGGTAGCGGTAAAACCTTCACCATGGCGAATCTGATTCAGAACTTCCAACGCCCGACTCTCGTTCTCACTCATAACAAAACCCTCGCCGCCCAACTTTACTCCGAGTTCCGCGACTTCTTCCCTAAAAACGAAGTCCATTATTTCGTTTCATACTTCGATTATTATCAGCCGGAAGCTTATATCGCCTCGACCGACACTTACATCGAAAAAGATTCGATGATTAACGAAGAAATCGACCGCCTTCGCCACGGCGCAACCGAAGCGCTCCTGACTCGCGACGACGTCATTATTATCGCCTCGGTCTCTTGTATCTATGGTATCGGCTCCCCGGCGAATTATCAGGAAATGTCTCTCCCCCTCTGGAAACGTGCCGATGGCTGGTACACTTCTAATGACCGCAAGCTCCAAAACCAGCTCGATTTCACGCGTGCCCTTGTTTCGATGCAATATCATCGTAACGACCTCGCCTTCGAGCGCGGCAACTTCCGCGTTTCTGGCGACACCATCGACCTATATCCCGCTTCTGGCGAATGGGGGTATCGGTTTGAATTTACTTTCGATACCCTTGAAACCGTTAAAATTATTGACCCCTTGACCGGCGAAGTCCGCGAAAAGCCCGACCATGTTCATATCTTCCCTAACACTCATTACGCTACCCCGCGCGAAGACCTCGAACGCGCCCTCGGTCTGATTGAAAAAGAATACAAAGCACGTCTCGCTTTTTTCGAGCAACACGAAAAATACCTCGAGGCTCAGCGCCTCTCCCAGCGTATTAAATACGACCTAGAAATGCTCGAAAGTACCGGCTTCGTCAAGGGAATCGAAAACTACTCGCGCCACCTCGAGGGCAGAAAAGCCGGCGAACCGCCTTCGACCCTCCTCGACTTTTTCCCAGACGACTTTCTCCTTCTCGTCGACGAGTCTCACATGACCTTGCCTCAGGTTCGCGGTATGTATCACGGCGACCATTCTCGGAAACAGAACCTCGTCGATTACGGCTTCCGCCTCCCGTCCGCTCTTGATAACCGCCCCTTGACCTTCCCGGAGTTTTATCGCCATATCTCTCATGCCGTTTACGTCTCCGCAACCCCGGGAGATTATGAACTTGAAGTTTGTCCGAAGCCCGCGGAACAGGTTATCCGCCCGACCGGATTGCTCGACCCGGAAATTGAAGTCCGCTCCTCTGAAGGTCAAGTTGATAACCTCATGGAAGAAATTGACCGTCGTGTCGCAAAACATCAGCGCACCCTCGTCACAACCTTAACAAAGCGCATGGCGGAAGACTTAACCGACCATCTCAAGGAACGCGGAATTAAAACCGCCTATATTCATTCCGACATCGACACTCTCGAACGTGGCGACATCCTCCGCGACCTCCGCGCCGGCGTTTATGATGTTCTCGTCGGGATTAACCTCCTCCGTGAAGGTCTCGACCTCCCCGAAGTCTCCCTCGTCGCGATTCTCGACGCCGATAAAGAAGGCTTCCTCCGCTCTGAATCCGCTCTGATTCAGACCATCGGTCGTGCCGCCCGCCACGTTGAAGGAAAAGTTATTATGTACGGCGACCATCTAACCGAAGCTATGGAAAAAGCTATTTCCGAAACCGCCCGTCGTCGCGAAATCCAGACCGAATATAACCGCGCCCATCATATCACCCCTAAGGGAATTGACAAAGAAATCTCCGCTGGACTCCGCGCTATTATCCCCGAAAAAGAGGTCGCCTCGAAACTCGACATTAAACACATCCCGCGCGAAGAACTCCCCTCGCTCGTTAAAGAGCTTGAAAGCCAAATGCGTCTCGCCGCCGCCAATCTTGAATTTGAGCGCGCTGCCCTCCTTCGGGACCAAATCAGTGACATCGAAAATCTTAACAAAACTTAAAGCTTATGTTAAAATCAAATTAACATGAGTGAAAAATCGGCAGAAAAAAATCTCGCAGAGTCCGCGTCTGAATCGACCTCTGGAAAGTCGAAATCCGGCTCCGAAAAAGCCTCCAAGCCCCTGTTCTCGACGGAAACTCCCCCGAAAATGGCTTCTCCCGCGATTCTTTCCGCCCCTGTCGAAAGACCTTTCCCTGTCTTTCTTGCGGCTGTCGCCGGCTGCGTCGTTTGCGCCGCGCTCGCCGTTTTGTTTCTGGTGATGATGCTCTCTGCGAACGCGCGAGTGTCCCAGCTCGAACGCGATATCGAAGATTATAAGTCTCAAATCCTGAACCTAAAAAAGCAGATTAACGAGCTTGATAAATAGTGATATAATTATCTGTAATGGAAATTACGGATAAAGAAATCTCTCATCTCGCGAGCCTGAGTAACTTTTCCCTCGCCGCGGACGAGAAAAACGCTCTCAAAACCGACTTAAAAAACATCTTAAAATACATCTCGAAACTTGACGAACTCGACGTCTCGAACGTCGAACCGACGTTTCAGGTTTTTGAAATGGAAAACGTTTGGCGTCCCGACGAAATCACGCCTCAAGACGCCTCTTGCGAAGCTCTCCTCGCCCTAACTAAAGAGAGCCTCGACCATCAAGTAAAAGTCCCGAAAGTCTTATAGGAAGTATTTCATCATGAAAATCGCTAACCAAACTACCTCTGCCGTCTCCCTTGTTCAAGCGGCGCTCGGAAAAATCGACCAATATCAAGATTGGCATATTTTCACTTTCGTCAATCGCGACGCCGCGTTAAAACGCGCACGAGAGATTGATAAAAAAATCAAGAACGGCGAACCTGTCGGGCGTCTCGCCGGTGTCCCGTACGCGCTGAAAGATAACTTCCTCTCGAAAGAAGGTGAAACGACCGCTTCCGCGAAAATCCTCACCGGTCTCACTTCGCCCTTGAACGCCACTTGTGTTGAAAAGCTCGAAGCCGAAGATGCGATTATGATTGGTCGCACAAACCTCGACGCGTTTGCGCACGGCTCTTCGACCGAAAACTCCTTCTTCGGCCCCACGAAAAACGCTTTCGACCCCGAGCGCGTCGCTGGCGGCTCCTCCGGCGGTTCCGCCGTCGCGGTCGCTCTCGGCTGCGCCGAGTTCGCGACCGGAACCGACACGGGCGGTTCCATCCGTCAACCTGCCTCCTTCAACGGCGTCTTCGGAATTAAGCCAACCTACGGAGCTATCTCTCGCTACGGCGTCGTCGCAATGGCGTCCTCGACCGACGTTGTTGGTTTCTTCGCGAAGACTCCCGCCGACCTCGACCTCTTGATGTCCGTCGCCTCTGGAAAAGACGCGAAAGACTTGACCTCCCTCCCTGACTTTTACGGCTTCGAAGATAAAAAGCTCAAAAAGAAAAAAATCGGCTTCGTCAAGGAATTTGTCGAATCTCCCGCCCTGAACCCGGAGCTAAAAACCGCCCTCGAAGCGAAGCTCTCCGCGTTCCGCTCTAAGGGTTACGAAATCGTCGAGCTCTCCCTTCCGACCCTTGAATACGCCCTCGCAACTTATTATATCCTCCAGCCCGCTGAAGTCGCCTCGAATCTCTCTCGCTACGACGGGATTCGCTATGGTTTTCGCTCGAAAAATCTCGACCCCGCGAAAGTTTGTAGCGCGGATGAAAACCCCGAAAAAACCGCCCTTGACCTCTGTTATCAGCAAACCCGTCAAGAAGGCTTTATGCGCGAAAATAAGCGCCGGATTATGATTGGTAATTTCGTCCTCTCCTCCGGCTTTTACGACGCTTACTTCCTAAAAGCCGCGAAAGCCCGAACTCTCATTATTAAGGAGTTTGAAAAAGCGTTTGAAAAAGTTGATGCTATTCTCTCCCCAGTCGCCCCGAACCCAGCCTTCCGCCTTGGTGAAAAGGTTAACGACCCGGTCTCGATGTATCTCGAGGATGTCATGTCCGTCCCCGTGAACCTCGCCGGAATCCCCGCCGTCGCTTTTCCGGCGGGCTGGACCGAATCAAACCCCGCTTCAAAATCCACTAAGAACCCCACTAAGAACCCCACTAAGAACCCCACTAAGAACCCCGTCTCGAAGCTCCCTCTCGGTCTCCAGCTTCTCGGTCCGCGTCGTAGCGATAAACAGCTCTTAGAAATGGTAGAGGAGATTCTTTAATGGACGGCTCATATCTCGCACTCTTCGGCTCTATTACCGTCGTCGGCGTCCTCGTTTTTGTCTCGATTGTCCTGACTTCGAAAAAACGCTACACCTTTGATAAAATGGAATACCAGACCGACTTCCTCGCTATCGAGAACGCTCTTGAAAAGTCCAACCGCGCCACGTACAACCTCTCAATCGTCGAAGCTGATAAACTCCTCGATAAAGCCCTGCTTGAAATGGGAATCCCCGGAAAAACCATGGGTGAACGCCTGAAGCGCTGTGGTCGCGAAAAGTTCTCACGCCTTGAATCCGTCTGGCGCGTCCATAAACTCCGGAACCAAATCGCTCACGAGCCGCGCTTTTCTGTCGAATATGCCGACGCTCGTCGTGCCTTAACTATCTATCGTCAAGCTTTAAAAGACCTAGGAGCTATCTAATGCCCGCCACCCCTTCATCAAAAACAACCGCCGATAAAACCTCTTCTCAAAACCCTCAAAAATACGGCCTCACAATCGGTATCGAGTGCCACGTCCAGCTCAAGACCAAGACTAAGCTCTTCTCTGAAGTTGATAACGACGCCCGCGGTAAGGCTCCGAACTCTTGCGTCTCCCCAGTTGACTATGCTCTCCCTGGCATGCTCCCGCGCCTGAACGGGGAAGCAGTTCGCCTCGCTATTCGCGCCGGCGCCGCCATGAACGCCGAAATTAACCCGAAATCTCGCTTCGACCGGAAACATTATTTCTACCCCGACTCCCCGAAAGGTTATCAAATCACCCAATTCTACTCTCCGATTATCGGCGCTGGGTTTATTGAACTCCCTTCCGGAAAGAAAATCCGTATCGAACATGCTCATCTCGAAGGCGATGCCGGAAAACTTTCTCATTACGCCGACTACTCCCTCGTCGATTTTAATCGCGTCGATACCCCGCTCCTCGAAATCGTTTCTATGCCCGATATTTCCTCCGCGGAAGAAGCGCGCGACTATTGCAAGGAACTCTGGCGCAATATGCTGTTCGCCGATGTCACGAACGGCGACCTTTATAACGGCAACATGCGTTTCGACGTCAACATCTCCCTGAAAAAACCGGAAGCGACCGAACTCGGGACGCGCGCCGAAATTAAAAACCTCAACTCTTTCCGCTCGGTCGAACGTGCCGTTTTATATGAATACGAACGCCAATCGAAACTTCTCGACCATGGTGAAAAAATCGTTCAAGAAACTCGCGGCTGGTCTGACGCGACTGGGAAAACGACTGCCCAGCGCTCGAAAGAAGTCGCTCAGGATTATCGCTACATGCCCGAACCTGACCTACCGCCCTTGAACTTGTCTGAAGATTTTATTCAAGCCGAATACTCTGCCTGCCCGAAACTCCCCCAGGATTATCGTCGTGACTTCGCGAAAAAACTCCCGACCGATACTCTTGAAGTCCTCTTGGACTATCCTCTGCTCATGTCTCGCTTGTCTGAACTCGCCACAGACCACGCAGCGGCTCTTGCTTATATTGCTAATCTCTTTTCCTCCGTCCTCCTCGCCGAAGAAAACGCGAGCCTCTTGAACGATAAACTCCCAGAAGCTGCGAAACTCGCCGAACTCGCCGACATGAAGGCTCAAAACGAGCTCTCCTCGACTTCTGCGAAGGAAATCTTCCTCAAGTTATTTGAAGAAAAACACTACGATAAATCTCCCCGCGCTCTCGCGAAAGAGTTAAATCTGATTCAGGAAAACGACTCGGCTGCCCTCGAAGCGCTGATTAACGAAGTTCTAAAAGACCCCTCAACCAAGTCCGCCCAAGAAGATTTCAAAAACGGTAAAGAAAAAGTCCTCGGCTTCCTCGTTGGCTCCGTCATGAAGGCCTCGAAGGGAAAAGCGAACCCCGCCGCCGTCTCGAAACTCTTAAAAAATAAGCTCAAGTAGTATATAATATACTTAACTAACTGGAGAAACCCCCGATGAAAAAATCTCTTTTATTAACCTTAACGCTCTTGCTCTCGGTCTTATGTAGCCCCGTCGCGGTCTTTGCTTGTGGCGACGGTTCAGCGGACGAGAATGGCGAACCTCTCGATAATTGTTCGGAAGAAATCGAAGGCGAAGCGGAATCTTCCGAAGAAGAAAGTATCGAGGAAGTCCCTTATTTAATCTCCGGACTTGATACCTCCGAAACGGCTGCCGACGAAACCGAAACCTATGTCGCGGCTGGCGCGACCGTGAACTCCTCGCGAACCCTGGCGCACTCTCTCTTTCTCGCCGGTAGTAGTATCGTTTCTAACGACGTTCTCGACGGTCTTGCCTTTGTCGCCGGAAATCTCGTAGATTATGCTGGCTCCTCTGACTATGCCTTCCTCGCCGGAAACTCCGTTAAAATCTCCGGAACCGTCGAGCGCGACCTCTTTGTTGCCGGTAATTCCGTCGAAATTGACGAAGACGCGATGATTGGCCGCGACGTTTTCGCTGCTGGTAGTTCCGTTATCTTCCGTTCTATGCTATACGGCAACGTCTTCATGAGCGGCGGTCGTCTCGTCCTCGAAAACGTGACCATCGACGGCGATTTGAATGTTGATGCCGACGAAATCGTTATTAAAGGCGAATCCTCTATCGCCGGAACCTTCAAATATAACGACAATGCCGAAATTACCGGTCGGGAAAACTTGAGCGTCTCTCTAGTCGAGGCATATTCTGGCGATTCGACAACCGGAAAAAGCTCTGCTCTCTCTCGCTTCTTCTCGGCTTTGAGTAGTTGCCTGATTAGTTATCTTGGTCTTCTCGCCGTCCTCGTCGTCCTGATTGCTCTTGCTCCGAAGTTCATGCAACATCTTCTTGATTCCTTCCGTTGGAAGACTTCCTGGAAGTTCCTCGGTCTCGGTCTCGGTCTCCTCATCGTCGTCCCGCTCGCCTGTATCTTCGCCCTCTGTACGGTTATCGGTCTGCCGCTCGCTGGTTTAACTTTCGGTCTATACTTCGCCTTCATCTGCCTGTCTCAGGGAATTACTGGCGGGATTCTCGGCAACGAACTCTCGAACCGTCTCTTGAAGAAACCGAAACTCAACCTCTTCCTGAAATATGCTCTCGGTCTCGCCCTGATTCGTCTGGTTAGCCTCGTTCCTGTTATCGGCGGTCTCGTGACTGCGGTCTCTGTCTGCTTCGGCTTCGGTTATCTCGCCAAGCGTGTCTTTATTAGAAAATAACATGTTCCATGATTCCTGGAAGCCGTTTCTAACTCAAGAGTTTCAAAAACCCTACTTCCAGAAACTCTCGAACTTTCTCAAGTCCGCTTATTCAAAAACGACGGTCTTCCCAGAGAAGTCCGCCGTTTTTCGCGCTTTTTCAACTGACTTAGCTCAAGTCAAGGTCGTAATCCTCGGTCAAGACCCTTACCATACTCCCGGCGCGGCGATGGGTCTCGCCTTTTCTGTCCCCGATAACGAACCAATCCCGCCTTCTCTCGTCAATATTTATAAAGAAATCGACACTGACCTCGAAACGCTTTACCGCGACTTAAAAACCATGAACCCGAGTCTTGATTTGAATCCGAACGATTATCATCATCAAAACCCGACCGGAAACCTCGAACCTTGGGCGGCTCAAGGCGTCTTACTTCTCAACAACGTCTTAACCGTCGAGGCGCATCTTGCTGGTTCCCATCGCAATAAAGGTTGGGAAACTTTCACAGAACACGTGATTACCTTTCTCAGCGATACTCGCGACTCGCTCGTGTTTATTCTTTGGGGTCGCGACGCTCGCTCGAAAAAACCGCTCATTAACATAGAAAAACATCTCATTCTCGAATCGGCGCACCCTTCACCCCTCTCGGCTTATGCCGGTTTCTTCGGCTCTCGTCCCTTTACTAAAACCAACGATTATCTTCGCGCGCACGGAAAAACTCCGATTCGATGGTAACGGACGCCAAAACCCGCCTCATTAATCTCGAATCGCCGCTGAAAACCACGACACCTCCTGCGCTTCTCGAGCCCCCTAGAGCCAGCTCAATAACCGCTCTCGCTCGGCACTCCCTGGCTCATACTGTGCCAAAATATCTTCCGTATAAGTTTTTCCGTTCGACAAATTAAGCGTCTCAACGTCCGGACACGCCGCAAGCAGTCTCACAATCGCCTCGTCCGTCTCAAAATTCGTCATACTACGGTTCTTGTCCGACGCATGCGAATGAACTCTCAATTCCTCATACACAAACCTGACAATCCCCGCCTGGAGACAATACTTCAGACAGTTCTCGCAAGTCGCAATCTTATTATATAGCGTACACCCGGTTAAATCTCTCCCCGCAAACAAGACCGCGTTCATCTCCGAATGAATCGCAAAATAGTATTTCATCGGGCGCTCCTCGAGCGTCATTTTCGTCTCGTCCGCCCCTTGAATCGTTCCGTTATACCCGAAGGAAACCGGTCGCTTTCGCTCGTCAACAATCACACACCCGTTCTTGCTCGACGGGTCTTTCGACTTCTTTGCGACCTCGTTCGCAATCCCCATAAAATACTCGTCCCACTTCTTCTGCCCCGCCAAAAACTCCTCCGCGGCTTTCTCGGAAAACTCTCGCGGAAACCCCCGGAAACTTTTATCATTTTCAGCCATCTTGCCTCCTTTGTCTCGCTATTATACCCCGAGCCTCTGTCCGTATCAAGAATCTCGTCTCCGGAAACTGCTCAACCTTGACCGAAAAAGCTTGTCCGCGCTACTCTCGAAAAAATAACTAGAGAAGAACCTCGGAGGAAAACTTATATGCGCTTAAAATCTCACCCTTTGCGGAAACTTAACTTAAAGCCGCTCGCCGTCGCGTTGACCTTGCTTCTCTCGAATCTCCCCTTGACCTCCGCTGCAACCGACTTCTCGACCGACCCGAACTTTACTTGTACCGACTTAAAAGTCATCTTCGCTCGTGGCTCCGGCTCAGAAATCCACGCTACGAACTACCAATATTACGAACGTGCCTTCCGCGACACCTTCCAAAACTCCGGTCTCTCTTTAAGTTTTTATGAACTCGGCGCTAACGCAGCAAACGGCGGCTATGGTGGCTATTCCTATCCTTCTCCCGGCATCGGCGTCTATACTTGGGCGAGGTTCAAGACGTCTCTCGGCGCTCTCGTCTCTGGTGGCGAGTATTATTCCTATGGCGACTCTATCGAAGAAGGCTCAAACGAAGCTGCCTTCTTCCTCATGCATTATAAAAACAAATGTCCCGCCTCGAAAATCATCATCGGCGGCTATTCTCAGGGCGCGAATACTGTCTCGCGCACCCTTCAAAAAATCAATCCTTCTTGGGTCGATTATGCCTTGACTTTCGGTGACCCGAAACTTTATCTCCCGGAAGGGAAGCCTGAACAACTCGGTACAACAACCCGCGCCTGTCGCGAAGGAAAAAGCGCTTATTCCCACTACCGCACTTTCGTCCCCGACTGCCATACTTACGAAGGCGTCCTCGGCGGCTATAACCCCTACGACACTGGCTCCGACGCCTACGACGGCAAGCTGAAAGCCTACTGCCAGATGCACGACGTGATTTGTAGCTCCTACATCGACCCCTTTGACCTCGCCTATGGACACGCTACTTATAAAGAACAAGGAACTTATCAGCGCGCCGCTGAAGATGTCTATAACGCTATCTTCGCCAGCGATACTTACGAACATCCGGCCCAAAACGTCGCCATTCTCTTTGATGCAACTGGTTCAATGGACACGCTCCTCGCTCACTATCAAGACAAGGCGCTCAAGGTTGCCTCGGCATATTTGAAAAAAGGCGGTAAAGTCGCCCTTTATACTTATAATGACCTCTCGACCGCTGCAGTTTTTCCGACCCCAGTCGAACTCTGCAATTTTGACACCTGCTCGCTTGAAAATATTCCGAGCCTGATTCAAAACATTGAAGTTGCCGGCGGTATCGACGACCCCGAATCGCTCCTCTCGGCTTCGTATCGGATGATGACCGCCCTCTCCTGGACGACCGGCGCGAACAAATCCGTCGTCGTCTTGACTGACGCCGGTTTCCATAACCCCGACCTTGACGACGTTACTCTCGATGACGTCGTAAACCTGAGCGAATCAATCGATCCGGTCAATTTCTATATCTTGACCGAGCCAGAAATTGCCCCAGAATATGCCGAACTCGCTCGTCGTACGAACGGCGCAGTCTATACAACCGACCTCCCCGACGCCCTCGGCGACATCGAAACCGAAATTAACGCTCGCGTCGGCGATTTTGCCGATAACGCCTCGCCTCTCCTTCTCGCTTCCGCATCCATCGACAATTTATCTTATGCCATTTCCGGAACCGCTACGGAAATCTCCTATACTTCTGACGCCACCCTCTCGATTCTTACAATTAACGATGAAATCATGGGCTATACCGAATTAAAAGATTTCACGATTACCGACCTCGACTTCTCGAAAGACAACCTCGTTTGTCTCTCGCCAGTTTCCTCCGCCGGTTTACGTGGCACTAAATCTTGTGTCTCCGTTGTCCAGTCCGCTTCGACCGACACTTCCTCTTTTGTGATTCCGAAAGCTCCGAACACGTCCCGCCCGTAGTCGGTCCGAAACCCGTGTCTTGAGCCGAAAAACCGTCTATGTTATTATAAATGTAATGGATGATTTTCGCGACGCCGAAGAGAACGCGGTAAAGACCGGAGAATCCTCGGGGAGTGAGGATTCTTATGACCCCCGTGAAGCGGAAGAAAGTTTTTCTAGTTCCGTTGTCGGCTCTCGTAATCTTGCCTCCTCCGCTAAATCCCTCAAGAGAACCGCTAAAACCGTCAAGGGTGCGGCGCGTGTCTTTCGCTTTGCTGGACCTCTGCTTATTGTTTTTCTTCTCATCTGTGCCTTCGTCGGGATTCTCTTCGTTTCTCAAGCCGCGATGCCTTTCGCAATCGTCAATCGTCTCCGCGAAGAGTTTAATACTAACGGGATTTCCTCTGTTCTCCGCGCCGATAATATCCTCGATGTCCAACTCGCGACTCCTCCCGGCTCGACTTTCTCAATCACCGATGTCCAGAAAGCCGCGTTTCGGGAAAACGATATTTACGTCAGCGAATATAATAACACTACAACTCTGACCTTCCATAATTCCAAAAACCAATGGACGACCGTCGTAACGACCGGTCTCGCCGGAGATACCGGCGCTGCGGAAGCTGCCCGCGCCGTCCTCGGCGACGACGCCAAGTTCACCGACCCCGCCGTCATTACCATCTCCGAGGCGATGAAAGACGTCAACTTTAAGACCGCTTATATAACCGCCTCGAAAACCTGGCGTGGCGGAAACTCTGGCTGGTACGATGAGCTTGAAAAACTCGGTGAAGAGGTCAACGGTTGGACGCGTTCTCGCTGGTTTAACTATGGTGCTCAAGCGACAAGCGCCACGTTTAATCAAATCGCCGCCTCAACCATCAAATCCGCTACTGCCTCTGCCGAAGGAGCGACCGTCTATGTCGACGCTTCTGGACGTGCCGTGAGTCCCGATGTCGACGAAAGTGGCGCTCTGACTGGAACCTATACTGACCTTGACGGGAATACTCTGACCTCCTCTCAAGTAACCGAAGACACTTCCGGAACTGTCAGCGGCGCCGCTGTCTCGGAAGCTGCTGCTATCGCTCAGAACCTCTCGACTTTTAGCACTGCCGCCCGCGGTGTTACGAATGTCGTTTGTGCTGGCGTTCAAGGACTCATGGCGGTCCAGGCTTATGCTCAAGCCAAACAACGTATCCAGAAACTGAATCTTGTCTCTGGCTACATGGAAGCCGTCCAAAAGGTTCAGGCGGGCGACGATTTGACCGGCGAACCGATGAAAGAATATAACGAACACCTCCTTCAAAAAGACGAAACCTCAAAGTCGAACGCCATGATGAGTGACGGTATGAACACGCTCTTCACGGGCGCCAAGGTCAACGCCAATGACTCTGCGGTCCAGGCTGTCAATGCCGAAACCGTTGTCGCTCGTGCCGGCGACGCCGATGACGAAATTAGCGGCGACGGTTACAGCATCGCCGACCTCTTCGCTGACACGTTAAACGACGGCTCGCGTCTTGTACGCGCAATGAAGACCTGTAATTATGTCGAGGGCGGTTTATCCCTTGTAAGTGCCGTTTCTTCCGGCGTTGTTATCGGCTCAATTATCGCTGGCATTGTCACTGGCGGTATCGGCGCCATTCCCGGTATCGTTCTCGCCGTCGTCAAGGGTGTCGCCAAGGGGCTTGCTATCGCCGCGATTACCACTCTCGCTCCTCTCGTCGCTAAATACGTTGTCGAAAAATACGGTAAAAGCCTCATTAGCGACTTCGCGACCGAAGTGTTCGGAGAAGAACTCGGAAACATGATGGTTTCTGGCGGAGACGCTCTTCTTTCCTCAAATCATCAAATCGGCGGCGGTTCCCCCGCGGACGAAGAAACCGTCGCTTACTTTAAGCGCGCTCAGGAGGCTGTCATCGCTGAACAGGCAGAATACGAACGCCGAACGCTCTCGCCTTTTGACGTAACTTCTCAACATACTTTCCTCGGTAGCATGGTTTATGCTCTCGTCCCCGTCGCGACGTCAGTCAACGCTAGCTCCGCTTTGAATAGCCTCGGTAGTATTCTGCGTACTTCGACCCTAAACCTTCTCCCCTCCGCTTCAGCAATCGGGGAAACCGAACTCATCAAGGGTGCCGCGAAAAATGACTGCCCGACTCTTGAAAGCGTCGGCATCCAGGGCGACCCCTTCTGCAACCCTCTCTATGTTACCGACCGGACGACAACGACCGTCGCCGGCTACTACAATGCCTTCCCGAGCGACTTAAACTCGACCGTTGCTGCGACCGGCGAATACTCTTCCGCTGATACTAGCCCCATGACAATTATTGAGGAAGAAGAACGCCTGAAAACTATCGAGGTAACTCGCGATGACTCCGGGAAAATTACCGCCATCAACTACAGCAGCGACGAAGAAAATGAGTTAAAACGCTATATTCTCTACTGCGGTCAGCGAACTTCCAACTGGGGTTCTGCCGACGCCAACATCGCCGGCTCGCTCGACAGTAATAACCTCTCGAACCGCCTCTCGGCTATTCCGGTTGTTGGTGACTTCGCTAACTTCTGGGACAAGACTCACGGGACGGGTAGTAAAATGGACTGGGTTACCGGCTCCGCCTGCGTTGCTTCGAGTTCGAACCCTTACTGGAACGGCACTAGCGGTCATAACCAGCTCCATCAACGCTTCGTCGAAGACCAGCGCCTCTTCGCGGAAATGAACGTCTTTAATAAAAACCTCATCGTCTCTTTCCTTAACGAATACTATGAAGAAAATCCCCTCGACAACTCTTATGAAGGTGTCATCGCTCGCTTCTCTGGCATGACCAAAGAAGAGGTCATCGCGACCGAACAGTTAATCGACGCCCTCGTCTATATCGCCAACTACGACCCCTCAACCCGCCTCGCCTTCGGGGCTACGGACACTGAAGAACCTGTCGTATTTGAAGAACAAACAGAAAACATTATTGCCTTAGAACCAAAATACATAATATATAAAAAAATAATTCAAACAGTATCTAATGCCTAATTACTACAACAAATCCGTCAAAGACACGGCGGCTTCCTTCCGCACGAACCTCGAAACCGGTCTAACCTCGAAGGAAATCGCCAGTCGTCGCAAAAAATACGGCGAAAACGTCCTTAACGTCGAAACGACCCCGCTCTGGAAAAAACTCCTCGAACCTTTCGCCGACCTCTTCATGATTATCCTTCTTATCGCTCTCTTTCTCTCGATTCTACAACAATCCTGGACCGAAGTTATCGTCATCGCTCTCGACATGATTCTCGACGTCGCCGTCTTCTACTTTCAGCGCTTCTCGACTGAACGCATCTTGAACTCCCTGAAAGAAAAAACCGTCCAAAAGGTCACGGCTTTCCGCAACGGGGAAGAAGTTGAGCTCGACAGTAGCGAACTTGTCCCCGGCGACATCGTCATCCTCCACGAAGGCGACCGGATTCCTGCCGACGGTCGAATTATCTCCGAATCCGGACTTTTGACGAACGAGTCGATGCTGACCGGCGAATCCGAATCAATTGCTAAAGACGCTAAGGCTATCTCCGGAAAAAAGAAAGTTTACGAACAGAAAAACATGGTTTTCTCCGGCTCTTTCGTCATTACTGGCGCCTCGAAAATCCTCGTCACCGCGACCGGCAACGACACCGAATATGGAAAAATCGCCTCCCTCGCCTCTGGCGCTTCTGTCTCCTCCCCGATTCAAGAAAAAATCAACAAACTCGTCGTTCGTATCGCCGCCGTTATTCTCGCTGCCGCCGGAATCGTCCTCGTCATTCAGCTCTTCGACGGCATCCGTTTTTACGACGCTATCCAATTCACTCTCGCCATGATTGTCTCCGCCGTTCCAGAAGACCTCCCAATTGTCACCGCGATTATTCTCGCTCTCGGCGCCGTCCGCCTGGCGAAGAAAAACGCCCTGATTAAGGAGCTCCGCGCTATCCAGTCAATCGGTATCGTCTCAACTATCGCCTCTGATAAAACCGGTACTTTGACCGAAAACCGCCTCATGCTCAAGGACCTCTGGAATCCCCACGCGAAAAACACGTTAAAATCGAACGAACGTTTCTTAAAAACCGTCGCCGAAGCCGCTCTTCCTCCCGAATCTGCTCTTGACCCTCTCGACCTAGCTATCTGGGAATTTGAAAAAACCGAAGCCCCCGCCCTGATCGAACTCCGCCCGCTCCGCTCTTATGCCTTCGACCAAGATTTGAAGCTCTCTGGAAACCTCTTTACGAACTCTGCCGACGGAAAATCTTTCCGCCTCGTTGTCAAGGGCGCTCCGGAAACTGTCTTCGCTAAAGTTAGCCTGCCGAAAACTCTCCGTGAAGCTGCCGAAGCGAAGCTAAACGCCTTCTCGGAAAACGGTTATAAAGTCATCGCTCTCGCTTCTCTCGACATCTCCCGCGAAATTAACGAACTCGGTCGCCTGAATAAAACCGACGTCTTCACTTTCGAGGGACTCATCGCTATCGCCGATACCGTCCGTCCTGGCGTCCTGGAAGCCGTCGAGTCGGCTGAAACCGCCGGTGTTAAAGTTAAAATGGTTACGGGCGACCATGCTAAGACCGCTTTCGCTATCGGTCGCGAACTCGGACTCTGCTCAGATTTTTCCGAAGTTCTTGACTGCTCGAAGCTCGGCGACCTTCCCGACTCCGACCTCGAAAGCCGTGTTAAATCCGCCTCTATTTTCGCTCGTGTTACTCCCGAAGATAAGTTTCGTATTTTGAACGTCATTAAACAATCTGAAGTCGTCGCCATGACCGGCGACGGCGTTAATGATGTCCCCGCTCTAACCAACTCTCATGTCGGTATCGCCATGGGTAACTCCCCCTCGATTGTCCAAGACGCCGGCGATATCGTCCTCCTCGACAATAACTTCTCTAGTATCATTTCCGCCATGAAAGAAGGTCGCGTAATTCTCGCGAACATCCGGCGCATGTTGATTTACCTTCTCTCGACTAACGCCGGCGAAGTTCTCGCTACTCTCGGCGCTCTCTGTCTCTCCGGTTCCCAGCTCCTCCTTCCGATTCAGATTCTCTGGATTAACATGGTGACCGACTCGCTCATGGTTATTCCCATCGGGCTTGAGCCCCCCGAACGCGCTTTTCTCTCTGCGAAGCCCGAACCGAAAAACGCGCCGATTCTCTCGAAATATCTCATCGTGCGCATGCTCCTCGTCTCGCTCACAATGGCGGCGGTCTGTCTCGGTACTTATTACCTCGCCCTCTCCCGCTTTTCTCAAGCCGAAGCGAACACTCTCGCCTTTACCGCCATGGTTATCGTCCAATGGTCTAACGCTTTCTGCGTCCGAGGTATTTACGAATCCGTCTTGAAACGTCTGAAAGTTAAAAACCCTCTCTTTCTTCTCGCCTTTGCTTGTGCAATCTTCCTCGAGATTCTCGTTCTCTTCGGACCGCTCTCCCGTCTCGTTCATACCGTCCTTGTTGACCCGCTTGCGCTAACTTTAACCGTCCTCGTCTCGCTCGCTGTCCCGCTTCTAGTTACTGAACTCCATAAAAAACTTGCCAAACCCCATTAAACCTCTTATAATCCCTCTCTAATAACTTTTATAGAGAGGTGATTTTATGCTTCCGGACGCTCCCGTCATCATCAACAATAACCTTGAGTTCTGTTCATATCTTGCAACCGCCTATACGGACTCTCCGTATGATTGTTCCAACGTTGCAAACGACGCTGCCTTTGAACTGACGACGCCTTTTATCTCTCCGGCTGGCGCTAGTTTAACACTAAAAAATCTCAACCTCTCCATAACCGACCCTTCCGTTTATCTTAACGCCCTTGGTTCTCTAACTCTCGAAAACGTCACCATGACTGGTACTACCGGCTGCTTTCTCCTCGTTAATCCTGTCGACTCCGACCAACCTCTCTTAATCACCTCCGGCACTTTCTCGACAACCGATATAAAAAACTCTTCTCCGATTTGTTATCGCCCCTCAATCGTTGAATCGAACGCAGAGACCGCCCTCTCCGAACCTGAGGTCGCCGCTCTCTTCCGCTCGATTATTCCCGCAACCTCGAGCTACTTCATAGAAACTGCCTCAGGTACTCGTGAAGAAATTACTGAAATTACCGAACTCGTCGGCGGTCTTCCTGTCGTTAAAGGCTACACGAGCCGCGCCCTCGCCTTAAATAGCACAACACTCATCATCGCCGAACAAGAACGCGGAGAAATCCCCGACGAACCGGCCCCCGACTCTTCAATCACTCCGACCGAAACTCCCGTCCCGACCACTCCAGAGGCCCCAAAAGCCCCGAACACCGGCGCTACCGGCTCGACTCCGAAGCTTTCTTTCTTCTCGAACGTGCTGAAAAAATTCAAAAACATAACCAAAACCGTATTGACACACCATATATAGTGTCTTATACTAGTTCCAGACGCTACATATAGCGTAGGTCGGAAACCCGACCTAGAAAACCATTGAAGAACAACCTGAAATAAAAACATATCAATATAACTAACAAGGAGGTTTATTTCGTATGTTCAAAAAAATCATTAAGCGTGACGGAAAAATCGTCGACTTCAAGTTAGAAAAAATCACGGACGCCATCGCAAAAGCTGGCGCCGCGACTGGTGAATTTGACCATGAACGCGCAAAGGAATTAACCGCCGAATTTGAAACCGCCTCGAAAACCCTGCTCAAGTCCCGGATTCCCTCCGTCGAGCAGGTTCAAGACGCTGTTGAAGAAGTCTTAAAAACCGCCGGCTTTAAGCGCACCGCTCGCGCCTATGCCGACTATCGCGCCCGTCGCTCCGACATCCGTATCTCGAAATCCGACCTGATGAACATTTACCGCACTATCGCCTGCGCTGACGCTTCGGAAGACTCCGACGTGAAACGCGGTAACGCCAATGTTGACGGCAACTCCGCTATGGGGAAAATGCTCCAGTTCGGCGCTGAAGGCTCCAAGGTCTTCGCAAAAACCTCGCTCATGAAACCCGAATACGCCTACGCCCATAACAACGGCGACATTCACGTCCACGACCTCGATTTCTATGCAACCGGAACTCTGACTTGTTGCCAGACCGACCCGCTCATTCTCTTCAAAAACGGCTTTAATACCGGACATGGTCATCTCCGTACCCCTCAAAGCATCGGCTCTTACGCTGCTCTCGCCGCGATTATTCTCCAAGCGAACCAGAACGAGCAACACGGCGGCCAGTCGATTCCGAACTTCGACTATGCCATGGCGCCCGGCGTCGACAAAACCTTCCGGAAAGCCCTGAAACGCAACCTGGAAAAATACAACGAATTTGTCGATAAAAAGAAAAAACTCGACATCACGATTGGCGACTATATCGAATTTGGCGACGATGAAAAACTCGCCCGCATGCACGTCCCCGAAGCCGTAATAAAGGCTTCGACCGAAGACACGGAACAAGAAACAAAGCAGGCGATGGAGGGGTTCATTCATAACCTGAACACGATGCACTCCCGCGCCGGCGCGCAAGTCCCCTTCACTTCTATCAACTTCGGAACCGATACTTCCCCTGCCGGTCGCCTCGTCTCGAAAATGCTCCTTGAAGCAACCGACAAAGGTCTCGGGAAAGGAGAAACCCCGATTTTCCCAATTTCCATCTTTAAGGTTAAAGAGGGAATTAACTATAACCCTGAAGACCCGAACTACGACCTCTTCAAGCGTTCAATGGAAGTCTCTGCGAAACGCCTCTTCCCGAACTTCACCTTCATTGACGCTCCGTTCAATCTCCAATACTACAAAAAGGGCGACTATCGCACAGAAATCGCGACCATGGGCTGCCGCACCCGTGTCTTTAGCTCTATCTTCCCAGAATCCGACGGTATCGTCACCGGCCGTGGTAATCTCTCCTTTACGACCGTCAATCTCGTCCGTATCGGTATCAAAAACGGTATCGCCCTCGGCGAACGCGACGAAGCCGACTGGACGAGCTTCTTCAAAGACCTCGACGACATGATGGAACTGGTCGCTGGCGAACTCTACGAGCGCTTCGAGTTCCAGGCCAACCAACACGTCCGCAACTTCCCCTTCCTCATGGGTCAAGGTAACTGGTTCGGCTCGGAAAAGCTCTCCCCGAACGACACTCTTCGCGACGTCATTAAACACGGTACGCTCTCTATCGGCTTCATCGGTCTCGCCGAAACCCTCGTCGCCATGATTGGCAAACACCACGGCGAGGACGAAACCGCGCGCGAACTCGGACTCGACATTATCTCCCACATGCGCGAAAAATGTGATGAGTTCTCGAGGAAACATCATCTTAACTACTCTCTCCTCGCAACTCCCGCGGAAGGTCTTGCCGGTCGCTTCACGAAGATTGACCGAAAAGAATACGGAGAAATTAAAGGCGTCAACGACCGCGAATACTATACCAACTCTTTCCACGTCCCCGTTTATTATCCTATCTCCGCCTTCGAGAAAATCGAAATCGAAGCCCCCTACCACGCTCTCTGTAACGCCGGTCATATCTCCTACATCGAACTCGACGGCGACCCGACGAACAATATTGAAGCCTTCGAAGCGGTTATCCGCAAGATGCACGATTGCGGTATCGGTTACGGCTCCGTCAATCACCCCGTCGACCGCGACCCGGTCTGCGGCTTCTCTGGCATTATCTCCGGCTCTCGCTGTCCTTCCTGTGGACGTGAAGAAGGCGACGTCCCGTTTGAACGCCTCCGCCGTATTACCGGCTACCTCGTCGGCACGCTCGACCGCTGGAACGACGGAAAGAAGGCCGAGGAACGCGATCGCGTTAAGCACGGCGTCGAGACCTGCTCCTGCTCCGACTCTGAAGATTCCGACGCCGCCGAAACGAACCTCTATAATAAAAACGGTGTTTATACCGCCGATGAAAAAGCGAAGCGCGAAATTGAAAAAATGTACTCCGTAAAAGCGCTCGGAAAGGAATAAAAAGGAAATAATATGAACATCCGCCTGTCTGGACCCCTCGAACGCGACTCAATTGTCAACGGCTACGGTCTCCGCGCCGTCGTCTGGACTCAAGGTTGCTTAACTCACTGCCCCGGTTGCCAAAACCCGGAAACCTGGGACCTCGAAGGGGGGTTCGAGGTTGACGTCGAGGAAATTAAAGACCGCCTCAGGGGCTTCAAGGGTCAGGCGGGACTCACCTTCTGCGGCGGGGAACCGTTCCTCCAGCCTGAAGCTTGTAAAGCAATCGCCGACTTCTGCCGGAAAGAACTCGGCTGGAATGTCTGGAGCTTCTCTGGCTACACCTACGAAAAAATCAAAGAACGCGGCGGCGCCGCCCTCGAGTTCCTAAAGTCCCTCGACGCCCTAATCGACGGCCCGTTCGTCCTTGCCGAACGCGACCTCTCGGTCAAGTTCCGCGGCTCCCGGAATCAGCGCCTCCTCCACTTAAGATACGGGGACGGAGAAATTCTAAAAGTAGAATAACGAAGCCCTCTCTTTTCTTAACACATTGTGCTTAATGTGATAAAATACAATCAAAAAGAAAGGTAGTCTATGGACTGGACGAACGTAATTCTTACTATATTTATCTCCGTCACTGGCGCTATCGTGACTAGCTTGGTGACTTTAGGGAAATACCGCGAAAAGGTAGATAGAATTGAAAAAGATTTAGACAAGACCGAAGAAAACGTTTTAGAAAACAGTAAACTGATCGCAAAATATGAAGTTATGATTTCGAACCTCGAGAAAAACATCGATAAAATTTCCGGCGTCGCCCAATCGCACAGTCCACTTGCGTTGACAGATAAAGGCAAAAGGCTTGTTAAGAAAAGTGGCTTTATGGATATTTTCGAGAAAATTAAGGATAATCTGACAGAAGACCTTGAAAAAGAAGCTCCAAAAACCCAATACGAAGTTCAGGAAAAAGCCCGAATCGTCATGAGCCGTTTATTTGACGATGAGCGCTTCAAGGAAGTCGAGGAGTGGGCGTACGAGAACGGTGAGGATTTGTCTCAGATTCTCCGCGCTGGTGCCATTCCACTCCGTGATTACTATTTTGAAAAACATCCAGAAATAGTCAATCCGAAAGAAAAATACTGACAATAAGCCCGAAAAAACGGGCTTATTTTTTTCTTGACATTCCGCTTTCGCTTTTGCTATAATCATAACCACAAAGGTCAATATTTAACAAAAAACTAAAAAGGAAATAATTATAATTATGTCCAAAAAACTCATTGCCGGCGCTGGCGTTGTTGCGTCTTTCGCGGTCGCTCTCGCTCCGTTAGCGACTTTCGCAGTTGATGCTTCCGATACCCATACCGATAAGCTCATCTTGACGGTTCTTCCGTCCTGCACCTTCGGCTCCGCCGCTAGAACAGAACAAGGCGCTCCGGATTACTTTGTTAGCGGCATCACTCACGACGATTCTCAGAACAACTACGGCGACGATACGGCTAACGGCGAATATAGCGCTACCGTCTGGACTACCACTGAAACGACGACCGGTACCACTGGCGCTGCCGATAGCGTCGACTCCACCAACCATAACACCTCCGTTCTCGACTCGACCGGCTATGGTGTCCTCGCCGGTGAAGGTGGCGTAACTGCGACGAACAATCGTTCTAACGCTTCTCATCACACTGTCCACCGCTCGATGCTCGCTGGTACTTCGACCGCGAACTTCGCAACTACGACTCTCTATGTCGTCTGCAACAACGGTGATGGCTACTCCGTAACTTCGACCGCTACTACCCTTTCCAACGGTACTGCCGCTGAAGATATTCCTGTCGTCGCCGCCTCTGGTTATAGCGATACGACTTCCGGCTATAACGGTATTGTTTCTGTCGAAAATTCCGGTGGCATGACAAAAGCCGCTGACGTTGTTCAAGCCGCTGAAACTATCATCGCAACCAAAGCTGGCGTCTCCAAGAACGATGGTGACTCCGTAACGATTGAATACGGTGTCGGTGTCGCTTCTTCTCAGAAAGCTGATGCCTATGTTGGAACCGTTACTTACAATCTCTACAAGGGCGTTAACGGCGCCGGTGCTCAAAGCAACGGCTAATCTACCCTAGATTCAACTTTCTAAAATCTAGCTTAGAACAACCCAAAATCCCTCCCCAAAAGGAGGGATTTTTACTATGTTCTCTAGTTTTTGGGATTTCTCTTCTCTGTCTTCCCGCATTTTTGGTTTGCTTGACTAGCGGTGCGTATTTACGCCTACCGCTGCTAATAACTAAGCTACATATCAGCTCGTAGGATTGCTAAAAAATCACTTGCACTGCTAAAAGAACTATGGTAGTATTACAAATATGGTTACCATTGAAGAAAAAACTACAATTGGAGGAATTATAAATGAACTAAAACAAAATGCAGAAAGAACCAGTATAAAGAAAACAGAACTGAGTTCGCTACTGTCGTCATTAAGTAGAATCTACAAAGAAACTACTACCCCGCCGGAACTTTGGCAGGAAGCCTACTTTTCCGAACAGGATTTTGTAAACCGGATTGAAATGTTTACAAAAAAGTTGCAGGAAAAGTTTTCTGGAAAATCTACGCTCTCGGTTTATAAAGCCCGTGCGAGAAAGGCAATAAAACTATATTATTCGTCATGCGGAACGACTCGGCCCCATGCGTTTCAAACGCCTCAAGATACGGCTTCTGGCTCCGCTTTGTCGGCTTCTGCTCAAGCTGAAAGCGTCGTAGACAGGTTGAATGAAATGATAAGAAAACGCCACGACGAACTCGCTCTTTATCGTTTTTCGCTTTCGGACAAGAAAGATGCCTTTTTGTTAGTCCCTGCTAGCCAAACCAGCGACTATCTTGAACGAGTTAAGGATGGGATAGAAGTAGCGATCCAGGCGATAAATAATACAATTAAATAAAGAGGACTCATTATGAATCAAGCATTTATAGACGGCCAAAACCTTTACATAAACACAAAAGCCAATGGATGGAAGGTGGATTTACTCAGATTCCGTCGTTATCTTAAAGAAAAATACAATATAGAAAAAGCATATTATTTTCTCGGCGTTCTTGACGAAAGTTATCAAGAAATCTACGAAGAAATTCAATCGGCTGGGTTTATATTGGTTTTTCGCGAGCATACTTCTGCAATGCTCGGAAGGAAAAAAGGAAATGTTGATACCGACATCGTGTTTACAGTGATGTCAAAAATAAAAGATGATAAAGAGCTAGACAAAATCATCTTAGTATCGGGTGATGGCGATTATTACAAGACGGTTAAATACTTGATTAAAGATGATCGCTTTCTGAAACTACTCGCTCCGAATCGCCATTCTACATCTTCGCTGTATAAAAAACTAGAACCTAGATACATCGATTACATTGACTCTCCGGACATAAAGAAAAAGATAGAAGAGAAATAAGAAAAATATTGACAAAAAAATCATTATTTGATAATCTTAACTCATACCGACGCGGGCAATTCGAACGGAGAAATACCTAAGAAGAACCCGCTTTTTTGTTATCGTGAAAAGCTTTTATCTTCTTCCCAAACCTCTTGTCTTAATGTACAATATAAACATTAGGAGGTATCTTGAAACAGAAGAAAACACCATCTTCCGCCCCCGCGGAAGCGAAATCGAACGAAAACAAGGAAAAGAGTAACCATAAAGCCCTCAAACTCACTCTCTTCTTTCTCTTTTTACTTGTCATAATCCTCATTCTCCTCTGGCTGCTCCGCGGAAAAACTACAATCTCCGGTCAATATCCTGAAAACGTCAAAAGCTCCGCTCTCGAATGTACCTCTTCCTCCGCCTCTTACGCGAAAAAACTCGGCACCCTCTCGGAAACCTCGAAAGAAACAAAAATCTCCGCCGTCTTTTACGGCGACGACGATTTTAACATGATTTCCCTGCGACATGTACTGACTTTCGCCTCGAATCTCGCCGCAACTCAAGCCGAGGCTGTCGCCCACGCTAATTTTAACTTCTCTCTTCATGGCGCCGGCTACGACGATACGACGACCTTCGACAACAACTTTACCATTCTTGATAATCAGCTCGTCGTCTCTATCCACGGTAAAAAGCGCGACTGGAACACTTTTAACAAAGGCTACTTCATGATAGAATCGGAAGAAATGCCGGAAACGCTTTCCGCGCTAAAAACCACATACGAAGCTCAAGGCTTCTCTTGTCGGGTCATTGAATAACATAGGAGGTATATGAAAAACGTTCATCAACAGTTCACGCGCTTAAAATCCGCCGGGCTCGCCCTCGCTCTTGCGCTCTCTTCGCTCGGTGCTCTATTTCCGAAGCCGACTTATGCTGCGGAGTCCTTCGGCGTCTCCCCGACGTATCAACTCGTCACGCTGACCCCGGGAGAAACTTTCGAAAGTAATTTCCAAATTGTCAACCCCGCCGGAAATACCTACGATTTTTACTACGAACTCTCCGTTGAACCCTTCACGGAAAACGGGAATCAAGAAATTAAAGCCGTCGCCAACGGCGACTACAATAAAATCGTCGATTGGGTCGAACTCCCCGTAACCGAAGGCGTCGTCTCGCCGAACTCGAGCGAAGAAATCCGCTTTAAAATCCACGTCCCCGAAGACGCCCCCGCCGGCGGTCAATACGCCTCAATCGTCATCGGCTCAAAAGAAGACTCCGCCGCCGAAGAAGGCATGAACATTCATGAAATCTTCCAACAAAACCACTTAATCTACGCTGAAGTCTCCGGCGAAACCGTCCGGAAGGGAAAAATTGATAACGTCCGCGTCCCGAGCTTCCTCTTCTCTGGAAACATTACCGGTACCGCCGAAATCACCAACGAAGGCAACGTCCATTCCCCCGCAACTTACACTCTTCAAGTTTTCCCCTTCTTCTCGAAAGAAGAACTTTATACTAACGTCGAGGAGCCGAAAACCCTCTGGATTATGCCTGGAAATACGAGCTATACTACGCTCGCTTGGGACGAAACCCCGCGCCTCGGCGTCTTCCATGTCATCTATAACGTCGAATATGAAGGTGTCGAAAACACCGTAAATAAGTTCGTCATTGTCTGCCCGATTTGGCTCTTGTTGGTTATTCTCGCCGCCCTCTTCCTTATCTTCTTCTCTATCATCTTCAGCAAGAAAAAATCCCAGAAATAACCCGACCTTAGAACTTAGAATAGCTCCTCTCCTCGGGAGCTATTTTCTGGTATAATTGTTTCATGAGATTCTCAATCATCACCCTCTTCCCGGAGGCTCTCGAACCGTACCTCCGCTCAAGCATGATGTGGAAAGCGACCGAAAAGGGAATTGTTGACTTTGAACTGATTAACCTCCGCGACTTCGGTCTCGGACCTCATAAATCCGTCGACGACACCCCCTACGGCGGCGGCGACGGCATGCTTCTCCGGTGTGAACCTGTCTTCTCCGCTATCGAATCCGTAAAAACCGAAAACAGTAAAGTCCTCCTTCCAACCCCCGTCGGTCAAGTCTGGAATCAACAACTCGCCCGAACGTTCGCGAGCGAAGATAAACATTATATTATCCTCTGTCCCCATTACGAAGGTTACGACGAACGAATCTTGACTCTCGTCGACCATAAAATCTCCCTCGGTAATTTCATTCTCACCGGTGGTGAACTTCCCGCCCTTGTGGTTGTCGATAGTATCGTCCGCCTTCTCCCCGGCGTTCTCGGTGGCGAAACTTCCGCTGAAATCGAAAGTTTTAGCAACGGTAATAATCTCGAATACCCTCAATACACCAAGCCCGCCGACTTCCGCGGTCTGAAAGTTCCTGACGTTCTCCTCTCTGGTCATCATGAAAACATTGCCAAGTGGCGCGCGAGCCATTCCGGAACAGCGACCGAAAATTAGCATGACTCTCTCCGACTCGGTTGAACATATCAAAGGCGTCGGTCCAAAAACCGCCGCTTCTCTCGAAAAAGCCGGTCTAAAAACCGTTAAAGACCTTCTTTATTTCCTCCCCCGTACATACGAAAACTTCACAGAAACCACACAACTTTCCGAAATCCAGCCCGGCAAGGTCGTCATCAAGGGAAAAATCTCCGACCTCACTACAAAGCGCACCTCCCGTCGTAACCTCACTATCACCGAAGGCGTTATTCGTGACACAACCGACGCCATTCGTGTTGTCTGGTTTAATCAGCCCTATCGCGCCAACCAGTTCGACCCGACAAAAGATTATTACTTCTCTGGAACCTACGATTTTAACCGCGGTCGTTACCAGTTAACCTCCCCAAAGGCCCAGCTTGCCTCCGATGTCGAAAAAAAACCCGCCTCCAACTTCCGCCCCATTTACTCCTCGAAAGGCGGTCTCAAAAGCGAAAACTTCCAAAAAATCTTCGAGACTCTCCGCCCGGAATTCTCCTTCATTCCTGACCTCCTTCCCGATGCGACCCCCGGCGCCCGTGCCGACGCCCTCTTTAAGGCTCATTTTGCCGAATCCGAAGCCGACGTCGCGTCCGCTCGAAATTACCTCGCCTATGAAGAGCTCTTCGAGCTAATTCTCGCCGCAAAACTAAATAAACTCGAAAACCAAAAATTGCAAGCGACCCAAGTCCCCTTCTCCCCCGAAAAAATCCGCGCCCTGGTTCGAAAACTCCCGTTCCGCCTTACTAACGCCCAGAGAAAAGCCGCTTTTGAAATCTTCAAAGACCTCGAAAAACCCGCCCCGATGAACCGCCTCCTCCAAGGCGATGTCGGCGCCGGAAAAACCGTCGTCGCCGCCCTCGCTGCTTTTGCTGTCGCCTCGGACAAGAAACAAACCGCCCTCCTCGCCCCGACCGCCATTCTCGCCACTCAGCACGCCGAATCTCTCAACCGTCTCCTGGCTCCCTTTGGAATTAAAACCGCCCTCCTCACGGGCGCAACCAAGCATAAGCCCGAGTTAAAACAACGTATTAAAAACGGCGAAGTTGACCTCGTTATCGGTACCCATGCTCTCCTTACCGACGACACAGAGTTCAAACATCTCGCCCTCTGTATTATCGACGAGCAACATCGTTTCGGCGTCAACCAGCGTCAAAAGCTCCTAACGAAAACCGTCGAAAGCTCCGGAAAAGCCCCTCATCTCCTCATGATGACCGCAACCCCAATCCCGCGTTCGCTCCAACTCGCCGTCTTTGGCGACCTCGACGTTTCGATTTTGAACGAACTTCCCGCCGGACGTCAACCAATAAAAACCACTATTCTCTCCGAAGTCAATCTCTCCGACCTTCTCTACCCGAAAATTCGCGAATTTCTCGCCGAGCATCAACAGATTTATTGGATTTGTAAAGCAATCGACGACAATCCCGCGACCGAAACCAAGTCCGTTAAAAAACAAACGGAAAAGTTAAAAACTCTCTTTAGAACCGCCCGTGTTGAGTTTCTTCATGGTCGCATGAAACCCGAAGAAAAAGATAGCATCATGACCGCCTTCTCGGAAGGAAAAATCGACATTCTCGTTTCGACAACCGTCGTCGAGGTCGGCGTTAACGTCCCGAACGCTAATCTCATGGTCATTGAAGATGCCGAAGGCTATGGTCTTGCCCAGCTTCATCAGCTCCGCGGGCGCGTCGGACGCGGCTCTCATGTCGCCTTTTGCTATCTCGTCACTTCCGCTGAAGAACCGTCCCGCCGTCTGAAAGAACTCGAACGCTCGACCGACGGTTTTTACCTCGCCGAAGCCGACCTGAAACTTCGCGGTCCCGGAGAAATCTACGGCGCACTCCAACACGGCGCCATGTCTCTCCGCTTCGCTAGCTTGACCGACTCTCGACTTATCTCCCTCGCCAGCAGGGAAGCAAAGAAATTTGCCACGCTTTTTGCTAAAGCCCCGACCACCCTCGACGACTTCCCTGAATTAAAATCCTCCATTAAAAAATACCAACAACTAACGACACTAAATTAAAAATCATATATAATATATATATGCGCATAATCTCTGGAACTTATCGAAATTTCTTCCTCGCCTCCCCCGTTACTCCTCGATATCGCGCGACTCTTTTTCGTACCGACCCGTTTCATCCCATGGGTGACCGCCAACGCTCGGGCTTGTTCAACGCCCTCTTTTCCGCTCGCGGACAGTTAATCGACGCGCGTGTCCTCGACGCTTATGCCGGAACCGGCTCGATTGGTCTCGAGGCGCTCTCTCGCGGCGCAGCTCATGCGACTTTTCTCGAAAAAAATCCTGCCGCCGTGAAACTGATTCGTGAAAACGTTTCCCGTCTGAAACTTTCTGAGGATTCTTATCGCATCATTCAGAAAGCCGTCGAAAAATACGACGGTGGTCAAAGGCGCAACTTCTCGAAGCTCCAACACTCCCAGTCCGCACGCGCCGCCGGAACGAAACCCCTCGCGAAACTCCCCCCTCTCGATACTTATGATATTATCTTCGCCGACCCTCCGTATAACGCCGTCTCCGAGAAAGCCCTGATTTCCCTCGCTAAGTTCCTCAAAACCGGCGGTATCTTCGTCCTCTCTTGCCCGAGCGACTTTGTTACTGACCGCTTCGTTACCTCCGCCCACCTCTCGATTTTACGCGTCCATACCTACGCCCGCGCAAAAATCGTGATTCTGAAAAAGCCCTAATTTCCTCTGTTTTCTCTTCCCATCTCCGAAAAATTATGTTATAATAACTCCAAATCGTTATAATTTGGAGTTACCTTCTATGTACGCCCAAGAATATGAAGACCCAGCCGTCTCGAAAAAGAAAATCATTCTCGTCTCTGTTATCATGGGAGTGATTATTCTCGCGCTCATCTGTGTCCTTGTTAGCGCGATTATTCGCAAAAACCGTCTCGCCTCGACAACCTCGACCACTACGACTCCGGTAACCGCCTCAATCGATGACTCCGCCAACACCCCCTCGAACTCGAACCTGACCCCTGTTTCGAACGACTCCTCCTCGGCAAACGGCACTAGCTCGGCTTCCTCTAACTCCTCGAACTCTTCGAGTTCCTCTAGCTCTGCTTCTAGTACGTCCAGCTCGAACAATTCAAGTAGCCCCTCTTCTACTTCTTCTAACTCCGTCCCGACGACCTCGACCAGCTCTTCCGCCTCGTCGATTCCTTCGACCGGTCCAGAAACGTCCCTCTTCGGGCTAGCTCTCCTCTTCGGCTCCGCCTCCGCTTATCTCTTCTCGCGTCGCCTTGCGACCCGCGCTTAAAAATGCTAAAATAACCACAACGCCCGGGTGGTGGAATTGGTAGACACGTATGCCTTAGGAGCATATGCTTCGTGCGTGCAGGTTCAACTCCTGTCCCGGGCACCACCATTGTACTACTGCTTTGAACACATCTCGATCCCCCGTACCCCTGTTTCTAACAGGGGTCGTTTGCTTCTATAAGCCCACATCATCGACCCTTCTCTACCATGTTCACAGCATCATTCCCCTCATTCTTACTTCCACCAAACAGAATCGTTTAGAACGGATAGAATAGTTTGTAAACGTTTAGAATAGGCCATTTTCTCAGGTCATTTTTCCAGAACCGTATATAAACGCTTGGAAACGTATATAAACGTTTAGAATGGAAAAAACTTCCGGAACCTCCACCCCTGTTTCTCCAACAAAAAAAAGACCCCTCATCTGGGATCTCTCATTACCTTCCAGTTCTACCTATGCCGCTTTACCTCCCTCATCCTACCTTACCCGCTCAATCTTCACCGGCTCCCCATTCATAAACAGAAACTTGAGCGTATATTTATCACCCCTGAGCGAGCTCACATAGATTCGCTCCACCGTCTCCATAAACAAATCATCCCGGAACCGTACCTCCGCTCCCCTGAGTCCGTCTGTCTTCTCCCGGAACATCCGCTTCTTCATCTCAAGGGCCTTATATTGCGCCACTTCATCTTCAGCTAACTCAATCGCCTTCCGCTTATCGAGCACTTTTTGCAACTGCCCTTCGTACTCCCGGCGACTTTCCTCGGAATCACTTTCTCGATGTTCATTCCTGTATTGCTCCAGCCTGATCGTTGCTTCCTGTGCCGCAACCCGCGCCTTCTCTACTTTCTCGTTCAAGACCGCCAGGGAATCACGACTTTTATCTTTATTCTCGGTTCCATTTTTGCTCTCGTTCTCACAGCCGTCTCCTTCCTCCCCATCCTTTATATCCTCCCTATTCGCTAACACCTTCCTCATGGCCTCCTCGAACGCCTGCTGTAAAACTTCCTCCTTTATAATCGGCGTCATACAAGTCTCTTCCCGCTCATATCGCCGGTTACAATACCATACCAGATCCACCCGGCCATGCCTCCGCCTTAACGTCTTCCTCCCATAAAACCCGCCACAATCCCCACAGACAATCTTGGCAGCGAACGGACTGGAACTATTGGTCTTGCCACTGACCGCTTTATTCTTCCGGAGCTTGTCCTGGACCAGATCGAACAGCTCTGGCTCAATAATCGCCGGATGGGAATTCTTCACATAATACTGCTTGACTGAACCATCATTCTTCTTCCGGGTTTTCGACAAATAGTCATAAGAAAACGTCTTCTGGAGCAGTGCCTCTCCTTTATACTTCTCATTCGTCAAAATACTCCTCACTGTAGAAAGCCTCCAACATATCTTCCCCGAAGGAGTCGGGATCTTCCTCTCGGTCAAGGTTCTCGCAATCCCTCCCATCGTCCTCCCCTTGATATACATATCATAAATCTCCCGGACAATCTTCGCTTCACTCTCCACAATTTCCGGCTTCCCGCAATGATCGCAGCGCTCCCCAGATTTTATTATTTTCCCGATTCAATTGTCTGGTTATTGTCTGGCGCCCTTTTCCAGAAAGATACATAGAGAAAATCCGTTTAACAATTTCTGCTTCTTCTGGAACTACCTCAAGCCACCCTTCGATCCCGTAATCCCTTCATCCACATATTTCCACAACACAAGCGCCACAATTCCACCAACAGAATTACTACAATTCCCACAACAAAATTGCCACATTTCTACCAACACCCCTGTTATCCGACCCTTCCCTTAATTGGTTTCTTGATATATAATTGTATGCATAAACAGGAACCAAACCATGACAGAGAACAAGGTAGAATATCGCCCGAGAATCGTTGACGATATCATCAAGCAGAGACTCAAGTCCGCCGGCGCACTGCTGATTGAAGGCCCAAAGTGGTGCGGAAAGACTACCACTGCCGAACAAATCGCAAAGAGCGAGCTCAAGCTTGGCGATCCAGAAGAACTCGAGAAGTCGCAACTAGTTGCTATTAGCGGCATTAATTCTCTTCTTGAAGGTGACGCCCCACGATTGATTGATGAATGGCAGACGATTCCTAGGCTTTGGGACGCCGTGAGATCGGAAGTGGATCGCAGAAGCGGTCTTGGAGAGTTTATTCTAACCGGATCGGCCGTCCCTCCTGACGACGAAGATATCCAGCACTCCGGCATTGGACGTTTCTCCCGGCTCAGAATGCGAACTATGTCGCTCTATGAATCCGGTGACTCGAACGGTTCTGTAAGCTTACAAGATTTATTTGACGGCAAACCAATCAAGGGTGAGACTAGTCTGACCATTAATGACATTGCGTTTCTTTGCTCTCGTGGTGGGTTCCCAAACTCTCTCCGCATTGAAGATAAAAAGGCCGCCTTATCCGTTGCAAGAGATTATGTGGAGGGTATTATTAATTCTGACCTTCCTAGAGTTGACGGCGTCAGACGTAATCCGGATTATATCGCTCGCGTTATGAGATCGTACGCACGGCTCCAAGGCGAACAAGCTCCTCTCACAGAGATTGTGAGTGACATTACCGCAATGGAAGGAAGCGCTCCTAGTATCAATACCGTCACTGATTATCATGACGCGCTCAAGAAAATCTTTGTAATCGACGATGTCGCCGCTTGGAACCCTAACCTTCGTTCCAAAACCGCCATCCGTACCTCCGATACGCGATACTTTGTTGATCCGTCTATTGCCGTAGCAGCGCTGGAGACCAGCCCTGAAGGCTTAATGAATGACCTGAAGAGTTTCGGGTTCATTTTTGAGACGATGTGCATGCGTGACCTTCGAGCCTATGTCGAATCTACTGGCGGTAGCGTATCTCACTATCGTGACAGCAATGGTCTTGAATGTGATGCCGTAGTGCATCTTTACGGCGGAGTCTACGGATTCGTTCAGCTGAAGCTTGGCGGTAGTCAAAAAGATATCGATCAGGCTGCGGAGAAGATGAACGAATTAGAAAGCCGACTTGACGAAAGACGGCCCAAGCCGTCATTCCACATGGTTCTAACAGGAGCAAACAACGTAGCTTACCGGCGTGAAGACGGCCTCTATGTCGTTCCGATTGGTTGTCTCAAGCCGTAATCCACCCGTTTTTGTGTTCAAACTTATACCTCTTCGGGTTGCTTTTTTATTCATGACAACCCTCGCATATGTTACAATCAAATTGGTTGCTTATAAAAAACGCCCAAATCTTATAAAAACCCTCTTGCGGATTTCAAAATAAGACGCTACAATATCTCTAAGCATAAATAGAAAGGACAAGTTAAACCCTATGAAACTGAAATCTTATAAAGGCTTTACGATTATTGAGGTCGTTTTGGTGCTCGCGATTGCCGGGTTAATCTTCTTGATGGTTTTCATCGCCCTGCCAAACATGCAGAG
>JAFRJG010000009.1 GCA_017432365.1 Candidatus Saccharimonadota bacterium
GTTCGAGGACGGCGATAAGGAGCTTGAGCCGGTTTAGGTCAAAACCAGAGGCGGTACGGTTCGGATAACCGAAGTTTGAGCGGGAAACGAGAGCTTGGATTTCGACAAGAAGGGGACGCGCGCCTTCGAGAGTGGCGAGAATGATTGAGCCATCAACGTTTTGGCGTTCGGCGAGGAGGGCGGCAGAGGGATTTTTTACTTCGCGAAGACCAGATTCGACCATTTCGAAAATGGCAACTTCAGAGGTTGAGCCGAAGCGGTTTTTTATCGCGCGGACGGTCTTAAAACCGCCGTAACGGTCACCCTCGAAGTTAATGACGACATCGACGAGATGTTCAAGGACTTTCGGACCAGCGAGCGTACCTTCCTTGGTAACGTGTCCGACAATAACAACGGCAGTATCGGTCGCTTTCGCGGCGCGGATAATCAGGTTGCCACAGTTCGTGACCTGAGAGACGCCACCGGGGGCGGAGGAGATTTCGGCGAGCGAGAGAGTTTGGATTGAGTCAACGATGACAAAGTCAAATTCGGCGGATTCGATAGTTTTCGCGATGTCGTTACCGGAGGTCGAGGAAGCGAAGGAGAGTTTATCAGATTCGGCGCCGAGGCGGACGGCACGAAGCTTGACTTGTCCGGCGGATTCCTCGCCGGAGATATAGAGGACGGATTTTGTTTCGGCGATTTTAGCGCAGATTTGCATCAGGAGGGTTGATTTACCGATTCCGGGTTGTCCGGTTAAAAGTGTGACGGAGCCTTGGAGAATCCCGCCGCCGAGAACGATGTCGAGGTCAGGGAAGCCGGTTTTTAAGCGGAGCTTACTGTCGGAGGGAACGATGGTTTTGATATTAACATAGTCCAGTTTTTTACCGGACGCCTTAGCGCTCGAGAGGGCGCCTTTTTCTTGAACCGCGGTCGGTTCCGGGGCGGTTTCCACGAGCGAGTTCCATTCTCCGCAGTTCGTACAGCGACCCGTCCATTTCGCAAAAACGGAGCCACAGGCGTTACAAACAAATTCAGAACGGAGTTTCGGCATTGAGCGATTCCCTATTTCGTACCGCAGACGACATCGTTCGCATGAACCCAACCTTCGAGAGAGCCGCCGTCGAGATATTGACCGGTCGTCCGAGCGACGCGCATGACGCCGCCGTGTTTGATATAAGACATAATCGGGTCGGTAATCATATATTCTTGGTCTTTCGGACCGAAATTGTTGTCATGGACGTATTTGACGATTTCTTGAAGCAGGGCAGGCGAGAGGATATATTTACTCGGGTTAATCAGGTTCGAGGGGGCGTCGGCGGGCTTGGGCTTTTCTACGACTTCTTTTAACATATCACCTTCGACGCGGAAGACGCCGTATTTTTCGACTTCTTCTCGCGGAATCTCCACGCCGAGCAGGGCGGAATCGGTTGCGGATTGAACAGCTTTTAGGAGGGATTCGGAAGCAGATTCGCCGCCGGGATTCCAGATAAAGTCGTCGCCCATAAAACAGAGGACGGGTTCGTTCAGGTTATAATCTTCCGTCACCATGGCAACGGGGACGGCGGTGCCGTATTTTCCCGAGGGGTCTTGAGAGATGTAATGGATTTTAACGTGGTCAGGAAGGGTCTTAGCGAGCTTCAAGCGGTCGGTTTTTCCGCGAGCTTCGAGGTATTGGTTCAGGGCGATATTATCTTTGTAAAATTCGCGGACTTGACAAGGTTCGACGTTACTGATGACCATGTAAATATCGGTTACGCCGGCGGAGATAAGTTCTTGGACGGAGTAATCAACGAGGGGGCGATTCCCGACGGGAAGCATGGATTTTTCGATAATTTTCGTGATTGGGAGGCGACGCGTGCCCCAGCCCGCAACTGGGATAATGGCTTTTTTAATCAACATATGAGAACCTCCTTAATGATGGCGGGCGGAATCGCGAGGGGCGGAGCCATGAGCGACGCGAGCGCTTGAGCCGGTTTTTGATTCTTTTATCATAGCAAAAATTTCCTCGCACGCAAGATAAAGAAGGAAACCGGCGACGAGACAGAGGAGTGGGGGAAGAGCCGGTAAGAGAGCCTCGCCAATATAAAAGCTCAAGACAGCGGCGGGGACGATAAGAAAGGAGCAGGCAAGCTCAAGTTTCAGGATTTTTGGCTTTTTCAATTTCGAGCGAAGCATAATGGAGAAATCGCCGATTTCTTGAGGGATTTCGTGAGCAACGGTTGAGACGGCAGTCAAAAGCCCGGTTTCAGGAGAAGCGGCAAAGGCAACGCCAAGGACGACGCCGTCGGCGAGGGTATGGAGACTATCGACAAGGAGCATAGAGTATGCTTCGGCGGTGTTATGAAGAGTTTTTTCCTCGCCGTGGCGATGAAAATTACGGAGGAGGTAATTAACGAGGAAGCAGCCGAGACAACCGACAAGAACCAGGGCGACGGCTTTATAGCCGGAGATAGTATGGTCTTCGAGAGCTTCGGGGAGCAAGTCGAAAAAGATGCAGAAAACCAAAATTGTCGCGGCGAGAGGATGACCGATTTTGAGAAGAAAATCGGAGACTTTCGACTTTCGGAGAAGGAAAAAGCCGCCGATTAGCGAGAGAAGCGCAGTTAAAGTTGAGACGAGAAGAAGTAAGAGGAGTTCCATGAGATTATTTTATGCGAATTAATGGTTCGTGCCAAGTTTCCGGAAAATCAGTAAAGCCAAGGAGCGTGGCGACCGTGGCGGCGACGTTCGAGAGTCCGGGGTCGGAGACGAAGCCGTTGAGAACGTATTTATTACGGTTTTTGGTTGTATCGTAGAAAATACAGGGGACGGGATTTTTTGAGTGGGAGGTTTTAGCCTCGCCACGACCGTCGAGAAGTTCTTCGGCGTTGCCGTGGTCGGCGGTAATGAGCATCATGCCGCCAAGCTCGTCAACGCGTTTAGCGAGGCGGGCGAGCTGAATGTCGATTGCTTCGAGAGCGGCAATAGTCGGCTCGATTTCGGCGAAATGACCAACCATATCGCCTCCAGGGTAATTCACGCGGACAAAGCGGTATTTCTCGAGGTTATCAAGAACGGCGTCGGTGATTTCGGCGGATTTCATCCATGGACGAGTGTCGAAGGGGGCGGTGTCGGAGTCGATTTTTAGATGGGTTTCGTTTTGTGCCTTATCATAGCTGTTGCCGTTGAAATAATAAGTAATATGACCGAATTTGACGGTTTCCGAGACGGCGAGCTGAGAGACGCCTTTTTCGCCGAGGAAAGTATTGAGCGCGTTATCGAAGGAGACGGGGGGCACGAGCTGGAGTTCGGGGACATGGGTGTCGGAGTTATATTCGGTCATACCGGCGAAAGTTATATCATCGGGCGAGTATTTCCCGCGGTCAAAGTACGGAAAATCGCGATAAGTAAAGCACATAGCGATTTCAATCGCGCGGTCGGCGCGGAAATCATAATAAATAAAGCTATCACCTTTTTTCAGGGGACCGACGTGGTTTCCAGAGTCGTCAACGATTACGAAGGGCGGGAGGTACTGGTCTTGGAGAGTGTTGTCGGACTTGCGAAGTTCGTCGACGGCAGTTTCGGCGGAGGAGAACTTTCGGTCGGCGACGCCATGGAACATGTCCCAGCCCTTTTTGACCATTCCCCAGTCGTTTTCGTAACGGTCGGCAACGGCGACCATCCGACCGGCGCCAGAGGCGATTCGATAATCTCGCCCCTTTTGGTTGAAAGGCGCGAGAAAGTTCTCGAGACGGAGAATATACTTCGGTTCAGAGAACGGCGGAACATCGCGACCGTCAAAGACGAGATGAACCCGGACTTTTTCGATTCCTTCCGTATCGGCGCGGCGAATCATCTTTTCGAGATGGTCAAGAGAGCTGTGGACATTACCGTCGGAAAAGATACCGGAGAAATGAAGAGTTTTTTCGGAAGGGTTTTGTTTCAGGTTTGCGATAATTTCAGTCCAGGCGCGGCTTTTAAAAATTTCGCCGGTCTTAAAGGCGTCTTCAACCTTGGCAATTCCCTGTTTGACGATTTGACCCGTGCCGAGGGCGTTATGACCAACTTCGGAGTTTCCCATGTCGCCGGGCAAAATCCCGACCGCTTCGCCAGAGGCGGCGAGGGGGCGGTTCGGGAAGGTTTTTAGAGCATAATCGAGGAACTCGGTATGTGCCAAAGAGAGGGCGTTACCCGGCCCCGCCGGAGCGAGACCGACACCGTCCATGACAACTAAAACTATCGGACCGTCGTAGTTCACGCTTGAGGAACCTGTTGAGTGATACAGTGAATATCGCCACCGCCCAGGAGAATCTCGCGGGCGTAAATCGGCTCAATTTTTCGGTCGGGGAAACAATCTTGAAGGATGTTGATTGCGGCTTGATCATGTTCGTCGTTAAAGACGGGGAGAATAATCGCGCCGTTACAGTTATAGTAGTTGATATAGCTGGCAGGAAGACGGTCGCCTTCGTTGCGTGGGAAAGTCCCTTCAACAACGTCAACACCTTCGGATTCTTCCTTAGTAATCGTAGTCGGGTTCGGGACGTGGATTTTGATAACTTCCAGTTTCCGCCCCTTAGCGTCTGTGACAGACTCGAGGTATTCGAGGTCTTTTTTACTACGTTCGTGCTGGGGGTCTTGTTCGTTGTCTTCCCAGGCGAGAACGACTTTTCCGGGCGCGACAAACTGACAGATGTTGTCGATATGACCGTTAGTGTCTTCGTCTTTATAGATTCCGTAGGGGAGCCAGAGGACTTTTTCGGCGCCGCAGTAGTCAAGGAGATATTTTTCGATTTCTTCCTTGTTCAAATCAGGATTACGACCTTTATCGAGACAGGTTTCTTCGGTTACGAGGAGAGTTCCTTCGCCGTCGGAATGGACGGAGCCGCCTTCGAGAACAAAGTCATCAGTACGGTAACGATCAACGCCTTCGATAGCGCAAACCTTCGCGGCGATTTGATCGTCGAAGTCCCAGGGGAAGTAGATACCGTTATAAAGTCCGCCGTAGCCGTTGAACTTCCAGTCGACCGCGCGGAGGTCACCCTTGCCGTTGATGACGAAGGTCGGTCCGGTATCACGAATCCAGGAGTCGTTGTTCGAGATTTCGACCACATGAACGTTTTTCAAGTTCAGACCGAGGACATGAGGGTATTGAGATTCATTGACGCCGAGAACGACAGGTTCGTATTTTGCGATAGTCTCGACGACCTGACGGAAGGCAGCCTGAGCGGGCTTAGCCCCGCCCCGCCAGTTGTCGGGGCGTTCGGGCCAAAGGAGATATGTCGCGACATGGGGGGCGAGCTCGGACGGCATGTAGAAGCCGTCCGCTTTTGGGGTACTATCGTTTATTCGCACGACGAAGCGCCTTTCTTTGTTCATCTTTCTTCGAAGCTTGATAGACGAGGACTTCACCGAGGACGACACAGACGACGGTCGAGATAATCAGAATCTTGTTATCGGCAATAGCTTCGAGACTGAACTCGGGGACAAGCGTAAAGAAGAGGGAGATGATGAGCATGACTACCGGGACAATACCGAAGAGGGCGATTTTAACGGGAGAGCCGGAAATCCAGTAGCCGCCATTTTCCTTGACGCCCTTTTTATGGAGTTTAAGGAAGGCGAAGAACATCGGGATATAGCCGACGAGAAGGCAGACGAGCGAGAGGTCAAAGAACGCCCAGAACATATTAGAGAGTTCTTCCATGTCGGGGAAGCAGTAAGCGATAACAATTCCGGCAACCGCAAGGACGGTGGCGACAATCGACGTATAAATCGAGACCATGTAAGGAACACCGTCTTTGTTGGTCTTCTTCCAGGATTTCGGGAAGATACCATCTTTCGCGGCATAGGCAGTAACGGAGTATACGCCGAATTGCCAAGAGGCGATATTGGCGATTAGAGTGTAGATAAACATACAACCGACGACGGCGATAATTGCTTCAATAGCACCAGCAGAGAGACCGATAGCCTCGAGAAGGACGCCGTAGCTTTCGAGCAGTCCGGAGTTTGTAGCGATGTCTTCCAGAGGAATTGCGACGCCCATCGCAAAGCTCGGGAGGAGATAGAAGACGGCAATCAAAATACCGCCGAGAATAATCGCTTGGGGGATTTGTTTCTTAGGATTATCCATGTCGTCAATAAAGGTACCAACAACCTCGAAACCGAGCATGTTGAAGATAATCAGGGAGACGAAGGAAACGCCCGTCCAGTCAATCCCGCCTTCGCTCGAAACGAGAGGCATCAAATCATGCCAAGATTCAATCGGGTTCGCGGAACCATGTTTCGCGAAGACATAAATACCGATAAAGCCGATTCCGGCGAGGACGATGAACTTCACGATGGCGCCGAGGTTCGCAACCCAAGCGGACTGAGAAATCCGGAGCATACCAAGGACGGTAATCAAGGCGATATAGCCGACTTGAAGTCCGAGAACCGCCGTGAGCGAGAGTTCGATGCCGAACGATTGCATGATTAAAGTTGTTAAGAGGTCGGCGAGGGACGCAATCCAGAGTGGGAAGTTAACCCAGTAAAACCAGGCGACACGACCAGCCCATTTCTTGCCGAGGGCTTTTTTAACCCAGGTGTACATACCGCCTTCGGAAGGGTATTGAGTACCTAGCTCGGCGGAGATAAGGGCGTAGGGGATAAAGAAGCCGAGAATCATAATTATCCACCAGAGGTATTGAGAGTTCCCGATTGAGGCGGTCGGCGCGACGGCGTCAATCACGAGAACGATACAGACCGTTGCGAGAACCGCAGAAAACAGTCTGAACTTAGGTTTTTTAGTTGGCATTGTTAGTTTTTGCCCTCCTTTTGGGATTTAATTATATCGAGGGTCGCTTGCGCGACGCCGCCAAAATACAAAACTAGTCCGCGTTGAGCGGTCAAACGATTCTCCGCTTGGTCGAAGCAAATCGAGTTTTTTCCGTCCATGACCGAGTCGGTCACTTCTTCGTTGCGGTTCGCAGGGAGACAGTGCATGAATTTTACGTTTTCGTTTTCGGTCGCGTTCATCAAATCGTCGTTGACCTGGAAAGTCGGATAAAAATCTTTCATATAAACTTCTTTCGGAGTTTCCTTGTCGTAAAGACCGTACCAAACGTCGGTATAAACGAAGTCGGCGCCCTTCAGACAGTCGCGGTCACTCGTTACGGTTACGGAACCGCCGTATTTTTCGGCGTTCGCGCGACCGATTTTCTGGAAATCTTCAGAGAGGAGCTTATGTTCGGGACCGTAATGAACGAAGTTCATACCGAGCTTAGTAGTAATCATCATGAGGCTCGCGCAGACCTGAGTACAGTCACCGACAAAGACGACTTTCACGGTGTTCCAATCGCGGTCTTCGGGAAGGTTATCGAGAATGGTAATAATGTCGCCCATTTCTTGAGTCGGGTGATTATAGTCGGACATGCCGTTAATAACGGGGACTTGCGCATATTTCGCAAGAGCCTGAACAGACTCATGACGGTCAACGCGCGCCATCACGAGGTCGCACATACGACCGAAGACCTGAGCCGTGTCTTCGATGGTTTCGTGAGCGCCGAGCTGAATCGCGCCAGGGGCGAGGTTCAGGGCATGACCGCCGAGCTGAGACATGGCAACTTCGAAGGAAATCCGAGTACGAGTCGATTTTTGTTCAAAGAGCATCGCGAGGTTTTTATGATAAAGAGTATCAAGAGTTCCGCCGGACTTCAGAAATTCACGAGTAGCGACAGCGGTTTTAACGATGTCGAGGATTTCAGACTGGTCAAAGTCGGTCGTGTCGATAAAATCTTTTTTCGACGGAGTCGAATGCATCAAAGAATATAGGTCGTTCATAAGCTTAATTATATATTAAGCATAATTATTTTACAATGATGGTTCCGGACTTGAAACGGAGAGCGGACTCGAGATTATCGAGAGAGCAGATGACGCCGGTTTTGCCGAGTTTAGCAAATTCAGTGGCGGCGGTAATTTTCGGGAGCATCGAGCCGGCTTTAAAAAAGCCTTGACGGGAGTAATATTCGGCTTCGTTGACTGTGAGATGTTTTAAGGGCTGTGCTGCGGGAGTACCGAAGTTGAGATAGGCGAAGTCAACCGCCGTGACGGAGAGGAAAATATCAGCCTTGAGCAGTTCGGCGAGTTTTTCGGCGGCGAAGTCTTTATCGATAACTGCGTCAACGCCCTTGAGGAGTTTCAGGACGCGGGTGCGATAAACCGGCACGCCGCCCCCGCCGGCGGCGACCACGATAACTCCAGACTTGACGAGGCTTAAAATTTCTTTCGATTCAACGATTGACTTTGGCTTCGGAGAAGGAACGACGCGACGCCAACCGCGCCCGGCGTCTTCCTTGACAATCCAACCTTTTTCTTTCGCGAGTTTTTTTGCTTCGGATTCGGAATAAAAAGCGCCGACGGGTTTCGAGGGGTTTTTGAACGCGGGATCGGACTTACTAACTTCGACTTGAGTTACGACCGTGGCGACTTTTTTCTTCTTGCCGACTTTAGCGAAAGCGTTGTCGATACTTTGGGCGAGCCAATAACCAATTTGACCCTGAGACATGGCGACGGCGGTCTCGAGAGGCATGGCGGGGGCTTTTTCCGAGGCGGCTTGTTCTTCGTGGATTAAAATGTTACCGACTTGAGGCCCGTTACCATGGGCAAGGACAATTTCATATTTTTCTGAGAGTTTCGCGATAAGGGCGCCGACGTGATTAGCGACGGATTTTTGAGCTTCGGCGGTAACTTCGCCGTTTTTTTGAAGAGCGTTACCACCGAGGGCGATAACAACACGAGGTTTTTTGGATTTTTTTGGCATATAGTTCCCTTTTGATTTTAGGCGGTTTTTGAGGGTTTTCCGAGAAGCTTAAACATTTCTTTTTTGTATTTTTCTACGCCGGGCTGGTCGAAGGGGTCAACCCCGAGGAGAGTCGCAGAGAGGGCGCAAGCAACTTCAAAGAAGAAAATGAGAAACCCGAGCGAACGTTCGGAGATTCCAGTCGTCGTTTCGTCGTCGAGGACGGCAATCTCGAAGGTCGAGATACCGCCGGCGTCATGAGCCTTCAACGTTGCGTCAAGGGCTTTATTGGAGATTTCGGTTAAAGAACGCCCTTCAAGATAATCGAGACCGTCGGTCGCGTTGTCGAGTTTTGGAACGGTCAGAGAGCCGGTTTCGGGGGAGAAGCGAAGGAAGGTTTCAAAGATGTTTCGGCGACCGTCCTGGAGGTATTGACCGAGAGAATGGAGGTCGGTTGAATAAATTACGGAGGCGGGGAAGATACCGCGATGGTCCTTCCCTTCCGACTCGCCAAAAAGCTGTTTCCACCATTCATTAAAATATAACAGGCTCGGCTCGAAGCTCGCGAGCACTTCCACGTCGCAACCGAGTTCATCGTAGAGATAGAACCGAGAGAAAGCGTATTCAACGAGCATGGAGTGTTTTAGGTCGTCACAGTCGAGCTGGGTTTCGCGACACTCGCGAGCGCCCATGAGGAGTTTTTCGATATTACAACCAGCAACGGCGAGCGGGAAAAGCCCCACCGGCGAGAGGACGGAATAACGTCCGCCAATACCGTTGGCGATAGCAAAGGTTTGATAGCCTTCGGCGGTCGCTTCTTCGCGCAGGGCGCCAGCGCTCGGGTCGGTCGTGGCGATAATTCGTTGGCGCGCGCCGTCTTTACCATATTTTTTCACGAGGGCGGCTTTTAGAATACGGAAGGCGAGGGCAGGTTCGAGAGTCGTTCCGGATTTCGAGATAACATTAAGCGAGAAATCGTGACCGTCGAGGAGATGTAAAAGTTTTTTCAATTCGCGCGAGCTAAGGGAGTTCCCGGCGAAAAGGAGGCGGCATTTAGCGGTCGAATCAAGGTCGAGCGCTTCGTAAATCGCGCGGGTTCCGAGATAACTCCCGCCGATACCGATACAGACGAGAAAATCAGACGAGTTGCGGACGGTTTTCGCGAGGGCTTTTATTTTATCAATATCTTCCGCGGGCGTATCCGGGAGCGACAGCCAACCCCCCATCGGGTCGGTCTTTATTTCGTCGATAATTTCTTGAGCTAAATCATAATCTAAATCTATGTCGGTCATGAAGATATTGTAGCATAAACGAAAACAAAATGGTCCCCGGGACTGGAGTCGAACCAGCACATCCTTGCGGATACTAGCACCTGAAGCTAGCGCGTCTACCAATTCCGCCACTCGGGGACTTTTGTAATTATATCATATTGTATTTTTGATGGGGCGGGGTTATAATGGCTTTCATGGAAAGCTTAGGCGGGTTTATACCGTCAGTTATATACTTTTTTATCTATTCACTGATTGGATATTTAGTTGAGGTTGTTTATTGTTCGATTGCGGAGCGGAAACTGGTCAACCGAGGGTTTTTATTTGGACCGATTTTGCCGATTTATGGGACGGGGATGTTGTTGGTCTTGGTCGCGACGCAGGGAGTGCGGGACGATTTAATTCTGACGTTTTTCGTGTCGATGGGGGTTTGTTCTGTGGTGGAGTATTTGATTTCTTGGGCGATGGAGAGGATTTTTGGGATTAAATGGTGGGACTATTCTGAGGTGTACCGGTTCCATCTCAACGGGCGAATTTGTTTGGCTAATTCCTTAGCGTTTGGGATTGCGGGGTTGTTAATCGTACATCAGGTTCACCCGTTTATTGAGGGATTGGTTGCGCCGATACCGCATAAGGAGATAGTAGCGTATGTATTGCTTACACTTGTTGCGCTTGATACGATTGCGTCAACATATGCCGTGAAGAAAGTTGAGCATAGCGTAGCGCTCAAGATGATTTCCGGAGACCAGACGAACGAGATTAAGAAGCTCGCGCGGCGAGCGATTGCGCAGTTGGTGACGGGAAAAACTTTCTTAGAGCAAAAAGTTGACGCGACCAAGAAGTCAGTGAAGAAAACCGTGACGAAACAGACGAAGAAGATTAAAAAGAAGGTCGCGAGTCAGAAAAAGAAAATCCAAAAAAGCGTTGATAACTTAAAAAAATAGCCCCGAGGGGCTATTTTTAAGAGACGGAGGAATCAGGAGGGGATAGAGGACTGCGGAAGGCGGGGGACTTCGAAACGGGGGCTTTAGATAGTAGGAGACTAGACCTTGTTGATGACGGGGATGACGATTGGGGTGTGTCCGGTTGCGTCATAGAGAATGTGAGTGATGTCTTCCTTGACCTCGTCTTTGAGGACTTTCAGTTCCGGGTCGGTTGAAATCGACTTATCGGTTTTTGCGCGGAGGTAGTGACGGATTTTCCCGATTAACTCTTCGGAGTTATCGAGGTAAATAAAGGCACGAGAAACGATGTCAGGAGTCTTAATCAGACGTCCGGTTTTCTTCGAGAGGGTCAGGACGATGACGAAGATACCTTCGCGGGAGATATGAATACGGTCTTTAACGACGGCTTCATGGACGGGATGGTCGGCGTCATCATAAAGTTTATTTCCGACGGGGATACGCCCGTTTTTCCGAATTAACTGATTTTTGGTCAGTTCAACGACATCGCCGTTATCAGCGAGAATAATCCGGTCGCGAGGAATCCCGACAACGTTTTCTGCCATCTCAGCGTTATGTTCGAGCATGTAAAATTCGCCGTGGTAGGGCATGTAGTTTTTCGGGTTTAGACGCGTGACGAATTCAACATGGTCTTCATAGTAAGCGTGTCCAGAGAGGTGAAGCGGACCGAGGTTCGTGATGTGGGTTTTACCGTTTTGGACAACGGTTGCGCCTTCGCGGAGGAGACCGCCAACGGTCGAGACAACGTGGGGTTCGTTACCCGGAATCGGATTCGACGAGAAGACGATAGTATCGGTTGGCTTGATTTTGATGAACTTATGAGCGCCGGTAATCATGCGGTTGAGGACGGCATTAAGTTCGCCTTGGGAACCGGTACAAACGATAGTAACCTTTTCGTCGGGGAGTTTAATGATGTCCTCCATTTTCATAATCGTATCTTTCGGAACCTTGATAGACTTCGCGCGGAGGGCAACTTCGACGTTGTTAATCATCGAGAAGCCAGAGAAGGCGACCTTGCGACCACGCTTGGCGGCTTCTTTTAAGATAAGCTCGATACGACCGATTTGAGACGAGAAGCAGGAGACGATAACACGACCAGAGGCGTAATTATCCATGACCTTTCCGAGGTTTTCTCCGACGTCGAACTCAGAATGAGGGTGTTTGCCGGGGGAGTCGATGTTGGTCGATTCGTTCAGCATGAGAGCAATTCCCTCTTTTTGGGCGATTTCGTCGATACGCTCGAAGTCGGTTTGAACGCCAACAGGGTTCGCTTCGTGGCGCCAGTCACCAGAGAGGTAAATCACGCCGTTCGGAGTACGAATGACGATGGCGGTATTTCCGGGGATAGAATGGAGGGTGTGAATAAACTCGACGGAAAGATGTTCCGAGACGGAGATTTTTTCGTGTTTGAAAGGGTCAACCGAGACATAGTTTAAGTCGGGCGGTTCGGGGAGTTCAGACATCTGGCGTTTAATCATGCCGAGGGTGAACTCGGTTCCGTAAATCGGGGTGAGCGAGCTAAACTTCGGGAGGAGATGGCGACAGGCGCCGATATGGTCGAGGTGGGCATGGGTGAAACAGATAGCCTTGATTTTATCACGATTATCTTCGAGATAGCTGATATCAGGTATGAGATAATTAACGCCGGGATAGTCCCCATCAGCGAAGAGGACACCCATATCGACAACAATCATTTCGTTTTTATATTCAATCAAGGTCATGTTTTTTCCGATACCGATTTCGCCGAGACCGCCGATAGGAATGATGCGGACGGCTTCTGGGTCAGGGCGGGCGGATTTTAGCATCGAGTTCGTCACCTGTTTTCCGTTATAACCGTTATAACGGGATTTATTGACGGGGACGCCGATGATATGTTGAGTGGCTTGGGCATTGACGTCCTGAGAGAGCATTTTTTGATGATGAACCATCTCACCCTTACGAGTGGAGACGGAAAGGTTCACCTTACGTTTTTCGGCGGCGGCAGTTTTCGAGGATTTATTGTTGGTTTTACTAGATTTGGGCGATTTTTTCGGGGATTTATTCGAGGTTTTGCCGGATTTTCCGGACTTATGGGCGGATTTTACCGCGGCAGCATCTTTTCCGCCAGGGGCGAAATTGGCGTTAAAATTACGTTTTTGCGCTTCTTCGAAGCGCTTTTTGATGTCGGGAAGGCGCTCGGCTCCCTGTTTCAAGAGGCGTGCGCGACGCTCAGCTTCGTTTTTTGGCATATTTTTTCCTTTAGATGTTGTTATAAACAAGTGAAATAAGTGTTTTTATTTTAGCGCAAAGGTAGTTTCTTGTCAAGAAGGGGAAAAATATGTTATAATATCGAAGTTTCCATCTATTGTTTTTACCGGGAGGAGGTAGAAAAATGGTAGCACCTTATCAAAAACCGAGTTTGTTGAGTTTAAGTTTCTTCGGGGCGATGGGAGGGTCGTCCGAATCGCACACCAACGCATATTTTATGCCAGATGACGAGACCTTAGTGTTCGTCGACATTTCTCTTGTGCATGTCTGGAAAGCGCGGCGCTTGCTTGAGACGTTACAACAGCAGCTGAAGAGAGTGTGCCTCTGTATTACGCATGCACATCTCGACCATATTTCCGGAGTAACGCGCCTGGCGTATCTCGTGCGTTATGTCTGTCCGGAGTTGAGATTAGTCATTTACTCCGAAGGGTCAGTTTCTACGGCAGTCAAAGACATCTTGATGATGACTGGGGGCGGAAAAATGTTTCCAGAGAACGGACGTGGCGTGTATGAGTTCGGAAATGCGTATGCGACAGACCGTCCGGAATGGCTCCGGGCAGTAATTCGGACGCAGCATGCGCCACAGTTACCGTCGGGGGCGGTCGGTTTCGAGTTCGCGCTCAAAGAGAAGAGTGGCGAGCGGAAAGTGCTGATTTATTCTGGAGATACGGCGGTTTTAGCGCCGTTTGCAGAGCAGTTGCGGACGCATGACCCGAACGAAGAGCTGGAACTCTATCTCGACGTTTCGACGGTCGAGAAGAAAGGGTTACACCTGTGCTGGAACGAAGCGCTCAAGGCGGAGCTGACGCAGTTGCTCGAAGAATACCCGAAGTTGATAATCGGGCTGATGCATTATGATGATTGGCTGACGTTGAAGGGAAAGACCCTGAAGATGAACCAGTCGCGGATTGTCGTTGTTGAACCGGTGTAAAAAGAGCCCCCTCGAGAGAGGGGGATTTTTCGTGGTTTTTGAAGGCTTCGAGGGTATCTTCAGAAGTGTCGAAAACTATTCGCTTGCTTCGGCGTCTGTTTCGGCACCGTCTTCGGCGTTTTCCTCGATGGCGGAGAGGAGGGAGTCCTCAACATTGGTTTTCTTTTTCTTTTCGGGGGCCTTCGCGAGTTCGATGTCGATTTCGAAACCGGTCAATTTCGAGGCGAGCCGGACGTTTTGACCCTGGCGACCGATAGCGATTGATTGTTGGTCTTCAGTAACATAGACTTTTGCATGTTTTTTATCGATTTCAACCTTGACGATTTCCGCCGGGGAGAGGGCTTCGCGGATATATTCGGAAGCGTTGTCGCTCCAGGTAACGATATCGATTTTTTCGCGGTCGCCGATTTCGTTCATGACGGCTTGGACACGGATACCGCGACCGCCGACGAACGTGCCGACTGGATCAACGCCGGGGACGGTTGACATGACGGCGATTTTAGTACGGCGACCAGCTTCGCGAGCGATAGCGCGGATTTCGACGGTGCCGTTTTCGATTTCAGGAACTTCTTGACGGAAGAGGTATTCGATAAACTCGGGGCAGCCGCGGGAGAGAATCAGGTTCGCGCCGCGTTCGTCGCGTTCAACTTTCTTTAAGAAGACCTTGATACGGGAGCCGACAGAATAATATTCGCCGTCGATTTGTTCCGAGCGAGGCATGATACCAGAGGCGCGACCGAGGTCGATACGGACGACGTTGCGTTCGACGCGAGCGATAGTTCCGGTCATGACCGTGCCGATTTTGTCTTCGAACATGGCGAGGACAGCGTCGCGCTCGGCTTCGCGGAGGCGCTGAGTAATGACTTGTTTCGCGGTCTGGGCGCCAATAAGGGAGATGGATTCGACTCGATGTTTTTCTTCGACGATGTCGCCGACTTTTTTCCCGCCAGCTTCAGATTCGGGAACTTCAGTTGCGGGGTTATAGGCGAGTCCATCTTCGATGACTTCGCGGGAGATAAAGACGTTCGCTTCGCCGGTGTTCGAGTTCAAAACGGCGCGGACATTCATTTCTTTGTCACCGTTATCTTTACGCCAAGCGGCGGCGATAGCCATTTGAATCACGTCGAGAACCGTTTCTTCGGGGAGATTTTTTTCTTCGGCGATGATTTTTACCATCGAGGACATTTGTTTTAGGTCGAGGTTTTCCATAGTTTCCTTTCTCTTAGATGAAATTATCCGGCCTTTCGGTCGGATAATAACGGTATATGGTTTTATTATACAGGGTTTTGAGGGATTGTAAAGGGGGGAGGGACTAGATTCTATTTACCGTTAAGATAGATAGTTTCTGGAGAGAGGTCAACATTAGCATCTTCCCAAGTAGGGACGCCAAAGTCTAAGGAAACTTTCTTGAACTTTTTTTCGTCTTTAAGAGGGTTGAAGGCTTCTGTTTCGAGGAGAGGTGAACAATCGTAGATTTTAACTGTTCCGTCCGGAAAAGTAGCACGGAGGTGATATCCCGGAAGCGGTTCGATGGTGGAAACGTGGAGAATTACTGGTTGTTTTTCTTGGTATGCAATGCCGTCTTTGATATAAAACATGGTTGTTATTCTAGGGGTTTAATTTTGTCAAATGGCTTTTTCATGACAGCGTTATTCCAGGCTTTATAAAGCTCATCTTCATGAAGTATTAGCCAAGCTTGAACTAGTTTCATCTGCTTAGGAGGAAGATTGCCGGCGAGAAGTTCACCATCAATGCCGATAGAAGCTTCAAATTCGTTATAATATACATGAATATGAGGTTTTGAGTGTTGGAGATTATCCTCAAAAATCATTTTAATAACGATGCTATAAAATCTTGATAATTCGGGCATGCTTTTTCCTTACGTTTTAAGTTTAACATATTTTTTCCGAAAAGAAAGGGGCAAGACGCGCGTCATCTTCCTGGACTGACTTCATATGAGCCTTTTCTAACGCATATGCCTTTTTCAACCTCAAAGCATGTAACCGTATGAATACCGTCATAGATAAGCGATTCTGGATAGTTTAAGGTGTGTGATTTCGTTATCTCGCCGCGCCATGCGCTTCTCGGGAGATGATGAGAGTTTTCTACTTTCCAGTAATATTCGCGGTTCTCTCTTGGATTCACAACATCAAAGTATAGACGGCTGTTTTTGGGGAATTTTCCGTGTTGTTCCGATCTACGTTCGCGCCGATTGCGTGGCTGTGTTTCTTCTACTCGGCAAGTTATTGTTAGCATTGGATTCGTGATGTCAAGGCAAGTTGGAATGCCCAAATCAAACATAAAGTTCTCAGCCGCGGAGCGATAATACGGTTTCAGCACTTTCTCGTTCAAAATGTCAGTTCAGCTAAAGCCGTCCTCGAGCTTCTTTAGAAAGGAATCGCGCACGGCGATAATGATACCTTTTTGTCCTGAGGTGAGATCGGAGATATAACCGTCAATATAAACGTCCGGCCTAGCTCTATCTTTGATTTGGGGACGGTCGATAATTGCCGGAATATTAAATAGGAACTGAAAAAGTGCTTCGCTGATTGTTAAACTGGTCGGCTTAGCTCGGAAGAAGTCTAAAATGACTTGTTCTAGATGGAAAGATTTAAGTTTTATATCGGGGCGAGAATCGCGAATGGTATTTTTCCAAAATTTCACAATTTTGACCGTTCGACGGAAGTCGTCGTTTGCGTTATTCGTCCGTTTCGCGCATTCGATATATCCACGTGGGTCGCTTTTAATCCAGGAATCCTGCCTTAAAGGATTCCAACTACGTGCGGCACGTTCAGAATGTTTGATGTGGGCAATTTCGGGAACTCGATACATCGGAAGATTAAACTCATTGTGTCCGTCTTCGAACGCCGGAACAATATCGACAGAGAAACATTCCTCATCGATTGCATTGCGAAATGAAATTGTTACCGAGTGGGATTGTTCTGACATGCGGGGCGAGTAATTTGTTGGATTGCGAAAACCTGACTCAAGCCGTGAGTGCACGGAGTGAATGACGGAGTTGGCATTAGTGAGATCGTAAGCGCCCCACTTGCCGATGTTGTATAGAATGTCCAAGTCGTGGATTGGGGTGATTGACGTATAACGTGGATATGAGCCGATTTGAAGACATTTCCCCTCATCTAAACAGTCTCGGATTGCGTCGTAGACTTTAGATATCAATTCCTTTTCTTTTTCCGTTGGCGATAGATTTTTTGCGAAGTGGCGTAGTCGGTTATTTGTTTCGTCTGTCATAGGAGAGTACCATAAGAGATGTTAAGATATCGTTAGCGAGACGACCACGAAAATTCGTGAGTACGACATGAGATTTGTCACTGAGGAGAGACATCATCTCTTGGTTTAACTTGCCGTCTTTTGGGTCGCAATAGACAATCAATTCCGCTCGGCTGGGGAGTCTTTCAAGAATTTTTCTCAGTTTATCGTCATCGATAGAACCGTAGTTGACGATAGCGAGCTTCGCTTCGTCAACTTTTTCTATGTTGTCGAGATCGACATGCGTGATATTCTTTTCGCGAAATAAGCCGGTGTCTAAGAGAACCGTTTCGAGCTTATTAAAGGCGTCGCTGTCGCCAATGACTTGAATTTGGCGCCACATTAGTCCACATCCTAGACGAGAAAAAAGCTTAAACAGGGTGATAACGACGGCTAATTCGCCTAGCAATTCGAAAAGGGCAGAGAGTATCGCGACCACATTTGAGGTCAGTCCAAGCACTTCTAGTATTTTAGAGATAATTGTGAGCAAAATAAACCTCCTTAGCTATTAGTCGCCCACACTTTTTATATTCGTTATGATTATATAAAATGTTTTTCTTTTGTCAACAAGTTTATTTTCTTATTATTTAGATGAAAAAATCACACCCGCGAGGGGTGTGATTTTTGAGGGTGGCTAGTCGTGAGGACTAGGAGCCGTTGACGCCTTTGTAAAGCTTATAGGTAACTTTACCAGCATAAGTGTCAGCTTCCTGGGCAGAAGCGATACCCATACCGTAAGTGACGGTCAAGGAGTCACCGTTTTCGGCGGAGACACCAGCTTTCGACGCGATAGTGGTATTACTATAGGTGCTGAGAGCCTCAACGTTAGAGGCGACAGTCATGCCATTATTACCCGCTACGATGGTTTTGAGCGTGTAGCCAGACGAAGAGGCGGAGTAGGAGCCGTTGACCGGGATAGTCTTCGGGCTAGTTTGAGCACCGTCTTCGAGAGCCACAGCCGTAGCAGTAACGGTATAGCCATCACCGTTGTTGCAGACTACCCACATAGTGGTCTGAGCGAAGGTATCAGTCGTGGTACCGGCGAGCATGGAGCGGTGAACGGTGTGCTCGGAGGCGTTTTCGTTGGCAGCTAAGACACCGCCTTCACCATTAATGCCGTAACCAGTCGAGGCGACATCATCGGCATTGTGACCGCCTTCGTCGCTATCAGCAACAGAGGCAGAAGCTTCGGTGGTTTGGGTCGTATTCCACGCAGTAGCGGAGATTTTACCACCCGCAGCGTAAGATGAATCCGCTGCATTTGCGCCGTAGTTACCAGTGGAGCCATCGTGTTCGATACCGCTAGGATACGGAGAAGTGTCCTTAGAAGCGGAGCCGAAGGTGCAAGACGGAAGAACAGTAACGACGAGCTCGTCGGTGTGCTGATCTGAAGCGTTCTGTGCTACGGTCGCGAAAGTTGCGAGCGGAGCGAGAGCAACTGCAAAAGACGCAACGACGCCGGCGCCGGCAATGAGTTTTTTAGACATAGTTTTTTGTGTCCTCTTTTATTGTCTAAAGTTGACACAAGATTTTCTGGAGTTATTATAGCTTAACTTTGAGCAGAATGGAAGCAGACTTTTTACCTCTCGACGTCCTGACAACCCCTGTTATTATTTTTATAACCATAAAAGGATTGACTTTAAAAATCCTTAAGTTTATAATGGATTTTACAAAGGTCAACTATTAACATGTTTGATGTTAAATATTGACCTATTTTCTTTGGACATGATTTTCCGAAGGTTAGATACGAGATTTTCTACGAAGATTCCTCTGGGCGCCCAGAGGAATTTTTAGGTCGGTCGTTTCGTCGGCGACGAGCGATTTCTGACTGGACGCGAGCAAAAGTCGAGCGAGAGACGATAGCGGGGTGAGAGTTACGATAATAATACTGTTTCCGTTCGCCGTGGTTTTTACGGATTTCATGAGTCAAGAAATCGACGGTATAAGTTTTTTGAAAGAGAGCGTCGCCTTGGTATTTTTCGTTCGTGAGGATATGGCGGACGGTTTCCGGAGACCAGTGAGTTTTTTGGCGCGGGGAGGGGACGTGTTCGGCAGTCAGGGCGCGAGCGATACCGCGGTAAGTGTACCCATTGAGAAAGTCGTCGTAGATACGGCGGACGATTTTTGCTTCCGGTTCATTGATTTTGGGACGACCGTCGGCGCCGCGGTCGTAACCGAGGAAGTTTTTATAGGGGAGGACGACTTTACCGGCTTCCATCCGGCGGGCGATACCCCAACGGACGTTTTCCGAGATTGAGCGGCTTTCTTCTTGGGCGATTGAGGACATGATTGTGAAGACGAGTTCAGAGGTCGGGTCAAGAGAACTGATATTTTCTTTTTCGAAGAAGACTTCGACGCCGAGAGATTTCAGGCGACGAGTGACGATTAGGGCGTCAACTGTGTTACGGGCAAAACGAGAGATAGACTTAGTTAAAATCAGGTCGATATTGCCAGAAAAAGCGGCTTCAAGCATTTGGTTGAAGCCGGGGCGACGTTTATAACTGGTTCCCGAGACACCCTTGTCGGCGAAGAGACCGACGAAGCGCCAATTCGGGCGGGATTTGATGTAAGTTTTATAGTAAAGGATTTGAGCGGCGTAGCTGTTAGCCTGGGCGTCGAGTTCAGTTGAGACGCGGGCGTAGGCAGCGACGCGGCGGAGGGGAGTTTGTTCGTTCATGCGAACATGGTACACCCGGCGGGAGTCGAACCCACGACACCTGGTACCGGAAACCAGTGCTCTATCCACTGAGCTACGGGTGCGCCAGGGTTATTATAGCATAATTGCTGGTTCGCTCGTAGTCGGTAGCCGTTTATCAGACACACTAGCGCATGCGTCCGCCGCCGCCAGGCATCATGTCGCCACCCATGCCACCGCCCATACCGCCGGAGCCAAGTTGAGTGGTTTTATCAGAGAGAGTGACGGTCGAGTAGGTCGAGTCGTTAAGGAGGATGGTATAAGTTTCTCCCTGTTTGAAACTGTCAGAGGAGAGGGAGGCGTGGGAAAAGGACTTTTTCGCGGTATATTCGAGGACGGTGTTGCCGGAAGAGTCCTTAACGGTGAGTTTGGTACCGGAGGAGTAAGAGGTCGAGAAGAAGACGGAGAGGGAGTATTTTTCCGAAGAGGAGCCGGGGGCGACCGCCATACCAGAGGCGCCGAGGGCGATAACCGAGCCGCCGTTAAAGGCGACCGCACCTTCTGCGTCGAGGGCGCCGTTAGCGCTGTTGGCCGGTCCATCAACCGTGACCGAGCCGCCGTTAAAGGTTAAGGAGCCGTTACTGTCGATACCGTCGCCAGAGGCGTTGACCGAGAGCGTACCGCCGTTGACGATGATGGCGTAGTTCGAGCTAGTGGACTGGTAATGATTCACGTTCGGAGAGGAGGAGTCATTACCGCCGGCAGCGTTGACTCCGTCGTCAGAAGCGTTGACCGAGATGTCGCCGCCGTTAATGGTGATTTTTGAACCTTCGAGACCTTCGTAGGATTTTTCTATGGCGATGGTGCCGGCGTTAATTTCGAGCGAAGATTCGGCATGGATGCCGTCGTCACCAGCGGAGAGTGAGAAGGTTCCGCCGTCGATGAGAATGTAGCCTTTAGAAACTTCGTCGGAGTTATTGGATTTTAACGCGTCGCCACCGGATGTCACGGAGAACGTGCCGCCCTTGACGTAAATTGAGTCGCGACCGCGAATACCGTCGTCTTTTGCTTCGACACGATAAGTTCCAGAGGTAATCTTGAGGTCGTCTTTTGAGACGATACCGTCTTCGTAATTTCCGAGAACGGTCAGAGTTCCGGAACCTTGAAGAACGAGGTCGTCTTTTGAGAAGAGGGCTGCGCAAATGTCGGTATCGGAGAGGGAGTAGGAGGCGCCGTCTTCGAGGGAGTTTTCTGTGCCGTCGGCGGTTTCGACGATGACGGTTTCCGCTTCAGAAACGAGAATCGCGGGACCGGAGGAGTTTTTAATAGTGGCGTTATTAAGAATCAGTTTCACGACGCCGGAAGTGTTGATTTCTACCATGCCGTTGTCGAGAGTGCCGGTTAAGGTGTAAATGCCAGGGGTCGTCAGCTTAACCGAGCCGTCCGAGAGGTTGATAGTTTTTTCGGCATAAGAGTCCCAGTTGATTGAAGAGTCGTCGATATTGTTGCCGAGGGTTGATTCTTGAGGCTGATTGAAGAAAATCAAGCAGACGACAATCAGGAGCGCGGGGATAAAGATAATCAGAAGGAGTGGAAGATGTTTTTTGAAGTTTATCATATCATGGCCTCTTTTGAGACGTGCGAAAGAAGCACTTTAAGGTTAGAGTTTTTAACACGGATTTTGTCGAGGAACTCTTTTTCGTTAGTGGATTTTTTCAGGCAGACTTCGTAAGTGAGCTGATAAAGAGAACCCATGTTGGTCGTGTTCGAGCGGACAAGTTCGGCGGAAGTGGTATATTTTTTAAAAATCTCATCAAACATTTTTGTATAGTCGAGGTCTTCAGGGACGGTGATTTGAAGAGTTTGAGGCTGGGCGGAGAGGTTAAAGAGGTTGGTTTTTGAGAGGAGGAAGATAACGGCGACGGCGAGGGCAGTAAAGGCGGTCGCAAAGAGGAGATGACCCATGCCGAGGGCAAGACCGATAGCCATGGCAAGGAAGACGCTCGAGATTTCTTTCGAGTTGCCGGCGATAGAGCGGAAGCGAATCAGAGAGAAGGCGCCGAGAATCGCGATAGAAGTGCCGAGAGAACCGTTGACCATGAGCATGACGACTTCTACGAGGAGAGGAAGGACGGTCAGGGTGATGAGAAAGTTTTTCGTCGTGCGAGAGGTCTTGAGATGAGTAAAGGCGACGACGAGTCCAAGGAGGACGGCGGCGACGCTCGCGAGGAGGATTGACTTTATGTCGAGCGAAGCGGCAGTAGTGTCAAAAATTGAGTTAAACATGTGTTTTCCTTTCGGTGATTAGTTGATAGATTTTTCCATATTTTGAAAAACGATCGGGGTAGATTTTAAAGGCGGAGAGTTCGCGGACGAACCAGAGGGGCATTGCATCGAGAGTTTTTACTTCCATGATGATGTTCTGAGGCTCGGATTTCTTGAAGAACTTTTCACCTTTAGTTCCCTTTTCGAGGCGGAGATTGGTCGTGCGGAAGCGGAGGTTTTCGTCAAACGTCAGGCGGAACGCGGGATTATCTTTTCCGACGAAAGCGGTGCGGTCGGCGGAGATAAGGACTTTCGGTTCGAGGGCGTGATATTTCATGAGATAGTCGAGTTCGCGGGCGACCTGGAGTTGTTGGCGGTCGTTTTTCGAGAAGGTTTTGACGGTTTTTTCAAGGTTTTTACCGGTTTCTAGATAACGGTAAAAGTCTTTTAGAGGGAGGATAAGGCGGCGCTTGTTGCCGATTTTTTGGTAACGGAAGGCGAGTTTTGCTTTCACTTCGAAGAAAACGGGCGAGCTTTCGGCCGGGACGTTATAAGCGCGGACGCGAATTTTTTCGCGGAAGGGAGGGCGGTCAATTGAGCGGTTCGCGAGGTCGGAATGTTTCGTGTCGAGATAAAGACTCAGGACGGACTCTTTATAATATTCGTCTTTTTCAAGATATTTACGGATGTTTTTAAGGAGCGCGGATTTTTCCGACCGAGAAATCAGATACTTTTCTTCAACGCGTTCAATCGTGCGGTCGTCGGTCGTGATAATTGGCTTCATGTTCTTATTTTAGCGGAGAAAGCTTAAAAAGTGTTGAAGATTTTAAGGATTCTGGCGTTCGGCGGCGGTGATAACGTTTTCGAAAAGGACAGAGATAGTCAGGGGACCGACTCCGCCGAGTTTCGGGGTTAGGGCTTTCAAGTCGGGGCGGGCGCGGGCAGCTTCGTCGAGGTCGCCCTTCAGGACACCGTCTTCAGAGGCGGTTCCGGCATCGACGACGACGGCGCCGGGCTTCAGATAGGCGGACTTTATCAGACCGGGAACGCCGGTCGCGGTGATGATAATGTCGAAGGCGGTTAATTTTTCGAGGTCGGAACCGCGATGAAAAAGCTCAACAGAGTTCCCGGAGTTTTTTAGCATCCGGTAGAGCGGGGCGCCGACAAGCCGCCCGCGCCCGACTAGGGCGATTTTCTTCCCAGAGAGGTCAATGTCATAGCCGGCGAGGAGCCAGAGAATCGCGGTCGCCGTGGCAGAGTCGAAAGCACCGGTTTTCGAGAGACCATCAACGTCTTTTTCCGGGGCGATTTTCGCGAGAAGGGCGTCGAGAGATGATTCGGGGGTATCGGGGGTTTTACGAGAGGCAGTGCCAGGGGCTTCGGAAGCGGTCGGGGGAGATTTTGGCTCAGGGGGGAGGGTTTTCAGGGGGAGTTGAATGATAAGAGCGGAGACGTCCGGGGCGTGATTGGCGCGGTCGATAGCGGTTTGAAGTTCGTCGGTATTTTTTACAACAATATCGTCAACGGAGACACCAATATCTTCCCCATAGCGACGTTTGAGACGGACGTAGGTTTCGATTACGGGGTCGTCGTTATCGCGAAGAATACAGAGTTTCGGGAAGATTTTTTGACCCTTCAGAGAGGTAACGCGATGGAACTGGCGCTCCTTAATAAAGCCGGCAAGTTCGCGACCGTTCAACTCTTTCGGGGAGGGATTAGGCACGAGCAGGCTCCTCGGACGAGGCGGAGTCGCGAATCGGGACCGGTTCAGGCTCAAGCGTGAGACCGAATTTTTCGCGGACGATTTTTGTGATTTCTAAGACGGCGGCTTCAAGGTCGGCGTATGAAGTTCCGGAACGGTTAATCAGAACAAGCGGGGCTTTTTCAGAGATTTCAAAGCCATGAAAGACTTTCCCCTTGAGTCCGGAAAGTTCGAGGACTTGGGCGACGTTGAGTTTATAAGTTCCGTCGGCAGTTTCCCGGAGAGAGAGACCGAGAGCTTCAAGGCGGGCTTTTTCTGAGGCGGGAGCGTAAAGGTTTTTGAAAAAGCTTCCAGCCGAAGGGGTCGTTTCCGGGTCGGGGAGTTTTTCTTTTCTAATTTCTGAGACCGCGGCGCGGAGGTTGTCAGGGGAGTAGTCGGAGATTCCGTGAGCGTCGAGATAAGCTTGAAGGGAGTTATAAAACGGAGGGGCGAGGGAGGGTTTAGTCAGTTCGAAAGTTGCAGAGAGGATAAAATAGCGACCCTTGGTTTCGCCGGAGTTAAAAATTGAATGGCGATAAGCAAAATCGCAGTCGTCTGCGGCGAGTTCGCGAAATTCGTCAAGGAGAGAGTCGTAAACAGAGACGGATTTTAACGTGTCTTTCGCTTCGCCACCGTAAGCGCCGATGTTTTGAACCGGGGCGGCACCGACAGTTCCGGGGATTTTCGAGAGGACGGCGAGGTCGGCGAAACCTTTTTGGCAAGTAAAAGCGACAAAATCGTCCCAGATTTCTCCGCCGAAAGCTTTAACCAGGAGGCGAGTTTTAGATTGGTTAAGGATTTCAAAACCCTTGAGACGATTCAAGAGAATTATGCCCGGAAAACCAAAGTCGAGACCGAGAGAATTCGCGCCAGAACCGAGCGGATAAAGCGGGAGACGTTTTTCGAGGGCAAAATCATACGCTTCGCGGACGTCATCTTCCGTTTCCGCCTCAATCACAAAGCGGGCAGGACCGCCGAGGCGCATGGTCGTCAATTCAGCAAGCGGAACGTTTTCGCGAAGTTTCATTCGCTAATTATACCGCTATTTCTGTTTCGATTCAACGACGAGAGAAGTCGCAGAGAGAACTGTCAAGAGGCGAGAGCGGTCTCCTTCGCGGAGATTTGAGCGTTCAACGGCACGACCGAAAAGAATCAAGCCGACTCGTTCGCCCTTCGAGTTACGAAGTTCGGCGACGTTGGAGAGGTTCAGTTTTTCCATAGTCCGTTTTAGGCGGACGTTCGGCGAGAACCAAGGAGTTTTTGAGTCGTTTTCAACGGAAGTGATTTTCTCAACGTCCTCGGCGTTGATATTCGAGGGGGTCGATTCGTAGATTTTATGCTTTGAGATGATTCCGATGTAGTGGTAATGAAGATGGTCAGCGAGGAAGGCAGAGACGTCGGCGAGATTCGGGTTTGTACTATTGAGGCGGTCGAGCTTTTTGATGATATAGCCGAGGTTAATCTGGCGAACGGAGGCGAGAGACTGGAAGAAGGAGCTGACTTCGGAAATCGCCGGAGTCAGAAGAATCGCGATAATGACGAGGACGAAGTTTAAGAGAATGACTTCGTTGGTCGGATTGGAGATTTTAAAGAGAGCGGAGAAGATAACGAAGAAGAGGACAAAATAGATAATTGCGGAGAGAGCCGCTAGGACGATATAAGAAGAAACCTTGAGCCAGGAGCTATGAATGATAATCATACGATAACGGAGCGCAGCGTAATAATGAGCAATCATGTCAGCACACATCAAGAGGGGTCCAACCCAAATCAAATCATAACGCGTCGGCGGGAGCATGACATCGAAGACGCCGGCGCCGAGACCGCCAATCATGAGCCCGACCATGAAAATCAGCCAGCCCTTTTTCACGGCGGGGGAGGAAGTATGGCGGATGCGATAAAGGAGAATCAGGACGAGGGAGACGTTTTCAACGGTCAGAATCAGCGAGTAGAGATTATAATACCAGTCGCTAACGAGAGTGACGGAGTTTCCTTCCGAGGAGAGAACGATTCCCGAATAGAGAAGAGAGGGGTCGTGGATTAAAAGATAAGACATCAACAAGGTCGCAGCGGTAGAGAGAATCATCATCAAGCGACCGATTTTATAGCCCCAGCCGATATACGCGAAGGCGAAGATGTTCATGGCGAGACCGGAGATATAGATTCCAAAGACGGCGAGGCGGGCAGTCGAGAGACTCGCCGACGCTGGGAGAGCGAGGAAAGTCATAATCGAGACGACCCAGGCAGAAACGCCGAGGACGAGCAGAACGAACATCGCCATCTGGGGGCGGTCTTCTTTTTTACTACCGCCAAACACCGCGACGCCAGAAAGAATCGCAAGGACTGAGACGGTCAAAAGTAGGATTTTGATGAGTTGCATAAGGCTCCTTTAGAGAAAATATAGCATAAGGAAAATCTTTATACAAGTCGAGGCGACTGCGGTGTTTTTTGATAGAAAAAAATCCCTCTGAGGGCTCAGAGGGATATAGATAAATAAGGAGGGGCTTTCAATGCCGTTTATGACGGCATTTTTACGCGGAAGACAAACTCGGTAGGTCTACTTTCCGTATCGTGACAGGTGTAGCGCTCAAGAGTACAGCCAGGAATGGAGTTCCGAGCTAACGCACGCAATAAAGACGCTTCAGCCTCGGCGCCGGCTCGGAAGGTCGTCATCGGCAGATAGAAGGAGACTGCCTTATTCCGGGGGACAACCCAGTGATCCGCACTAGCGTCGATGATTAATGTGCCACCGGGACGAAGAACTTTCCGGAACAGACCGATAATTGCCGGGAGTTTATCCCAACAGTAGGTCAGGAAGCCGGTGCAGACAAGCGCGTCGGCGCCAAGACAACGGGAATCGTGGAGCGCCTCAAGGAGGTCGCCCTGGATTGTTGTAATCTGGTTCTTGAACGGGAGACCGACAAGAATCTCGTCATACTCAATCGTCGGGTCGCGGTCAATCAGAACGGCGGTCTGGCGCTCGTCGAGAGTCAGGCCAAGATGACGGAACTCCGGGGCAAGCCCTGCCGGGGCGAAGATGATTTTTTCCGGTTTCTCTCGGTTGAGCCATTCGACGACCTTGGCGCCACGGTCGACGATGCCACCGAAAAGCGGGTCCATGAACGCCAGATAATAACTCAGGTCAGTTTCCGGGATTTTCCGCAGACGACCGAACCAGTCAATGGCGAAGCCGTAGGCAAATTCGAGACATTCCGCCCGCGGGACGGAATTGACGCGCCACGGGATAAAAAACTCAGAGGCGAAGACGCTCGGTTCTTTAATGGTGGCTCCAGTGACTTTTTTAACGCCGCGACAAGCGGTCTGATCGGTCGACATGAAGAAGTCGTAGACAGCCGGATTGTTCGCGGCGAGCTCAAGAGCAGCGTTCAGCGTCGCTTCGACACCGTCAGGGAGGCGGTAAGACTGGAAGGCGCAGATTGGCGCACCATAGTTCCGGATAAAGTTCAAGATAATCTTTGCCCACAGTTCATCAATCATCGTTTGGCTCGGGGCAGGAATATCTCCGGCTTGGAACCGGTTAAGCTCGTCAACATATTTCCACCCATAATACCACGGGGACATGGGCGGGAGCTTCTGGCGCATTTCGCGAGATTCCGTGAGAACGTTATGCGGAGTCAAGAACTCCGGGGAATATTTTCCCGTGTTTTCGGTCAGCATGCATAATCACTCCTTTCAAAAGTGCTGAAAACATCAATTAGATGAGTGCCTGAAGAAATTATACCATGAAACCTCGATTTTAGAAAGATAGCCATGTTCGGGTTTTTGAGCCGGCTGTTCGGGTCTTTTGATGTGGTAAAATAAAAAGATGAAGCTTTTGTTGCATACTTGTTGCGCGCCGTGTTCGGTTTATTGTATTGAACGTCTGAGAAATGAGGGCAGTGTCCCGCATATATCATGCTTTATTTCTGGCGGTAAGCGGAGATGGCGGCGGCGAGAGCTTCGTGACCGAGGACGGAGCAGTGGAACTTATGTTTCGGGAGGTTCCCGAGATAGTCATCAATCATCTTGGCGTCGATTTTTAGGGCGTCGTCAAGAGTTTTACCTTTAGCGAGTTCAGAGAGGGCAGAAGTTGAGGCGATAGCCGAAGCGCAACCATAAGTTTTCCAACGAAGGTCGACGATTGTGTCGTTCTTGATTTTTAGATACATTTTCATCTGGTCGCCGCAGATGGGATTACCGACCGTGCCGACGGCGTTATAGTCGAAGTTTTTTTCGTCACCCATGAGGAAGTTGCGGGGGTTTAAGAAATGGTCTTTAACGATGTCAGTATAAATCCAATCTTGGTTTTCCATTATTTCTCCTTTATTTCTATGGTGCTGATTTTTTGGAGCCGGTCGATAATGCTCGGGAGGACAGACATGACTTTTTCGATGTCTTTTTCGGTATTGTTGAGACCGAACGAGAAACGAATCGAAGAGTGGGCGATTTCGGCGTCGCCGGTCTTAGCCATGAGGACGTGGCTCGGTTTTATATCGCCGGAGGCGCAGGCGGAGCCGGTCGAGACGACAATTCCTTCAGCGTCGAGGTAGAGTTGGATGGACTCGCCTTCGGCAGCTTTGAACGAGGCGTTCAAGATATTCGGGAGAGATTTTCCCTTTTCGAGGTCGGTATTCAGGCTACTGCCGGGGACGTCCGAGAGGATGCGTTTCGCGAGAGAGTCGCGGAGGGCGCGGATTCTCGTATCGTAGATACGCCAGCTTTGTTCACGTTGAAGTTTTTCCAGAGCGGCGCCGAAGCCGATAATACCGACGGTGTTATAAGTGCCGCCGCGACGTTTCCCTTCTTGGTTCCCGCCGACGAGGAGCGGTTGGAACGGGACGCCTTTTTTAACGTAGAGGGCGCCGACGCCGACGGGGCCGCCGATTTTATGGGCACTGAAGGTGGCGTAGTCGAGATTGAGACGTTTAACGTCAAGGGGGATTTTCCCGAGAGCTTGGGTGAGGTCGGAGTGGAGATAGGCACCTCGACGGTCGGTGACGAGAGGTTTTCCCCAATCGGAAACCGGGTCGAAGAGGGGGGAGGTTTTTGGGGCGGGGAGGCTTTGAGCCTTTTGAGTAATTGTCGAGAGGTCGAGGAGGTCGCCGGTTTCGTTATTGGCGAGCATGAAGGAGTAGAGTTTCGGGAGTTTTGTGCCGGCGAGGGAGTTTTTAAGCTCGATGATTGAGTGGTGCTCGAGGGGGGAAGTCTCGATTCGGCATCCGGCGAAGGTGCGGAGGATGGTATTGTTCGATTCGGTGGCGCCGGAGGTAAAGATAATTTCCGAGGGGTCGGCGCCGACAAGTTCGGCGAGAAGAGTGCGGGCGGATTCGATTTCGTTCATCGCGAGATGGCCGGGGGTATGGAGGGCGGAGGCGTTCGCGAAGAAGCGCGTTGCCGCGCGGTGCATCGCTTCTAAGACCTCCGGCAAGAGCGGAGTTGTCGCCGCATAATCGAGGTAAATCATCTGAGGCTATTATACTACAAGACAGAAGAGAAGTTGTAGTCGGCTTGGCGCTGGGCGCTCCAGTGAGTAAGCATCTGAGGGTTGCTCTTGACCTGGCGGATGGGGTTTTCGTAGGCGACTTCGCGATCGATAAGTTGTGGCCCGGAAGAGGTCTGCATAGTGCGGAGCTGGTCGAGGCTGGAATCCTTAGCGTCGGTAATAAACTGGCCGTTGGCTTTACTTCGGATGTCGGCTTTCTTGTTGTTGTAGAGAGATTCGAGACCTTTGTCGAGTTTAGCAATTTCTTCGTCGGTCTTAGTCGTTAAAGCGCGCATGTAGGCCTCGCTATTGACTTTATTGATGTCACTCGTACTGGCATTTCTAAAGTAGTCTTCGAGGTCGTCTTTATCCATACTGTCGAAGGCATTTCGGCCTTTAGAGTTGATGGTTTCTGTGATGGAGGTGTATTTACTGGTGCTCGTAAATGTATTCGTGGCGGCGTTATAGGTCCCCAAACCGGCAGTGGCGAGGTTTTGTAATTCTGCAGAAGTGGCTTTACTATTGTCCATATATTTTTCATAACTCAAGGCAGCATCACCTGCGGCGCCGATATGCTTGGCGTAATTCGAGAGGTTGGCGCTCTTGGTCGCGCTGAGCGAGGAGATAATATCGTTGCGCAGTTGAGCATTGCCGTGCATAGCGGTAGCTAAGAGTTCACCATACGTCTGACCAGACGTAGTATCGATTTTGGTGAGATTAGCCATGATAGCGTCAGAGGCACCGTTAGCAGACATGACTTGGATTGAGGCGCGGAGGCGTTCTTCGCGATTGGAAGTGACATTTCCAGAAGCAGCATCCTGGAATGCAGTTTCCCACTCAGGCTTGCCAAGGCGCGAGAGTTGATCGACATACATCTTGGTCGTTTCGTTAGAAATTGCGGCGTCTTGCTGGGCTCGGCGCATGTTGATATAGTCGCCATCGGCGAGGAGGCCAGCGCCGCTGCGGTCGCCGCGGACATTGAGTTCGTTCTGGTTTCGCTTGCCCTGCTGATAAGTATTGTCGCCCCAGCTGGAGAGGTTGGCCAGTTGGCCTTCCTGATTAATGACGGCTTGCTGAATCGTGGCTTCTCGGAGGGAGTCGGCGGTGATGTTGGCGCCGTTGACCTGGATTTGGTTTGTCGGAGCACCGGCACCATTAAGTCCGAGCTGGCGAGCGTATTCTCGGTTCTTTGCTAGTTGGGCTTCAGAGGCAACTTGGTTTTGATGTAGGAGAGCTTGGAAGTTTTCTTCGTCGGCAGCGGCTTCGAGAGCGGCGCGTCCCTTGGCCTGGTTCAAAAGTTGCTCGTTGGCCTCGCCAAGGCGACGAGTCTGGCCGGTAGTAGTCGGAGCGCGGCCAATAATCGTACCACCAAGACCACGACGATGCATGTTGATATTAGACTTCGTTTGTTGAGCACGGAAACCAGCAAGTCGTTGGTTAATAGCTTCGCCGGCGTTACGACGGAAACCCATCTGGGCACGGCGGGAAGACATGAGCGACATATGCTCGAGGCGCATACCGAGACGACCAGTCGCCTTGTAGGCGGCGCGGACGAGAGAAGGGATGGCAAAGTAGGGAGCAACTTCGGCGATTACGGCGGAGATGATGAGGAAGAGGTCAGCGTTCGCTCCGCCACTAGCGAGAATAATCCGGGAGGCGAGATAGCCGCCGCCGATGACTGCGGCGCAAATCGGATAGAGGAGAAGCATACCCTTCATAATCTGGAACCAGCGGTCAAAGACGCTCTTTGTGTTCGGGAGCATATAACAGACGAAAGCGAGCGGGGAGAGGGCGACGCCGAGGACAATAACGGCGTTACGGAAGCTTAACATGGCGAACATAAAGAGAACGGAGACGCCAGCGCCGATAAGACCGGAGAGAATCGGGACGATAGCCATGGTCGCGAGACCGAGGACGGCCGGGAAGTTCCAGATAGCGCCGCCGATAAAGGCGAGGGCGAGAATATACCAGACGGGGTTCCCCTCGATTGATTCTGTTAGTCCGGCGGTTTTAACACCGGCGAGGAAGTCGGCGTAGCCGGGGATTTCTAGGTTATGGAGGAAGCCGTAAAGACTAGCGCCGATGACATTCGAGAAGTCAGCGGCGAGCTGGCAGATGAGATAAGAGAGGTTAATCAGAATCGCGGCGACGATAAGTCGGGGGAGGGATTTTTTAATACCGTAATTGTCGATTCCGAAACCGGTAAGCTGGGAGAAAATAATCACGAGGAGGTAAATGACGAAGACGATATTGGCGAGGTCGCGGAAGGTTCCCCAGGCGAGATAAGTACCGTTTGAGACGGTTTCTCCGTTATCGGTACGGATACTACTTGCGATAAGACCGGATTTTATTTGGAGAGCGGGTTCGATGAAGGTCTCGTACATGGTCCGGAGGGCGTTCGCGATAAGGTCGCCCGCGGCACAAAGAACCCAGCCGAGGCCGGAAGCCTGTTTCGAGCAAGTCACGTCGGCGACGGAAGTATTGTCGGTAGGAGTAGAACCGTTAGCGTTCGTATTCGGGTCGTAGGAACTTGTAACGTCCTCGCCGAGCGTGCCGGTTGTTGTATTATCGGTTTCAGCATTGTCGATATCGTCTTGAGTGAGAGGAGTCTCCTGGTTAATCGCTCCGACACCAGAAACAATAACGCGAGTTTCTCCGTATTCAATCTTGTCCGGGTCATTGATTTGGATTGTGGCGGGGGCGATTGTGGTACTATTGACGGAGGCAAGAACCTTCTTATCGCCGTTACTGATACGTAAAGTCTGAGTATGGTAATTGTCGAGAAAATCTTTCCAAGATACTTGTTTAACGTAGAAGATGTTATTACCTTCATCAACGACACGAATATCGAGTTTGGCGGAATCTTCCCAGTCATTAGCAGGGTTAACTAAATTGTCAAAGTTATACGAATTGCCGGTAGAAATTTCGAGCGTAGCTTCTTTGCCGTCGGATTGTTTATAGTTCAGACGATAGATAACTGCTACAATTAACTGATCAGATGCAGTAAATCCGGCGTTATCTTCTCGACCAATGATAACTTTTCCGTTCTCTGCAGTTAGACTGACGAAATAGCAATTTTTTCCGGAAGTACATTTTTCAGCGTAAGCGGGTTTTATCAGAGACGGAGCGAGATTAAGAAGGGAGGCGAAAGAGAGAAGCAGAGCGAGCGAGAGAAGAAAAGAGGACCTTAAAGAGAGCTTAACTCTTCCAAAAAAAGACGAACGCATGAGTTCATTATAACTTTTAACTCAAGCGGTTTCAAGGGCTTCGCGGGAAATTGTACAACAAAAATCCCCCAGGCGCGAGGCAAGGGGGATTTTCCTCTAACACTTCGGAGCGGTCAAGCTTAGAAGCGTTTTTTGCGGCTAGAGACGTAGTAACCAGCGGAGGTGACGGCAGAGCCAGCACCGAGGACGGTGGCAACAATCGAGCCAGCACCGGTTTCCGGAAGGCGTTCCGGAGTCGACGGCGTCGGGGTCGGGGTGACCGGGGTCGGAGTCGGGTCAACCGGAGTATGGTTTTCCGGGCAAGCCGGGTGGACGATGACGTCAGCATAATCCTGTTTCATGGTATCGTTGGCGCCAATGTAACCTTGAGCCCAGTTGCGGAGGACGTTGTCCGCGCCACAACCGAAGGTCGCGGTTAAGTTGTCAACAACTTTAGCCTTGAAGGTGACGATGCCGGTAGCACCTTTAGCGTAGTCACCGATGTTGAGACCGTTTTTAGAGACGAGGTCATCAGAGTTCGTCGAGATACCGTCTTTATGCTTTGAGTTGCGAAGGACGGTGGAACCAGAGATGTACTGGAGGTTGGAGCCCATAAGTTCGATGATATGGACGTCTTTTTCCGTGACGTTAGAGGTGTTTTTGTAGGTGATTTTATATTCTACAATGTCACCGTCTTTCGCGTTAATCTGGTCGTACCAAGTTTTGTCTTCGGAATCAGCGAGACGAACTTTCTTTTCAATCGTGAAATCGTAATCGTAAACAACTTTAACCTTGAAGGTAACGTAACCGGAGTAGCCGAAACAGCCAGGGAGCTCACCGTTGAGGGAGTTGTAGCCGAGTTTGACGCCGCCCTTGACGAGGTCGTCAGAGAGAGCGCCTTGAGACGCACCCTTAGATTCCCAGTGGGCAGAGCCGGTTTGATAAACAAGGTGGAAGTTCGTATCGGCCTTAAAGACGATGTCGTCCCAGACCTTGTTCGGGGTCGCGTTGGAAGAAGAAATGACACCGGAGATAGAAAGTTGGGTTTTCGAGTCCGAAGGGATGACGGCACGAGCCGTAACATCTTTAGCGGTCATTTTTTCACCGTAGCGGTTGTTGTTGTGGACATACATGCGAACCATATAGGTCATACCGTCTTCAACGGAGATTTCGCTAGCTTCATAAAGGTCGGATGAACCGTTTTTATGAGCCTGGACGAAGTAAAGCTCGTTCCCGACGGTCGGGTTGTCTTTGATTGAGTTTAAGACGATTTTATCGTCGATAGCGCCGTTGTTGATTTCATCAACAGAGTAGGTCTTACGACCACCGGCGGAGTCGCCCCAAGCGGAAACGTTCGGAGCAACGAGAGCAGTTCCGGCGATAGCGGAAAGAGCCGCTAACCCGAGAACGGATTTAAGGTTTTTCATGATAACTCCTTTATAAGTTAAAATTAAGATAACATTAAGTTAGTAATTTTTCTAGGGTAAAGTGTTCGTTTTACGTTCTAGCCGAGTTGTTAATTCATCGTTACGGTCGAATCATCTCAGATACAAAGCTGTTTTCTGGTTCCCTTTTCTTCCTTTTCTTGGGGGTTCCCCGGCGAGCGAATGGGCTCGCCAGGGAGTGAAAAGGTTCTAGCTACTACCGAAGCCGTAGATGACGGTTTCGGGGAAAGACGAGAGGTCGATGCTCAGATTAGAAATCCATCCAGGAGTCATCGCCATCGTCAACGGCGGGTTCTTCGCCTGCCCATTCCTCGGGTTCAGGAGTGTTTTCTCTGCCGTCATCGACGGTATATGCCTCCGGCTCGTAGCCGCCGTAGCCGTCAAGGTCGTCGCGAATCGCGGCTGCCTCTTCGTCGGCGGTAGTGCCGTTGTCGTTACAGTCCTCAGCCGGCGCAGTCTGCGCTGGGGTTTGAGGAGTCTGGGACGGCTGGGTTTCTGCCTCCGGAGTAATCGGAACCGTTGCGGGGGGTTCCGATTCTTGGAAGCGGTCGGGACCTTCTTCGTCGGTATCCGGATTAACCGGGATTACCGCGGTTGGGTCGTCAGCCTCTTCCGGCTGGATGATTTCTTCCGGAATCTTAATCGGTTCGGTCGGGACCGGGGTCGGGGTTGCCGGGACAGGCGTTGGAGTTGCCGGGACCGGGGTCGGGGGAACCGGAGTCGGAGTCGGGTCGTCCGGGACCGGGACACTCGGAGTGGGCGTCGGAGTCGGAGTCTCAGGCTCCGGTACGCTCGGGGTCGGAGTGACGGTCGGCGTCTCGGGTTCTGGTACGCTCGGGGTCGGCGTCGGCTGAGTCGGCTCGTCGGGCGTAGGAACCGTCGGAGTCGGGTCGTTCCCGATTGGGTTGTCCGGAACTGGGACAACAGGATTAGACGGGGTTGTCGGAGTCGGGGTGACGGTCGTTTCAGGAACAGGCACGTCGTCGCCGATTTCCGGTTCTGGCTGAGTCGTCGGGTATGTTGGAGTACCGGGGATACCGATTCTGGCATCATCCGCGTTAATCCAAATTTCAAACTCGGCGCGCCCAGCACCGCGGCCTTCCTTTCGGATATAAACGAAGCGATACCAGAGGTGAGTTTCCTCGCCCTCGGACTTCTCCGCTCTCCTTAGGAGGTCTTGGTTCTGGAGACGGTCAAGCCTCCAGTGCATTGCCGGACTCTCGTTCGTCGTGCCGATATACTTCAGGTTATAAAGTATCTGGCACGTCAGCGCGAGTGTCTGACGAGTGTCGTCCAGAATGTATCTCTGGACTTCCTGCTCGCCATCGGCGTTCGTGATGTAACGTCCGCGGATAAACCGCTCCCAGGTCCGGTTGCCTTTTTCAGAGGTTTCGTACTCCTTAAAAGCTTCCGAGACTTGTTTGACAAAGGCATAGGTCGTCTCTTTATTGACGTCCCTGCCGAGATTCTTGCCGGATGAAAGTGTAATCTGACACTGCGCCCGGTTAAAGGCGTCAGCGTAAATCAGGTCTTTCATGACCCGGCAGCCAACCTGCCAGAGGACTTCCGTACCGACTTCTTGGTCGGAGAGCCCTCCGAGGCGAGTTTTATCAATCGGCATCGAGAGCGCGTCGCTGAATCCGCATTTCTGCAGAATCGTAGCGTCGTACTCAGCGAATCCGTAGCTCAAGAACTCATCCGACACGTTTGTGTAGAATGGATTTTCTTGAAGCTGGTCAGCCTGGAGGTCGATTAAAAGACCTTCCTCGACTTTTTGTTGCGCCTGCGCTTCAGCTGCCTTCTCTTCCGGGGTCGTGGGAGCTTCGAGATAAAGGTCAACCAGTAAACCGTCCTCCTGGACGTACTGTTTGGTTCCCTCTTCGTTTTCCACAACAGTTCCCGGTTCGGGAGCAGGAGTGGTCTCCGGCTGGGTTTCCGTACCTTCCGTGGTGGGTGTCGTCGCCGCTTCCGTAGTTACAACGCGCGTTTCTGTCTGCGCGTCAGCAACAACGGCTGCGGGTTCGGTTTTCCCCTGCCAGAAAGGCAGATTGTCATATCCAAAGCCGCCGGCAACAGCGCCGACGCCAAGAGAAATGACTAATAGACCGGTCAATAAACTCACGATGGCTTTCCTCATCTTTGCCATCCTCCTTTCTTAGAAACAAATCAAAGGTTACGCGGGCGGGGGTCGTCCGCGGGGCTGGGGAACATGTTTCTGAGTCATTATCCCACCTCCTTACGGAGAGGGAGATGCGTGGCGGTTGTATCGAGCTTCGGCATTAAACAGATTCTGTATAAGCCGAAACAGCCCGATGCCAATCAAGGCGCCGCCAAGGCTAAACAAGGCTGCCGGCAAGCTTGTCGGGAAAGTCCCAGCAACGGTAATCGCGATACAGATGATAACTGGTATCGCTACCGCTCCGAGAATCCCGGACTGACGAGCCGTGGATTGGACTGTGCCAATCACGAGACCGACCAGGAACAGTGCGTTCAGAATGAGAACAACAACGCTCCAGAGTCGTCCGGCACAAGCCGCGGCGTACGACAAGAACATGTCGAGCACGATTAACGTACCTACGCCAAAGGCAAGGACGCGAATTGTGCGTCGAGTGCTCTTTGATAGGCGCCGCTTGCCCCGCCTTGTCGTCCTGTAAAAGCCAAAGTAATTGACCGCAAAATTTACTGCGGCGACTACCCCGGCGATTAGGATGATGATGACTACGATTCTGTTCATTTCAACACCTCCTTGACGAACAGAAAGAATAGAATGACAAATAGTAGCTATTCCAGACACGGGTTGTGTCTGGGATGATTCGACTGTTAACGACCTTTCGGTCAGTGGTGATTTCTCTACCTCTGAATGAACTGTTTGTATTATATCATACGTAAGCGAAAAAGTCAATATAAATAAGCATAAAAAAGACCCTTTTTCAAGGGTCTTGGGTTTTGAAGGTTTCTAGGGGTAGGGTCGGGATGTGCCTTAGTCGGCGGTAGAGTCAGCGGCGGCGGTGGCAGAAGCGGGCTTTTTATTGCCCTTTTTCTGACTCTGCTGCGCAGAATCACCGGTAGCCGGCAGAGTCAGCAACTCATATGCCCTCAGATGGCGGGCGTCTGACCATTCAACGAAGTTTCCCTTCTGGAACTTCGCTACTCTGAGTTTCAGTCCGTGAGCCGCCGGGTCGGTGTCGCCGAAAAACTCGCTCACCTCATCCGCCGATTTCGGCTTTCCGTTGAGGTCATAAACCTCACCGAAGGTGTAGCCTTCGACCTCTTTCCTGAACGCCTGAAGGTCCAGGTCTCGGTCGATGACCTCCTCCAGAGTCGCCTGAGCCGTGGCGGGGGTTGCCGTCGGGAGCAACTTTGCAGTTTGCTCGGGGACGGCAGCAATTGCCTGAAGCAACGGACTCAAGTCCACAACCACCGGGTCAGCGGGCTTGATGTTCTTGACTGCGTCGAGAACAGGCGTCAGGTCAACGGAAGTCGTCGCGGCGGGCTTGATGTTGCTTACGGCGTCAAGCACCGGTTTGAGGTCGACAGGAGTCACGGGTTTCGTCAGAAGCTTGTTGACGACTACGGTCAAGTCGGCGACGCTCTGGACTACCTTGTTGACGCCGTCATTTAAGGCGTTAACCTGGTCAGACAGGGCGTTGATAGTCGCCTGCTGAGCGTCAAGCTTCGCATGAAGCTCAGCGAGTGCTTCGTCTTCCTCGTCCGCGTCATCTTCTTCCCAGAAGAAGTCTTCATCCAGGTCAGAAACGGGGGTTCCGGGAGCGGGGGCAGTAGTGTCTTCAGAGGCGTCTTCAGCATCGTCGACGTCTTCAACGTCTTCGGTGCTTTCGAAGTCCTCGTCGAGGTCGTCATCAGCGGGTTTCGCGGTCCTACGGACCTTTCTCCAATCTTCAGGTTTCATATTCTTCCTCCTTTTCTTATCTTCCCCAGTTTCGGGGGTGACAAAGTCATCAGTATCTTCAGTGCCAGGGAACAGACGATTAACAAATCCCATCTTGCGCTCCTTTCTCTCAGGGTTATACCCTAAAAACACAACGTTAAAGTTCTTCCGTCACGTCGCCACAGTCTCGGGCTTGGCGCAACGGAAAGTCTGTTGAATGATAACATGTTCTTGCTTTTTTGTCAATAAGCTTTTGGCATTAAAAAGCCCCCCGATTTCGCAATCGGGGGGTAGGGAGGGGACGGGTTAACTAGGGATTTCAGGCGGGGGCTGCGAGTGGCGGACTTATTATAAGTTTTTACATGGTGCCGAGAGTGCTCGATTCCGGGTCGGGAGTGGGCAAAGCCCAGAGTTCCAGTTCAGGGTCGGCGAACTCTTCCGGCTCGGGTTTTTCCGGTTCCATCGGGTTCGGCTCAGGCTCCGTCGGAATCGGGGTTGGGGTCGGATTCTCGTTAGCAATGTTCCAGAACTGGAAGTCCTGGATTGCTTCCTTGGTAATCAGTTGGTAACGCATAACTTCTACTCCTTTCGTATCGACAGTCGTAAGGGTGGCAACAGCAAGGAACTTTTCTTCGAGCCAGGCGTTGGTTGCCTCGATATAGGCGGTCGGAACCGCGTCCTGACAGAAAGCGTCCGCGTCATAAACTTCGGCGAAGCCGAGCGAACGGTTCGCAAGAGCGACAACTTCCCGCATCAGGTCGGGGTCTTCCCGCATTTTTTCCTCGAAGGTGCGAACCCGCATCAGAGAGAGCGGAGAGTCGCTGCTCGAGACGACAAGCTGGATGTCTCGCCGTTCCTGGGTCAGATTAACGACCGTGCGAAGTTGGGAACCAGCCAGAGACAGGACGACACCAGTTACGAGAACCGCGAAGGTAATCAAGATGGCATGGATGACACGCCAGCAGGTTGACGGCTGACGCTTCTTGGTGACAACGTCGGTCTCGCCGTTCTGGTTAGCATAGTTACTGCGGTTACGATTTTTTGCCATAACCTTTTCCTCCTTTTAAATGTGCAAATCGATACCGAAGTATCGATAAACTCAAGGGTATGAGGGTATTTTAACATAAAAGGTTCTATTTGTCAAGAGGGGTGAAGTGAGTCGAAGAAGAAGAAAAAACGCCCGAGGGGCGGAAGAAATAGGAAGCGAGAGAGGGGACGGGACGGAGGCGAGGACAGGACGGGGACAGAAATAAGCGAGAGATAAGCAGAGACTGGAAATGAGAAATTGGTGCGGGTATGGAGGGTCGAACTCCAATCCCAAGTTTGGAAAACTTGTATACTAACCGCTGTACTATACCCGCGATAGGGAGATTATATCACGATTGAGAGCGGGAGCGCAACTTTCAGAGGCGAGACAGGGCGAAAAGTGACGAAAATTACAACAAAAAAGTGCGTAAAAAATGACGCGAGGGTGATATAATTTTCTAGTTATGACGATTATGGTTCAACTTTTATTATTAGTTATCGGGTTTGTGTTTCTGATCAAAGGGGCGGATTTGTTCGTGGACGGGGCAAGTTCGACGGCGTCGAACTGGAAGGTGCCGAAGTCGCTGATTGGGCTGACGATTGTGGCGTTCGGAACGTCGGCGCCGGAGTTAGCAGTGTCGATTAAAGCGTTGGCGGGAGGAGCGTCGGACATCGTACTCGGGAACGTGGTCGGGTCGAATATTTTGAACATTTTGTTGATTTTAGGGGTCGGGGCGCTCGTGCGACCGTTGAAGATTAAGAAGGAGACCGTGAGAAAGGAAATCCCGATTTGTATCTTGATTTCTTTGATTTTTGTGGTTTTATTATCGGATACGGTTATCAACGGAGAGGGGATAAATATGATTTCTCGGTCGGACGGGCTGGCGATTTTGTTGGTGTTCGCGGTGTTTTTGTATTATTTGGTGTCGATGGCGCTTAAAGGGGCGGACAAGAAAGAGGTTGAGAAACCGAAGTGGAAGTTGGTTCCTTCCCTGTTCTTTACGGTTGTGGGGCTGGTCGGGATTGTGGTTGGGTCAAACTTTGTGGTTGATTCAGCGACGGAGCTGGCGAAGCTAATCGGGATTTCTGAGAGAGTGATTGCGCTGTCGATTGTGGCGCTTGGGACGTCGCTGCCGGAGCTAGTGACGACGATTGTGGCGTCGAGAAAGGGGGAGACGGAGCTAGTACTTGGGAATATTCTCGGGTCAAACATCTTTAACATTTGTATTGTGCTTGGGGTGCCGGTAGTGATTTTTGGGGCGGCGATACCGGAGGCGTTTGTAGCGATTGATATGCTCATGTTGGTCGGGGCGGCGGCGCTATTGTTCGTGTTTTCTGCGACGCGGCACGAGATAAACCGGCTTGAGGGCGGGATTATGTTGGTGCTGTTTGTGGTGTATTATCTCGCGGTGTTTGTACCGTAGAAGGTTCAAGGACGGGAACTAGGGGGGGTGGTGCATGATGTGATATAATAAGGGGACGGAAGGGTGGCCGAGTGGTTTAAGGCACCGGTCTTGAAAACCGGCAAGTTAAACGCTTCGCGAGTTCGAATCTCGCCCCTTCCGCCAGGGTCTAACAATAAAAAATAGCCTTGAAGGCTACTTTTTTATTGTTAGTCGAGCAAAGCTCCCCGCCTTAGCGGGGAGGGGTGACCTAGGCAATCGAGAGGAGCCAGGCAAATCCGAAGCCAAAGCCCACGAGAAAACCGATGACGAAGCCGGCGACGATATGTTCGACGAAGTCGCCGATTTTTTCGCTCAACCGGTTCGGGTCATAGACGTAAGGTTCTTTAGTCTTCCGCATAAAATCCCTCCTTTATCGGAAAACAAGTGAAGGGTTAGGTGTTAATTATACCACTTTTGGTCTCTCTTGGCAAGGAAGGAGGGTTGGGGAAATTTGATGATATGATATAATTAAGACATGAAGACAAAGAGCTTTTCTCGGGGGTTTACGGTTTTAGAACTGATAATCGTTTGTGCGTTTTTGACCTTGGCGGTGATATTGTTTTTCGTGCAAAAGTCGAATGTTGACGCGATGAACAGAGATGAAGACCGGAAAACGGCGATAAATGCGATGTATTATGCGCTCGAAGAGGGGTTTTATGAGGAGCATAAATACTATCCAGAGGAGATTTCCGAGGAAGTCTTAACCGTGATTGACCCGGAGCTGTTTACTGACCCGCTCGGGGGATATATTAACTCGGGATATTCGAACTATGTATATGAGGCGACAAATTGTAAAGACGGGAAGTGTAAGGGGTACACGTTGAGGGCGGAGCTGGAAAAAGAAGACGATTATGTAAAGAAAAACCGGAATTAGTCCCGGTAAAGGAGGAAAATGAAAAAAGTATTAAGTTTTGACGTTGACCAGACGCTTAACGTGGCGAAGACGCCGATTCCGCGAGAGATTGCGGAGTTGTTGATTGAATGTATCCGGGCGGGGTTTTATATCTGTCCGATTTCTGGGCAGAAGTTTGAGCAGTTTTTAATACAGATTGTAAACCCAATGAAGGAGGCGGGGGCGACAGGAGAGGATTTTGCGCGGCTACATCTGTTCGTGGCGCAAGGAACACAATACTATCGGTATGAGGGGGACGGGGGGGAGTATCGCGAGGAGGATTGGAAGAAAGTGTATGATTATCCGCTTGAAGAGGCGGAGGTGAAGAAGATTTTTTCCGCGCTCGAGACGGCGGCGAGGGAACTGGGATTTTGGGAAGAGAAAAAGCTCAAGGAGGGGGACGAGATTATCGAGAACCGGCTGTCGCAAGTAACGTTTTCGGCGCTCGGGCAGAAGGCGGGGACGAAGGAAAAGTACGCCTGGGACCCGGATTGTAAGAAGCGAGAGAGGATTGTTGCGCGGGCGAAAGAGTTGGCGCCGGAGTTTTGTTTCGAGATTGGGGGGACGACGTCGATTAACGCGTTTTTGCCGGGGCGAAATAAGATTTTTGGCATGGAACATCTGATGGAGGAGCTAAAAGTGCGGAAAGAGGAGATTTTATATTTCGGAGACATGACGCAGCCGGGCGGGAACGATTTTCCGGTAGTTGAGCTTGGGGTTGAGACGATTACGGTCAGGTCGCATGAAGATACGGGGTATGCACTCCGGGGGATTCTCGGGGTTTTATAGAGGGGGCGGTCGCGAAAGGAGGGGGCGCACCGTAGCGCTTGCGCTTATTTAAGATTAAGTGTAGAATGGGACTATGAAGACTTATATTGTGGGTAACTGGAAGATGAACTTTACTGTTGGGGAGTCTTCTTTATATTTACATAAGTTATTAGCAAAAGTTCATGCGGCGAGGGGACTGGAAGTTGTCGTGGCGCCATCAACGATGGCGTTACAGACGCTGTCGTTACAAACCGACCGGAGAAAGATTAAGCTCGGAGCGCAGAACTTTTATCATCAGGATTTTGGGGCTTATACGGGGGAGGTGTCGATTGCGCAGATTCGGTCATTGGTGGATTATGCGATTGTGGGGCATTCAGAACGGCGGTATGTGTTCCGTGAAACTGATAAGGATATAAAACTCAAAGTCGCGGCGGCGATTCGGGGCGGACTGACGCCGATTTTATGTGTAGGAGAAACGGAGTCGGAACGGACGTTCGGGGAGACGGCGGACGTGTTGCGCGACCAGGTTCTCGGGGGGTTGATGGATGTGGCGAAGGAAGATTTGACGAAAGTGATTATTGCGTATGAGCCGGTTTGGGCGATTTCTGGACACGGGAGCGTGAAAGTGGCGACGCCGCTCGACGTGAAAGAGGCGTTGACACTGATTCGGAAGACGTTGTATGAGACATACGGAAAGAAAGCACTCGAAGTGCCGATTTTGTTCGGAGGAAGCGTAAAGTCGTTAAACGCGGAGTCGTATCTGTCGATTCCGGGGTGTAACGGGCTGTTGATTGGCGGGGCGAGTTTGATTGCGCCGGAGTTTCTTGATATAATTGAGATAGCTAAACGAGTAAAAAATGAGCGAGAATAATTCTCCTTCTGTACGGTATATGGATTTTGTGGGACGGCGGAGAGCTTCTTCGACGGACCCGTTAGTAGGGCGACCGCGAGCAAAGGCGCCGGTTGTGCGTACGAAGGCAGAAGTGCTGGCGACGCGAGCGCGAACGAGTGCTCCGGCGGTCAGTACGGATACGAAGACGCCTGTTGTGCGTGCCGAAAGTAGGGCGCCGGTCGTAAAGACCCAGCCCAAGGCGCCGGTTAAGCCGGTGGCGACAGCGCGGGCGGTACCGGTTCAGAAGAGCGCGGAACGGGAGCTTGTAGCGAGGAAGCCGGAGAAAGTGACAAAAGAGTTATATCCGACGATAGGGAAGCCTGTTGCGAAGCCGGTCGCGCCGAAGAAGACGGGAACGGAAGCGCCTTCGAGTTCGCCGTTTTTGAAAGATTATTCGATTGATAAACGACCGCTGTCGAGTTCGGTGCCAGAGAAGAAACGAGAGGGAGAGTTCGAGAAATTGAGCTTTCTCGGGGTTTCCGGAGCGAAGAAAGCCGGAACGCAGGCAACGGAAGAGACTGAAGAGGAGATTACGTCGGGGAGTTTACGTCGGTCGCGGAAAAATGTTTATGAGTGCAAGAAAAAGGATAAGGAAGAGAAGTCAAAAGAGAAGAAACCGGTCAAAATCGTAGATGATACGGAAATGAAAGGCGGGATGCCGTTGTTCGTGGTGATTTTAGTGACGGTCTTGCTCGGGGCGGCGGTTGGTGCGGGATTATATTTCTTGTTACCGAAGTAAGAGAATTGTGATATAATTATAGGGACTTGGTGGGATTAGCTCAGATGGTTAGAGCGTCTGATTGTGGTCCAGAAGGTCGTCGGTTCGATTCCGATATCCCACCCCAGGTCAACTTGAGAAGTTTTTCGGGGCTTGGCGCAGCTTGGTAGCGCGCACGCATGGGGTGCGTGAGGTCAGGAGTTCAAATCTCCTAGCCCCGACCAAAAGACAAAAAAGAAGCCTCACCGGAGGCTTATTTTGATGGAACCTGTTTAGAGTTGAGGAAGGCGGGGGTCTCGACGTGAGAAGATGCTACGGCGGGGACGGCAAAGACTTCGTGACTCAAGGAGACAAGAGATGAGGCGAGGGTCTCCCGACCACCAAAAGTAAGCGTATCGCGACGAGCAACGTCGCGAGTTTTAGCGCGGGAGGGGTCAGCGGCGGCGCGCGCATCCATGTCCGCAAAGAGGTTCATGAGCTGCTCCGCGTCATGAACGACCGGAGCCAAGGCGCGGTTTATAGCGCCGTCTTTCGGGCGACCGGTATCTTCGGTCATGGCGACATAGAGACTGCGCCAGATGTCTTCAGATTCGTTGGCGAGTTGATAGAGGAGCGACTCGCGATTGAGAGAATGGTCGATTGTTGTGCCGTCTTTCTGGAAAAAGCCGCTTTCTGGAAGGGCGAGGACGAATTTAGGAATCGAAAGGCGCGAAGGGTTCCCTTTTGAGTCGCGGAAGAACTTGAGATTAGCGACGCCGGGGAGGGCGAGTTCTTCGCGCGTCTCGAAGGGGTTAAGTTTTCTGATGACGGTCTTTCGTTCCCCTTCGGGATGTTCGTTATCGACAGGAACTTGAACGAAGCGACCAAACTCGGAAGTGCTCGGCGTACTCGCGAGCATTTCGGGAGTTTTTCCGGCGGAAGAACGACGGTCGAGTTTTTGAGTTAATTTATCTTTTTCGTTTTTATAAGTTGCGTCAATGGCAAAGCGGAGCGGGGCGGCGGAACCGTCGCGTTTTTCGAGTTCACAAATCAGGTCGGCGCCATTAAGCACGTCGTCGATGTCGCTAGTCGGATAGATACGAGTAACATACTCTGCGGGAAAGAAACTGCGCAGTTCGCTCGCGATAGCCGATTCGAGCTTGATAGATTTTTCGGGAGGTTCGGGGTTTTCAAAATGGTCTTTTGTGTATTGGAAGACGGCGCGGTCGGCGGCGATTTCAGTTTCGGTAAAGCCGGGGCGATTTGGGTCGATAAAAGATTCAGGTTCAGGTTGGGAGTAGATTCTGTTTTTCTCGGCGGCGAGGTCGGCGAGCCGAGCTTTTTCGGCTTTTCGTTCGGCGCGAGCCTGGGCGGAAGCTTCAATCGCGCGAGCACGAGCCTGATTAAAGCTATCGGCGCGTTCAAAGCCGCCGGTGCGATGGACAAAACGTTTGATGGGTTTTTGAGGTTTCATGGGAGTCCTTTGTGTTTGTTTTAGAGAGATTTATCAAGTTTAAGTTTCAGAGTCGTCGGGGAGAAGCGCGAGATGAGCCTCTTCGAGTTGGGACGGGTCGACGGACGAGGGGGAGTTCATCATCAAGTCAACACCGGAACCGTTTTTCGGGAAGGCGACAACGTCACGAATCGACTTTGTGTTTTTTAGTTCCATGAAAATTCGGTCAATACCGAAGGCGCAACCGGCGTGGGGCGGGGCGCCGAACTTGAACGCAGAGAGCATACCGCCGAAGCGGGCTTCAACGTACTCGTTCGAGAAGCCGAGAATGTTGAAGACTTTATACATGATGTCTGGGTTATAGTTACGGACGGCGCCGGAGCAGATTTCGAGACCGTTCATAACCATATCGTATTGGTCGGCGAGGAGGGCGAGTTTTTCTTCGATCGTTTTTGCGGAAGTGAGCGCTTCGAGACCGCCCTTTGGCATCGAGAAGGGGTTATGACCGAAGTCGAGTTTTTTCAGTTTCTCGTCCCATTCATAAAACGGGAAGTCAACAATCCAAGCAAAGGCGATTTCGTCAGGATTCCGCAGACCGAAATGGTCGGCGAAGGCGAGGCGGAGCTGTCCGAGAACTTTATTGACTTTTTCTCGGGAGTCGGCGCCGAAGAAAACGGCATCGCCCGGTTTCGCACCGGTCGTATGAGCGACCGAGGCGATTTCCGACTCGGACATGAACTTCAAAATCGGGGATTTTGGTCCTTCGGGGGTATAGAGAATATAAGCGAGACCGCCAGCACCTTCTTTTTTCGCAAGGTCAGTAAAGGAGTCAATCTGGGACCGGGTTAGCGCGGCGCCGCCGGTAACCTTGAGGGCTTTAACACAGGGGGTTTTAAAAACCTTGAACTCGGTCTGGGCAAAAATTGCCGTTAGGTCGAGCAGTTCCATACCGAAGCGAAGGTCGGGCTTATCAACGCCGTAAAAATCCATCGAGTCGCGGTACGGAATCCGCGGGACGGTTTCGCCGGGTTTTAGGTATTTTTTCGCGACTTCAGAGCGGAGAACCAGTTTTTTCTCAGCGAAGTCGGTCGCGAGGGAGAGCATCAAAGGTTCAACAGTTTTTCGGACGTCTTCGCCGTTTTCGACAAAGGACATTTCGAGGTCGAGCTGATAAAAGTCGCCATAGAGTCGGTCAGCACGGGGGTCTTCGTCGCGGAAACAAGGCGCGATTTGGAAATAGCGTTCGACACCGCCGACCATGAGGAGCTGTTTGAACTGTTGGGGCGCCTGAGGGAGGGCATAAAAAGTTCCGGGTTTTAGACGAGAGGGGACGAGAAAGTCGCGCGCGCCTTCAGGAGAGGAGTTGGCGAGAATCGGGGTCGTTACTTCGGTAAAACCAGCGTCGTACATATAATTCCGGAGGAAGCGGTAAAATTCGGAGCGAGATTTCAAGGTTTCCTGCATCGACGGGCGGCGAAGGTCAAGAAACCGATATTTCAAGCGGAGTTCTTCACCGGATTCAGTTCCCTCGTCGTGGGTGTTCACAGGGGGAGTCTCGGAACGGTTAAGAAGTTCGAGAGTTTCCACGACGAGTTCGATATCGCCGGTTGCGATATTCGGGTTTACGAGGTCTTTTTCACGGTTACGGATTTTCCCGGTCGCGCGAATGACGAATTCATCACGGAGCGATTCGGCAAGCGCGAAAGCGTCGGTCTGTTCGGGGGTAACGACGAGCTGAATCAAGCCGGTAAAGTCGCGAAGGTCGATAAAAATCAGACCGCCATGGTCACGGCGGGAATTGACCCAGCCGGCAACAGTGACGGTTTTTCCAAGGGAGGATTTAAGAGCGGAAGACTTCGTATACATGTGTGATATTATACCATAATTCCGGGAAGAGGAAGTAGAGGACGAGAACGACAATCAAAAGAAGCGGCAAGAAGACGCGGAGGAACTTCAGGAGTTTAATCAGGAAGAGGTCGCCTTTCGAAGCGCCGAGAGATTGATAAAAGTATTTATTTCGGGAAGAGTTCGGGACGGAGCAAAGACCGAGCTTGAATAAGATTGAGGCTTTCATTTGATGTCTCCTTTCATATCGACGGTTTTCGTTGCGTAGGGGGCGACACGCGAATCAGACGTAGCGATAAGAACGGTTTTACCGAGTTTTTCTTGGAAGAGTTTAACGATTTTCAGGACGGTATCGGCGTTCGGACCGTCGAGAGAGTCGGTCGGTTCATCAAGCAGGAGCATCGGCGGGTCGAGCAAGAGGGCGCGGGCGATGCAGGTTCGCTGAACCTGGCTACCGTAGAGGGCTTTAGGGCGTTTTTCGAGAAGTTCAGAGACACCGAGGATTTTCGCGACGGTTTCAGTCCGTTCTTTCAGGGTCTTTTCCGGCATCCCGGCAAAGATACCAGGAAGAGCGATATTTTCACGAATCGTTAGGTTCGGCTCGAGGAAGAAGCCTTGAGGGATGAAGCCCATGGTTTTTCGGAGAAGTTCGGCACGCTTCGCGTTCGAGAGACGCTTGAGGTTTTGAGTATCGAGGAAGACATCACCGGAAGGGTAAGTTTCGAAGCCGGCGATGATATTTAAGAGGGTTGATTTCCCGGACTTTTTACCGCCGGAAATCATGACAAACTCTCCCGGATTAACGAGAAGACAAAAATTGTTCAGGAGATGATGTCCGCTTTTAACTTTGTTGAGGTTGATGATTTTGATGCCCGCCACTTTAGTTCCCTTTTATTCTGTTGATGTTGACTCGAGTTGTTGATTGATAAAATCGCGGAAAATCTGGAGAGTTTCAGCCTTGGTCTGAGTATCGCTTTTAACCCAGTCGATTTCCTGACCGTCAGAGCCGAAGAACGAGGGAGTCGAGCTAATGTTCAGGGAATTAGAAATCGCGGAGTCGAACGCAACCTTTTGTTTGACGTTCGCGGAGGAGAGGTCGGCGCGAAACTTCGGCAGGTCACCCTCGCCCTTAGTGACGGACGTAAAATAACTCATGAAGAGGTCGGTTCGGGAAGTTCCGGAGGCATAAAACCATTCGGACTGGTTCGCGAAGAGGAGGTCGCCGTATTCTTCCCAATAACCCTGGAGTCCGGCGGCTTCTACAGCGGAGGCGGCGGCGATAGCGTTAGGGTGAATATTGGTCAGGGGGAAGGAACGGTAAACGATTTTAACTTTTCCGTCGTATTCTTTCAAAAGTTCCTTGAGCCAAGAGTTCATGTTTGCGCAAGCGGAGCATTGATAATCGGCGTATTCAAAGAGCGTAACAGGAGCGTCTTTGGCGCCTTTAACATGGTCAGCGATTCCGCCGTTATCCTCGTTCCCGGAGATAAGAGAGTTGAGCTGATACTTAGAGAGGTCAACTTCGTTCGAGCTAGGAGAGCTGGAGGAGCCGGTCAATTTCGGGAGAAGAAAGACAAGTCCGAAGAATCCGACAGCAACGACAACAAGAGAGATAACGAGAGTTTTCGCGTTTTTCATGTAGTTTGATTATATATCACGAGTTAGAGTTCGGCAAGCAAGGTTAGTGATACGAGGATGCCGTAAATCAAGACACAAAACACGACGCCAAGGATGCCGAGAATGAGTCCGGCTTTTCCGAGGCGGGAGCCGAGGGATTTGATTGACTTAACGCCGAAGACGATAGCGAGAATCCCGGCGGGGAGAGAGATGTAATAAAAGAGGGTCGTAAGAAATGAAACGAGACCGAGGACAAAAGCGGCGGTTGGCAGAGCGGAGTTTTTTCGCGCCTGGAGACGATGATTGTATTGGATGTTTTTAGCGATGGTGGATGAGTTCATAGTTTTCTCCGATTATTGATTTGTTGAAGACGAGGATTGAGAGTTTGAAGGGCTAGAAAGAGTGAGCGAGGAGAGCGGCGAGAGGTCTGTAAGGGTATTAAACTTGAGATAGTTTTCCGAGACGGTCATCAGGTCGGATTCGATATAAGCGCCACGGAGGAGACGAGAGGCGTCGTGGGTGACCATTCCCCTTTCGGTAAAGCCGGTTTCGAGGTCGAGATTGAGGACGAGATAGCCGTCGCCGGTCGCTTTCGAGGAGAGACGGGAGAAGGCGGATTCGATATCGGCGTTACTGGCGGAATTAGAAATTGAAAGGGAGATGTCCTCGGAGAAGTTTTGAATCGGGATAGCGAGGAGGGATTTTTCTTTCGAGAAGAGGAGAGCTTTCGGGTTCGTGAGAATCGCCGAGGTCGTCCGAGAGTTACCGAGATGAATCATGGAGAGTTCGCGCGGGTTTTCAAGGTCGGAAATATCGAAGAGGGCGATTTTCAGACCGGTGATTCGAGTCGTTGTCTGAACAGCGCGACTGGTCGTAGAGTTCCGTACGACGGTTTCTTCGGTATCGACGCCGATTCCGAGGAGATGAGTTGCGTCGTAAGGATGAAGATAAGTGGAATAGCCGGGGATTTTCAGTTCGCCGAGAAGCGTCGGATTGGTTTCATCAGAGAGGTCAACGACAAACAGCGGGTCGGTATTGTAATAAGTAACGACGTAAGCCTTATCGCCGATGAAGCGAGAAGCGCGCAGACTTTCATCAACGCCAAAGTATGGACTTTTTCCGAGGAGATTCAGATTTTCGTCGAGTACGGCAACGTAAGAGCCGTTTTTAGCACCGCTACGTAACGACCAGACCTCGGCGTAGTCCCCGGAGTCTTCGAAGACGACACGGAGATGACCGTCTTTCTCGTCAAAGGAGTATTGAGACAAGGCGGCTCCAGGGAGAGAAGTCGAGGCAACAAAGGAGATTGTGCCGGAAGCTTCGAGATTGAACTTATAGATGGTAGTTTCGCGCTTGGAGGAGCAGGACGAGGGGACATACGAGAGACCGAACGCGCCTTTGAAACTAAAGAGATGACGGAGATATTCCTTTGAGCTTGGGCTTTGGCAAGAGTAAGCATCGGTGAGATAAATAGCGCTTTCGGAGACATAGGCGTCTTTTAAGTTGAGCAGGAAGGGCTGAACCGAGACGTCGGCTTCAGGGTTCGCGAGGTCAAACGAAGCAATGAGGGAGAGGCTAGAACGCGTAAATCCCTCGAAATATTGGAATGTGTTTAGAGGGAGTTCTTTTTCGGTACCATCTTCAAGATACGTACGAGAGACAGTGTTTCTATCGGCGAGTTTTAAGGAGCCGGAAGAGAGAATATACACTCGATTGTCGATTCGACGAGAGGTCTCATACGGCTCGAGAAGAGTAAAGGATTTTTTCAAAGCTGGGTGTTCACGGTCGGAAATATCATAGACGGCGACAGCCGTACCGGAGGCGGAGTAGCGGGAGTCAAAATAACGAGAGTTGGAACGGAGACGCTCGCTCGAGATAACAACGAGGGAGTCATCGGAGAGAATCAGCTCCTCAGGAGTGGTTTTAAGGTCGCCAGAGATTTTCGAGAGGACGCGCGGAGCGGCATGATTCGAAACGTCAGTTATCACGACGTCGGTTCCGGAAAGAGAGTAAACATAGTTACCGTCGGTTTTAAAGATGTCGGCTTCATCAACGTTTTCTACCTGGAGATTGGTCGTTGAATAATCTTTTTCTATGGTTGTAGATTTATCGATTGCAAATTCGTCGAGACCGGTCGCCTCAACGCCGTCGTTCAACATGTCGTCCACTGAGAAATCATTATCGATAACGTCCATATCGAGTTCGGAAAAGTCCCATGACAGTCCGCGCGTGAAATTGTACAAAGGCGAGAAGGGTAAAGTGAGAATCGAGAACCAGAGAGAGTCCTTATACGCGGGGTACCCGAGGTAAAAACTATAGAGTTCCGATTCGCTCGAGACTGAACGAAGAGTCGAAGAATCTGGGGCGGCAGCAAGAAAAGTCGCCGAGGCGGCGCAGGCAAGAAAGAAGACGGGGAGCAAAAGAAGGAGGAGAGAGCGTTTCATACGTTTAGTTTAACATAAAAGTTTTCCCGAGAAAAGCGCCCCCTTTCGGGGAGCGCTTTTAGATTTCGATGAACTCGAGCCAAGGGGCGGGAGTGATTTTAGACTGCTGTCGTTCACGCTTTTTACGCGAACGTTTGAGTCCGATACGCATTCAAGTTTTCCTAATTATTTTCTATCGCTCGACGACACAATTCACGCAGTTTTGAGCGACAGGAATAATCATAGCAAGGATTCTCGGTTCGTGCAAGTTTTTCGAGGCGTAGATAAATGCGAATAAAATTATTTTAGAGAGAGAAGAAACTCAGGTAGATATACCGCGGAAATGCCATTCCGAGAGACGGAACTGTTCTTTTTTTCATTCGTGAGTACATATTTCGGGAAATTATCCTCAATTCCGTCGAAGGCAGAAAACTCACGGTCGATAGTTGAGGCTTCACGGAGTGAGTCGCAGACTTGGAGATAAAGTTTTTCTCCTTTTCGCTCGGCGACAAAATCAATTTCCTTTTCGTCATTTTTACCAACTTTTACTTCAAACCCCTTCGAAACAAGGTCGCAAAAGACAATGTTCTCAAGGAGTCCGGACGAGTACGAGGAGTTGCGTCCGTTTATCGCATATAGAAGACCGACGTCGCCGAGATAAAATTTTTCTTGGAATTTTAAGATTTCTTTACCGCGAAGATCGGTACGGGGAATGCGAAAAAGCACAAAGACATCCTCGAGCCACTTTAGGTAATTATAAATCGTTTCTACAGAAAGGGCGCGTCGTTCAGATTTTAAGAAATCAGCGATGGATTTTGCGGAAAAAGTGTTGCCGATATTATCAAAAATGAATTTAATGACGCGATTTAATAGCTCGATGTTGCGGATTTTATAGCGATCGACGAGATCGCGGAGGATAATAGTCGAATACACGTCACGAATATATTCGTCGCATTCATCCAGCGAGTAATCGGCGACGTGAAGAGCCGGGAAGCCGCCTCGTTCGAAAAAACGTTCAAATTCTTTCGAAATCGTACCGAGTTCGACATTGCGAGCGCGACGAAAATCGAGATATTCGGAAAAGTTTAGAGGATAAACATGAACATTAACGAACCTCCCGGTCAAATAGGTCGAGAGTTCACGAGAAAGAAGTTTCGAGTTCGAGCCGGAGATATAGACGTCCGCGCCAGCAACACGCAATCCGTTTACCACTTCGTCCCAACCCTCGATTCGCTGAACTTCGTCGAGAAGGAAATATTTTTTTTCTTTACTTTTTCCGAGCAATGTTTTAGCTAAGGCTAAAAAATCCGATTTTTTCGTAATGTCGAGATAATCGAGAGATTCAAAATTCAGCTTCACGATATTATTTTTCGAGATTTTTCGTTGAAGTAGGATTTGTTCAACTTCGGAAAGAATAGAAGATTTTCCAGAGCGACGTACTCCGACAAGGATTTTTATCAAATCCGCATCAATAAAGGCGGATACTCTGCTTAAATAGGTTTTACGCTTAATCATTTCATGAATAGTTTACTTCTATCTAAGAAAACTGTCAAGATATTCGCCTTGGCTTTCCCGTATAGGAGAAAACTATCGCAGAAGCTTCCCACCAAAAAACTCCCTGGAAAGGGGAGTTTTTTGGTTTTGGAATTATTCGAGGTTGTGGACGGAGCCGGTGAACCAGATTTCTCCGGAAGATTTATCGCGGATAAGGAAGAGAAAAGGTTGGTCAAAGGTCAAGTTGATTTCTTCCACAGGAACATCCCATTCGTAGTCGAAACCGCCACCGCTGGCGCCCTTACCACCACCTAAAGCAGTAACGGCGGCAGCTTTTATTCCGTCGTTTGAGAACTCGATATCGGCTTTATGGAGGGCGACGTCGATATATGGACGATTTTCCCCGGAAAGAGTTTCCTCGCTAATATCTAACATACCCGACAAGTCCGCACGAGAAGTATCGAAAATGTCTTCAATGCCGAGAGATTTCAGGTCAGCCAGCAAATCGAGGTCGTAGTCAAATTTAAAGAAGGGGATGTAACCAGTCAGTTTTGTAATGACGTCTTCTTTGTAGGTTTCAAGCGACGCGGCGTCTTTCGCGCCATCAATCAGGCTTTGGGCTTTTTCGGCGGTCAGGGTCTTTATGTAGTCCTGAAGCGAGACGGACTTTGGCATGATTCCGATATATTCGAGGGTCGAGCCGTCATATTCTTTCAAATCTTTTATGAAGACTTTTTCAGTTTCCGAGTCGGAGAAGGCAAAGTCGGTCGATTGTTTCATGACGCCGAGGTTGGCTTTTAGCTCGTTCATATATTTGTCGATGTCAAAGGAGTTTAAATAGTCTTCGTCGACAGAGAGATTGTTGTCGGCGTACCATTGACGAGTTTCGACTTTCCAATCTTCATAGGAGTTCAAGACAGTTTCGCGAATTTTATCTTCGCCAAGGTCGGCGACGATATCATAGCGGTTGGTACTGGCTCCGATTTGAGCAGCTTGAGTCGTTTCGGCTCCTCCGGTCAAGGAGATTTTTGAGTAATTCCCGGAGTCGATGCGAGGAACATAGTCGGAGTATTTTTCGTGAGGATAGCGAATGCTGTAATCAAGGCAAGGGGTATCGTCCGTACGGCTATCTTCAAAAGAGATAATGCCGCCACCACATTGAAGCTGGTTCCGCCAATTCATGTCGATTGCGAGAGCGTTGATAAGTAAGAAGTTCAGTTCACTGTTAACAGTCGATGCGTCGAACATGTTATTAATAATTCCGAGGGTTTTATTGGAGACCCAAGTGTTGAGCGGAGCGGGGGAGGCGAAGGAGTCGTAAATGACTTCGGCGTTATATTTTGAGCTTAACGCGTCAGTGTAAGAAGAAAGAACCTCGTCTTTAAAGTTTTCGTTAATATATATTGCGTTCGCGAGGGAGCGGTTTTCACTGTTCAAGTAAGCTTTCGGGGAGTAATCGCCGATGAGATTTTCGATTTGGGTTTTCGAGTCGCCATTCGCGCCGTCTTTCAGCATGGCGAGAGCGTATTTTATCGAAAGGGGACTGTAAATTTTATTTTTCGCCGCGTTTTCGCCGTCATTTTCGAGGCGGAGGAAGGCGAGATCAAAATCGCTCAGAGAGTTTCCAGCGAGCCGGAGGCGATTCGCTGTATCTTCGACGGGGGCGGGAGTATCTTGAGAAGTTTGAGAAGCAAGAGAGGGAGCGGGGCGGAGGAAGAAGTACCAGTAAGCGCCACAGCCACCACAGAGGAGCAAGAGGGCAACAAAACAGCCAACGAGAAGACCGGTTTTCGATTTCTTTTCGGGACCGACAACCGAGTCGGGCACGGCAAGCTCAGGGGCGGATTCCAGTTCGGGAGCAGAGACAGGTTCAGACTCCGATTCAGGGGCGGGTTCTGATTCAGGGGCGGGTTCTGAGACTGATTCTAAGTCGGAATCGACGGTCGGCTCCGGGACAGAGTCGGCAGGAGATGCCGAAGAAATTGGTTCTTGGTTAGATTCTTCTTCCATAAAAAATCCTTACATTAAAAGCTTAAACTTATTTTAACATATGATTTTAACATATGAGGATTATTCTGTGTTGCGGAAAAGAATGTTTTTAAGCTTTTTAATGATAGGGGCAGCTTCTTCGAGATTCAAGAAGTAGCTCGCGAGAAGATACGACGCAAGCGAAACAAGGCTAATAGCACAGAACTTCGGGAGGATTAGCATGAACGAGTCGTCAGTTGCCATCAAGGGCAAGAACTTGGTCATTGAATAAGAAACACAGGCAACGACGAATCCGGCGAGGAACATTTTTCGGGCGGCACGCCAAAAGTCGCGATTAAGCAATTTGCCGCCAGCGCGACGGTTGAGAATAAAGAGAAGAACGAAAATCTCTAGCATAGCGCCGATTGACTGCGCCCAACCAAGTCCGTCCGGACCGAAGCCGAGTTTATAGAAGATAATCGAGAGGAGAATCGTCGTGCCGATTGCGAGAATGGAAACAAGGAGCGGGGTCTTTGTGTCTTGATAGGCATAGAAGCCGCGGGAGGCGATATGAAAAATAGACTGGGCGAAAATCGCGACGATAAAAGTAGCGAGAACGGAGGAAATCAACGCGTTGCCGCCGTTAGCGATAAAGCTGACGACATAGCCTCGGGCGAAAAAGGCGATAATCGAAATCGGGAGAGCAATCCAGATAATTGTTCGAAGGGCGATACGGAAAGTGTCATGGAACTGGTCGTCCTTCCCTTCTCCGAGTTCTTCAGTTAGTTTCGGGAAGAAGGCGGTCGAGATTGCGACGCCGATTAAAGAGACGGGCATTTGATGAAGAGACGACGCCTGTTGGAACGAGCGGAGAGCGCCGGCACCCATGCGCGAGGAAAGATTGGTCGAGACGATAGTATTTACATAATCAATTCCCTGGTCGAGAGAGCGAGCCGGGAGCAGTTTTAGGACGCTGAGAAAACCTTGGTTTTTCCAGTTAATTTTGAAATTATAATCGAAGCCGAGGCCAAAGAGACCGAAGAGCGAGGTCAAGAGCTGAAGAACGGCGCCGAACGCCACGCCGATAGCCACGCCCATGATGCCGCCTTCGAACAACTGAAAGCCAAAAATCGAAATCCCGTCGGTAAAGACCGTAATCCCAATCAAAATCCCGACGTTATAGAGAGCGGGGGCGAGAGCGCAAAAAACGAAGCGTCCGAGAGCTTGTTGGACGGAGGAAAGGACGGTCGAAATCGAGAAGAGAAACGGATTAATCGCGATAACGCGCATCATGTTAACCGCGAGAATCATGCCGGACTCATCGAGACCGGGACCGACGATATAGCGGACGAGCGGTTCGGCGAAAATCATCATCAAGATACTGGCGATAAAAGTAATCAAAGCAAGGAAGTTTAAGAGGGAGGCGGAGAGCTCCCAGGCGGATTTTTTATTGCCTTTCATTAGGCGTTCGTTAAAAACGGGAATAAACGAGACGGCGAGCGCGCCAGAAGTCAAGATGAAAAACATGAAGTCGGGGATTGTAAAGGCGGCAGTATAAGCGTCAATTCCGGTCGGGTAAGTCCGGAGGTAATAAGAGTTAAGAAGACGGTCGCGGAAGATACCGAGGAGGGCGGAAGCGAGAGTCGAGCTAGCGAGGATAATCGCGGCAGAGCGAACAGAGAGTTTCGCGTTCGCGAGGGCAACAACGGACTTGAACTTTAATTTCTTCATCTTCATGGAAAAATTATAGCATTTTTGGCGGTATAATGAGAGTATGATTAAGATTATTGCCGGGGGAAAGAAAAATATGGGGGAGTATGGCTGGTTGATAAAAGATTATGAGAAGCGAGTGAGAAAGCCGTTTGATATGACCTGGCAGTTCTTCGAGGGGGAGAAGTTTGATGAGTATCTGGAGAAATGGGCGTTTAATCCGAGACAGTTCGTTATCGTTGCGGACGAGAGAGGAAAAATAATTTCTTCGCCGGAGTTATCCGAGAAGCTCGAGCGAGAGTTTAATCAAGCGAAGGAAGTCGTGATTATTATCGGCGGGGCGTATGGAGTTTCTGAAGAAGTTAGAGAGCGGGCGGACTTTGTGTGGAGCTTTTCTAAGCTCGTATTCCCGCATAGCTTAGCGCGGTTGATTGTGGCGGAGCAGATTTATCGAGCGCAGGAGATTTCACGGGGTGGGAAGTATCATCATGAGTAGTTTTTCTAAAGCTCGATGAGCTTTTTCCGCGAAGAGGCGCCGGATTTGATTTTGATTGAAGTTTTTGGGACGGCAAAGTGTTTCGAGAGAAGTTTCAGGAGTACAGCGTTAGCCTCGCCGTCGTGGGGACGTTCACGAATAAAAGCGACGTAAGAGCCGTCCTCGAGGCGTTCGAGGCGGGGGGATTGCTTTGAGCCGGGTTTGACGAGGAGGGAGATGAGCATTAAAAACGTTCGGCTTCACGGGCGGCGGCGCGTTCGGCGTCGGCTTTATCGCGTTCGTAGCTATTGACCCTGGCGTTAAAATAGTCGTCGGAGGAGAAATCAGGGAGGGTTTTATTCCAAAAAATGCCGGACATCGGGATATGGGCGTAGTAAGAGAAGTTTAAGTCGGAATTGTCGACGTTCGTGACGGAGATAACGAGAGTGAGGTATTTAGAAGAGTAGTCCCTCCAGAAACAGGAACCGTCGACGTCGAATTTACAATTATATTTTTCGTAAGAGTCGTTTATTTCAAGGGTAAAATCATCACCAGTGGCAGATTCGAGACTTTGTTCTAAAGCGGAGTCTTACGATTGGACATATGTAGTCGAAGAGGCGGAGAGACTGCCGTCCGAAGAAGGACCAGAGATAAAGATACTAAAGATGATTATTAAGAGAGTTAGAATGATGCCCATGGATAGATTCTATTATAAAATGTCGAAAATCACTAGTGGAGTTTGGCGGAGGGGGGGAGGGAGGCGTCTTTTAGCAGGGGGGCGAGGTCGACTTCTTCGAGAGTTTCTTTTTCTAAGAGTTTTTCCGCGAGGAGGTCGAGGGTTTTTCGGTTGGCCTTTAAGACGGCTTCCGCGCGAGAGGCGGCTTCGGTCGCGAGGCTTTTTATTTCTTCATCAATCAGTTCGGCGGTTTTTTCTGAGTAGGGTTTTTCGGTCGAGATACCATAATAGCCAGTCGCGGTTTCTGGGAAGACGAGGTTCCGGGTCTTTTTTCCGAGACCTTCTTCGAGAATCATCTCTTTCGAGAGTTCGGCGACGTTTTTCAGGTCGGAGGAGGCGCCGGTTGTAATTGCTTCGGGTCCGAAAACGAGTTTTTCGGCAATCCGACCGCCCATAGCGCGGGCGAGAATGTCTTTCAGCTCGTAGATGTTTTTATAACTACGGTCTTCAGGGGGAAGGAACCAAGTAACACCGCCAGTACGTCCGCGAGGGATAATCGTAACTTTATGGACGGGGTCAGAATCAGGGAGGACATGGCCGACGATAGCATGTCCGGCTTCATGATAGGCGGTAATTTTTCGTTCGTGGTCATTCATGACCTTTGACTTGCGTTCGGGTCCAATCGCGACGCGCTCGAAAGCCTCCGTGAGGTCGGAATTGGTAATTTCTTTATGACCGAGGCGAGCGGCGGTAATTGCGGCTTCGTTGGCGATATTGGCAAGGTCGGCGCCGGAAGAGCCGGCGGTTTTCGCAGCGAGGGCGTCGAGATTGAGAGATTTCGCGACGGGCTTTCCCTGGAAATGAACCTTGAGGATTTCGAGACGGTCTTTCCGCTCAGGGAGGACGACGTTGACGTGACGGTCGAAACGTCCGGGACGAAGAAGGGCTTTATCGAGCATATCGACGCGGTTGGTCGCAGCCATGACAATCACGCCAGTTTCGTTGTCAAAACCGTCCATTTCAACGAGGATTTGGTTCAAGGTTTGTTCGTCTTCACGACCGGCACCGCCGCGGGCGTCGCGTTTATGGGCGACAGCGTCAACTTCATCAATAAAGATAATCGAAGGGGCATTTTTCTTCGCCTTTTGGAACAGGTCACGAACGCGAGAGGCGCCAACCCCGACGAACATTTCGGCAAACTCCGAGCCGGAAATTGAGAAGAAAGGAACGTTTGCTTCTCCGGCGACAGCACGAGCCATGAGGGTTTTTCCGGTTCCTGGGTCGCCTGCAAGAAGGACGCCACGAGGGATTTTCGCGCCGAGGGTTTCGTACTTTTTCGGATGTTTCAAGAAGTCAACAATTTCTTCTAAATCTTGTTTCGCGGCTTCGTTCCCGGCGACGTCTTTGAAGGTAACACGCTTTTTATCGGGTCCGTACAGAGTAACTTTCGCTTTCCCAAAGCCAAGGTTTTGATTGTTCATTGACTGAGCCTGGCGCATCATGTAAGAGAAGAAGAGAATGAGAGCCAAAATCGGCAGAACGACGAAAGCGATATCGAGAATAGTCCCCCAAACGTCGGTCGATTCAACATATTCAATCGTCGGATAGGTTTCGAGGCAGGCGGTTTTTTCTTGAGCGTTGGTTAAATTGGTGCAAAAATCAACTAGCCCCTGTTCATAAAGAGTTCCGGAGGCATCTTTTCGGGATTTTTGAGTCGGATAATCCTTATCCTTGAGGGTGATTTTCAGGTCGTTTCCGGCGACAGTGATTTTTTTAATGTTCCCTTCCGGGTCGTTAGCGCGGGCGACAACATCAGAAAGCGGGACGGTCTCAAGCACGGCAGTATTTCCGGCGAGGGTATTGTACATGAACGTACAAAGGACAATTACAAGAAAGAAGAAAATCACGCTCCGGACAAGGTTCGAGGCTTTATCAAGACCGGATTTATTAGAAGGTTTTTTAGAGAGAGGTTTCGGAGTAACGCTAGATTTAGGCATAGGTTTATTTTAACATAGAATGTATATGGTTCGGAAGTTTCTAGTCGGGTTTATGGTTGTTGGGTGTTTTAGTATGTTTTTATGGAGATTTCAGACGAAACTACCGGAGGGGTTTCGATTTACGCGGGAGGAGTTTATACAGCTGAAAGTTGTCAGGCGAGAGCGGACAGAGGAGACGAGCCGGCTGTTTCGGTTAAGAAATAGATTAACCGAGGCGGTGTTTCGAGTCATGCCGGAAGAAGAGGCGAGTCTCGGGGTTGGGTATTTACTCGGAGTGAAAGACGGGTTGAGCCAAGAAACAAAAGAGCTGTTGGCGTTAGTTGGCTTATCGCATATTGTGGTCGCGAGTGGGACACATCTGGGGATTTTAGTGGGGTTTTTCAAGAAGAGCTTTGGGAAGATTTCAAGGTTTGCGGGGTTATTATTTTCCATGGCGTTTATTATGTTGTTCGGGATGATGATTGACTGGACGCCGTCGATTACGCGAGCGGGGGTTGTAGCGACTGTTTCCCTGTTGTTGTGGTATGTCGGGGAGAGGGCGAGACCGATGAGAGTGATTTTATTTTCGATGATGGTAACACTGTTGGTAGAGCCACTATATCTATTCGACCTCGGTTGGCAGTTGTCGTTTGCGTCGTTTTTCGGGATTTTAGTTTTAGCGCCGCTGATTTTAGAGTTGTTATATGGTCCGGAGCGACCGTGGTTGCCGAAAGAAGAGCGCAAGAAAACAGAGGCGGGAGCGATTACGAAGACGGTCGTAGCGAGCGTGAGTGCGACGGTAATGGTGGCGCCAATTCTGTTGTATAATTTCGGGAGTCTGTCGCTAATTTCGGTTGTGGCGAATGTGCTGATTTTACCAACGATGGCAGGGGTTATGGGACTGGTGTTTTTGGCGGGGGTGTTCGCGTCAGGGAGTGGAGGGCTAACGCTTGTTGGAGAGGTGTTTGGAAAAATTGCTACGTGGGTGATTGATTATCAGCTGGGGGTTATGAGATTTTGTGCAGAGCGGACGGAGTTTTTAATTCAGGGAGGGTACAGAGATTTTCGGGTGTTTCTCCTCTATGTGCCGGTTTTAGCAGGCGTTATTGTCGGGGTTTTCATCCGCGCTACAAAAAAGCGAAAAGCGACCGAAAAAATCCGGCGCGAACCGGGAAAATATCTCCGGTGGAGCCGGGACGTCAAGCGAGAGAAAGAACCCGAGACTTGACGCCAAAAAGCCCCGGGAGCCGGGGCTTTGGCTTTGATTTTTGACTAGGCGCCGATACGGTCTTTACCGTTGCGTCGGGGGGCGTTATGCTCGACGTACTCGATAATTTTCGAGGCGACGTCGCGATTGGTAACTTTTTCAATACCGAAGCCCGGAGAGGCGTTGACTTCGAGAATGAGCGGTCCGCGTTCAGAACGCATGAGATCAACACCGGCAATATGAAGACCCATGGCTTTCGCGGCGCGGATAGCCATTTTTTTCTCGTCGTCGGTGAGTTTAACGGGAGTCCCCTCGCCGCCTTTGTGGAGGTTCGAGCGGAAGTCGTCATCAAGCGAACGGCGCTGCATCGAGGCGACAACGCGATTCCCGACGACAAAGGCGCGGATATCGGTTCCGGAAGATTCTTTGATGTATTCTTGAAGAAGAATGTTCGTACCGTCTTCATTATAGAGGTAAAAAGCTTGGAGAGCGGACTTTGCGGCTTTCTTAGTATCGGCGAGAACGACGCCGTTGCCATGAGTACCGGTCGCAAGCTTGATGATGACGGGGAGACCGATTTGGTCAAGGAGGTCGTCGATGTCGGCGGTGTTCCGGGAGACAAGGGTTTTCGGCATGTCAACGCCAGCTTTGGCGAGGATTTGAGCAGAGCGGAGCTTGTCGCGGGCGCGAGTAATAGCGATGGAACTCGAAGCAGTCCAAACCCCCTGCATTTCAAACTGGCGAACGATAGCACAGCCGTAGCGGGTCATATAATTCGCGATACGGGGGATAATCGCGTCGTAACCAGAGAGACGTTTTCCTTCGTAGAAGACATAAGGGGTCTTATCGTCGATAGAGAGATAACAGTTTTTATACTTGACGACTTCAACTTCATGGCCACGGTTTTCGGCTTCGGCAACGAGGCGGGAGGTCGAGTAGTTAGCGGGTCCGTTGGAAAGAATTGCGATGCGCATAAACTGCCTTTCTTAATGATTAAAATGTTTTTGATGAAATTTATAGGGGTCAGCTTTAAGCTCGGCGTTCAAGGTCGGCGTGCGAGGGTTCGTCGGTTTTTCAACATGACGAATCGAGACGTCAACGAGGAAGTGATTAGCTAAAGTTTTTCGCCCGATAAGAATCGGAAAATGATTTTTTTCGCGCGAGGAGAGCGTGAACTGAGACTTCAAAGGTTTTCCGCCGAGGACAAAGGAGAGTTCGGTACGATAACGAATCTCCTCATGACCGGTCGAACTACGAACGACGAGCACAGAGAAGTTCTGGCGTTCGATTTTTTCTCCGGTATAAAACACTGAGTTTTTATCAAAAAGAACAAAACTCAAAGTTCCAGATTCGGAGACGTCGAGGTCGGAAACCCAGATACTCGAAGAGTCCGCGCCAGTGTCGATTTTAGCAGGGACATGGTCTATCCCTTCGATAGAGAGATATTCGGTCGAGCCAATAACAGTTAAATCTGAGTTCACGTTCTTTTTATACAATTTTCGAGCCGAAAAGTCAATGCTTAAATTAGAGGGTTTCGAGATAATCGACAAACTTTTTCACACAGAGAGTGGAGCTTTCATCAGGGGCGGGATAATGAAGAGACGGGGAGCTATTAACCTCGATGACGTATTCATCAAGGAAGTCGATACCGATAACGGGGAGTTCAAAGGCGCGTGCGATTTTCTCCGAGAGGCGTTTAGTCGCGTCCGGGAGGCGGTTGGTCATATTTTCAATCGTACCGCCACAACCGACGTTACAGATAGAGATAACCTGGACTTTTTCGCCTGGTGCGGGGACGTTAGCGGTCAAATGATGTTTTTCAACATAATCAGAGGCGAGAGACTGGTCGATATAGGCCAGATTGGACTTATACGGGGCGGTACGGAGGGTTGAGTTTTCAATTTCAATCAGTTCAGGGACGGTATGGACGCCGTCGCCAGTCACCGAAGCAGGAATACGAGCGAAAGCGGCGACGAATTGATAGTCGATACAGATAACGCGGAGTTCGGGAGAGCGGGGCGAAAGCTGGGTTTGGATTAGGCGAGGCTTGACGATATCTTTAGGGAGGATATTTTCAACTGCCTCGGGAGAGGAGAGATTCATGAAGACGTCGCGACCATGAGCGCCGTCAAGAGGTTTAACAACGAGACGCGGAGCGGATTTCAAGAGACGAGAGACCTGCTCATGGCGGTCGGTCGGGTCGAGGGCGAGAAGCTCAGTTTCGGGGACAGGGGCGCCGAGAGCTTTTAAGACGCGGAAAGAAGCGAGCTTATCATCGGCGAGACAGCCGGCGAAATAACTCGTTGTCGGAGGGGTCAGAGAGTAGAGATTAAAAGTTTTCCCGTCGGGGCGCGTAACAGTTAGAAAGCTCGAGGCGCCCCGATTCAGGGTCGCAGCCTGATAACCGCGGGATTTAATTTCGTCCCGAAAAACGCGCAGGGACATCGGGAGGGCGTCGGTTGGAGTTTTGAAGAAGTCGGTCATCAGTTTAACTTTCGGGATTACTGGGAGATGAGGGCGAATTTATTTTTGCCACGTTTCAAGATACCGGAAGCGGTCGGGCGGAAGGTCTCGGAGGAGAGTTTTTCGCCGTTAAAGGAGATGGCGCCGGATTGAAGGAGTTTTCGTGCTTCAGACTTCGAGGAGACAAGGGAGGTTTTAACGAGGACGTCGAGAAGAGTTTCGGTTTCACCCCAGGAGAAGCCGCCGAAGACGGATTCAAGAGAGCGGAGGTTTTCCTCGGAGTAATCAGGGGATTTCGAGAAAAGAAAGTCGGTCGCCCAGGCAACAGTTTCCGCGATTTTCGCGCCGTGGACGACGGAGGTCGCGCCCTTTGCGAGAGCTGTTTGAGCTAGGCGGCGTTCGGGGGCGGATTGATGAGACGCGAGGAGGGCGTCGAGTTCGGGCTTTTCGAGGAGAGTATAAGTTTTCAAGAGAGATTCGACAGCGGAGTCGGGCTGGTTGAGCCAGAATTGATAAAAATCGAAGACGGACGTGAAGTTGTCAGAATCCGTAGCGGAAGGTTCAGAGGCGAGCCAGACGGCATTTCCTTCGGACTTGCCGAACTTTTTACCAGAGACTGGGTCAATCACGAGCGGGGTTGACCAGATGTCGGCGGCGGCGTTTTCGAGACGTTTGATGAGATGAATCCCAGAGGCGCAGTTACCGTATTGGTCGGCGCCACAGAGCTGAAGCGAGACGCCATATTTCCGGAAGAGATGAAGAAAGTCGTACCCCTGGATTAAAGTATAAGAAAACTCGGCGTAGGAGATGCCGGAGCCGTCTTTACCGATGCGGTTTTGAACGAATTGACGGTCGAGAAGCTGGGTCATGGAGAAAGATTTACCGATTTCACGGAGAAAATCGAGGAACTTAATTTCTCGGAACCAGTCGAGATTGTCAAGGAAAGTGATTCTCGCGGAGGGGGCGGCGTTGACGAAGATGCGGGAGAGCTGGTTTTTAATACAGGCTTTGTTATGGTCAACTTCAGAGAGGGGCTTTAAATCGCGTTCGCCGTTTTCTTTCGGGTCGCCAATTTGCCCAGTGGCGCCGCCGACGAGGAGATAAGGCTCGTAGCCATGGCGAGCGAAACAGGCGCACATCATCAAGGCGGCAAGATTTCCGATAGTTAAAGAGTCAGCAGAAGGGTCAGCGCCCCAATAAAATTTTTTCGAGTCGCGAGAGTCGAGGGCGGTTGGGGTTTCTAAGGTCGTTTTGGCGGAAAAGCCGCGCCAGAGGATTTCTTCAGATAATGTCATATAAACAGTATAGCACGTTCCCTTGCCCGCGGAAAACGTGCTATAATGAGGTTATGTATATCGGTGTGGGCATGACCGGGGGAGATGAGGCAAAAATCCGGCGGAGAATCCGAGCGGCGGATTATTTGGTCGTGGCGCAGCTGTTTTTGCGTTCGAACTTTTTACTAGAACAGCCGTTACAATTTAACGACGTGAAGCCACGGTTGCTCGGGCATTGGGGGACGTGTCACGGAATAAACGTGATGTATGCGAATTTGAAGTTGTTTTTTGAGAATCGTCCGGAGTTACAATTTATTCTCGGTCCGGGGCACGGGTTTCCGGCGTTACAGGCGAATCTGTTTTTGGACGGGGAGCTAGAGAAGGTTGACCCGAGACTCGGAAGGAATCTGTCGGGGATTGAGGTGTTATGTCGAGAGTTTTCGGCGCCAGGAGGCTTTCCGAGTCATGCAAGTCCGATGACTCCGGGAGTCGTCACGGAGGGCGGAGAGCTCGGGTATGCGCTCGGGGCGGCGTTTGGGGCGGCGCTAGGGCATCCGGAGAAGACAGTGGCGGTACTTATCGGGGACGGAGAGTTCGAGACGGGGACGACGCTCGCAAGCATGAACCTAGGGAAACTGATAAAGACGGCGAAAGAGGCGGGAAACGGGCGAGTGTTGCCGATTTTACACGTTAACGGATATAAAATCTCCGGACCGACAGTATTCGGGCGGAAGAGCGAACGAGAGCAGAACGAACTAGTGCGGGGATTCGGGTTTACGCCAATTGTTATCGAGAAAGAAAGCCCGGAGAAGATTCAGTATGCGCTCGGGAGAGCGGAGAGCCTAGAGAATCCGTTGATTATTTTTAAGTCAGAAAAGGGAGAGACGGGCCCGGAAACGGTCGGAGGGCAGAAGGTACGCGGAAATTATCTAGCACATCAGATTCCGTTACCCGAGGCGGGACGAGACGAGGAACAGCTAAAAATCTTGGGAGATTGGCTGAGGTCGTACCGGTTTGAAGAGTTATATGAGGAAGGAAAGGGGTTCAAAATATGATTGAGCGAGTAGAACATCCGGGGACAGAGAAGATAAATATCGCGAAGACGTTTGGGCGGTTACTGCGAGAACAGTTCAAGAAAGACCCGAAGTTTTATTTCTTTTCTCCAGATGAGACGACGAGTAACCGGTTTACGGAGGTCTTCGAGGTTGAGAAGCGGGCATGGAATTTGCCGAGCTTGGATTTTGACCTGCCGGAGGGAGCGGACGGGCGGATTATGGAGCTTTTGAGCGAGAATGCGCTCTTTGCGGCGATGATAGGACATCTGTCGAACGGGGAGCAGGCGATGATGGGGAGTTATGAGGCGTTTTTCTCGGTGATAACGTCGCAAATTTTGCAACAGATGAAGTTTTTCAAGCAGATGGACGAGGTGAGTTGGCGGGAGAAATGGCCGGCGGTGAATTTATTGTCAACGAGCATGGCGTGGAGACAAGACCATAACGGGTTTTCTCATCAGAGTCCGGCGATTATTTCCAGTTTACTCGAAGTACCGAGCGGGAAGGTCAACTGTTTGTTCCCGGTCGATGACGCGGCGGCAGAAGAAACATTCCGGTTCATGACGGAGACAAAAAACGTAGTGAACTTGGCGACATTCGATAAGAATGAGAACCCGAGATGGATTGACTCACATCATGCGCGATTTCTGTTCGAGAACGGCGGGGCGAGTATTTATCAGTTCGCGAGTGATGAAAATCCCGAGGTGGTATTGACGGCGGCGGGAGATATTCCGACGCGCGAGATGCTGAGAGCGGCGGAAATCGTCCGAGGAGATATCCCGGGGATTCGGCTGAGGTTCGTGGGAATCAACTCTCTCTGTTATGGGGCGATTGGGACGACAGAGAAGAAGTTTACGACGGAACAATTTAACGATTACTTTACGTTTGAGCGACCGATTGTGGCGAGCTTCCACGGATATCCGGGGACGCTCAGAGGGATTTTGGGAAATTATACGAGTCGCGACCGAGTCGCCGTGCATGGGTTTATCGAGGAAGGCGGGACGACGACGCCGTTTGAGATGTTAAGCCTGAACCAGAACTCGCGGTTTGACCTGGCGGCAGATATTGCGCTTCAGGTCGGGAGAGAGGACTTAGCTGAGAGATATTTAGAAATAATTGAGGAAAATCGAGACTATACGCGGGTGTTCGGAGTAGATAAGCTAGCGATAGATTAAAGGGTTTCCGGAAGTTGACGAGGGTTTGGCGCGGGATTAGCGTTTGCGGTTTAGGAGGATTTGTGCTATAATTAGGTATGGCTTTATTTACTTTATTTTTGTGTCTCGGGATTTTTATCGAGACGACAAGTTGGACAATCTGGAAATTGACTAAGAGAAAACCGCGGACGGGGGGACGGCGGAAGGTGTTTGTTGATTCGAGCGCGCTCATGGACGGGCGGATTCTCGAAGTAGCGAAGACCGGGTTTTTAGCGGATAACTTTTATATTCCGCGGTCGGTAACGCGCGAGATGCAGTTACTGGCAGACGGGAAAGATAACGAGAAGCGAGCGCGGGCGAGACTGGGGCTTGAGAATGTGAATGAGATGGAGCGGATTGTGTATTTTACTGCGGAGATATATGATGACGACCGATTCGGGAAGATGTTGGTTGACGAACGCTTGTTGAGGTTAGCAAAAGAGGAAGGCGGGTTAATTTTAACCTGTGATTATAACTTGGCAAAAGTTGCGGAGACGGAAGGGATTGAGGTCTTGAACGTGAATGATTTGGCGATTGCGCTAGCGAGTACCTTGCAACAGGGAGATAGGTTCAAGGTGAAGATTGTGGAGCGGGGAACGAATCCGCATCAAGGGGTCGGACACCTCGCAGACGGGACGATGGTCGTCGTAGATCACGCCGAGAAGATGATTGGGAAGGAAGTGAACGTAGAGTTTGTCCGATTTTTGCAGACGAGTGCGGGGAGGATGGTGTTTGGGAAAATTGTACGCGGGAGAAAAGCGGGGAGCTAAACGACGTCGGAGAACTTTTGGTATTTTTTCCGGGAGACGTAGAGGCGACCGGGAAGATTGAGCGGGAGCATGAACGTCCCGAGAAGTTCTTTGACTTCGGCGCGGAAGCCGGACTTGAAGCGAAAAACGCCGTCGGCTTTATCAGGGTGAGTCCCGTAGAAATTATAGGTCGGGTAGCCGTTTTCGAGAGCGAATTTTAACATGTACCATTGGACGGCGTAGGAGCCGCATTGTTTATTTTCTGCGGGGTCAGAGCCGCTGTAAAGATAAACCACTTCTGAGCCGTAAGTAATGAAAAGGGCGCCAGAGACGGGCTTGTCGCCGCTAAAGGCGACGACAGCCTTCGCGTGTTCTCCGAAAGCGTCGAACATTTCTTCAAAATAGCTCAGGGAGGGAGGACGGAAAGAGTGCTTTTTCCCGGCGAGGTCCGAGAGACGTTTCAGGACGGGGAGTTCGTCGCGGGAAAGTTCGCGGGTCGCGAGATGGAAACGAGTGTCGGAATAGCGGATACTATGACGGCAAGTATCACGGAAAGAGGCGAAGAGGGCGTCTTCGGTCGAGAATTGAGTCAGGTCGAGGGTAGAAATCCATTTGGCTTGAGTATGTTCGCCGAGATTTTTGCATTTATGTTGTTCGAAGAGGGCAGCAAGAGAAGCGTCAAAGGGGACGTTCGGGCTGAGTTGAAGAACGGAGGCGGACTTTGACTTGAGAAAGGGTTTCAGATTAGCGAGGAGGACGGCAAGAGTTTCTGCGTGGTCGGCGGCGGAATAATCGAGGACGGGACCGCCAGGGGTCGAGAAGATTTTTTGACCCCGACCGTGATAAATACAGACGACGAGAGCGGCGGCGCGGAGAGATTGGGTCTCGGCATGACGGAGACCGACGAGATAAGCCTCCTTGCCGATAGCACGGTAACGAGCGAACATCTCCGGACTCTGGAGAAAGTTATTGGAGACCTGAGCCTTTACGAAGTCGGCGAATTCGGTTGGAGAGAGTTCAGAGAAAGTCAACATGGCACGGGGGAGATTATTCGGAGGATGACGAGGAGGAGGACGAACTGGAGGAGCTAGAAGAGCTGACGTTCGGGATAGTAAGCGAGTTCGAGGAGACAGAGACGCCGTTCGTGTCGGTTATTGTAACGGAGAGAGTACCTTCTTTTCCGGTGATTTTATGAGTATCAAGGAAAGTTGCGGAGGAAATCGTACCCTGGTTGATGACGCCAGCGGAGGAGGAGACGGTATAAGAGCCGCCGATAACGTTACTTCCGTTGACGGTAATGGAGAGGTAATCGCCGGAGCGTCGAATCGAAACAGACGGGGCGGAATAAGAACAGTCGTCGGTCGTGTCTTTATCGTAGCCGTCAGGGATGTTATAGATGTCCTTTTTCGTCATCGGGTCAACGGCTTTCGTGACGGAGACCTCAACGATATCTTCGGCTTTCGTACAGGTCGCGGCGAGTTTCTTTGTGTATTTATTGAACTTCAGGGTTTCTTTCGTAACGCCAGAGGTCTTTTCATTATACCAGGAAGGCCAGATGTCGGTTCGACCGTTCACGGTCAAAGTTTGGATTCCGGCGGGCTTGGCAGGTTCGCTTCCGGACGCCCATTTGCCGTCTCCGGCAAGGACGTCTTTGTGAACGGATTCCATGTAGTTGTTGATAACGCGACGGACAACGGCGTTAGTTGAGCTGGTCAAGCCACGACCGTCATGATTCCCGTTCCAGACAACAGTAGCAAGGGCGGTAGAATAACTCATCATGAGGGAGTCTTTCGCAACGGAGGAGTTTGTCGTGGTCGTCGTACCGGTCTTTGAGGCGGTCCAGACACCAGGGACGACGAAGCCATAATCAGTCGCTTGGGAACCGAAGTTCAAGAGACGAGCGCTCGAGTCGGAGAGGATACTAGAAATCATATAGGCGACCTGTTCATCGACGGCGCGTTCGCCAGCGCTATCAGTCCAGGATTCGAGAATGTCGCCAGAGCTGTTTTTGACTTCGAGAACGTAGGCGATATCTTTATAAGTACCGCCACGAGCGAGAGAGGCGTAGGCGTTCGCATGTTCAATCAAGCGGACATTACAGCCGGAACCGATAGCAATCGAGAGACCGTAGCCTTCCTGACCCTCGCAATAAGAGACGTCGCCGAGTTTATGAGCGATTTCGAGGGAGTTATCAATACCGTTGATATAGAGGGCTTTCACGGCGCCAATGTTTAAAGAGTTACCGAGGGATTGGCGAATGGTAATATCGCCGAAGAAACGACCAGCGGCGTTGGTCATTGAGCAAGCACCAGTCGCGCCGCGGCAGTAAATACTGTCGATATTTTCGTCGCGAAGCACGGTTCCAGGACCGAAGTTCTGACCTTCACGCTGAGTAAAGAGGGGAGCGTAGTCGAGAATCGGCTTGATGGTTGAGCCGGGTTCGATAAGGGAGTTGGCGGCGTTATAAGAGCCATATTCCGCGTTATAAAAGTCAACTGAACCGACCATGGCGATGACTTGGGAGGTTTCTACGTCGATTGAAGCGAGGGCGATGTTATCGGAGTTGTTGAGGTAAGTGAGACCGGCACCAGTCGCGACGGCACCTTCGGCGATTTGTTGAGCGCGATAATCAAGAGTCGTAGTGATTGTGAAACCGCCAGAACGCATGGTTGAGTAGCCGTATTTTTCTTCGAGCTGTTCTTTCACTTCAAGGACGAAGTGAGGGGCGAGAATATTCTCGTATTGGGAAGCTTCGGGTTTAATTGTGTCGAGGATGGCAACTTCTTTGGCGGCTTTTGCCTCGTCTTCGGTAATATAACCGAGTTCGGTCATACGGTCGAGGACTTTATGTTGGCGCTCAAGGAGGGCTTCATGACCGTATTCGTTATAGGGATTTAAGACGGCGGGATTGTTCGGGATTCCGGCGAGGAGAGCAGCTTCGGCGAGGGTGAGGTCTTTCGAGGATTTTCCGAAGTAGGTCTGGGACGCGGATTCGACGCCGTTACGACGACCGCCATAAGGCGACTCGTTCAGGTACATGGTGATAATTTGTTCCTTATCGTACTGCTTTTCGAGCTCGAGGGCGAGAATCAGCTCCTTAATCTTTCGGGGGATACCGCCACGGTCTGCGGAGGCGGCTTCTTCGGAGAAGTAAAGCTGTTTGATGAGCTGTTGAGTCAAGGTCGAACCGCCTTGGACGGATTTTCCAGAGGCAGTCGCGAGGAACGCGCGGGCGAGACCGGTCGGGTCAACACCAACGTGATTATAGAAGTTTTTGTCTTCAATCGCGACGGTCGCTTGGCGGATATATTCGGACATTTCATCAGCTTCAACGACGAGGCGATAATTTTCGGTTCCGGTATCTTCCCAGAGGACAACGCCGTTACGGTCGAGATAACGATTGACGGTTTCGGAAATTGAGATGTTCGAGAGTTTTATATCGGCGACGTCCTTTTTGAAGTATAAGAACAGACCACCGACGGCAATAATTCCGAGGAGGAGACAAGCGAAACAGAACTTCAGCAGGGTTTTCAACCCGCGAAGGGAGAACCAGTAACGAAAAACGCGTTTCGGGGAGAGATGAGCAAAGAAGCGGAGAATCGGCTGTTTCGGGAGAGTCGCGAGGTCTTCCGCACGGCGGCGAGCTTCACGGTCTTTACGGAGTTTCCGTTTATATTTTCGGCGCTCAAAGAAGCCCATGGACTTCATGTCGCGCTTAGCGTTAGCCTTTCTCCGAGCCTCGGCGCGCTTTTTATCCGTAGCGAGAGCTTTTTTCTCGGAACGAGACAGCTTTTTCACCGGTCGGACGGGCTTTTTAGCGGTTTTCTTTTTCGTTTGAGCAGAATCTTTGGTGCGTTTCACCATAAGGTTTATTATAGTGTTTTTTCGGCAATCAGACAAGTTTGATTTTTACCATGGCGGGACGGAGGACGGCGCCTTCGTAAAGATAACCGGGGCGGAGGACTTCAGCGATAGTTTCCTTCGCGCCGTCGCCTTCGGTCATAACCGCTTCGTGGAACTCGGGATTAAACTCGGTTTTAGGGGTAATTTTAAGGAGTTCGAGATTGAGGGATTTCAAAGTTTTTTCAAAGTTTTTCTCGAGAGGTTTCAGTTCGGGGTAGGTTTTTAGAGCACGGTCTAGGTCGTCGAGGAGAGGGAGGAACTTTTCGACGGTCGCGAGTTTCGTAAGGTTTTTTAGGGTTTCTTTATCTTTTTCGACGTTTTTTCGATAGTTTTCAAAGTCGGCACGAGTCCGCTGAAGGTCGTTCAACAGCTCCGTTTCGCGCGAAGAGCCATCAGAGGGCGTTTCGGGAGTAACGGGCGTTTTTGGGGTGGATTTCATGATTTTTCTCCTAGATTAACGTATTTTCAAGCATTTCGCCGGCACGACGGACGAGCGCCATGACCTTTTGATAGTTCTGGCGGGTCGGACCGAGGACACCGATATAGCTATTGTCAGAGAAAGAGGAACGAAACTTAGAGACGATAAGGGAGACGCCAGAGGCTTTTCCGATTGGGTTTTCCTTACCGATGAAAATATTGAGCGGTTCGCCAGGGGCAGCTTCACGGAGCCAGGGTTCGAGGTTATCAAGGAGCTTCGCGACGGCGTGGACTCGGGCGAGGTCGGCGAACTCGGGCTGAGTAAAGAGGCGAGAGATACCGGCGAGATAAAGCTGATTACCGATGGTCCCGAGACCGAGGTTCCCGGTCAGTTCGACGAGAGAGTCAACAGCGCCACGGATGGCGGTTTCGGCGGAAGTTTGAGACGAGACGCGAACTTCAAGGGCATGAGTCGGGCGAGCGAGGCTCGCAGGGACTTCATAAGCGCGCCCATCTTCTGGCGAGTCAGAGGGAAAATTCGCTTCGGAATCCTCGACGAGAGAGTTGACATAAAAACGGTATCCGGCGTCGGTCGGAATCCGTCCGGCGGAAGTATGAGGCTGGGCAATTAACCCGTAGGACTCGAGTTTTGCCATTTCTGAGCGAATCGTGGCAGAGGAGACATCAAAAAGCTTCGCTAAAGTAACGCTTCCGACAGGGGTCGCGAGTTCGGCGTATTGTTCGATGATAGCAAAGAGGATTTCTCTCTGGCGTTCAGTCAAATTCATGGTTAAATTATAAACAATTAGCAGTTTAGAGTCAAGAGTGCTAACAGTTCCCTCTCCGCTAGGATTCATGATATAATTCTCGTATATGTCAACTGAGAAGATTCGGAATTTTTGTATTATTGCGCATATTGACCACGGGAAATCGACGTTAGCAGACCGGATGATGGAACTAACAGGGACGGTCGAGAAGCGGGCGATGAAGGCGCAGCTCCTCGATTCGATGGAGCTGGAGCGAGAAAAAGGAATTACGATTAAGCTGGCGCCGGTGTCGATGAAATGGAGGGGGTTTGAGCTAAATCTGATTGATACACCGGGGCATGTGGATTTTTCTTATGAAGTGTCGCGGAGTTTACAGGCGGTTGAGACGGCGGTGCTAGTTGTAGATGCGACGCAAGGGATTCAGGCGCAGACGCTGGCGAATGTATATTTAGCGCTCGAGCAGGATTTAACGATTATTCCGGTTATTAACAAGATTGATTTACCGGCGGCAGACGTTGAAGGGGTGACGCGGGAGATTGTGAACTTACTCGGGTGTCGCCCGGAGGAAGTGATTTTAGTGTCGGCGAAGACGGGGCGGAATGTAGAGCAAGTGCTAGATAGAATAGTTGACGATAGCTCGCTTGCACCGAAGTCTCTTTCGTCGGACGCGAGTCGCCAACCTCTTAGAGCCTTGATTTTTGATAGCTATTTTGACGACTATCGGGGAGTGGTGCTGTATGTGCGGGTGGTGAGCGGGAGGCTCGAGAAGGGGGCGGAGATTTTGATGATGGCGGCGGAGAAGCGGGGGCTGGCGCTCGAAGTAGGAACGTTGACGCCGGCGATGACGCCTAAGGAAACGCTCGAAGAGGGAGAAATTGGGTATATCGTAACGAACTTAAAGACGACACGCGAGGCGAAGGTTGGCGATACGGTAACGCTGATGAAACAACCGGCGGCGGAGGCGCTACCGGGGTATAAAAATGTGTTGCCGTTTGTGTATGCGGGCTTTTTCCCCGTGTCAAACGAGGATTATAAGGCGCTAAAAGAGGCGATTGAGAAGTTGGCACTGTCGGACTCCGCACTACAATTTGAGCCAGAAAATTCGCCGATTTTAGGCTTTGGACTCAGAATCGGGTTTTTGGGGCTTTTACATATGGACATTATCCGAGAGCGGCTCGAGCGCGAGTTCGACCTTGAGCTGGTCGTGACGAGTCCATCGACAAATTATGAAGTCGTGTTAAACTCCGGGGAGGAGATAGAGATAAAAAGTGCGGTGGACTTACCGGAGATGACAGAGGTGAAGGAGATTCGAGAACCCTGGGTTAAGGGGGAGATTATTCTGCCGAAGGAGATGATTGGAGCGGTATTGAATTTGATTGTGGAGAAGCGGGGAGTGCAAAAAAATCTGTCGTATCTCGAGGGGCGAGCGGTGATTGATTTTGAGGCGCCGATGGCAAATCTGTTGACGGATTTTTATGACCAACTGAAGAGCGCGACGAGCGGGTATGCGTCGTTTAACTATGAACTGGCGGATTATCGAGCGGAAGACTTGGTTAGAGTGGACTTTTTAATTGCGGGAGCGCGAAACGATGCACTGTCAGTCATGTGTCATCGGAGCGAGGCAGAGGCGATTGGGCGGACGGTGACGAAGAAATTAAAAGAGGTGATACCGCGGCAGAACTTCGAGGTCGCGCTTCAGGCGGCGATTGGAGCGAGAATTATTGCGCGCGAGACGATTGGGGCGTATCGGAAAGATGTGACCGTAAAAATCCATACGGGGGACAGAGACAGAAAGGCGAAGTTACTCGAGAAACAGAAACGGGGGAAGGCGAGAATGAAGCGGTTTGGGAAGATTGATATTCCGAGCGAAGCGTTTACGGTGATGTTAAAGCGAGATTAGTTAATAAAGGCGTAAAGACGGTCAACTAGTTCTTGATAAACGGTTTCGCGATCCATGTCTGCCTTGACTTCGACGAGGAGACCGAGCTGTTTGTATTTTAAGATGACGGGGAGGGTCTTCTTGCGGAACTCAGCGATACGTTTTTGAAAAACTACGGGGTCTTTATCATCGGAGCGAGAGCCACGCTCAAAGGCGGCGGCAGAGGAGTTCCGAACGACGTTCCAGCGTTCTTCTACGTCGGCTTCGGAGACGTTAAGAATGACGGCTGCCTTGATTTCGTGACCAGAGGTTTCGGCGGATTCGAGCACGCGGTCTTCTTCCCCCTTCCAGCGACCGATTGAGGAAAGAATCAGAGGGAAGTCGCGTAGTTCTTCACGCTCGAAATATGGGAGAATCCACTCATAGAAAACGTCGCTCGGAATCAGCTCGCCACTCGAGGTGAGCCGTTCGCGGTTGGCGGATTCCATGGCGCGAATAATCAGTCCGCTCGAGAGAAACTTGGCGTCGAGGTCTTCAGCGAGGCGGACGCCGACGGTGTCCTTTCCGGACATCGGGAGACCGAAGATGTTGATGGAGCCGGTTCCGAGCCAGGCTTTTATCGAATCGAGTTTTTCCGAGAGAGTGAGAGAGTCATTCATAGCTAGATTATAGTATAATTTTGAGAGATGAAAAAGATTTTAGCGGTTTCCGGAGGGGTGGACTCGATGGTGATGCTGGATTTTTGTATGCGAGAACTACCGCTAGAGGAACTGGTTGTAGCGACGTTTGACCACGGGACGCGCGAGAGTGCGAAGGAAGACGTGGAGTTTGTGACGAGGCGAGTAGAGGAGCTGGGAGCGGCGCGAGGGGTACCGACAGAGGTCAGACGGGATTGTTCCGCGAAAGTTTCGGGGATTTCATCCGCGCTACAAATGCGGGTTTATCAGGGGTCGGCGGAGCTGGGAGCGGGAGCAAGTGAGGAGCGGGCGCGAGCGGAGCGGTATCAGTTTTTGAGAAAAGTGGCGTTTTTAGAAAAGGGGGAGATTTTCACGGCGCACCATCTCGATGATTTGGTGGAGACGGTAGCGATTAACTTTCTCCGGGGGACGGGGATTCGAGGGCTGGCGCCGTTTTCTAGCCCGGGGATTAGGCGTCCGTTTCTCGAGGGGGCGTTCGGGGAGGTTTTAGATAAGCGAGGGGTCTTAAAAATCGCCGCAGAGAGGGGGGTTAGATTTCGGGAGGACCCGACGAACAGTTCGAGCGATTATCTCCGAAACCGCGTACGGGAGAGAGTGCGGGAGAAGAGCCAAGAGGAGAAAATGAAGGTGTTTGAGCTGTTTCTGAAACAGAAGGCGGTTGTGGGGGAGATTGAGAAGATTCTTGAGGCGATTTTACCGGAGGATTTGCGATTTTTACGAGAAGATTTCCGAGAGATGCCGGAAGAAGTCGGGAGGGAGATTTTACGCGAGGGATTAGGGAGGGCGGGGATTTCCGCGACGCGACCCCAGATTCAAGAGTTTCTGACTGCGATTCAGACATATCAAACGGGGAAAAAGTTTAACTTGCCGGGAGACCGACTCGTCGAGATGAGACGGGAGGATTTCCAGATTTTATGTTAAGGGGCGCGGGTGCGACTGCTTGACGAGGCGGTCGCGAGGAAATATGATAAAATAAAATTATGTTAATTAACGCGTCGAAGCTGGTCGGTTATCCGGTTTTATCGTTACATGTCGGGGGAGAAGTGGCGCGTGTAGTGGGTTTGGTGATTGACCCCGCGAAGCTCCAGATTGTCGCGCTAAAAGTTGACGGAGCGGACGTGCGGAATGCTCCGGAGGCGAGAGAGTTTCTTGAGACGAGAGATGTGCGGGAGTTTGCGAATATCGGAATGATTATTGATTCGAGTGAGCGATTCGTGAAGGCGGACGACGTGTTGAAGTTACAAGAGATTTTGGCGTTAGAGTTTTCGCCGATGGGGCTGAAAGTGGAGACGAAGAAGGGGTCATATCTTGGGAAAGTAACGGACGTAACGGTTGATACGGAGACAATGAAGATTCAACAGTTGATTGTGAGACGACCGATGTTAAAGGCGCTGATGGACCCAGAGTTGATTATTCCGCGGAAAGAGATTGTCGAGGTAACAGATTTTAAGATTATCGTGAAAGATGAGGAAGAAAAGATTCGGATGAAGGCGCTCCGGGAGGACTTTGTGCCGAACTTCGTAAACCCGTTTCGGGAGCCGGACTTTTCGAGCCGAAAAGTAGTACGAGAGAAGGGAGATGAGTAGGCGCGCGGCGAAGTTGGGATTGGCGGTGGCGTTGGGGATTGGGCTAGGTTTTGGAAGAATAGGGCAGGCGGTATGGGCGGGGGAGTTAAGCGCGACAGATGAAGCGCAGGTGGAGCGGTTAGTCGGGGCGGAAGTAAAAATCCCACTAGCGCTCGGGAGCGGAGAAGAGTTTATACCGGAGAACCCGAACGGAACGAATACGGCGTCAACAGGGACGGCGCAAGGACATGTGCTGGACGGAGAGAAAGTGATTTTTTATCGAACCGAGACGTGGGGCGAAATAGTGGCAGACTTTGAGGAGTTCAAGAGCCGTGTTTCGGGAACGCTCGAAGATGAGCGAGGATGGAAAAGAGCGGGGTTAAGGTTTGTTGAGGTTGAGAAAAATCCGGACGTGCTGATAATTTTATCAGACGCGGCGCGACTTGACGCGACGAGTGGCTGTTCGGGGGATTTATCTTGTACGACTTGGGATAATGAGGTGATTATTAACGATTTGCGCTGGCGCGAAGGGACAGAGGCGAGCCGAGCGGCGGGCATGGAAACGCGTGATTATCAGCACATGGTCGTAAATCATGAGGTCGGGCATTGGCTCGGGCATTATGCACATGAGACGAGTTGTCCAAACGGAGGTCCGGCGCCGATTATGCTTCAGCAGTCAACGGGATTGCGGGGATGCGAGTCGTTTAACGCCTGGCCGCTCGAGAGTGAGCTATGGACATTAAGGTAAAGGAGATAAAATGAGAGGTTCCACCGAAAAACGAACGCGGGGACGGGGAGACAGGCTAACGGTAGTGATTTTAGTCGGGATTGCGGCGGGGCTATTGTTAGTGGTCGGGGGCGGGGCGATTTTATACCGACGCGGAGTTCAGGCGGGGAGAGCCGAAGCTATAAGCGCGAGCCGAGAGGCGGTGGAAGAAATTGCGAAAACGGTCGAGATGAAAGAGGCGTTGACGGAAAAACTCAAGGAGCTTGAAGGCATAACCGATGTGCAAGCATATCGAGAGCGGCTCGAGAAGATAAGCACGGAGACGGAAGATGAGACGCTGAAAAATATGTTATCGACACTAGCGGAGGAAGTCCGCGCATACGGAGAAGTCGAGGCGACGGGCGACCAAGTTGCGAGTGAGTATGAACTGGCGCAGTTAAAGGGGAAGGTCGAGACGACGGAGCAGGCGATTCAAGGGTGGTCCAAAGCGCGTCTAGAGAGTGCCGTCGCGAAACTCGATTAAGAGGGATTTCGAGAGGTCGTACGGAAAGCCTTTCGAGACGAGATAACGGAGGAGTTTTTCTTCGGGGAGTTTTCGAGCCTTTTTAGAAATGATTTTTTTAATTTCTATTGCGTCGGAACGACCAGAGGCGGCGAGGAGGTCGTCAATTAACGACCGGTCGATTCCCTTTTGGCTGAGTTCAAGCTCAAGCTGACGCCGAGAGATACCCTTTTTGAGATTCCGGTTGTCAATATACCAGATGGCGAATTTTTTATCGTCGAGATAGGATTTTTGTTGCAATTTTTCGATGACCGCTTCGATATCTTCGTCGGAATAAGTATAAGATTTTTGAAAGCGTTTCAGGCGGAGATGGTCGCGGGTCTCGCGAATACTGCGAGGGCGCATAAAAACCCATTCGAGCGTCCGAACATAAAGTTTACCGAACTCTGAGGCGGATTTTAGCTTGGCGAGTTCGGGAGGAGAGAGGGATTGACCAATTTTTAACTTAAATTCGACAATTTGAGCAAGGTCGAGCGAGAAGGCAAACTTATCGTCAAGGAAGACGTTGACGCGGTTTTGGTTATGGACGCCAGGCTTGAGGGCAGTGATGACGTTTTGAGGGGGGGCGATGTTTTGAGGAGAGTCGACGTGAGAGCGCTTCCCTTTCGGGCTAGCAAGTAGCGGGTCGCGAAGGTTAAAGATTTCCATCGGACTCTAACGCGGAGAAATAGAACTTTAACGCGGGGAGATGGAGCGGGTTTTCGCGGAGAGGTTTTTTCGCGTGTTGCTCGGCAAACGTTTCAAGTTCGGAGACCTTAACCCATTTGAGCGATTCGACTTCATATTCGTCGAGAGAGAACTGGTCGGACTTTCCGGTTCGGTCAGAGGCGTAAACGAAGATATAACGGTCACCGGAGATATACGAGACGAGAAAGTCGAGTTCCTCGGGGGCGAGCGAGACGCCAACTTCCTCTTTCGCTTCGCGGATGGCGACGGAAATCGGGGAAGCTTCTTCTCCGGCGTCGATATGACCACCGGCAGTCATATCATAAAAACCGGCATTATGGACGTTTTTAGAACGTTTTTGGAATAAGATGTAAAGACCGTCGGGTTCCCGTTTATAAAACCAGACCCCCGCGGCGCCCTCGATAGTACCGGTTGAGTCGGGGAGGGCGGAGCGGTTATAAAGGGCGAACGGTTTTTTCTCGTGGGAAGGCGCAACGGGCACTAGGCTTCCTCCCGGCGGAGAGATTCGGCGCGGACTTTATCTTCAATTTCCTGCATCAGTTCGGGCTGTTCGCGGAAGAGTTTTTTCACAGCTTCACGACCTTGACCTAAGGTTTCTCCGTTGTACTTGAGGAAGGCGCCGGCTTTTTGAATGATATTGTAATGGACGGCGAGGTCGAGGACGTCACCGACTTTTGAGATACCTTCGTTGTACATGATGTCGAACTCGGCAGTGCGGAAAGGCGCGGCGATTTTATTTTTGACGATTTTGACCTTGGTACGGTTACCGGAGATATTGTCGCCGTCTTTAATCTGACCGATGCGCCGGATATCGAGGCGGACGGAGGCGTAGAATTTCAAGGCGTTACCGCCGGTTGTGGTTTCCGGGTTACCGAACATGACGCCGATTTTCATACGGATTTGGTTAATGAAAATCACAGTCGCCTTCGACTTGCTGATAATTCCGGTCAGCTTACGCATCGCCTGGGACATGAGACGAGCTTGAAGCCCCATCTGGGCGTCACCCATGTCGCCGTCAATTTCCGCCTGGGGGACAAGGGCGGCGACAGAGTCAACGACAATTAGGTCAACGGCGCCGGAGCGGACGAGAGTTTCACAGATTTCAAGGGCTTGTTCCCCGTTATCGGGCTGGGAAATTAAGAGATTTCCAGTATCGACGCCGATACGTTTCGCGTAGGCAGGGTCGAGAGCATGCTCCGCGTCGATAAAGGCGGCAGTCCCGCCCTGTTTTTGGATTTCGGCGATAGCGTGGAGGGTTAAAGTCGTTTTTCCGGAAGATTCAGGTCCGTAGATTTCGATAATGCGTCCCTTAGGATAACCGCCGCCGAGGGCAAGGTCGAGCGAGAGAGAGCCAGAAGGAATGAGCTGGACGTCGATTTTTTTCGCGTCGCCGAGCTTCATGATGGAGCCGTCGCCGAACTGTTTGGTGATTTGGGCGATGGCGAGATTTAACGCCTGAGCCTTGCCGTCAGTTTTTGTTTCTTCGTTAGTTTCCACCGCAGGTTTTTTCGCCATAAGTACCTCTTTACCTCTTAATGATAGGTTTATTATAAAGGGTTTTTTAGTTCGGGGGAAGGGGGATTTTCCGGGTTTCACGAAATAACCCCCGCAGAGCGGGGGCAAAGAAAGGAGGTGAACAAAATGTAAGAAACTGTCTTTTTCAGACCGCCGAGGCGGGCGGGGTAGCCCTGGAGAGAATCTGGCTCGGACGCCAGGTAAACTGGGCTTTCGGACGAGGTGCGGGCGGTTCGGGGATTTCGACCCAGAGATATTTCTTCCAGTCTTCAGAGATGAAGAGATATTTCTGATTAAGGTAGGTCGAAACCTGGACAGAACCGGGATAGTTCCCAGAATAGCCCTCGAACCAGACGACGAGACCGTAGGCGCCACGTTGCGGATCGATTCCGACGTAGTGTTTCCAGAGCGTCGGCACGACGCCGGACGGAAGGGTTTCTGCGTAGCCAGCCTCGGCGAGGAACTGCTGCCAATGTTTCGCGTCGAAGCGCGTGTTCGAGAGACGCTTCGGCCAGAAACCGGTCAGCTCCCGGATTTTATAGGCACAGTAGCTCGTCGAATGACGAACGACGCAGCCGGAAGGGTCAGAAATCAGAGTATAACTTCCGGGGGTGTCGTTTTCTGTCCAATTGGCGAACCCCGGGTCTCTATACGGCCAGGGGTAAGTGTTTAACTGGAGCTCGCCGGCATAGTATCGACCGACCCGGGTTTGGTGTTTGGCAGACCAATACTCACGCTCGGCAATTTGACGGTATTTCCAGCGGTGATACCGGCGGGAAAGGGCGCTTTTATTAAAGGCGTCAACCGAGAGCAGAGCGTGGTGATTAGCGAGCCTTAAATCACGATGAGACATAAAAAATCCCTCACTTTCTCAAAGTGCGAACAACAAGTTACTTTTTTATTATAGCATAAACTGTTTGTTATGGCAAGGAAAAAGTCCCTCTTTCGAGGGACTTAATCATAAATTGGCATCTTGCTAGTTTCCCGCTTTCGCAGTATGGTCGCCCCTACCAGGCTTGACTTCTGTGTTCGGAATGAGAACAGGTATTTCCCTGGCGGTATGGATACCAACAGCCAAATGGGGCACTTTCTTTCTTAGAGAAAGAAAGTTCCCCAACTGTCAAAGAAAGACAGTTCGAGGTCGAAACCCGGCGCATGTCCGTGTTTCGACCTAAATTATAATTGCAAAATCAAATATTTTGCAAGGCTGTTGATATCTATATTAGATACCGTGGATTTTAATTGGCTCGGTGCGAACACCGATTGCTAGACTAAGTTCATTACATAAAAAGGCGATGGACCGATTAGTAAGCTTCGACTCCATACGTTACCGTACTTCCATCTTGCTCCTATCAACCAGATCATCTTTCTGGGGTCTCATAGGGAATCCTTATCTTGGAGGGGGCTTCGCGCTTAATATGCTTTCAGCGCTTATCTCTTCCGAACATAGCTACTCGGCAATGCAGCAGGTGGCCACAACCGATACACTAGAGGTTCGTCCATCCTGGTCCTCTCGTACTAGGGACAGATCTCCTCAAGATTCCTAACGATCATGCCGGATATAAACCGAAC
>JAFRJG010000010.1 GCA_017432365.1 Candidatus Saccharimonadota bacterium
AAACAATATACGGAGAAAGAGCTCGAAGCCATCCTCAAAAATGCTGAGGCTTCATTCAAAAAAGCCTCAGTTGTTCGAAAAGACCTCATTATTCGCGAGATTTTTTCGAACTTATATTTCAACAAAGAAAAAATCGCCTTTCTATCTGTTAAGGAGCCTTTTGCATCGCTCCTAGGAGTAAAAACTGGCGATATAATCTCTGTTGGCGGAGGGTGGGAGATTCGAACTCCCGCTCCAGGTCTCCCCAGACTAACGATTTAGCAAACCGTCCCCTTCAGCCACTTGGGTAACCCTCCGTACACCCCTTTATTTTACCAAATCAAAATCAAAGCGTAAACTGTTGTATTTCTTAAGAAACTGTGCTATAATAGATGAAAAGAATCATTAACTGCGAGATTTTTAATGAAAAACTTAGCTAAAACCGCTTCCCAAATCTTCACTGGCGCCGCCGCGATGACGACTCTTCTTGCCGGAAAAGTCATGGCGCTCTCTGTCCGTGAAGGAATCGACGCCGTAAAAACCGACGATATGCCCGAAACCTTAATCGGCGACTCTGGAATTATCTCTAAAATCACCGGAATTATTCTTTACCTCGTCGGCGCTCTCTCCGTCATCATGTTAATCTACGGTGGCTTCAAATACGCCACTTCCGCTGGCGACTCTAAGAAAGTTACTGACGCTAAAAACACGATTCTCTACGCAATTATCGGTCTCGTCATCTGTCTTCTCTCTTACGCCATCGTCAAGTGGGTTCTCGGAATCGTCGCCTAACCCCTCGCTAGATTAGCTTCAATCAAAGTTAGCTCGAAAGGAGCTAACTTTTTTACTCCCCCATCTCTCCTCCGCGAATCACCGGACTCGCCCCTCTCCGATTTTTCACAATCACTAATCCGTTCAATCTCTCAACTCCCGCCTCCCGTAAAACCCGCCCCGCCTCTTTCATACTCGCCCCCGTCGTCCACACATCGTCCAACAGCACCACTCTCACCCTCCGTACCTCCTCCGAAAACTCCCCCGTCTCCCCCTCCAAAAACTTCGGGTTCACTCTCACTGCCCCCTTCGCCTGTGCCTCTCGCACCTTATCACTCGCCCCAACCTGCACCGTATCTTTCGCCCGCTCTAACAGCGGCACAACTCGCACTCGCCCCCTCGCCTTCCGCTCGACCCCCTTCGCTACTAACTTCATATGGTCAAACCCCCTCTCCCTCACATGCCTCCGATTCGTCGCCATCGGCACTAAAATCACCTCCGAACAGCCTCTCCCGCCCTTCCGCTCTCTTGCCTCCTCTCTTAACAACTCCTTAAAATACATCTCATACACCATCTCCCCAATCACCCTCCCCATTCCCCTGACCGCCTGATACTTATACTCCTCCACCATCTCCCCAAGCAACTCATCTCTAAAGCCCAAAAACTCCGCCCTCTGAAAAATCTTCTCAAGCTCCCTCGCTGCTTCCTTCTCCTCAGCGCACGCCGCCTCCTCCATATATAAAATCTCCCGCGGCTGGAACCCTCTCAATATGTACTTTTTACAACGCTCACATAAATACCCTCCCTCCGCTCCACATCCACGACATAACAGGGAAGAAAAGACCGAAACAAGCCCTCCCCACACCCCTTCCGTTGTAAAAAACACTTCCTTTTCTTGCCTTTTTACCATATTCTCTATTGATTTTAACAGGGAATTAGCCTAAAATAAAGCTTATACTATATAACGCGTAAAACGCAAAGTGGAGGAAAACCGAGTATGGCTCGTAAAACCAACGATGACATGCTGATGGAAGATGAACTCGCTGCCGCCTTCCTAGAAGACGACGCGACCACTATGCTCGAGCCCGACGAGCCAGCTCTTGCCGCTCCCGCGGAAGAACCGGAAGAACTCGCCGACGCGCCCGAAGAAGCTTTAGAACCATCAGACGAGGGGGATGATGGGTGGGAAGATAGCGGAGATTTTCCTGGACAGCTCGCCGTAGATGTCTATGAAACCGCCGACAAATTAGTTATCAAGGCGCGGACCGCCGGAATTAAAAAGTCCGACTTAAACGTCTCAATTCACGACTCAATTCTGACCATTTCCGGCGTCCTCTCCGGCGGGGAAGATGACCAAACAACCCGTTGGCACATCCAAGAATGTTACTGGGGCGAATTCTCCCGAACCATCGCCCTCCCGGTTCAAGTCCGCGAGGACGAAAACTCCGTCAAGGCAGAACTCCGCGACGGCGTCTTAACCATCACTTTCGACAAAGAAAAAGTTGAAGCCCCGAAAGTCATCCCGATTCAATAGAAATTAGACTCAAAGGGCGGAGTCAAGTGTCTCTTCTCGACGGCGTACCGCAGCTTACGAGCGAGGTCCGGCAAGCGCGACCCCCGCAACGGCGGGCGGGCGCGACTTGCGTCCGGCGAAAGAGACCTTGACGCAAGCCCTATCCCTCAAGCCCTATTCCTCAAGCTCTGCTCATCGAGCCTATTTTTTTGCTATAATTATTTCATGTCTCGCTTGCTCAAAAACCAACGCCTCCTCCTCCCTCTCTCCCTCGCCCTCCTCTCAATCCTCCTCGCCGTCCCTTGCTCCCTCCGTTTCTCGACCAACCCCCTGACCGTCCTCATGAACCTATTGCTCCTCCTCCCCCTCTTCGGACTCTTCCTCGCCTTGACCCGCCGCACCCCCTTCGCCTTCCTCCTCACAGCGCTCGTCTTCCTCTTCATCTCTTATATCGACGACGTCGTTTATAAAAGCCGCCTTATCCACCTCCGCTTCACCGACTTCCTCACCGCCGGCGACGGTCTCCGTGTCGCCAATCGTTATAGTCTCGCCCCGACTTTTCATACCTTCCTCCTCCTCGCCGTCCTCCTCGCTTCCTTCATCGCCCTCTACCGCCTCAGAAAAACCCTCAAAACCCGATATAACTTCGAAGAATCTCGTCGAGAAAACCTCCTTGTCGGTCTCGCTCTCTGCCTCTGCTCCTCTCTCGTCATACTCGGCGGTACCAAGTTCAATCTCCTCTCCGGTCCATACTCTTCCGTCAGATACATCTTCGATACAAACTACACAACCGAACACGCCGGTCTTCTCTACGCTCTCTACGGCGAATACCTCGATAGTAAACTCATCCCTCCTGACAACTACTCCGACGAAGCCGCCGAAGCCGTCCTCGCTCAATATACCGACCCCGCCTCCGAGAACCCCTCCCCAAAGTCCGCCCATAGCGCCGACTCAGACAACAATCAACCATCCGACTCAAAAAACAACTCCTCAACCGCCCAAGCCCCCCTCGACCTTATCGTTATCATGAACGAATCTCTCGCCGACTACGCTCTCGTCGGCGACCCCCTCTTCGAAACCGACCCCTTAAAAAACCTCCATTCCGAAAAAAACTCCTACTTTGAAGGAAAACTCGTCGTCCCCGTCTTCGGCGGCGGAACCGCCAACTCCGAGTTCGAATTTCTCACTGGAAACTCCATGCACTTCCTCCCCGCCCTCTCCTCTCCCTTCTCTCAATACCTCGTCAAACCGACCTCCTCTCTCGCAAGCGACCTGTCCCAGCTCAACTTCCATACCGTCGGTATTCATCCTTATTACTCCGAAGAATGGAGCCGAAAAACCGTTTACCCGAACCTCGGTTTTCAGGAAACCATCTTCGGTGAAGATTTCTCTTCCGGTTTATCAGTCAGCTCAAACCCCTTCACAAACTCAACCAGCATGTACGACCGCCTCGATTTCGGCGATAACCTCGAATATCTCCGCGGCTTCATTAGCGACGCCGAATGTTACCGTAAAATCCTCTCCCTTCTCAATTCCTCCGCTTCAGTCTCCGCTTCAATTTCCTCCGACTCGACAACCTCAAGCTCCTCATCTTCTGAGTTCCTCTCAAAAACCTCTAATTTCATCTTCGCCGTCACTATCCAAAACCACGGTAGCTACGACTACGATAAAGACGACTTCTCCTCGACCGAATACCTCCCCGATAACCCAACCGCGAACCAATACCTCACCCTCTCCTCCCTCAGCGACCAAGCTTTCCACGATTTTATCTCCGAATTAAAATCCCGTAAAAAACACACACTCGTCCTCATGTTCGGTGACCATCAGCCCGCCCTAGAAACCGCCGACCTCGTCTCGGACTTCGACGAATCCGTTTACAATTACTACATCACCCCTTATATCGTCTGGAGCAACTTCGACCTTGCGGTTGACTTCCCAGAAATTACCAGCACCAACTACCTCTCCGTCTTCTTAAAACAATCCGCCAATCTCCCTCTGACCACCTGGGACAACTTCCGCCTCGCAACTCTCTCCAATTACCCCTTAATCAGCACTTACTACGCCCTCGACCGCTCTGATAATCTCTCCAGTCGCACAGATTCCCCCGCCGCCCTCTCCGATTACTCCCTCTTAACTTATTACCGTCTCTTCGTCGAACCAAAATAACCCCCGCGCACGGGGGTTATTTTCTCAAGCTCTCTTCCTAGCTTCCGAGCTTCGTCACGACGAAGTTCACAATCGCATACGCTAAAATAGAAATCGCTAAACCTACTAACCCGTAAATAATCGTATTTTTCGCCGAAGTTACCTTGCTCTGGTCGCCCGTAGAAATCGTATATTGTACGCCACCATAAATCACCACTACGACCGACAAAATACCGACAACATATAAAATCGTATTGATAATGTTCTTCACTTTATCTTGAAGTTGTAAACTTCCCGCGCCACTCCCTAAGCCAGTCGCACTCAACCCTCGTCTAACCTGGTCTGTCGCCGGACTCGCATACGCCGCACTCGGCGCCATAACCGCGGAAATTCCTGCTAAAGCTAACCCCGCCGCCAAAACTGCAGTTTTAACTCTTTCTGATAATTTCATTTACATCCTTTCTTTTACCTTATGTTTATTTTACCAACTTAAACCGCTCATGTAAAGCTAAAATTTATCGACTACAAACACCACAATCACATACGCTAAAATCGCCAAAGCCAACCCTGCCAACGCATAAATCATTATCATCTTCGCCTTCGCTACTTTCCCCGAATTTCCTGTCGAAATCGTCATCTGTAACCCCGCATAAATCATCATCACAACCGATATTACTCCTACCAAATACAACAGAACCTTCACCACGTTCTTTATCGGACTCGTTACCGTCCCCGTCTCTTCACAACCCGCTGCCTTTCTCAATTCCTCGTTAATATCCGACCCACATAAATCATCTGACGCAATCGACGTCGCCGCCGCTTCCTTCACCATTAACCCCTGTCCGCCAACTTCCAACCCCACTCCCACGAAATTAAGCCCCAACATCAAGCTCACCGCCAAAATCGCCCCAATCCACCTCTTTTTCATTGTCCCATCTCCTTCAACACAAATTGTACCAGCGCAAACGCCGTAATCGCTACCACAAGCCCCACAATCGAATAAATCAGCGTATTCCGCGCCTTCGTTACCGCCCCCGCGTCCCCCGCCGAACTCGTCATCTGTAACCCTGAATAAATAATCATTATCACCGCCGCCACTCCGAGTATCCCAAACACCCAGGACAACACATTCGTCAAAAACGTCCCCGTCCCCCCGCCCGGCAATTTCGGCAATCTCGCCGCCGCGTCATCCAACTCGTCCCCGAACCGCGTTAAAACTCTTGTCATTTCTAATTTCATTGGAATCCTCCTCCCGAACTAAATATCCCTAAAATCGTATTCACAATCATGTGTGCCGAAATCCCTAAAATTAGCCCGACCACCGCCCCAACAATCGTCTTCTTCGCCTTCGCCGCTGCTCCGGCATCTCCGGCACTCAACACATACTGGAACCCCCCATAAATAATCATCACTACCGCCAACAACCCCACAATAAAGAACAAATCCGTCAAAATCGTCAAAATAATCGTCCAAATCGTCTTCGTTATCTTATCTTTCTCAAAATTACTCCCCGCTACTGTCTGTCGCCCGTTAACCGTCTCACAATCCAAATACGCATACCAACCTTTCAGCCCGAAAAAGTCCGCCGCCGACCCTTCACCCCCGTCTCCCCCTGAACAAGCCCCCGTCGTCGCAGTCCCAGTCGTTGCACTCCCTACTCCGCTCGACAATCCCGCACTCCCCGACGGAGTTGGCGCCGCATACGCCACCCCCGCACTTAACAACCCCGCCCCTATCATCCAAACCCCCAAGATAACCCTAAAAACTCTTTTTCTCATACCCTCATTATATCATTTTCTTCTTATCTTAAAATACCTTGAATTTTTTACTCTTTCATGCTATAATTAACAGGTTAAATCTACGTGAGTTTTACCGTGTTAGAACGACTAAAAACGTCCTTCCGGACTATACTCCTCCTCTTGGGCTTGCTTTTTGCTAGTTCCGCCCTCTCCCTCTCTGTTTCGACCGCCGTTTTCGCCGAACCCGACTCTAGTCAGTCCCAAGATCAATCTCAAGATCAGTCTCAACAACAGTCCCAAGACCAACAACAATCTCAGGACCAAACCCAATCCACCGACACTACAACCGACAACTCAACCGACACTTGTCTTACCGAAGCCGGCTCTCTCGGCTGGGTCGTCTGTCCCTCAACCGGCTTCCTCGCTAAAATTACCGACGGACTCTACGACATCATCGAAGAATACCTCGTCGTTAAACCTCTCGGACTCGACTCGAAAAACCCTTTTTATCAAGTTTGGTCTATCTTCCGCGACATCACCAACATCGTCTTCGTCATCTTCATCTTCGTCGTCCTCTATTCTCAACTCACCGGTATCGGTATTAGCAACTATGGAATTAAAAAGGCGCTCCCGAAAATCATCGTCGCCGCCATCATGATTAACCTCTCTTACATTCTCTGCGCCCTCCTCGTTGACCTCTCCAACATCATCGGCGCTTCTCTCCGCGGTATCTTTACTAGTATCGAAACCTCGATTACTCCAACCGGCATCCTCGCTTCCGCCTCCTCGAGTTCAGAAATCAACTACTCCTCTCTCGTCGCCGCCATCACCGGCGGTACCCTCATCGCTGGCGTCACCATCAGCGCCACTGGCGGTCTCGGCGCTCTCTTCCTTGCCCTCGTCCCTATGCTCCTCGGCGCCATCATTGCCATCGTCATCGCTTATATCACCGTCGCCGCCCGCCAAGCCTTCGTTTATCTCCTCATCATGATTAGCCCCCTCGCCTTCGTCTGCATGTTCCTCCCGAATACAGAAAAATGGTTCGAAACCTGGAAAAAATCTCTAACAACCATGCTCTTCTTTTACCCCCTCTTCAGCGTCCTCTTCGGCGCCTGCTCTCTTATCGGCTGGGTCATCATCGCCGCCGCTGAATCTTCGATGCTCCTTGTCCTCGGTATGGCGGTCAAGGTCATTCCTCTCTTCATGTCCTGGAAACTCCTTAAAATGTCTGGCACTCTCCCCGGTCAAATCTCCTCCTCCCTCTCGAACTTCGCCAAAATCCCCCTCGGCGCCACCTCTCGTTACTTCGCTTCGCGCGCCGCCTTAAGTCGCGCTCGTTACCTTGGCGGCTCTCCGAAACCTTACCAAAACTCTCGTTACCTCGCCCAATATCTTGAAGACCGTCGCAACCGTCGCGAAATTGACACACGAAAATATATCGAAGCTGCCAAGCTCCGTGGTCTCGCCTCTGCCTCCGATTATCATGACGTTTATGGTCGCCTCACTCGTCGCGGGGAAGACCTCTACGCATTAAGTTCCCAGAACGCCCGCTCCCAGACCCAGGTTGCCGCCGGCGAAAACGAATTTGAGCGTGGTCTCGACGTAAAGCACGCTCGCAGCCATCTCCAAGCTCGCCGTATCAACTCCCTTAACACCGACGCCGTCCGCTCCTGGGACGCCCTTAAATGGGAAAGTGCTAACTCCACCAAAATCAAACATGACAACGCCCAAGGCTACCTCTCCCGCACGAACCAAGCTCTTAACTCCCACATTAAAAGCTCTGTCCGTGGCGAAGCTCTCTCTGCTGCCGACCGCGCAAGTCTCGGCAATTACCGTCGCATGCTCGATACCATGAACGGCGACCATGAAGCCGTCCATTACATCGAAGCTGGCGCCGCAACCGAAGCTCTCGTCCAACAAAAAATCGTCTCCAAACAATTCACCGACTACTTCTCGACCCTCCCCCCGACTCAACACGTCCACGACCGTCTCAAAGACCTCACCAACTACCGTCATTCTAACGACTATATCGAACCGATTATCTCCGGTATGCGTGTTTTGAACCAGCGCGGCGACACAGACCTTGTTTACGACATCGTCAAGCGCACAGTCGAAGGTGGTCAGCTCAACCTCGGTACTCACGCTTCCCAATCTCTCGCCAACTTCTGCATGTTCGAAACTAAGGACTCCGACTTCACGCTTCGTCGCTTCGGTAAATACATCAACCTCGAAACCGCCCGCGTCTTCAACGATGGTGTCCCCGACGCCGACCGCCGCCGCAATCCAGTCTTCGACTTTAAGGAATATGTTACCGGTAAATACGTCAACTACGACGAACACGGTAATACCATTACTGGAACCTCAAAACTCTCCCTCGCCCCTCTTCTCAAGGGTACTTCAATCGACGGCATCGAACGCACCTCTTTCGCCGTCCTTGACCAAGCTCTCTATGACGCCTACGGTACCGACGTTGACGCTAAGCGCGCCACTCGCCGCACTATCTTTAACAACATGCTCTCCGCTCTCATTGGTGGCGGTCTCAAGTTCCCGTCTGGCTCCGAACAAATCGAAAACGAAGCCACCTGGATTACCGGTCTTAAAAAAGGGAAGAACGGTACCTGGAAAAAGACTTGGCTTGACCCCGATAGTCCGCTTGCCGGTCTCAACGAATCTGACTTCTTAAAGAACGCTCGTGACTTCCTCGCCGCCCAGACCCCGTCCCAAATCTTCGCTCTTCGCACCGACCTCTTCCTCCCAATTATCGAACTCCTCGCCGACGCCCACGCCGACTCCTTAACCGGCAATAAAAAGACCGCCTACGATGCTCTCGTCGCCGACGCCGCCGCGAACCCTAACGATAAAGATAAACAACAAGCCCTTAAAGACGCTCGCGAACAAGGCGCCAAACAAGAGTTCCGCAAACTCCTCCACGAAAAAGGTAAACTCGGTCAAATCCTCCTCACCCGCTCTGCCGGTGGCGCCAACAGCGCTAAAGATAAACTCCGCGACTTCCTCGGTCTCGACGACGATGCCTTCGTCAACGAATACCTCGAAAAATACCGTCCAGAAAACGACGGCAAACGTAAAAAACGTGGTAAAAAGGGCGGCGCTGACCCGAACGACGCCCACGTTGACACTGGTATTTATGACGAATCCGACCGCCAATACTTCCAAGACCTCATCACTGACCTCTACATGAGTAGCCCCGATAGTCCGACGTTCGCCGACGACGCCCTCGACATCATCCGCCACAACATCGGTAAATCCTCTTACCTCGCCTCCGCTTTCACCACTCTCCTGAAATCCCACCCAACCGCCTCCAACGCCGACCTCCTCTCCGAACTCTACTCCCTCCTCTCCGACCCCTCGAACTATTAGATTTGTCTTAACCTTTTTCAATATGCTATAATATATAGTACGTATGGCTCAATACAAAGTCCCCCAGGACGTCGAAGCCGACGATAAACTTCTCGGTCCTCTGAGCTTCCGCCAATTCATCTATCTCGGTATCGTCGCCGCGCTCGTCGCCGTTGGCTGGTTCCTGGCACAAATTTTCCTCGCTCTCGCGATTATTCCGGTGCCTTTCGCACTCTTCTTTCTGATTCTCGCCCTCCCTCTCCGTAAAGACCAGCCCATGGAAACTTACCTCGCCGCCCTAATTAGCTTCTACACAAAGCCCAACAAACGCTTCTGGAACCCCGGTCAGCGCGAATCAACCATCACCATCATCGCCCCGAAAGTCGTCGAAAAAACCCAAACTAAAAACCTCAGCGGGGAAGAAGCTAACCGTCGCCTCTCCTTCCTCGCCGGACTCGTCGACTCCGAAGGTCAGTCTCTCCGCACTTCCGCCGAACCCGGCGACTTCCCGCCCGTCTCTGAATCCCCCGTCCGCTCCGACATCATGGCAGAAGCCGTCGCCACGACCGACCTCTTCGACTCTTACTCCCCTTCCGTCAACGCCGTCGAAACCGAGGCTGAACGAACTCACGCCGCCGCCGTCGCCCAAATGCGCGCCGCGCTCGACGCTCGCGACCCAGAAAAAGCTGCCAAGTCTCCTCGCCCCGCCCCAACTCCCGTCTTTAACCCCGCCACTTTGAACACCCCCTCGATTCCGATGACCGCTCCCGAGCCGAAGCCCGCCGTGACTAACCCCCGCCTAGAAAACCTCTCGAAAAACTCCCCCTTCACCGTCGCCACCGTCGCCAAAGAAGCGTCCCGAAAGTCCAAGTCCGAATCTAACCCTAACGAAGTCTATATAAAACTACATTAAGGAGCCGCATGAATCCTCAACAATACGGAAACCAACCCCAAGCCCAAGCTCAACCTTACCCGGCTCAGCCCGGCGCCCCCGCCAACGCCCCAATCACCTCTAACCCCGCTCAAGCTCCCGCCCCCGGCGCCCTCGCTCAAGCGACCCCCGACTCCCCCCTCTCAACTCAAACCACTCTCCTGATTTCCGAACTTCGCGACGGCATGGTCATCATGAAAGACGGCTCTTTCCGCGCCGTCATCGCCTGCCAGTCCATCAACTTCGACCTCATGTCCTCAACCGAACGCGAAGGTGTCGAATACTCTTATCAAAACTTCTTAAACTCCTTAAACTTCACAACCCAAATCCTCATTCGTTCTCAACGCGTCGACATCTCTCCCTACATCTCCCGGCTCACCGAAGTTCGTCGTAATAACGACAACATGCTCCTCGGAATCCTCATGGACGACTACATTAACTTCATCTCCGTCCTCTCCGAAGAAGCCAACATTATGGACAAGTCTTTCTATATCATCGTCCCATATTACCCCGACTCCGAACAAGAAAAAATGCTAACCCAAACTAAAAACCTCTTCGCCTCTTTCCAAAAAACCAAGCCCCAACAAATCACCCGTATCAACCGCGACGTTTACGAAAAAGCCGTCTCAGAAATCCAAAACCGCGTTGAAGTCGTCACTTCTGGTCTCTTCAGTATCGGTATTCATTCCGTCCGCCTCAACACAAAACAGCTCGCCGAACTTTATTACGACTATAACAACCCCGACACCGCCGTCCATGAACCCCTTGTTGACTTCACTAAAGTCGCAACCACTTACGTTAAGAAAGGAGGAGACCGCTAATGTCTCGCAAGAAAAAAACCGCCCCTTCCGCCGCAGAAATCGCCGCCCAGAGCCAAATCAACGAAGACTTAATGATTCAGCGCGCTTTCGAGCAGGGAATTACAACTCTTCGCGACTTGATTTCCCCCTCCTCGATAGAAATTCACGCCGACTATTTCCGCCTCGGCACTAAATACGGACGCACTATATATATATACGGTTACCCCCGCGCCATCTACACCGGCTGGCTCTCCCCAATTATCAATATCGACGAAGTCCTCGACATTTCCATGTATATTTACCCCGTCGACTCTCAAGTCATCATGCGTAACCTCCGTCGAAAAGTCACCCAGCTTGAAGCTTCCATGAACGTCAACGCCGAACGCGGTAAAGTCCGTGACCCAGAACTTGAAGCCGCAATTACCGATGCCGAAGAACTCCGCGACCAACTCCAAGTCGGCGCCGAACGCTTCTTCCGCTTCGGACTTTATATCACTCTCTGGGCGGACTCCCTCGACGAACTTAAATTCGTCCAACAAAAAATCGAAACCATCTTCGGTCAACAAATGGTCTTCTCTAAAGTCGCCACTTCTCAACAAGAACAAGGCATGCAGTCCTCCCTTCCCCAATGTACCGACCAGCTCCAAATCCGCCGTAATATGAACACCGGCGCCATCTCGACCTCTTTCCCCTTCACTTCCGCCGACTTAACTCAAGACAACGGTATTCTCTACGGCGTCAACATGCACAACAACGGTCTCGTTATCTTCGACCGCTTCTCCCTGGAAAACGCCAATATGGTCGTCTTCGCTAAATCCGGTGCCGGTAAATCCTTCACTGTCAAGCTCGAAGCTCTCCGCTCCATGATGGTTGGCGCCGAAGTTATCATTATTGACCCAGAAAACGAATATCAAAAACTCTGCGACGCCGTCGGTGGCGCTTATATCCGCCTCTCTCTGAACTCCGACGTCCGGATTAACCCCTTCGACCTCCCGAAAGTCGTCGACAGCGAAGACGCCAACGACGCTCTCCGCGCTAACCTCGTCACCCTCCATGGTCTCTTCCGTCTCATGCTTGGCGGCTTGAACCCGACCGAAGAGGCTGACCTCGACCAAGCCTTAATTGACACTTACGACCGCGCCGGTATCACCTCCGACCCCCTGACCCACCAATCCACCCCTCCGACCATCATCAATCTCTACGACACTCTCCTTCACATGGACGGTACCGGTCCTGCTCTCGCTAATCGCCTCCGGAAATACACGACCGGAACCTTCGCCGGCATCTTCTCCCAACAGTCCAACATCGACATTAACAACCCCATGGTTGTCTTCAACATTCGCGACCTCGAAGACGAACTCCGTCCCGTCGCTATGTATATCGTCCTCTCTCATATCTGGAACGTCGTCCGCGCCGACCAACGCCGCCGTCTCCTCATCGTCGATGAGGCTTGGCAACTCATGCAACACGACGACTCCGCTAACTTCCTCTTCTCCCTCGCTAAACGCGCCCGGAAATACTATCTCGGTCTCACGACAATTACTCAGGACGTCGAAGATTTCATGGGTAGTAAAATGGGTCGCGCCATCGTCGCGAACTCCTCAATGCAACTCCTTCTTAAACAATCCGCCTCTGCCGTCGACGTCCTCTCCGACGTGTTTAAGTTAACTGACGAAGAAAAGAAACGCCTCGCCAACTTCCCCGTCGGTCAAGGTCTCTTCTTCGCCGGACCTAACCACGTCCACATCCAAGTCATCGCCAGCGAAACCGAAGAATCCCTCATCACCACAAACCCGAGCAATAAACGCTAGTTTCTGAGGCTACAACTTTCACATCCGACAATCTTATGTTATAATATATAAGTCATGAAGGTTATCAAACGCCTGCTCTTTCTTCTCGTCGCTTGCGCGATTACTTTTGCCTGCCCAACCTCCGCCATGGCGCTAACCAAGCTCCAACAACTCCTCTTTTCCCAAAACAACATCATTGGCTATGACCCTGACCCGGAATGTCTAACCGACTCCGGAACCTGTTCCATCCCCTCTGGCTCCAGTATTACCTGGATTGGCGACTCTTACTCCGTCGAGTCCCTCGATAAGCTCAAGGAAAAGTTCTCCGGCGTTGACCTCGGTCCAGAAAACTCCAACAACAGCTTCTCCCCTTATAAATATATCCAATACAGTAAACACTCCGCCTCCCCCTCTTATACCTCTCTAACCGACGCTCTCGGCGGTCCTTCCGGCACTACTCTCCTCGACGAACTTATCTCAACCAACTCACTCCGCGATTATCTCGTCTTCGCTCTCGGTACTAACGACCAGCTCGGCTCCGCCGGTACTACCTCCCTCCTTGAGGGAATCGCCAATAAAGTTGGCGATAAAAAAGTTGTTCTCGTTACCGCCTATACCGCCGATCATCTCGATTATTCCGCCGACAACGCCGCCAAAAAATCTTTCGCCGATTCCCATGATAACTTTTACCTCGCCGACTGGGCTGCTGTCGCCAAAGATGAATACTATAAAACCGACAAGTCCCATCCTTCCGACAACGGCGGCTATGACGCTTGGCTCAGCACTATCTACTCCGCCTTCCCCAGTAACTGCGGTACCACCGCCGACGGCGTAACGACAACGACTTATAACGGCGCCACTCTCGCCTTTCCTATCGCCGGCGCAACCAAGGCTATGACTAGTACCGTCTCCACCATCCCCTGCAACCATACTATCGGTTGTCATTACGGCGCTGGCGTCCCCGCCGGTCTCGCCGCCGCCGCCTTCGACGTCTGTATGACCGGCGAAGGCGCTTCCGACTGTAACGACCAAGCCGTCGTCGCCATGTTAAGCGGCACCATCACTCGCGACATCCAAACTACCCGTAATGGCGCTGCCTGTAATCACGTCCGTATTAAATCCGACCTCGACGGAACCGTCATCGCCTATATGCACCTCCGCTCTGAAGACCTCGGTCTTCATGCTGGCGACCATGTTGAAGCTGGTCAGCTTATCGGTCATATCCAAGCCGGCGTCCACCCTTGTAATGACAGTTCAACCGCCCATGTCCATATCGACAAAAGCGCCGACCCTTCCGCCGATGGCGGACCCAACATCAATGAACGCGACCCCGCTATCACGAAGCTTATGAACGCCGCCTACGAAGCTCTCCCCGCTAACGCTTCCGGTCTCAACTCCGGCGCCGTCACCACCACTACCGCCAATACCTCCACGCATACCTCCTCCAGTAACAACGGCGTCTCCCTTAACCTTCCCCAAGAAACCATCGCTCGCCTCGACCAAGAGGGAATCAAAGAAAAAGCCGAACAAAACATGGACATTTACAAACACGGTGAAGAAGTTTCCGGTCTTCCTTGGCAAGCTTTCGCCGCCATCCATTACCGTGAAGCCGGTATGCGCACCGGCTCCTCCCTGAGTAACGGGGAAGGACTCTACGACCATGTCAATGTCGATGGTATCCATATCTCCGGAGATAAATATAAAGACGTTGAAGATACTGCTACTCATCTCAAAGAAATGGCAAAGGCTGTTTATGGCGTCGAACTTTCCGCCTCCTCGTCTCTTGAAGATTGGGGCAACGCCTTCCTCGCGTACAATCGCGGCGTCATGTATAAGGAAAACGGTAAAACTTGGGAAGAATCTCCTTATGTTGCCGCCGGCATGGACTCTTCTCACCCAATAAACATGAAGTTCCTCTATGCCGACTCCTGCTCCCCCTCCGCCGGTTGCCAAAACTCCGTCGCCGGTCTCACCAACCAAAACGTCGGCGCCCTCGCTGTCATGTCTTATCTCGGCGGCTCCCTCTCCTCCTCCGGTATCTCTCGCTGTACCTCGTCTTCCTCCGGTAGTACCGGCTCTTCGCGTAACCTCTCCGACGCCGAAGCGAAAAAACTCGCCGAATATTATAAAACCGACGCCGCCACCGCCGGCTATAACCTCCCCTCTGACATGGGAAAATGGAACTGCGTCAGTTTCTCCGCCTGGTTCGTCCAGGTCTTCACTTCTATCGGTAAATACGACCCCGCTACTGGCTGGGGCAACGGAAAAGATACCGCTTATTATCTCAGTCAAAATAAAAACCTCCCAACCGGCTCCGAGCCTAAGCCATTCGCCGTCTTCTCCGTCACAAGTGGCGTCACCGACTGCGGCGGTTATAAATGCGGTCACACCGGCATTGTCGTTGCCGTCAACGGCGACGATATTACAACCGTCGAAGCCGCCTACCCTCAAGTCGGCTATACCGAAGTCGTCCACCGCGATAAATCTTACTTCGTCAACGCTCAACACGGCGACGCCTTTACTTATCTCGACTCCGTCCTCGACATGTCTAAGCTAGAAAACCTTATTCAAAAGGGAACTCTCTAATGAAACCCTCCAATCTTTACCATAAAAGACCTCTTTACCTCCTTGTCTCCGCCGGCTTTTTCTTGATTGTCTTTCTCCTCCTCTCAATTATCGCCGTCGCCCATCAAAACCCTTACGGCGCCTCAATCAAAATCTCCGGTCTTAACAACATCTCCGGACTCCCCCGTAACGAAAAAGACCTTCTTGAATCCGAACTTTATCGCCTCGTCCAAGCCAATCTCTCTTCTGACTCCTTTGCCATCCCTACCTCCGGCGCTTCCGTTGTAAAAAGTACAATAACTTACTCTAGCGACAACTCAGTTGACGATAAAAACTACCGCTCCGCCCGCTTCCTCGTCGAACTAAAATCTCTAAAACTTATCTACGTCGCCACCGTCGAATGGACTTCCTCTCGGAATAAATCCTCCCTCTCCGGTTACCCTGTCGCCTTGACTTGCCCGACTCTCGTCTCGGAAAACTTCTACCCAGAAACCCCCTGTACTGATTTTCTCTCTACCGACCTTGGCTCCTCTCTCCCCCTCCTCCGCTACCTCCCTTATCGCACAAACGACTTCATCTTAACCCCCGTTGACCTCTCCGCCGAACGACCCAAGCTCCTCGCCACCCTCCTCATCCACTCTTACCAAACTTCCTCTGAACAAATCGACGAAAAATCCGCCGAATTAAAACAAGCTATCGAAACTTACATTAAATCCGTCGGCGCCTCTCCTGAAGATTACGACCTCTCTTATAAAATCGAATACGGCGATTAGCCCCGCCTCTTCATCTCCGCTTCTCTCGCCCCTCTCTTGCATAAAAACCATAAACTCTTTATAATAAACCTAAATGAAAGGTCATCGAGGTTTTCTTAGTCGTTTTTTCCTCCTTTTTCTCGCCTTTTTCCTCTCTCTCTTCCTCCCCGCCTCTCCCGCCTTCGCCACCTTCTCCGACCTCAGAATCGACTACTTCGCCCAAAACAATATATTTATGTATAGTGACGACGAATGGTGTAACCCGACCGGCGCCAATATCAATAACATCGCCGGCGGTAAACCTTCCGGCGACCAAGTTACCTGGATTGGTGACTCTTACTCCGTCGGCGCAGTTCAACAAATCCAAGACAAGCTCCCCGGCGTCGACCTCGGCCCGGGAGAAATCAACACCTCTTCTTCCTATATTCAAATCTCTAAATGGCCTACTGGCTCCATCGCTAGTAACCCGACCGGTACCACTCTCGTTAAACAAATCGTCTCAGAAAACAAGCTCCGTCCCTATCTCGTCTTTGCTCTCGGCACCAATAACAATACCGACGGTGGCGAAGATTCCGTCCGCTCCATTATGAAATCCGCCGTCGATGAGGTCCTTTCTTTAACCGAATCTTTAAACACTAAAATCATCTTTGTTACCGCCTACACTACGCAAGCCAACGCCTACGCTAAAGCCAACGAGCTCCTCAAAGAAACCGCCACCGGTAACGACCGCGTTTTTGTCGCCGACTGGGCCGCCGTCGCTAAAGACGAATATTACTCCGACGGAACACACCCCGCCAACAACGGTGGCTACGACGCCTGGGTCAATTGTATCTATGATGCACTCCCTGGCTCTACTAGCGGAGCCATCTCTGGTAGTACTAACGAAGAAAAAATCTGGAACTATTTTCTCAGTGCCGGTATCTCTGGCGTCTCCGATAACCCAGCCGTTATCGCCGGCATCGTTGGCAATATTGCCGCCGAATCCGATTACGACCCTTTCGTCACCACCAACAGCGGTTCCAATAAAGTCTATGGACTAACTCAAGTCAACGGCTCTTTCTACCCTGATTTCCTCGAAGCTATGGAAAACGCCGGACTTTCTCAGTACTGGGACAAAACCGAAGTCGACTCCACCGCAACCGATGCTGCCATCAAAATCCAGCTCGATTACTTAACTCAAAAGCTCGACCGCTGGACCGGAACCGGAAACGGCGATTGGACTAAAAATTTCGCCTTCTCCACTCATCTTGATACCCCCACTAACAAAACCCCCTCGTCCTATGCTGAACTCTTTGCGGTCTCCATCGAAGGTGCCGTTACCTCCGACTCCTCTCAAGCTATTCTCGATGATGGTGTTCGTCGCCTCGGCACCAATAATTTCTCCTCCGCCTCTGGTGGTGGAGCCTACTACCAAGGCATCGCCATCCGTCGCCAAAACGCCGAAGACCTCTATAAGAAATACTCCAACTCCTCCGCTTCTACAACTTCCTCTTCAACAACGACAGCAACCACCACTACCTCTTCAACTTCTAACACTTCTTCCACCTCTTCAAATTCCTCCTCTCTTTCTCTCAACCTCCCCCAAGAAACCATCACCCAACTCGAAAGCGCCAACGTAAAAGGCCTCGCCGAAAAAAACATGGAACGTTATCGCTACGGTCAAGAAAAAACCGGCGTTCCTTGGCAAGCTCTCGCCGCTCTTCACTGGCGCGAAGCTGGCATGGGCTCCAATCAAAGTATCTCCAACGGCGAAGAACTTTATGACCACATCAATGTCGATGGTGTCCATGTCGGCGCCGACCCTAACCAAGACGCCGTCGACGCCGGTAATCACCTCAAAGAACTAGCTAAAACGGTTTACGATATTTCCAGCGAACCCTCCTCTTGGACTCTCGACGACTGGGGTAACGCTTTCCTCGCCTACAATCGCGGCACCATGTATAAAGCCCGTGGGAACACCTGGCAAGAATCACCCTACGTCGCCGCCGGTATGGATAGTGAACACCCGATTGGGATGACCTGGATTTATGCCGATAGCTACACTCCCGACGGCACTCAAGTTAATAGTGTCTATGGGAAGAAAAACGGTGTCGTTGGTGCTCTCGCCACTATGTCTTACCTCGGCGGTACTTTAACCGGCTCCAGCTCCTCCACTGTCCTTTGTAGCTCCTCTAGCGGCAACGGTGGTGGTAGTATTATTGAAACTGCTCGCCGTCTCGGCTGGACCGACGACTCCCACTTTAACGAAGTCAAACCTGAGTTCATTTCCGCCGCCCAAGCCCTCGGCGGAGGTAGTCGTAGCTACTGTAGCGGCAAAAGCTCCGACCTCGACTACTCCCAGGACTGCGGTATTTACGTCTCCGTCGTTGTTCGTACCTCTGGTGTTGACCCGAATTTTCCCGCAGTCGGCACTTACGAAATGGAACCGTATATGAAAAGTTCTACCCTCTGGCAAGAAATCCCCAATCTCGGCAATGAGTCAAATCTCCAACCTGGCGACATCATGGTCTATAACTACAATGGCGGCTCCGGCGGAAATGGACATATCATGATTTATAATGGCAACGGCACCGTCTGCCAAGCCTCTCTCTGTAATCAAACCGGTTGGTGTGGACGCGCCATCTATTATGAGTCTCAAGGCGTTAAATACTCCATTTTCCGCTCTACCGCCAATGCTAATAGTAGTCCACAGGGAACTACTGGCTCCTTTGATGGTGACCTAAAAGCTCTCGAAACCGGCTCAACCCAAGTCGGTGCCGCCGTCACCGCCCCGGGAAATACTGATGCTTCGAAAGTGGTCGTTGGTGGCTCCTATACTGGCGCTCGCGCCTGGTCTACTATAAAAGTTCCTCTTGCCATCGCCGCTATCCAAAAAAACGCCTCAACCGGCTCCGTCACCGAACCTTATGGCACTTCTTGCTCTGGTCCTCTCTCAACTGCTGTCCAAACCGCCATTACTCGCTCCGACAACTGCGGTGCTTGGTGGCTCTGGCAAGCTCTCGGCGGTGATAATTCCTCCGCCGCCGCTACCGTCACCGATATCCTTCGCGCCGGAAAAGATACCACAACCTCGGTCAACGGTACTGGCGATGGCACAAGTCTTACCTCGGGAAAAACTAACTGGTCTCTCGTCAACCAAGCCCTCTTTGCCGCCAATATGCCCCCCATAAATGGCGCTTCAACCGTCATGACCCACATGAAAAACCAATCCGGCGACGACAGTACTCACGGTCTTAACACTTGGAGTTCCAGTATGAGCAAGGGCGGGTGGGGCTCCGACGCCACTCGTCAATTCGGCATCATTAAACTCTCTTCCGGCAAATGTTCCGCCATCGCCATCGGCACCAACGTCGCCTCTGACTTTAATGTTTTAGACAAAATCGCTGAAAAAATTAAAGCCCATGAAAGCGAGCTCCCCTCTGGAACTTGTCCCACTGGACTATAAAGGATTATAAATAACATTATGAACAACCAACCCCCATCTTCTACCACTTACGACCCAATCCGTATCCAATCCCGCTTTCTCTTTCTTTGTGGCGCCACTGCTTTTATTATTCTCCTCCTTATTGTTCTTTTCTTCTCCACTCGCCATGCCACCTCCTCCCAATTTGAAATTGTCTTTGCCCCCGCTTCTGCTACCGCCACTCTCGACGGCAAAGTCATTTCCTCCGGTACAGTCACAACCTCTCTTGGTGACCATGAACTTATTGTAGAAAAATTCGGCTTCGCCTCAGAAACCGTCCACTTTTCCACCACCAGTGGTAAAAACCCCACCGTCTACGCTATCTTAACCTCTAATTCCGACTATACTTCCGACTGGTATACCAAACACCCTTCCGATGCCACCTTAACTGAAGGTATCATCGGCTGGAAAGCTACCGATACCCAAGACGCCATCGCTGGCTCCCTTCCTGCCTACAAAAAACTCCCTTATACTGGCCCTCATTTTAAACTCTATCTTGGTCTCTGCGGCTCAACCGAAACCTGCGTCATTGTCGACTGTCTCACCGCCTATCAAAACGAGGCTCTTGCTTATTTTCGTACTCACCTCGATAGTAACCTCGGCGCCTATCGTTTTTCCTTCCTCTATCCAACCATTAACCCGTTCCGCGGAGAAGGCTAATATGGAATCCCCTCAACCCTCTATTATTTCTTTTATCAAACAATACCCCCACTACTTTGCTAGCACAATTCTCCTCTTTCTTCTTATTATTGCCCTCCTTATCCCCTGGAATAAACTTTTCTCTCCCGACCCTACCGCTCCCTCCGCTAAAAGCTCTCTTACTAGCTCCTCACTCTCTACCGCCCTCAATTCCGAACGCGACTCAATCGAAACTACTTTTCTCTCTAAATACAGCTTTGTTGCCGAGTCATTCACTATTAAGGATATCGTCCTTTTTAGAGATAACATCGCCGGACTCACTCTTACCTACGGTTTAACCACCTATCGCACTCTCCTTCAAAAACAAGATGATTCTTGGACTATACTCGCCCCTCCGGAAATCGTCCTTTCCTACGCCGACTTCCCCGACATCGACCAATCTATTATTAAAGACCTCAACAACTTGGAGTAACTATGCGCAATAAAATCATCTCCCATCCCATCATCTTCACTACCGTCATCGCCGTTATCATCCTCCTCATTCCGCTCGTTTCTACTATCCTCTCTAACACCAAATCCTCTACTGTCATCTTCCATCTCGCCCCCTCTACCGCCACAGTCGAATTCAAACATCAACGTTACTCCTCAAACTCTCCTATCAACCTTACTCCCGGTACCTACACCGCCACCGTTTCCGCCCCTGGCTTCGAATCGAAAGAAATCTCCTTTACTCTCACTAAAAACTCCAACGTAACCGTTCGCACCTTTCTTGTCTCCCCCGATTCCGGTTTTCTCCCCTATGAATCCAATTACGACGCACTTTATACTCTCCGAGAAATTGCCGCCTCTGACTCCGCCCCTTCCGACCTGACCGAATTCCTCACAAAGTATGATCAAAAACTGACCATCGTCGACCGTCTTCCCGTAACTCATAACCTTGATGTTATTTCCGACCCAGGCAGCTTTTATATATTCAACGGCTCCAACTTACCCCAGTGCCAACGTATCTTCTGTCTAGAAATTGGTGCTGGTACAAATTCCGGTTTTACCGACGCAGAGGACTTGATTAAAAGTTGGGGCTACAACCCTTCCGACTATCAAATCATCAAATCCCAAAAATAGCCCCTACATCTTCACCGCTCCCACGCTCGTAATAAACACCTGGTTCTCCTTAAAATTCTTCACGAGCGCCCTTTGTCTCGCCTCATCAAGCTCAGAAAACACGTCATCAAGCAGCACAACCGGCTTCTTCCCAAGCTTCATATATAACTCCTGCGCTTCGATAAACTTCAGCGCCACAATCATCGACCTAACCTCCCCGCGACTCGCCGACCCGTCCGCCTCCTTCCCGTTAAATAAAAACCGATAATCGTCTCGATGTATCCCGAAACTCGTATGCCCTAAAATCCGGTCTCGCTCAAACCTCGCCTCAAGCTCCCGTAAATACCTCCCCTCCTCCAGCTCCCCCCCCGCCAAATCCCCACTAACCTCAAGCCAAATCTCATCCTTATTCTCCGCAATCGACCGATATTTCTCCGTCAACTTCCGATTGACTCGCTCTATCATCTCCCGTCTCGCCTTCTCAATCTCGACCCCGAGCCGCGCCAACATCACATTCCAAGAAAACGCCATCGCAAAATCAACCCCCTCCCCCTTCAATAGCTCATTCCGTTGCTTTAGTGCCTTATTATACTTCGCCAGGGAATTACTATACTTCTCACTCATCTGCCCTAAAAACCGGTCAAAATACTCCCGTCTCCTCCCTGGGCTTGCCGAAACCAAGTTTAAATCGCTCGGCTCAAACAGCACAACCGGATATTTATACTTCTTCGGCAACCTCGCCGTCTTCTTATCCCCCACTAAAAACGTCTTTTTATCCTTCTCTACCTCATAAACCCCTATCACTCTCTCTCCGTCTTCATACCCCATCTCCACTCGATAAAACTCTGCCCCCCGCCTGACAATCTCTCTATCAACCGCCCTGAAACTCCTCCCCTGTAAAATCTCATAAATCGCCTCTAAAATCGACGTCTTTCCGCTCCCATTCTCCCCAGAAATCATCGCCGTCGACTTCTCGCACTCCAAAAAATACTCCTCATGACACCGAAAGTTGTTCAGCTTAATCGTCTTAATTATCATACGCCTACGATTTTAGTGGCATGATAATATGCGTATATTTCTCGCTCTTCTCATTTCTTACGGTTACCGGCGCCGTTTTCCCGGAAAACCCTAACCAAACCTTCTCTTCCTCTAACGCGTTCAGCGCATCAATCAAAAAGCGCGAATTTAACACTACTCGCTCATCTTTCTTAATCTCCGTCTCAATCTCTGACGTATTTTCCCCAAACTCATTCGCAACCGCCCCGACCGCAAACGTCCCCGTACTCGTCTTCGCCTCCAGTACAATCGACCCCCCAACTTCCCGCGCAAATAACGCCGCTAGCTTCGTCACTCTTAATAACTCCGCCTTCTCTACTACTACCTCCGCTTCGTGTTCCTTCGGTATTAGTTGCCGATAATCCGGAAAACTCCCATCAATCAACTTCGACGTAATCTCAATCTCCCCAATCCTGAACCTTACTTGCGTCTCATCAAATAAAATCTCAATCTCCTCCGCTTCCTCCCCCATCGACCGCAGAACCTCCGCCAGGGAATTAGCCGGCACAATCGCTTTTATTTCGCTCTCAACTTTCTCAATAAACTTCCGCTCAGCCAACCTATATCCGTCCGTCGCCGCAATATATAGCCCACCCTTGTTCGTGTTAAAATATACCCCCGTCAACGCCGGTCGTGTTAAGTCGTTCGAACTTGTCACCGTCACTTCGTTTACCCCAAGCTTAAACTCGTCCACCCCCATCTTAAACCTCACTGCTTTCTCCTCGTTAATCTCCGGTAACTCTGGGAAATCGTCCGCCACCGCCCCGTTCAGCGTCGAACTATACCTCCCCGCCACAAGCGTTACCTTCGTCCCCTCGGTCGTCACTTTTACTACCTCCCCCTTCGGTAAATTACTCGTAAACTCCGCCAATAACTTCGCCGGTACCGTAATCACCCCGTCTTCACTCGCACTGACCGGCAAATACGCCACAACCGCCATATCTAAGTTCGTCGTCGAAAAACTCACCTTCCCCTCGTCAACTCGAATCAACACATTGTTCAAAATCGGCAACGTCGTCTTACTTCCTGCCGCCACTCGGCTCACAATCCCGAGTACTTTTGCTAGTTTTCCCGATTCAGCTTCAATTTTCATATTTCCTCCTTCTACTACTCTTATTGTAATCTATAATCCCCTAAAAGTCTCTCTTTTTTTCTCTCCAAAGTTTTTCTTTTATTTATTTTGTCTCACTATGTGTCTTCTGTGGAAATCCTCGTGGACATCTCCGTGGAAACCTTCCGAAATCCTTGTGGAAATCTATGTGGAGATTCCTTCTCCTTTGTGTTCGGGTTGTTCGGTTTTGTGGAATCCTGTTCGGGTTTGTGGATTTTTCGTTCGGTTTTTTGTTTTTCTCTCCTTCCACGTGGAAATCTTTTTCATATCAATAAATGGGGGTTAGTCGGAATCTTTTGCGCTCGATTCCGCCCAACCCCCATTTTTCCACATAGACTACTACTACGACTACTAAAATAATAAGTAAGTAAGCATAATTAAAGGTGCCGTGTGAGCTTTAACATAAAAACTAAATAATGAATCCCTTAACTATAAACCGACTCCTTAATCTGCTCAACCTGGTCTCGTAATTGCCCATCTGTCTTTTGGTCTCTCTCAATCTTCCGAATCCCATTCATCACCGTCGTATGGTCTTTCACCCCAACCTCCGGCGCAATCTTCGTCGTTGACATCCCAAGTTCCTTAGATAACAAATACATCGCCACTTGCCTTGCTGTCTTAATATTTGACACTCGACTCCTCCCCGTCATCTCTACTACCGTCAGCCCATAATACTTTGCCACCTTCTCCACGACTTGCCTCGCCGTCACATTTCTCCGCCTCTGCACGACTGACCCCGACACATATCCTTCATTAATAATCTCAAGCGGCGTCATCCCCTTCACTTCGCTCATCACTAATAACTTCTGAAACTCTCCCTCGAGGTCGCGAATATTCGTCTTTACACTCTCCGCAATATACTCCACCGCCGCGTCCTCGATCTCCGCCCCCATCATCTCCGCCTTCGCCTTCAGAATTGCACACCTGTCCTCGAACCCCGGAAACTGTAAGTCATACGCCCCCGCCCAGGTCAACCGGCTTGCTAACCGCGCATCGAGTGTCTTAATCTGCTCTGGTAGTCGGTCGCTCGTAACGATAATTTGCTTATTCGCCTGATGCAGGTCATTAAAGATATTAAAAAATTCCTCTTGGCTCCGGTCTTTCCCAATAATCAGCTGAAAATCATCAATAATTAACACATCAAGCCGCTGATACTTTCGCACAAACTCCTCCCCCTTATTTGCTCGCACTGCATTAATAAACTCTGAATAAAAATGATTTGTCGGCGTATATAAAACCTTTAACTTCGGATTCCGTTCTAAAATCGCATTCCCAATCGCCTGTACCAAATGCGTCTTCCCGAGTCCCGGTCCCCCATATAGGAAAAACGGATTATACTTTCCGCCCGGGTCTTGTACGATTAGTCTCGCAACCCCCGCCGCGAGGTCATTATTACTCCCTACGACGAAATTATCTAACGTATATTTCGAGTTTAGCCCAGTCGTAAACGTCTTAATTGGCATTCTCGGCACGGCAATATGTTCCGCCACCTCTCTCGCCGACGCGACTCGCTCTCCCCCTCCGAGCCGTACCCCTTCATCATTTATCACCTCTCGCGGTCTAACCCGTGTTGCTGCCGATTTAACGGAAAACTCGAGCCGCTCTAGCTCAATATTATTATGCAAAAACGCCTCTCTTAGCATCCCCGCATACTTCGCCTCCATCTGTTTCGTCACAAACACGTTCGGTACGTTAATTACGGCGACTTTTTGCTCTTTATCAATTTCGGCGAGCTTGACGTCTTTGAACCATGTCTTGAAATTCGCCTCAGAAATCTCCCCCTCAATTTCCGCTAACACGTTTCTAAACACGTCAAACACGCTTTCTCGACCTCCTTTTAACTTCCCTCATTATACCAAACTCCTTCAAGTTTTCCACAACTTTTCTGATAATTCTTTGAAACTCCTTGCTTAATGTGGAAAACTGCGGTATAATAGTTTTAATTTTTTGAAATAATTTAACTTAGGATTCTGACTATGCCGAAACGCACTTATCAGCCTCATAAACGCCAGCGTAAAGCTGAACATGGCTTCATGAAACGTAACAGTTCCCATGCCGGTCGCCTCGTCCTGAAGCGTCGCCGCCTCAAGGGTCGTAAACGCCTAACTTATTAAACCTCATTACATAACGCCCGCTCGGGCGTTATAATATATCTATGCTATCTTCAAAATACCGGTTCCATTCTCGCGGCGGCGTTAAATATACTTATAAACACGGTAAAACCCTGCGCTCGCCCGACCTCTCTCTCGTTTTTGCGGAAAACTCTCGCGGTAAAACCCGCTTCGCTGTCGTTGTCTCGAAAAAGGTGTTAAAATCCGCCGTCGGTCGTAACCGTATCCGTCGCCGTATTTACGAAGCTATCCGTCTCAACTTTGATAAGTTCAAACAGCCTCGCGACTATATTATCGTCGTTTATAACTCTCGGCTCAAAGACCTCCCCTTTCCTGAACTAGAAAAATCTCTCCGCCTCCTCGCTCATGATAGCGCAACTCAATAGTCGCCCCTCGCGCTCACAGTTGCCAACCTCCCCGTAAAAGTGTTACAATAATCTCACTATGTTTCGTCTTATCGACTTTCTGATTGTCCGTCCAATTACCAACCTCCTCTTCTTGATTTATAACGGCGTCGACGATTTTGGTCTTGCGATTATTATTTTCGTTATTCTCGTTAAACTCTGTATGTGGCCTCTCGTCAAGCGCCAGCTTCATCAAACCAAGCTCATGAAAAAGCTCCAGCCCGAGCTTGCCGAAATCAAGAAAAACTGCAAAGGGAATCGCCAACTCGAGTCCCTCCAGACCATGGACTTATATAAAAAATATAACGTCAAACCTTTTCGCTCTGTCCTCTCCCTCCTGATTCAGCTCCCGATGTTAATCGCTATCTTCGGCGCTATTCGCGTCATGGTTACCGCCCCGACCGAAGGCGTCTCGAAACTCGACCAGCGCGCCTACTCTTTCGTTAAGTCGGAAAACTCCAATATTTCCGAAGTTATCAGTCTTCAAAACGCCTACATCGAGAAAAAATCCGCCTATGACGCCGCTGTCTCAGGAACCCCCTCCGACGGCGACTCTGAGACGTCCTTTTCAACAGAAACCCATGAAGCTCCCGTTTACGAATTTCACCCTCGCCTCTTCAATATCGTCAATCTCGAAGAAAAGCCTGGACTCGCCTCCCCGAGCGCTATCGTCGCCCTCTTCTTCTCCATCCTCTCCTGTCTCCTTCAATATCTAACCTCGAAACAACAACGCCCCTCCGGAAAGTCTAAGTCCAAGTCTTTCCGTCAGCTCATGAAAGAAGCCGGAGAAGGGAAGGAACTCGACCAAGCAGAAATCAACGACATGTCTTCCGCCCAGATGTCTTACCTTATGCCTATCATGCTCCTCTTTATCATGCTCTCTCTCCCTGGCGCCTTGATTCTTTACTACTTCCTCTCCTCGCTCATCACTTACGGTCAACAATGGCTCGTCCTTCATCAAACTGAACAGGAACTTGAAGTCTCCGCCGATAAAGCCATTCTTAAAGAACTCAAAACCGCCCAAGAAGCTCAAATCATTCAAAACAAACAAGGTCAAACCGTCACTCGTATCTCCGCCAATAATAAAAAGAAAAGGAGATAATTATGAACAAAGATGAATCAATTCGTTTCGCCACTAAATACCTTGAAGACCTCTTGAGCTTCTTCGGAATCAACGTCGCTGTCGACTCAACCGCCGACGAAGAAGTTATCCAACTCTCCGTCCCTTCAACCTCGATGAACTCGCTCTTAATTGGTAAAAACGCCGACAATCTCCGCGCCCTCCAATACATCGTCTCCCAATCTCTCGTCTCGCGCAACGCCGAACTGACTCGCGTTAATATCGACATCGCCGATTATAAACGCCACCGCGCCGACCGTATTGCCGAACGCGCCGAGGAATGGATTAAAAAGGTTAGAAAAACCGGCGAACCGATGACCGTCAACTTAAACGCCGCCGACCGCCGCGTCATCCATAAACTCGCTGAAGATTATAGCGACATCACAACTCACTCTGAAGGGGAAGGTCGCGACCGCGTCCTTATCATCAGTAAGCTAGGAGAATAAAAAACGCACTAAAAATAATATTGAGAATTAAGAACCAATAACTATAATAAAATCATACCCAATCGGCGACACTCCCGCCGGCAACTCCGTCATATCTCTCATCTCAACCCCATAAAACTTCTCAAGCGCCTTCTTCGTCTCTGGTTTCTCTCCCTCGCTCGTATCATAAACTACAACCCCACTATACTCTCCCGCCGGCGCATCGCCAATCTCTGCCACTTTATACCCCGCCTCCTCGAGTTTCTCACGTTCACTACTCGCTACTCCGGCTTCCTCAGTCCCGTTCAACACTTCAAGCTTCGCCCCTTCTCGCTCAACCGGGTCGCTTAACAACATCGTCTGTACATATTCTTGAACCGCCGTATAATAACTCGCCCCTCCGACCGGCACCACATAAGAAATCCCGTTAATAGTCGATGTTGTCATATAACTACTCTCTTCATCTACGAGCGGAATTTGCCGCATACTCTCAAGGTCGAACTGCTCCAATAAATGCGCTGTCGTCTTCATCTCGCTCATATTTAGATTCGTCCGCAAATTATCTCCGAGCGCCGATAAAATCCCGAGCGCATCTGCCACCCCAAGCCCCTTCTCGACAATCTTCTCTTTAATCGCAATTAACAACTTCTGCTGACTGTTGCCTCGCGTAAAATCTCCGTTCGTCGTCCCGTGTCTCGCCCGTGCCAGCCCTAACGCTTCCTCCCCGTTTATGGTCGTCGGTACTCCCGCCTCAAACACCGCATTTGTCCACCCCCAGTCGTTTATATCTTCGTCTAATGTCACGGTCACTCCTCCAAGCGTATCTACAATCGACACTAACGCCCCCCAGTTAATATGTACAAAGTATTGCGTCTCAATCCCTAAAATCGTCTGCACTTTCGCCTGTAACGCTCGCGCTGCCCCCGCCTCATCTTCTCCCTGCTCCAACGCACACCAATATACCTCATTTACTTTCCCTGTCGCCGTACAAGTTGGCACCGCATATAAATCCCGCGGCAAACTCACCATCGCCACGTCCCCCGTCTCCTGGTCCAAACTAATCACCATAATCGAGTCCGTCAGTTGTGACCCGTCATGCTCATACCCTCCATAGCTCGTTCCGTCCATATTGTACCCGCTCGTTCCAAAGACTAAAACATTCGTCCGCCCGTTTCCGTCCGTCTTCAACGGCTCATAAGTCTCACTTGTCAACGTCCCAATTGCGCTCCAAATATCTCCCTCCCCTCCCGTAATCCTCTTCAAAATCTCGTTCCCCCAAAAATAAAACACCACACCCCCGCCAACGAGTAATAATAATAAAACTACCAAGATAATTACGACAACTTTTTTCTTCGACTTCTTCTGTTTCTTTAGTTCTTTCCGTTCCTGCTTCGCTCGCTTCTCCGCCGCTTTCAGCTCTTTCTTACTCTTCTTCATATCAACTATCTCCTCGTCGCCCACCTCTTCAATCGCCCCCTCCTCAGTCTCGTCTCGTTCCTCCTCTTCCGCCACAAACCCAAACGATTCAACCGGCGCCAAAAAATCTTCGTGCGCTTCCTGAATCTTTACCTCGCGCTCCTGCGCACTTAACGCAGTCACATCCTCAATTTCTTCTTCATCGCGAATCTCAATTTTCTCTTTCGGTTTCGCCGGCTTAGCCACTACCGGTCGTACTGGTCGCGCTACTTTACGCGTCGCCTTCGTCGTCGTTTTTACTGCCGTTTTTCTTGGAGTCGTTTTTTGTGCCGTTCGCTGAGCTGTCTTTTTCGCGGCTACTTTCTTCGCTGCTGGCTTTCGCGCAGTCGCCTTCAACTCCCCCGCTCGCGAACGTGTCACGAGCTTAGAATCTTTCGCACTTCTGACGGAGAATCCGTCAATCGTCTTTTCTTCTTTCGGCATTTGTCATACAATTATAACATACATGAGCATAAAACTTACAAAAAAGCAGAAGCAAATTATCGACTTTATCGAAACCTTCCTTGAAGAAAATAACTACTCCCCGACCTATCGGGAAATTATGACTGGACTTGGTCTTTCTTCGGTTTCCGCTGTTGCTGAACATGTGGAAAACCTTGTGGAGAAAGGCGCACTCAAGAAAACCCCTGGCGAAGCTCGCTCTCTTGAAGTGACTTTTGACGAACATAAAGAAACCGTTAAACTCTTCAACGAAAAACTCGATTCGCCCGATTTGTCCGAACCCGATATAAAGACCCTACTGAGAGCCGCGAAAATCCTCGACCTCGACTTAGAAAATTAATATAGGAATCATTATCATGTCCGACTCCTCTCATAATCAACTCAACCTCCCCCGCCTCTTCGGTCTGATTGCTCTCCTGCTCGTGACGGCCGCCGCGAGCTTCTTCCTCTTAAAAACCTTCGTCTCTCGCCGTAACTCCTCTTCGGAAACCCCTGTCGTCTCAGATTCTTCCTCTTCGACCGACTCGACTGAACCCGAAGTAAAAACCTCCGCCGAAAAAATCGACACCTCCTCGAACTCTGATAACCCCGACGGAAAAACTCCGGACCAATACGATGGGGAAAACCCTAACTCCGCCGATGCTTTGTCTGGCGCTTTCACGGCAGCTCGCTTCTCGTCTGACGGCACCACTCTGATTCTCCGCGTCGTTATCGACCAATATCTCTCCTCTGGCTCTTGTCATCTCGTCATCTCCGACGAAATCGGTAGCGCCCTTGTGGAAAAGTCTGTGGAAATTGTCCCCGAAGCCTCAACTTCAACCTGTGCCGGCTTCGACGTCTCCACTTCCGAACTGTCTCATCTCTCCCGCCCCCTCCTCCTTACACTTTCCTTCTCCTCCGACGCCAAATCCGGCACCCTTGAAACCACTCTCGAATAACCAAACCTTGCCCTTCTGATTTAGCTCGTGTTATAATCGTCTTATAAATGTCAATACAAACACAAAAAATCACTCTCGCTAAACTCTCCTTCCTCTTCGCTTTTGTTGCCGCCTTTGCTTTTCTTGCCTTGAAGTTCCCAACTTTCTCCTCTGCTGCCTCCCTTGATAATTTTCATCCTGGCAACATTATCTCCGATTATACAATGAGCAACGTCGATACGATGTCCGTCTCTGACATCCAACACTTCCTGACCGAAAAAGGGAACTGTAACGACACCGCAACTTATCGCGCTGATTGGTACCCTTCGGTTCATTATCATATCGAAAACGGTCACTTCGTCTGTCTCGCCGACGAACGCTTCGCAACCTCCGGAACTCATTACGGCGACACTCTCGAATCCGGCGAATCGTCCCAAACCGCCGCCGAAATCATCTACGAAGTCGCTCATGAATACGAGATTAACCCTCAGGTTCTCATCGTCCTTCTTCAGAAGGAACAAGGTTTAATCACCGATTCTTGGCCTAATTCCACTCAATACCGCTCCGCAACTGGCTACGGTTGCCCTGATACTGCTGCCTGTGACAGTAAGTATTATGGTTTTAAAAACCAGCTCAAGAACGCTGCTGCTCTCTTCCGCACCGTCCTCGACGGCGGCTGGACAAACTACCCTCTCGGAGAAAATTACATTTATTACAACCCGAACCGCGACTGTGGCGGCTCCGTCGTCAATATCGAAAACCTCGCCACTTCCTCGTTATATCGTTACACTCCATACCAACCGAACTCCGCCGCTCTCGCCGCCGGCTACGGCACAGTCTCCTGCGGCGCCTACGGCAACCGCAATTTCTACCTTTACTTCATGGATTGGTTTGGTGACCCGACCGTAACCGTAAAATTACCAACCAAAGAAGAAGTCTCTGCTAGCGTCTCTTCGGTCGAAGCTTTACCAACAGACCTTGAGCTCGAGTATCGCTCTAGCGTTAAGCGGGTCGGCTGGCTCGACTGGGTTTCTGGTGGTCAGGCTTCTGGCAGCTCTGGCTATGCGCTACTTATGGATGCCTTCGCCGTTCGTCTTTCTGGAGATAATACCGGTATTTCTTACCGGTCTCATATCCAAGACCTCGGTTGGGAATCAACTTTCCATCAAGACGGTGATATAAGTGGTGAATCTGGTAGCGGAAAACGCATTGAAGCTATCCAACTCAAACTCAACGATGAACTCTCCTCTACCTACGACATCTATTACCGCGCTCACGTCCAAGATATCGGCTGGATGGACTGGGTCAAGAACGGGGAAATCGCCGGTACAACCGGTAAGTCTAAACGCCTTGAAGCACTAGAAATTAAATTAATTCAGAAGTAATTCGCGAATCTTCCGAATTAATTTCCAACTTTTACTTTGATATATCTCCTGCAAAGTCGTCTCTAGTGTCTTCTTCTGCTCTTTTAGGATAAAATTCTCGTTTATTAACTTAGCATTTTGTAACCAAGCATTCTCACTAAACTCAACCACATCTTCTCCCGCCATAGGACGCATGCTTAATTTAATAGATAACTTATCACCTTGCTGAAACTTCCCATTGAGTACAATAACATTACAACTTGAACAAAAAGCTAGCTTATCCTTATACGCAATAGCTCCGTACGACTCAATCTTGTTTGGTTTCGGGGCGATATTAATTTTCGTCACTAATGTCCCCGCCAAATTTGTTGGATTAATCTCTATACGTTTGGTAGTAATTGGTATAATATCTTCTATCTCATAGCATTCTGGTCGGGCATATTGTTTGACATGGTAATGTTCAAAATTAAAATCTTCCTCTCGTCGATTACCATAATATATATGACAGTCGGAAGCTGAACTTTTGATGGTATGTCTCACTGTTTTAAACCAATCATTATCCCAAACATTCAGCTTAATCGGGGAGATTTCTAAACCGGTCTTCCATATTGCGTAGGGTAGACTGAGTTGGTCTCGCTCCGTATATTGAGCCACTATCTTATACCATTCTTTGAGCATTTTTAAGACCTCGGCAGTATTTTTCCTAACAAAAACTGTCGATTCAAATAAGCCGTTATTATCTGGATATCCAATCTTTTTATAAAACTTCAATACCTTTTGAATATTCTGAATTGTATCTTTTCGGTTCTCTAAACAAGCAACTGCTTCTTCATAGATTTGTATACGCGAATGATGCATAAAGACCGCAAAATCCTTTTCCCCCAAAAACTCGACAAAATCCTCAAAAGCTCTCTCCCAGATCACATCTGCATCAGTCCAGACAAACACCTCATATTTTTTATTAATTGTCGGATGCCCTAAAATTTTTATTTTTCTCGCCAATAAACGATTGCTCAGCTCTAGTTCGTGTATTTGAATAACTTTCCAAGTTTTCGATTTTAGCTTTACATTATTTGTAAAACAAACATAATCAACGCCTTTTTCTGGCTTTTTAATCTCATTTAATTTATCGTACTCTCCCGTTATACATGTATAAACACAAATTTTTCTCATCTAATCCCTTTCGAATAAATCCCTAGTGTAGAGTTTTTTCTTGTGGTCTAATAATTTTTTATCTACCCTATTTGCAATAATTACATCACTTTGCTGACAAAATAATCCCAAATCGTTTTCGACTTTACAATCAAGAAACGTCTCAATCGATAAGGTCGGTTCATAAATAATGATTTCTGCGCAATCTTTTTTTAGTTCCTGAATTATATCTTGTATTGCGCTTGACCGAAAATTATCCGAAGCGGATTTCATTGTGAGCCTATAAACCCCTACGGTACGAGGTTTCTTTTTTTGTATCATCTCAACAATATGATGTTTTCTAGTCTGGTTTGCTTTGACTATCGCGCCAATCAAATCTTGCGGCACATTGACGAAATTTGCCAACAATTGTTTTGTATCTTTCGGCAAACAATATCCGCCATACCCAAACGAAGGATTATTGTAGTAATCTCCAATTCTCGGGTCTAAAGAAATCCCCTCGATGATGCTCATCGTGTCTAAGTTTTTTAATTCCGCATAAGTATCAAGCTCATTAAAATACGCAATTCTTAACGCTAGATATGTATTCGCAAAGAGCTTGACGGCTTCCGCTTCTGTGGACGACATATAGAGCACCTTCGGCTTATTTTGCGCAACATTCTGTAACAATTTCCCAAACCTTTTCGCCTCTTCATTTTTTTCACCAACAATAATCCTGGAGGGATACAAGTTGTCGTATAATGCTTTTCCTTCTCGTAAAAATTCCGGGGAGAAAATAATTTTTACCCCCACGTATTTCGCTTGCATTTTTTCCGTAAACCCCACCGGTACCGTAGATTTTATCACTATGGTTGCTGTGGGATTCAATTCTGATGCTTTTGCTATTGTCTGCTCTACGCTAGTCGTATCAAACCGATTTGTCTGGTCATCGTAATTCGTTGGCGTACTGACAATAATATATTCGGCATCTCTGAACGCCTCTGCACACTTTGTAGTGGCGTGTAATCTTAATTGTTTCTCCGTCAACCATCTTTCAATCAAGTCATCTTGAATTGGCGAAATACGCTTATTTATCAAATCAACTTTGTCGGGTACAACATCAAACGCCATAACTTCATGCTCTCCACTCAAAAGCACAGCCAAGGAAAACCCTACATATCCTGCGCCTACAATCGCAATCTTCATCTCTCAATCATTATAGCGCCTTTTGCTATGTTTGACTAAAGAAATATGTTAAAATAATCTAGATATGACCAAGCCAAAGAATACGCCAGCAGATTTAATTAAAAAAACGGCTTGGACGCTGAAAAATGAAGGAGTTCAATCTCTCCTCCGTAAGACAAAAAACTATACTATCTCTAAAACCATCCAGCGCAAGCGTGCAGAGGCTAAAGATATCTTGTTCATCAACGGTTGTACGCTTCCTCATCCTGAACGCTACCGCGTAGACCATCAAATCGAACAGCTTAAGTCGCGAGGTTGGACGGTCGATAAAGTCTTCTATGAGGCTCTCGATTTGTCTCAACTGAAATTCTATCGCGCCTTCGTTTTTTTTCGTTGTCCTATTACCAACGAAGTCAGGTCTTTTATTGAACGCGCACATTATTTCAACAAGACCTGCTTTTTCGATATAGATGATCTTGTTATCAACCGTAAATATACCGACCAAATACCGTTCGTTGCCTCTATGAATCAAGCCGACAAGTCCCAATACGACGACGGCGTTTATCGCATGGAACAAACCCTTCAACTATGCGATTGTCTTATTACGTCTACTCCAGTACTCGCCAGAGAGCTTTCGTGTAACTATCAAAAAGAGGTCTTCGTCAATCGTAACGTTGCTAGTGAGGAAATGTTTAAACTTTCACTTGAAGCTAACCGGTCTCAGCTCTTCAAAACCAACAAGTTTATTATCGGTTATCTTTCGGGCAGTATTACTCATAATCCTGATTTTGAGCTTATTAAGCCCGCTATTCTTCAATTTCTTGAACGGCACGATAATGCTTATCTTGAGATTATGGGCTATCTAGATTTACCGCCAGAGTTCAAAGCTTTTGAAAACCGAATCATCAGAAAAAAATTTACAGATTGGCATAAACTCCCTCAAATCATCGCTGAGCTCGATGTTAATCTCGCGCCGCTCGAAAAATCCATTTTTAATGAAGCAAAATCAGAAAACAAATGGACTGAGGCCGCCCTAGTTAAGACCATCACTATCGCCTCCAACTTTGGTGCTTTTGCCGATGTTGTTCAAGACAAAAAAACCGGTTTACTCGCTGACTCCCCCGAAGAATGGTTAGAAAAGCTCGAGTTCGTTATTAATAATCCAAATCGTGTTACTACAATCGTCGACAACGCCTTTGCGGTCGCCAGTCAACAATACCTCACCACTCGTTCTGGTAAAGGTCTATCATCTTACATTGCAGCGCACCTTTCTCGGAATATCGGCTTCGTTCTGCCTACAACCAATATTTCTGGCGGAGTTAATGTTGTTCTGAAGCATAGTCATATTTTGCGCGAACACGGATACGATGTCTCGATTATCAGTATGGCTAAGCCATCTGAAAATATCCAAAACTCAGATGGGGAACTTAATGTCATCTCCAGTGTTAGCTACGATATTAATACTCGTTTTCACGCCCTAGTTGCCACGCTCTGGACTACAACCAATTTTATCAATTCTTACCCTAGCGTTAATCATCGCTTCTACCTCGTTCAAAATTTTGAAACTGGTTTCGCCGAACCCGGACATCCCGCTCGTCTTGAAGCTAACGCTACCTATTGCTCCCCAGGTGCCCTACAATATCTCACCATTTCCAAGTGGTGTAAGGCATGGCTCAAGCAAGACTTCGACCAAATCGCTAAATTCGCCCCTAACGGTCTTAATCTTCCCCTCTTCCCGTTTAAAGAACGCAAGCTCGGCAAGAAAATCAAAATCCTTATTGAAGGTAATTCAATTGACCATTATAAGAACGTTGACGAGAGCTTTAGAATCGTTGAATGCCTCGATAAAAATCGCTTTGAAATTTCCTACCTTTCATATCAAGGCGAACCGAAATCCTGGTATCATGTTGACCATTTCTATCACCGCATTCCGCATGCTGAAGTCGGTCAACTCTATGCTAAGCACGACATTTTATTAAAATCAAGTCTTCTCGAGAGCTTCTCTTATCCTCCTCTCGAAATGATGGCGACCGGCGGCTTCGCTATTGTTGCTCCGAATGCCGGTAACGCCGAATATCTCAAAGACCGTGAAAACTGCCTCCTCTATGAACAGGGAAATATCGATGATGCTGTTGCAAAAATCCACGAATTAATTTCTGATCGAACTCTCCAACAATCCCTCTCGAAACATGGTCGAGAAACCGCCGAATCTCGCGCCTGGGAAAAACTCGAAGACCAAATCCTCAAACTCTATGAATCGTAAACTTCAACATATCGCATATCTTTCCGAAAACCAATCATCTGCTCAGTTTCGCTATCGTGTTCAAAACCCCATCGCGGCTTGCCAAGACAGTCGCCACTATCAAATCTCCTCCTTCACGAAACAAGATCTTGCCGAACTCTCTCGACGCCTTCCCGGATTCGACCTTCTTATTATCGTGCGCCAAACCGCTAAAACTCAAGAAATCCCGACGCTAATCGAAACTGCTCAGAGTCGAGGAATTAAAGTTGTCTTCGACCTCGACGACTTAATCTTCGACTGTCGCGACCTCCCCCTCCTCATGTCTTCGACTAACAGTAAAAACGTTCTCTATTGGCTCGGTTATATCTGGGGTATTCGCAATATTGCTCGTCGCGTCGACGGCTTTCTGACAACTAATTCCTTTCTCGCAGAAAAACTCAAACGTAGCTTTGATAAGCCCGTCGCCGTTATCCCTAACTCTCTCAATCAAGCTCAAATCAAAACCTCAGAAAAAGCTCTCAAGACCCAAAAGCCTCATGTCGGTTTCCGTCTCGGATATTTTTCCGGCTCCCCGACCCACGCTAAAGACTTCCGTCTGATTGAACCGGAGTTGCTTCGCTTCCTCGAAACTCACCAAGACGCCGAATTGAAAATCGTCGGCTACATGGATTTCTCGCCTCGTGCTAAAGCTCTCCTCGACGCCGGTCGTATCTCTTTTGAACTTCCCGTGGATTATCTCAAGCTCCAAACGAAAATCGCCGCTGTCGATGTTAATCTTGCGCCTCTTGTCGAAAACGATTTTACTAACTGTAAATCCGAACTCAAGTTCTTCGAAGCGGCAATTACGGAAACTACGACTATTGCCTCCCCGACTTTTGCCTACAAACACGCCATCCAGGACGGAACGACCGGTTTCCTCGCTCGCCCCGGTGAATGGTTCGATAAGCTCGAATATCTCTACCGACACCCTCGGGAAAATCAGAAAATCGCTCTCGCCGCAAAAGCCTACTGTCTCGAAAACTATTACGGACCAAAGCTCCAGAAGGAAATCATCAAGGCCTATGCCGAACTCTCTAAAATCTAGTCTCGTACGTCGCCTAAAGTCCTCCTGCCTCCTCCCTGCTCTCTATACCGCCATCACTCGCCCTTTCTCGCGTCGCCTCCGTCATCTCGCTCCCCCCGCTCAACTCCCCAAAATCCCCGAACACCCAAAAAGAGTCTCGGTCGTCGTCCCGAACTATAACTACGGTCGTTATCTTGAAACTCGTATCGACTCAATCCTGAACCAAACCTATCCGATTTTTGAACTCATCATTCTTGATGACGCTTCAACTGATAACAGCAAAGATATCATCAACCACATAATCTCGGAACAAAAAAATTCGTCCCATGATATAAATATCCGCTTCCTCCCCAACCGTAAAAATTCCGGAAAATCTATCAGTCAATGGCAAAAGGGTTTCGAGGAGGCGAAGGGCGACTATGTCTGGCTCGCCGAAGCTGACGACCTCTCCGATAACAACTTCCTCGCTATTCTCATGGAGAAGTTTGACCAAGACCCAAAGCTCGTCCTCGCTTATTCCAACTCCGTCGCCATCAACTCAAACGGGCATACTTTCCTCTACGATTTCATGTGCCACTCCGTGGACAAAGAAAAAACCAGACACTGGGCAACCGATTTTCTCGTTGACGGTCAACAAGAAATTAGTACCTACCTCTCTCGCCGCTGTACTATTCCGAACGTCTCCGCCGCCGTCTTTAAAAACGACCCGAAAATCCCCTTCGTCAAATATCTCAAAGATGCTAAACAATTTACTCAAGTCGGCGACTGGTATTTCTATCTTCAAGTCCTAACTCACGGAAAACTCGCCTACTCTCATCAATCTCTCAACTTCTTCCGCATCCACCAAAACTCCGCTACCGCCCGCTCGAATCGTCTCAAGTCCGCCACCCACGCCCAAGAAATCGCCCAAATCCAAGCCCTCTTTAGAGAATAAGTGAAGCATGGTAAAATAACCTTGTGAAACATATAGCCTCCAAACTATCACCTCTACTGAAAAACCCTAAACTTTATCTGATTGTCGTCTGTGGTCTTTTGCTAACCCTCTCGGTGCGACATACGCTTTCCGTTAACTCGGTTGGTCACTCTCTAATTGTTGTTCCAATTATTCTTACCTGTTATCTTGGTTTCCTCTGGGTTTTTTTCTATCTTCGTAAACGTCAAACCCCCATCGAAAAATTGTTCCTTCTATTTGCAATCCCTCTTGGCATTTTTTTCATCATCTTTCTTCCTCCGGGAGAGTCGCCTGACGAAATCTCCCACTTTAAACGCGCTTATGCCATCACGGAGGGACATTTCGTATCAGAAGTTTATGACGATACAAGGCATGCTGGCGCTCAACTACCTGCCGGTTTTCAGGATTCTTTAGTTCTGTCTCCCGAACCGGGGACTTACTCTACGGTTATCTCAAAACTTTCCGAATCGATTCCCACCGAAACCGATTACGCAGCTTTTAATAATACCTCTCTCTATCACTGGCTTTGCTATTTGCCTCAGATTCTTGGTATTTTGCTTGGGAAAACCTTTGGAGCATCACTTGAACTTATAGCATACTTTGCTGAAATTGCGGACTTTATCGTTTGGTTGATTCTCGGCTATTTCGCCATTAAACTCGCCCCTAAGTATAAAACCATCATTGTTTTTCTTCTATTATTACCAGTTACTCTGCAAGAAGCCACATCGCTTGCCCCAGATGCTCTCGCAATCGGGCTAGGGCTTTTTCTCACATCTTACGTCTGCCACTTGACCTACGTTCGTAAAACTCGGTTAAAGTCCTTAGAAATTGTCCTTCTTTATGTTATGGCTATCCTCGTTGGATACTGCAAGATTGTCTATCTCCCTATCGTTATCTTATATCTTCTCATCCCCGAAACGCGTTTTGGGTCAAAACGCACCAAATGGATTCACGCCTCCGCACTTATCATTCTGCTACTCGTTCTCAATCTCAGCTGGCTTGCTACTTCGTCTCAATTTTTGCGCGAGTTTAATCCAGGCGTCGATTCCGCTGCTCAACTTTCTGGCATCCTCCATAATCCACTCCGCTATCTGATGGTCTTGTTCAATAGCCTGAATGTCATGGGCGAATTCTATTTCTCTTCGCTCCTCGGCATGAATCTCGGCTCATTTACCTTTAATCTTCCTGCCATCTTCTTCTTTATCTCGTACGGTCTTTTTATCGTCTTATTTGCCCAGCGTGATGAAAATCTCAAGATAAAACCATTTGAACGCATTCTCTTTGGTGCAACGTTCTGCTTAATCAGTCTTCTAATCTTTACCAGTATCTATATTCAGTGGAGTCCCGTCGGACTCCCGTATGTCGACGGGGTTCAAGGACGTTATTTTATACCCATCCTTTTACTTGTTCCGCTCGCCATTATTCCTACGCATTCCAAGTCCTCTTCGAAGCAACGCTCGATAGTTACGTTAAACACTATCGCCTGCTATTCGCTCGCCTTGAACCTTATCGCAATCACTATGTTCTTCGCGCAAAATCTCTAAGATTCGTTATGTTATAATCATGAATAACTAGTATGAAAAAACAAGAACTCAATTTCTTCCAGAAACATCGCGGCAAGCTTCTCACGCTCCTCTTCTTTTTGATTTTATTCTGTTTCGGCTTACATTTTATCCCTCGAGTCAATGGTAATTTCGATGAGAATACTGAACAGAATATTCTCTTGTCGAACATCAAAGATTATGCCGAAGCTTTTCATATCGACGAAGTTGCGAGCGCAATTCATGACAAACAAATCCTTGCCATCAGTGTCGACCCAAATCGCGACCACGGAATTGCGCCCTATTATCTCTTCACGCCAATACTAATCCTCAAAGGTAAATATCCGCATATTACATCCGTTCTCTGGCATTTTTACACCTACTGTCTTGCCTTCCTTGGCGTTATCTTCTTTTATCTCCTAACACGCTATCTATTCAAAAATAAAAAACTCTCACTACTTCTCACAGCACTTTATTATCTTACGCCACGCATGTTTGTTGATAGTCTTCATAATAACAAAGACATTGTCTTCATGGCTCTTCTCGTCGCAATGATTTACTTCGGGATTAGATTCATTAAAGAGAGGCGTTTTAGCTGGGCATTATTATTCGCGTTCTTCGGTGGTTTTGTTTGTAATATTAAAATCCTTGGGCTATTTTTCGTAGGCGTCATAGGGCTTGGTTATATCATCCATCTCACGATTCAAAAAGCATGGACGAAGCGTCATTTTTTGTGTGGTTTTACGGCCGCCGTGGCAGTCTTCGGTTGGTACCTGTTCCTAACCCCTGCTATCTGGGGTAACGGTTTTGCTCTCGTTGAGTATATTCAGTACTGTCTAGGCAACGCGGTTAATTTCGACGTTAACACCGCCGTCGTGTTTGAGGGGGTAATTCATCGTCACAGTGAGAACCCGCTCCCTTGGTACTACATCCCAAAACTTATTGTTGTGACTCTTCCTATGCTTCTCTCAATTCTCTTTGTTGCTTCCAGCGTCCTAATTGTCGTCGACCTCGTTAAAAGTCTGAGGATGAAGAAACTTGAGTTTAATAACTTCGTTTTTCTGTTAGTCCTCACGATGTTTATAGTTCCATTTTTGTTTGCGATTCTGTCTAATCCTAATCTCTATAATGGTTGGCGTCATTTCTACTTTTTATATTCACTCATGCTCATTATCGGCAGCTACGCAGTCTTTAGATTGAAAGAATATAAACTTCCTCATCCGAAACAAGTTAGCCTAGGACTCATATTCCTCATCAGTCTGACTCTCTTCGGCGATATCTTTTGCATTTTTAAGTACAGCATGGCAAACACCGCTTATTACAATCTGCTCCTCGGAACCAAAAACCTCGCTGGTGTTTACGAGCTAGATTATTACAACGTTTCCTCTCAGGAAGCACTAAAAAAATTTATCGCTTCTGGTCAACTCGAAGAAAATGAAGATAAGCTACTTTATCTTTATGGTAGCGGTTTCGGTGAAGTTGTGCTGAGTGATATGAAAACTTATATCAACTCTAGCCTCAGTCAACGCATAGTCCTTGTCACTGATGACACATACGAAAAATATTTCAAACAGGGCAAAATTATTTACAACATGTCTAATCCGGTCTATCGTTATAACGACGTTTCGACTTATGAGCTAGTTTATTCCTATAAGATGTTTAACAGCGAAGTTATCAACTTTTATAGAATGAGCTAGGAGCCTACCATGAAGAAAGAAAAGATTCTGTATCTCGTCATCCCGTGCTATAACGAGGATGCCGTATTGCCCGAAACTACACGCAGATTGACTGTCAAACTTGACCAAATGACCAAAACAAACCTAATTTCGTCCAAAAGTAAAATCTTATATATTGACGATGGCTCCACGGACAATACTTGGTCTTCTATTGAAAGTTTACACAAGGAATATAAACGCGTTGCGGGTCTTAAATTAGCTAAAAATCGCGGACATCAAAACGCCCTTCTTGCCGGGCTTATGACTGCTAAGGATTGCGCCGATATTGCGATTTCCATGGATGCCGATTTGCAAGATGATATCGAAGTCCTCAATCAATTTATTAAAGAATATCAAAACGGTTCCGAGATTGTTTACGGCGTTAGGTCTTCTAGAAAAAAAGACAGTTTCTTCAAGCGTAATACGGCACAGCTTTTTTACACATTCATGAAATGGCTCGGTGTTGATATTGTTTATAATCACGCCGATTATCGTCTAATGAGCAAGCGCGCGATAGAAGAATTGGCGAGATATGGAGAAGTTAACCTGTTTTTGCGTGGCATTATCCCGCAAATTGGTCTCCGTACCGCTGTTGTCAAGTATGAACGTCAGACTAGATTTGCTGGTGAGAGCAAATATCCCCTGAAAAAAATGCTTAATTTCGCTCTTGAAGGAATCTTGTCATTTAGCGTACGCCCCTTGAGAATTATCACTATTCTTGGCTCGCTTATCTCTCTCGCTAGTTTTATCTTTCTAATTTATGTAATCATTGGGCATTTTGTCAACGGTAACGTCGCCGGATGGACTACGACTGTCGCTCTCGTATGCTTCTTCGGCGGCTTCCAAATCCTCTGTATTGGCATTATTGGCGAATATATCGGCAAAATCTATAGCGAAACCAAACGTCGCCCCCGCTATATTATCGAAAAATCATTAATCAACTAAGCTCATATGTCTCGAACCTCCCCAACCCATACTTTTGTCATCTGCGCGTATAAAGAGTCGCAGTATCTTGAAGAGTGCATTAAATCACTACTAAGCCAGACCGTTCCGGCTAAATGCGTCATCGCCACCTCTACCCCTAATCGACATATCCAATCCCTTGCTAAAAAATACCATCTCCCTTACTATGTTCGTCGTGGAAAATCGGACATTCAGACCGACTGGAACTTTGCCTATAACCAAGCCGACACCGAACTGGTGACTATCGCGCATCAAGACGACATCTACGAACCCGAATATTTGCAATCCATTCTCAACAACTACGACAAACAAATTCTTTTATATAATACAGATTATATCCCATACAAAAATGGCGTCGACGCTCAAGATAGTAACAGTAAAATTAAACGAGTCCTTAAAGTTTTTACAAAATCGAAGTTCTTCGCCCAATTCAGGTTTTTTAAGGTTATGTCGCTCGCGTTTGGCAATACCATTAACTGTCCATCTGTCACGTATAATAAACTGCTACTCGGGGACTCAGTTTTTACCTCAGAACTTAAATTTGGTCTCGACTGGGATACCTTTCTTAAGATTGCTCGTCAAAAGGGAATTAGTCTATATATTCCTCGCAAGTTAGTTAAATACCGCATTCATGATGACGCCACGACGAAAAAATTTATTTTAAACAATCAACGCCAAAAAGAAGATTTGATTATGTTTAATAAAATTTGGCCTAGCTGGATTGCGAAGCTCATCATGAAAGTTTACGTCAAGTCGTACGACACCTATAAGTAATTCCTCCTTCTCGAGTATAGCGGTTTTTCATGTTATAATACCTCCAAAGGAGCTCCATATATGAAAGGTATTATTCTCGCTGGCGGTTCCGGAACCCGCCTTTATCCTCTAACTCTCGCGACCTCGAAGCAGATGCTTCCGGTTTATGACAAACCGATGATATATTACCCTCTCTCGACTCTCATGCTTGCTGGGATTCGAGAAATTCTTATTATTTCAACCCCGACCGACCTCCCGAACTTCGAACGTCTCCTTGGTGACGGGAAAAAATTCGGACTCAGCCTCTCGTATAAAGTCCAACCCTCTCCCGATGGTCTCGCGCAGGCCTTCCTTCTCGGCGAAGAGTTTATTGGCAACGACAGCTGCGCCATGGTTCTCGGCGACAACATCTTCTATGGCGACGGCTTTACGGCCGCTCTCAAGAACGCCGTAAAAAACGCCGAAGACAATTTTCGCGCTACGATTTTCGGTTATTATGTTAACGACCCCGAGCGTTTCGGCGTGGTTGAATTTGATAAAAACTGGCACGCTCTCTCTATCGAAGAAAAACCGGCTTCTCCGAAGTCGAACTACGCCGTCACCGGCCTCTATTTCTACCCCGCCGGCGTCTCGGAAAAAGCGAAGCACGTCCAGCCCTCCGCTCGCGGCGAACTGGAAATTACAACTCTCAACGAATTTTATCTAACCGAAAAAACTCTCGATGTCCAGGTTCTCGGTCGTGGCTTCGCCTGGCTTGATACTGGAACCATGGACTCTCTCGCCGACGCCTCCGATTTTGTCCGTGTCATCCAAAAACGCCAGGGAATCGAAATCTCCGCCCCCGAAGAAATCGCCTATAAAAACAGCTGGATTTCTAAAGAGGAACTGCTCGCCTCGGCAGAAAAATATGGCAAGTCCAGCTACGGCGCCCACTTGAAAAACGTTGCCGAAGGAAAATTAAAGGACTAGCATGCTTACATTCGAACCGACCAAAATCAAAGACGTCTATATCATCACCCCGAAAGTGTTCGGCGACGACCGGGGATATTTCATGGAAACTTTCTCCGACCAGGATTTCCAGCAACAAGGTCTTCACTATACTTTTGTTCAAGATAATCAGTCCTCAAGTAAACAAGGCGTCCTTCGTGGTCTCCATTTCCAAAAGTCTCACCCCCAGGCGAAGCTCGTTCGCGTCTTGAAGGGGGAAGTCTTTGACGTTGCCGTTGACCTCCGGAAAGATTCGAAAACTTACGGCCAGTATGTCGGCGTCCTCCTCTCGGCAGAGAATAAAAAACAGCTCCTTATTCCTCGTGGCTTTGCCCATGGCTTTCTCGTCGTCTCCGACTCTGCCGAGTTTGCTTATAAATGTGACGAATTTTACCACCCCGAAGACGAAGGCGGTCTCAAATTCGATGACCCCGACGTCAATATCGCCTGGCCAAAACTCGATTGCGACTACATTTTAAGCGAAAAAGACAAACTGCACCCCTCGCTAAAAGATTCAAAAATCACGTTTGCTTTAGAAGGAGAAAAATAACATGTCGAAAACTCTCGTCATCACCGGAGGTGCCGGTTTTATCGGTTCCAATTTCGTTTATTATATTTTGAAAAAATATCCCGACTATTGTGTCGTCTGTGTTGACGCCCTGACTTATGCCGGGAACCTCTCGACTTTGAAAGAAGCCTTGAAAAACCCGAACTTCCGTTTCGAAAAACTCAACATCTGCGACTATGCCGGCGTTAAAAACCTGTTCGAAGAAATAAAGCCCGATATCGTCATTAACTTCGCTGCCGAGTCCCACGTCGACCGCTCAATAACAACCCCAGGTATTTTTGTTGACACAAATATCAAGGGAACTCAAAACCTCATGGACATCTGCCGAGAACTCGAGATTCCTCGTTTTCATCAAGTCTCGACCGACGAAGTCTATGGCGACCTTCCGCTCGACCGTCCCGACCTCTTCTTTACTGAAAACACTCCAATCCACGCTTCCTCTCCATATTCCGCCTCGAAAGCCGGCGCCGACCTCCTCGTCCTCGCTTATTGTCGCACTTTTAACTTCCCCGCGACCATCTCTCGCTGCTCGAACAACTACGGTCCCTTCCATTTTCCGGAGAAACTGATTCCTCTGATGATTACTCACGCTCTTGCTGACGAGCCTCTCCCGGTTTATGGCGACGGGAAAAATGTCCGCGACTGGCTCTACGTCGAAGACCACTGTAAAGCTATCGACCTCATCATTCACGACGACCGCCTCGGCGAAGTCTATAACGTCGGCGGCCATAACGAAATGTCCAATCTCGACATCGTTAAACTCATTCTCCAAAAACTCAATAAACCGGAAAGCCTCATCACCTTTGTCGAAGATAGAAAAGGTCACGACCGTCGTTATGCTATCGACCCGACTAAAATCCACGACACTCTCGGTTGGTCTCCAGAAACCAAGTTCAAGGACGGTATCGAAACAACGATTGACTGGTACCTCTCCCACGAAGACTGGTGGCGCGAGATTCTCTCTGGTAATTATCAGAACTATTACGAAAAAATGTACGGAGGAAAAATCTAGATGAAAGTTTTCGTCACCGGCGTCTCTGGACAGCTTGGTCATGACGTCATGCTCGAACTTCAGAAACGAGGAATTGAAGCTCTCGGTGCTGACCGCTCCGGTAAAAGCACTGAATTCCCGACCGTCGCCCTCGATATTACGGACAGGGAAGCGGTAGAAAAAACTCTGAACTCGATAAAACCCGACGCTATCATCCATTGTGCCGCTTGGACCAACGTTGACGGCGCAGAAGCTCCCGAGAATCGACCCCTTGTGGAAAAAGTCAACGTCGAGGGGACTGCAAACCTCGCTCAGATGGCTAAATCTCTCAACGCTAAAATGATTTACATTTCCACGGATTATGTTTTTTCAGGGGAGGGAACCGCTCCCTGGACGCCCGACGATAAAAGTTTTGCCCCGCTTAACTTCTACGGAGAAACCAAGCTCGGTGGGGAACGGGCTGTGGAAAACTGCGTGGAAAAGTTCTTCATCGTTCGTATCGCCTGGGTCTTCGGAGAAAACGGGAAAAACTTTGTCGACACCATGCTCCGCGTCGGAAAAACTCATGACGAAGTCAAGGTTGTCAATGACCAAATCGGCACCCCAACCTACTGCCCCGACCTCGCTCGACTCCTCATCGACATGCTCGAGACCGAGAAATACGGCTTTTATCACGCCACAAACGAAGGTGGCTATATCTCCTGGGCGGACTTCACAAAAGAAATCTTCAACCAGGCTCAAATCAATTCAAAGGTCGTCCCCGTCTCAACCGCCGAATACGAAGCTATCGCCGGTCAATCCGTCGCCAAGCGCCCCAAGAACTCTCGCCTCGACAAATCAAAACTTACCCAAAACGGCTTCACTCCCCTCCCAACTTGGCAATCCGCCCTCTCGCGCTACCTCGCCTCGCATACTCCTTCGAAAAATGTGTAAAGCCTCTTGCGGTCTGACGTGTCTCGCCGGACTCTTGGACGATTATATAAAAGCAGCATTATAAGTACTGTAAGCATTTTCATATTGACAAACTCGGGGGGGGGGGGGGGGTAACATTAAAAACAAAAAGGTCAAAAAGTTAAAAAAAACAA